>NZ_JBIVUM010000015.1:0-228830 GCF_044757205.1 Kitasatospora sp. NPDC091335 | reverse complement strand
GACCGCGTCGCCGCCGACCACCGGCAGGCCGCGGTAGCTGCGCTCGTAGGCGACGGAGTAGAGGCCGCCGACCCACGGGGTGACGTTCGTGCGCTGGTAGGTCTCGTCGCCGTTCGCGGCCAGTGACTTGAGGCTGGCCGCGACGGCGGCGTCGGCGGCGTTCACGGCGGCGGCCAGGGCGCTGTCCGCCGGGGCGGGGATGGGCGCGGCGGTGGCCGGCCCCGCGGTGGTGGCGATCATGCCGGCCAGCACGGTGAGGCTGGTCGCGGCGGTCAGCAGCCTGCCTAGGGAAATCCTGCGTTGCATCGGGGCTCCTCGCGTGTGGGGGTCCCCGTCCGCGGACGGTGTGGCTGGTGGCGCACCGCAGGGCCGTGTCTGGGGGGACGGCCGTGCGGGCCGTCCGCGCTCGGGTGCCCGAACACTCACACGGCGTCATGCTCTGGTCAATGCCTGGTGCGTGTGATGCGCCGGGTTGGCAAATTCCGTCAAGCCGCAGGCCCGGCTCCGCGTCGAGCTGGGCTTTTCTCCGAGTGGTTGAGACCACGTCAGGTGACGGGACGGGTCACGGAGAGCAACCGGACGGGAGCCGGCTCGCCCGGGTTGACGGCGTTGGTGGACGCCGAGGTGTGGGCGTAGCCGAAGCCGCGGTCGTCCTTCGCGCCGCGCCCGCCGAGCCACTGGATCTCGTGGATCTGCGACCGGACCACCGAGGCCGGGTAGGCGGCGTTCGGGCGGCCGTCCGGCGAGCCGCGCAGTTCCAGCACCCCGGCCGGCTCCAGGACGGTGCGCTGGTGCCAGCCCCTCTGGCGCGCCACCGAGATCACCACCACCGGCTGGGCGGTGCGGGGGTCGGCGCCGTCGCAGTAGCCCCAGATGCCCTGGTCGCTGTAGACCAGGCCGGGGAACCGCTCGGCGAGCAGGTTGCGCGGGCTGGCGGCGCCCGTGCCGTCGAAGGCCCGGCCGAAGGCGTGCTCGCCGCGGAACGCGCAGGTGGCGACGGAGTTGGAGCGGCCGTCCCAGACCGCGACGCCCTCCATGGGCTGCTCGCCGGAGCCGTCCAGGACGGCCGTCCAGACGCCGCCGCCCGGGGAGGCGTCGGGCAGGTAGTGCAGGCTGTGCCCCATCAGGTGGACCCCGGAGGTCAGGCCCGCGCTGTCGGTCAGCGCCTTGGTCGCCGCGGCGTAGGAGGCGGTGCGCGCCTCGAAGTCGAAGTCCGGCATCGGCGCGGTCTTCACGCAGGCCGGCACGTCCGCGGTGCCCACCAGGTCGCAGCGCCCGCCGTCGCCGGGGCGGCTGTGCCCGGTCACCGGCAGCACCGAGCGCGGTGTGCCGTCCCCGCCGGCGGGGACGTCGAGCACGGTGGCCGCCGCGTAGTAGCGGCCCTCGTCCTTGTCGTCGTCCCACAGTCCGGTGCCCACCCGCACCAGCGAGCCGGCCACCGCCAGCAGCACCGCCGCCAGCGCCGGTCGCCGTAGCCCGCCCCGGACTCCTGCACGACGTACGCGACCGCGCCCACCGTGCCGCACAGGCCGATCGCGACCCAGACCCAGAACAGCGGCGCCGCGTCGAGCGGGCCGCCGTGCGGGAAGAAGTCCCGCTCGACGAACAGCAGGTAGCTCTGGTCCTGCTGCCCGAACCCGCCGAACACGGCGTGCTTGACCAGCCACACCAGCGCCGCGACCAGTGGCATCCACAACCACCAGACGGCCATCGCCAGCGCCGCGCGCCGAATTTCGCCCCGCCGGACATCACGCTTCGTCACACGCCACCCCTTCGTCCGCCCCGCCCCGCCGCCCGTGCCGGGCGCCCGATCCTACGCACCGGCCTCCCGCGGGGCGGGCCCCAACCACTCGCCCGCCCACGGGGGTTGCCGCCCGGCGGCCGCTCGTCCCGCACCGTCCACGGGCGCGGCCGCACCGAGCATGCACCACGCCTCCGACACCGGGAGCGGAGCGGGTGCCCGGCCCGGACCGCCCGCCGGTAGCGGACCGTAGCCGAGGGGAAACCGACAGCACTTGACAGGGCCTTGCCCCGAGGCGCGTACTGGAACGGACAAACAGCAGACAGGGCCCTGAGCTCCAGGTATCCGTTCGATATCCGTTGCCGGTACGGAGTGGCGACAGGGCGTGCCGGGATGTTCGACACCCTCGCATCGCGCTCAGCCCGTCCCTCCGACGGCCGTTTTCGCGTTCAAGCGCCGCGCCCGCGCCACCGGACAGGTGGGGCACCCGCGGCGGCGCTGCCGGGACCAGGGCCCCCAGGCCGGGTCCAAGGGGCCGCCATGAAGTTGAACTCGAAATCGGCCGATGTGCGAACGCGGGAGGACGATCCCGGCGAACCGCCGGCGGGACGCTCCCCGGTCCGCCGGCGCCCACCCGGAGCGGGCCGTGCCCCGCTGCCCGTGGCCGTCGCCGTCGGACCGGAGCGGCAGCGCCGCCGGACGGCCGCACGGCGCACCCCGCGTTTACGGCTGCGGGCACCCCGCGCAGCGGGTGCCCGGCCTGCCGACGGAAACCGGACGACGGCGCCCTCCGGGCCAGGGCCTGTCACCCACCGGTTGCCGCGCGTCGCCCGCATCGGTGCCCTGCCGCGCGTCCTTCCCACGGGCCGTGGCCTGCGCCCTCCGGCGCGGTGCCCGAACTCCGGCCCGTCCGCGGAAAGGTGGGCACCATGCTGCTCGACTCGACGGCGCTGCATTCGAGCATCGAGGATCCGGTCCTGGACCGGATGAACTTCCTGAACGAGATCACGTTCAGCTACCCCGACGCGGTGTCCTTCGCACCCGGGCGCCCCTATGACGGCTTCTTCGAGATCGAGGAGGTCCACGACCACCTGCGCCGGTACGCGGCGTACCTGGAGAGCCGGGGCGCCGGGCCGGCGGAGGTGCGCAGCCGCTTCTACCAGTACGGGCCGGCCGCGGGGCAGATCCGGGAGCTGATCGCGCACTCGCTGCGGCAGGACGAGGGGTTCGAGGTCGCGCCCGAGGCGATCGTGGTGACGGTCGGTGCGCAGGAGGCGATGTTCCTGACGCTGCGCACGCTGTTCGCGACGCCCGAGGACGTGCTCCTGCTCGTCACCCCGTGCTACGTCGGCATCATCGGGGCGGCCCGGCTGCTGGACATCCCGGTGGTCGCGGTGCCCGAGCGTGACGGGCGGCTGGTGGTGGCGGACCTCGACGAGGCCGTGCGGGCGCAGCGCGCCGCCGGCCGCCGGCCGAGGGCGGTCTACGTGGTGCCGGACCACGCGAATCCCACCGGGTCCACGCTGGACCTGGCGACGCGTACCGAGCTGCTCGAACTTGCCGGGCGGCGCGGGCTGCTGGTCCTGGAGGACAGTCCCTACCGGCTGAGCGGTCCCGGGCCGCGCGCTCCGATGCTCAAGGCGCTGGACCGCTCCGGGAGCGTGGTCCAGCTGGGCACGTACTCCAAGACGCTGTTCCCCGGTGCCAGGGTCGGCTACGTGGTGGCGGACCAGGAGGTGCGTGACGGTGCGGGGCGGGTCCGGCTGCTGGCGCGGGACCTGGCGAAGGTCAAGAGCATGATCACGGTGAACACCTCCTCGCTCAGCCAGGCGGTCGCGGCGGGTGCGCTGCTCAGCGTGGACGGCCGGCTCTCGGTGCTGAACGCCAGGGCCGCCGAGCACTACGGCCGCTGCATGGCCGGGACGCTGGCGCAGCTCGACCGGTGGCTGCCCGAGCGGCGCCGCCGGGAGCTGGGGGTCGACTGGAACCGGCCCGACGGCGGGTTCTTCCTCACCCTGCGCACCGGTTTCCGCACCGGCACGGCGGCGTTGGAGCGTTCGGCCGGGGAGTTCGGGGTGATCTGGACGCCGATGGAGTTCTTCCATCCGTACGGCGGGGGCGAGCGGGAGATCAGGCTCGCCATCAGCTACCTGACGCCCGGGCAGGTGGCGCAGGGCGTGGAGCGGCTCGCGCGGTTCGTCGAGACGCTCAGCGCCGAGGCGCTCGGCGGCGGACAGCACGACGGCGGGCAGCACCACGGCAGGCGGCACGCCGGCAGGCAGGACCACGACGAGGCGCACGGCGCCGGGGCGACCGGCAACGGGACGTACCGCGGCGCGGCGCTCCGCACCGGAACGGAGAGTGACCCGACATGACCGCGACCCTGGACCGGGCACCGGCCGCCACGGCCCCGCGCATCGTGAGCGTGGGCACCGCCGTTCCACCCGAGCACTACTCCCAGGAGGAACTGCTCGACCTGTTCGGGATCACCGACCGCAGGGTGCGCTCCGTCTTCCTGTTGGGCTCCATCCGGCAGCGCTCGCTGGTGCTGCCCCCGGCGGCGCCCGACGGCACCCGGCTGCGGGAGAGCCAGGGCGACCTCCTGGACAAGCACAAGGCCTGGGCCGTGAGCATGGGGTCGGACGCGATGTCCCTGTGCCTGAAGCGGATCGGGGCCGACCTGTCCGAGGTGGGGTACCTGTGCTGCGTGACCTCGACGGGGTTCCTCACCCCGGGTCTGAGCGCGCTGATGATCCGCGAGCTGGGCATGGACTGGCACACCGCGCGGGCCGACATCGTCGGCATGGGCTGCAACGCCGGGCTCAACGCGCTGGCCGTGGTGGGCAACTGGGCGGCGGCGCACCCGGGCCGGCTGGCCGTGATGGTCTGCTCGGAGGCCTGCTCGGCCGCGTACACGATGGACTCCACGATGCGCACGGCCGTGGTCAACAGCCTCTTCGGCGACGGCGCCGCGGCGGTCGCGGTGATGGCCGACCCCGGGGACGGCGACGGGGAGGAGGGACCGGTCCGGCACCTCGAAGGCCCCAGGATCCTGAAGACGGCGAGCGTCACCATCGTCGACGCCATCGACGCGATGCGCTACGACTGGGACCGCGACCAGGACCGCTTCAGCTTCTTCCTGGACCCGCAGATCCCCTACCTGGTCGGCGCGCACGTGGAGGGCGTCATCGACCTGCTGCTGGACGGGACGTCGCTGCGCCGCGACGACGTCGCGCACTGGCTGGTGCACTCCGGCGGCAAGAAGGTCATCGACGCGGTCGCCGTCAACCTCGGGCTGACCCGGCACGACCTGCGGCACACCATCACCGTGCTGCGCGACTTCGGCAACGTCTCCAGCGGCTCGTTCCTCTTCTCCTACGACCGGCTCCTCCAGGAGGACGTGGTCCGTGCCGGGGACTACGGCGTGCTGATGACCATGGGGCCGGGTTCGACGATCGAGTCCGCGCTCATCCAGTGGTGACCCAACGCAAGGGAGACCCCGCCATGCCCGTCAACGCCTTCCCCGGAGGTCCCGTGCTGCACGTGGACGGCCGCCGGGAGCTCTCGGCCGAACTGACCCACGCCGTGGCCGCCTTCTGCGACGAGGCGGAGTCCACCGGCGCGGACTTCGCGACCCTGTACCTCTCCGGCGCCCCGTCGCACGAGGCGGTGGCGAAGGTGTCCGACGTGGCCGCCGTCACCAAGTGGGAGCGGGCCGTGCGCCGCCTCGAACGGCTGCGGCTGCCCACGCTGGCGGCGGCGAGCGGGGAGTGCGGCGGGGCCGCGCTGGACCTGCTGCTCGCGACCGACATCCGGGTGGCCACACCGGACCTGCTGCTCCTGCTGCCCCTGCACGAGCAGGGCACCTGGCCGGGCATGGCCGGCTTCCGGCTGGTCCAGCAGCTCGGGCTGGCCCCGGCCCGGCGCACGGTGCTCTTCGGACGGCCGATCACCGCCCGCGAGGCCCTGGACCGGTGCTTGGTGGACCAGGTGAGCACCGACCCGGGGCGCACCCTGGCCGCCGCCGCCCGGCTGCTGCGCCGGCTGTCCGGGCCCGAACTCGCGATCCGCCGCCAACTGGCCTTCGACGCCCAGTGGATGAGCTTCGAGGACGCGCTCGGCCCGCACCTGGCCGCCTGCGACCGCGCGCTGCGGCGCACCCGGACCGCGGACGAGGTGTCGGCATGAGCACCGCGAACGCCCAGGCACCCGCCGCCGCGCGGGCACCCGTGCGGGGCCCCGCCGCGGACGGGCTCGACCGGGCGGGCGCCCTGCTCGCGCCGTTCCCCGAACCCGGCCCGCGCACCCGCGGACAGCGCGCCCTGGCCGAGCAGGCCCTGGAGACGGCCCGCGCCCAGCGCACCGCCTTCATGGACCGCCACGCCGAGGCGCTGTACGACCGGCTCACCGCGGGCCGCACCCTGCGCCCGCGGCTGGACGCCCTGGTGGAGGACGCCGCCTCCGCCGTGCCCGGCCTGGTGCCCGCCCCCGCGCGGCTGCGCGCGGACCGGGCCGCCGCGCCCGCCGAGCGCCTCGGCCACGAGATCGACGTGGGCGTCCTCCTGCGCGGCCTGCTGCGCAGCCCCTCCGCCGGCGGGCACCTGCTGGACTCCATGCTGCGGCCCACCGGGCGCGCGCTCGGCCTGCTCGGGGAGTTCCGGGCCACCGGCGCCGTCCGGCTGGAGACCACGGCGCTGGAGCGCCGCGAGGGGGTGGCCCGGATCACCATGTGCGCCGGGGACCGCCTCAACGCCGAGGACGAGCAGCAGGTCGACGACATGGAGACCGCGGTCGACCTCGCGCTGCTGGACGGGCAGTGCGAGATCGGGCTCATCCGGGGCGGCGAGATGACCCACCCGCGCTACGCGGGCCGGCGGGTGTTCAGCGCCGGGATCAACCTCAAGCGCCTGCACGCGGGCGAGATCACGCTGGCCGGCTTCCTGCTGCGCCGCGAACTCGGCTACCTCAGGAAGCTGCTGCTGGGCCTGCGCACGGACGAGCCGTCCTGGCGCTACCCGCTCACCGACATGCCGTGGGTGGCCGCGGTGGACGGCTTCGCGATCGGCGGCGGCATGCAGCTGCTGCTCGCGGTGGACCACGTCCTCGCGGCCTCCGACGCCTACCTGAGCCTGCCGGCCGCGCAGGAGGGGATCGTCCCCGGCGCGGCGGACTTCCGCCTCCCGGCGGTGACCGGCCCCCGGCTGGCCCGGCAGATCATCCTCGGCGGGCGGAGGGTGCGCGCCACCGACCCCGAGGCCCGCACCCTCGTCGACCGGGTCGTCGACCCCGAGCGGCTCGACGCGGCCGTCGAGGAGGCCCTCGGGCTGCTGCGCGACCCGGCCGTCACCGCCAACCGCCGCATGGTGAACCTCGCCGTGGAGCCGGCCGACGGCTTCCGCGCGTACATGGCGGAGTTCGCGGTCCAGCAGGCGCTGCGCATCCACGCCGCCGACGTGCTCGGCAAGGCGGGCCGCTTCACGGCCCGCCCGGGCGGGTGACGCCGTACCAGGACCCTCCCGCCGCCTCCCGGCGGCCGGCACCCGAACGCAGAGGAGACCGAGATGACCAGCCCCTTCGACGACCCTGACGCCGCCTTCCTCGTGCTGGTCAACTCCCTCGGCCAGTACTCGCTGTGGCCCGCGTTCGCGCAGGTGCCGGCCGGGTGGCGGGTCGTCTTCGGCCAGGGCGCCCGCGACGAGTGCCTGGCCTACGTCGACCGCACCTGGACCGACCAGCGTCCGCGGGTCCCCGCCCCGGTCACGGCCACGAACGGCAAGGAGGTCGCCGCATCATGATGGGCCCGGGCCCGCTGATCACCATCCGGGCCACCCCCGACGACGAGGAGCAGCCGGCCCGGGGGCGGGTCAGGCCGGGCACCTCGCGGCGGGTGCTGCCCTACCTGCGGCCCTACCGCCGGCAGATCGTCGCGCTGCTGAGCCTGACGGTGCTGGACGCCGTCATCACGGTCTCCACGCCGCTGCTGTTCAAGGTGCTCATCGACCACGGCATCGTGCCCCGGGACCGGGGCGTGGTGGCGGCCGCCGCCGGTGTGGTGGCGGGCCTGGCGCTGTTGCAGGCGCTGGTGGGCTTCCTGGTCAGCCGCAGTTCGGCGCGGATCGGCGAGGGCCTCATCTACGACCTGCGGACCCAGGTCTTCGAGCATGTGCAGCGCCAGCCGCTGGCGTTCTTCACCCGGACCCAGACCGGTTCGCTGGTGAGCCGGCTCAACACCGACGTGATGGAGGCCCAGCAGGCGGTGACGGTGCTGCTGTCCAACGTGCTCTCCAGCGTGCTGGTGCTGGGCCTGGTGGTCGTCACGATCTTCTACCTGTCCTGGGTGGTGGGCCTGGTCGTGCTCGTCACGGTGCCCTTCTTCGTGCTGCCGGGGCGGGTGGTCGGCCGCCGGCTCCAGCGCAACCTGCGCACGTCGATGCAGCTGGACGCGGAACTCGGCTCGCTCATGCAGGAGCGGTTCAACGTGGCCGGCGCGCTGCTGGTCAAGCTCTACGGGCGGCCGCGCGGCGAGACCGGCAGGTTCACCGACCGCGCGGCGAAGGTCAGGGACGTCCGCGTGGTCACCTCCGTCTACGCGCGGATGCTGCTGGTGACGGTGACGCTGCTGGCCTCGCTCGCCACCGCGGTGGTCTACGGCGTGGGCGGCGAGCTGGTCATCGGCGGGGCCATCCAGATCGGCACGCTGGTGGCCCTGGCCACCCTCCTGGCGCGGCTGTTCGGGCCGATCAACCAGCTCTCCAACCTCCAGTCGAACTACCTGACCGCCCTCGTCTCCTTCGACCGGCTCTTCGAGGTGCTGGACCTCAAGCCGCTGATCGTGGAGCGGCCCGGCGCCGTCGCGCTGCCCGCCGCCCGGCCGGGCGAGGCCCCCGAGGTCGAGTTCGAGGACGTCTCCTTCCGCTACCCCAGGGCCGGGGAGGTCTCCCTCGCCTCGCTGGAGACGCTGTCGCTGCCGGCCCCGGAGCGCTCCGGCGACGCCCACGCGCTGCGCGGGGTCGGCTTCCGCGCCCCGGCGGGCCGGCTGACCGCGCTCGTCGGGCCCTCCGGCGCGGGCAAGACCACCGTCAGCCAGCTGGTGGCGCGGCTGTACGAGCCCACCGAGGGCATCGTGCGGATCGGCGGCCACGACGTGCGCGACCTGACCCTGGCCTCGCTGCACGCCACCGTCGGCATGGTGACCCAGGAGGCGCACATGTTCCACGACACCATCCGCGCCAACCTGCTCTACGCCAAGCCCGGCGCCACCGAGGCGGAGCTCGTCGAGGCCTGCGAGGCCGCGCAGGTCTGGGACCTGGTCTCGGCGCTGCCCGACGGCCTGGACACCGTCATGGGCGACCGCGGCTACCGCTTCTCCGGAGGCGAGAAGCAGCGCCTGTCGATCGCCCGGCTGCTGCTCAAGAAACCGTCCGTGGTCGTGCTCGACGAGGCCACGGCGCACCTGGACTCGGAGTCCGAGGCGGCCCTGCAACGGGCCCTGTGGACCGCCCTGGCCGGCCGCACCGCCCTGGTGATCGCGCACCGCCTGTCCACGATCCGCGAGGCCGACCAGATCCTCGTCCTCAAGGACGGGCAGGTGGTCGAACGCGGCCGGCACACCGAACTCGTCGACGGCGGCGGCCTGTACGCGGAGCTGTACCGCACCCAGTTCGCCGACCCGCCCGCGCCGCGCCCGGAGCCGGGACGGCCGTCGCCGAACGGCAACGGCCACGGCGACCTGCCCCCGCTGCCGCCCGGCGGAGGCCCCATGCGTCTGCTGCCGCCGCCCGAGACGGCGGGCAACCCCGGCCAACCCGAACGGAGAGCATGATGACCCAGTTGACGGTCGAGGACGTCTGGCCGCTGTCCCCGCTGCAGGAGGGACTGCTGTTCCACGCCTCGTACGACCAGGACGCGCCGCGGGACGTGTACGTGGGCCAGCGGATCCTCAACCTCGACGGCCCGCTGCGGCCCGACGTGCTCCAGGCGTCCTGGCAGGCGCTGCTGGAGCGGCACGCGAGCCTGCGGGCCGGCTTCCGCTCCCGCTCGGCCGGCGACACCGTCCAGGTGATCGCCAAGGGCGTGCGGATCCCGTGGACGTACGCCGACCTCGGCGACCTGGACGCCGGGGCGGCCGAGGCCGAGGCCGCCCGCCTGGCCGCGGTCGACGCGCGGCGCTTCGACCTCGGGGTGCCGCCGCTGCTGCGGGTGCTGCTGCTGCGCGCCGGACCCGACCGGCACCGGATGGTGGTGACGATGCACCACATCCTGATGGACGGCTGGTCGCTGCCGATCCTGTTCGGCGAGCTGTGGACGCTCTACGACGAGGACGGCGACCCCTCGGTGCTCCCGGCGGTGCCGCAGTACCGCGACTACCTCCAGTGGCTGGTGCGCCGGGACGGGGACGCCGCGCGCGAGGCGTGGCGCGCGATGCTGGCCGGCACCGAGGAGCCCACCCTGGTGGGCCCCGGCGACCGCGGCGGCCCGCCGGTGATGCTGCGGCACGCGATCGACCGGATCGGCGACGACCTCGCGGAGCGGCTGCGGGAGACGGCACGCTCCTCCGGGGTGACCCTCAACCGGGTCTTCCAGGTCGCCTGGGCACTGC
Source organism: Kitasatospora sp. NPDC091335 (assembly GCF_044757205.1). Lineage (NCBI taxonomy): Bacteria > Bacillati > Actinomycetota > Actinomycetes > Kitasatosporales > Streptomycetaceae > Kitasatospora > Kitasatospora sp. NPDC091335. Next base: position 218,490 of record NZ_JBIVUM010000015.1, on the reverse strand, counting down.
TGGTGGGCAAGCTCTCCGGCCGGCTGGACCCGGTCTTCGGCGCGACCGTCTCCGGCCGCCCGGCCGAGGTCCCGCAGGCGGACCGGATGGTCGGGCTGTTCATCAACACCGTGCCGGTGCGGGTGCCGCTGGACGCGGCCGTGTCCTTCCGCGGGGCCATGACGGCGCTGCAGGACCAGCAGGCCTCCCTGCTGGACCACCAGCAGCTGAGCCTGCCCGAGATCCAGCGGGCCGGCGGGCCCGGCGCCGTCTTCGACACCCTGATGGTCTTCCAGAACTATCCGCGCGGCCCGATGAAGGCCCCCTCGATGCGCTCGGCCGCGCCCGGCGGGCAGGCCCCGGCGCCGCGCCCGCCCGAACCCCCCTCCCCGCCGGGCGAGGGCCTGGGCGGCACGGCGCTGCGCAGCGGGCGGCAGGCCGGCGGCCCGCTGCTCCCCGGACCGGTGCCCCCGGGACCGCCGCCCGCCGGCGGCGCCGACCGCCCGCCGGGCCCGGACGGGCCGCCGCCCTCCCCCGTCGGTCCGGGCCCGGCCGGCCTGCGGGTCTCCGCGGGCGGCGGCGAGGAGGCCGCCCACTACCCGCTGACCGTCGTGATCACCCCGACCGACGACATCGAGGTCCGGCTGGACTACCGGCCCGACCTGTTCGACGAGCGCACCGCCCGCGCCCTCGTCGACCGGATGATGCGGGTGCTGCGCCAGGTCGCGGACGACCCCGACGTGCTCCTCGGCCGGCTCGACGTGCTGACCGGCGACGAGCGGCAGGACCTGGGCGCGGGCGGGCGGGCGACCCGCCGCGAGCTGCCCGGCGCGACGCTCGCCGAGCTCTTCGGGCAGCAGGCGCGCCGCACCCCGCGGGCCGTGGCCGTGGTGGCCGGGGACACCGAGCTGACCTACGCCGAACTGGACCGCCGGGCGAACCGGCTGGCCCACCGGCTGGCCGGGCTCGGCGCGGGCCCGGAGACGCTGGTGGGCGTGGTGGCCGAGCGCTCGCCCGAGCTGGTCACCGCCCTGCTGGCGGTGGTGAAGACCGGCGCGGCCTACCTGCCGATGGACGGCCGGCACCCGGCCGCCCGGCTCGGCGCGGTGGCCGCGCAGGCGGGCGCGTCCGTCGTGCTGGTCGACGCCCCGAACGCCGGCCGGGGCCTGGCCGACGCCGCCCTGTTCGGTCCCGCCGAGGTGCTCCGCCTGGAGCCCGACCCGGCGGACGCGGACTCCCCCGGCCCGGACTCCCCCGACGAGCCCTTCCCCACCGTGCCCGTGCGCCCGGAGAACCTGATGTACGTCATCTACACCTCGGGGTCCACCGGTGTGCCGAAGGGCGTCGCGGTGACGTACGGCAGCGTCGTGGCGTTCTGCCTCGACGAGTGCTGGACCCCCGAGACCCTGGAACGGGTGCTGGTGCAGGCCAACCACGCCTTCGACGCCTCCACCTACGAGATCTGGGCGACGCTGCTGCACGGCGGCCGGCTGGTGCTGGTGCCCCCGGGCGACATCGACACGGTCGAGCGCGGCCGGCTGATCGCGGCCCAGCGGGTGACCAGCGTGCACGCCACGGCGGGCCACTTCCGGGTGCTCGCCGAGCAGGCCGCGCACATCTTCGGCGGGGTGCGCGAGGTGTCCACCGGCGGCGACGTGGTCTCCGCGAACGCGGTGCGCACCCTGCTGCGCTCCCACCCCGGCCTGGTGGTGCGCACCACCTACGGCCCGACCGAGTCCACCGCGTTCGCCACCCAACTGCCCTTCACCGACCCGGAGTCGGTGCCCGACGCGGTGCCGCTGGGCCGGCCGATGGACAACACCAGGGCGTTCGTCCTGGACGCTTTCCTGCGGCCGGTGCCGGTCGGCATGACGGGCGAGCTCTACCTGGCCGGGGCCGGGCTGGCCCGCGGCTACCTCGGCCGCGCCGCGCTCACCGCGGAGCGCTTCGTCGCCTGCCCCTTCCCCGCCGAGGGCGAGCCCGAGGGCGCCCGGATGTACCGCACCGGCGACCTGGCGCAGTGGACCGGGGACGGGCAGCTGCTCTTCCTCGGCCGCGCCGACGAGCAGCTCAAGATCCGCGGCTTCCGCATCGAGCCGGCCGAGATCGAGGCCGTGCTCGCCGCGCACCCCGGCGTCGCCCAGGCGCTGGTGGTCGCGGTCGAGGACGGCGGCGGCCACAAGCGGCTGGCCGGGTACGCCGTACCGGCCGACGCCCAGGCCCCGCCCGACCCGCGGGCGCTGGAGGAGCACCTCGCCGGGAAGCTGCCCGACTACATGGTCCCGGCCTCGGTGACCGTGCTCGACGCGCTGCCGGTGACGGTGAACGGCAAGGTCGACCGGGCCGCCCTGCCGCTGCCCGACTTCTCCGGCCGGGCGGCCGGGCGCGCCGCCGCCACCGACACCGAGGAGACGCTGTGCCGGCTCTTCGCCGAGGTGCTGAGCCTGGAACGGGTGGGGGCGGAGGACTCCTTCTTCGCCCTCGGCGGCGACTCGATCACCTCGATGCTGCTGGCCGGGCGGGCCCGCAAGGCCGGCCTGGCGCTCACCCCGCGCCAGATCTTCGAGCTGCGCACGCCCGCCCGGCTGGCGCGGGTGGCCGAGCCGGTCGGCGACGCCCGGGAGGAGCGCACCGAGGACGTGCCCGGCGGCCCCGTCCCGCTGACCCCGGTGATGCGCGAGATCGCGGCGCGCACCGGCTCGGTGGCACGCGCGGGCAGCCAGGCGATGGTGCTGAGCGCGCCGCCGGGACTGACCACCGACCGGCTGGCCGCCGTGCTCCGGGTGGTCCTCGACCGGCACGACGTGCTGCGGGCCCGGCTGGAGGAGGACGGGGCGGACGGTCGGCTGGTGATCCCCGGGCCCGACGCGTCCCCGGCACCGCCCGCGACGGACCTGGTGACCCGGGTGGAGGCGGCCGGCCTCGGCGGGGAACGGCTGGAGGAGCTGCTGGACGAGCAGGCCGCCGCCGCGGAGGCCGCGCTCGCGCCGCACGACGGCGTGATGCTGCGGGCCGTGCTCGTCGACCGCGGCGCCGGGCACGGCGCCCTGGTGCTGCTGGTCGCCCACCACCTGGTGATCGACGGCGTCTCCTGGCGGGTGCTGATGCCCGACCTGGCGCACGCGGACGAGGCCCTGGAGGCCGGCGGCCCCGACGCGGCGCGCGAGGCCGTCGCCGCCGAACCGACCTCGTTCCGCCGCTGGGCCACCGCCCTGGCCGAGCGGGCCAGGGCGCAGCAGACGGTGGACGAGCTGCCGCTGTGGCGGCGGATGCTCGACCGGGCCGAGCCGCCGCTCGCCGGCCGGCCGCTGGATCCGCGCACGGACACCGTGGGGGGCGGCCTGTCCCGGGCGGAGCTGACCGTCCCGGCGCCGACCGCGGGCGCGCTGCTGGCGGCGCTGCCCGAGGCGTACCACGCGGGCGTGGACGACGTGCTGCTGTCCGGGCTCACCGCGGCGCTGGACGAGTGGCTGCGGGCGCGCGGGCGGCCGGTCCCGGACGGCTTCCTGATCGACCGGGAGGCGCACGGCCGGGTGCCGCTGGACGAGTCCATGGACCTGACCCGGACGGTGGGCTGGTTCACCGCCGTCCACCCGGTGTGGCTGGAGACCGGGCCGGTCGACCCGGCCGAGGTGCGGGCGGGCGGCGAGGACGCGGCGCGGCTGATCAAGCGGGTCAAGGAGCAGCTGCGGCAGCGGCCCGGTGACGGTCTGGGCTTCGGCCTGCTCCGGTACCTGAACCCGGCGACGTCCGCGGTGCTGGAGCCCCTCGCGGCGCCGCAGATCGGGTTCAACTACCTGGGCCGGTTCGGCGGTTCGGGACCGGACGCGGACGCCGGGGGCGGCGGCGGGCCGGTGCCGGCGGGGGCCGGGCGCGGTGGTGCGCGGCCGTGGACGCCGGCGGCCGGGCACGGGTCGCCCGAGGGCGGTGTCGACGCCTCGGTGCCGCTGCGGCACGTGCTGGAGATCAACGGTGCGGCGCGGGACCTGCCGGAGGGCCCGGAGCTGCGCTTCGTCCTGGAGTCTCCCCGTGGGCTGCTCACCGGGGAGGAGCTCGGCGACCTCGCCGAGCGTTGGCAGGCCGTGCTCGAAGGCCTGGTCCGGCACGCCTCCGAGGGCCCCGGAGGTCACACCCCGTCGGACTTCTCGCTGATCTCGCTCGGTCAGGAGGACATCGACGAGTTCGAATCCGCCTTCGGTGGCGCGGCCGGCGACTGACCCGGCCCCGGCGCGCTCCGGAGCGGAGCGGGGTGGAGTTCTCCCGGTCCGGCCAGGCCCGACGACGGGCCGGACCGGGAGAACGGGCGTTCAGGCGGCGGGCGGTGTCAGCGCCCGCGTGAACGCTGGGGCGGTGTCAGCGCCCGCGCCACACCGGGTCGCGTTTGTCCGCGAAGGCGCGCGGCCCCTCCCTGGCGTCCTCGCTGGCGCGGCGGACCTGTTCCCACCGGTAGCGGGTGGTGAAGGCCTGCTCCAGCGGCAGGTCCAGCGAGCGCATCACGGCCTCCTTCAGCGCGCGTTGCGACAGCGGTGCGCAGCGCAGCAGGTCGGCGCTCCAGCGCTCGACGCACTCGTCCAGCCGGTCGTCCGGGGCGACCTCGTTGACCAGGCCGAAGGCCAGGGCCTGGTCCGCCGTCATCCGGCGTCCGGTGAGCAGGTGGCCCATCGCGGCCTTGAGCGGGATCTGCCGGGCCAGCCGGAAGGCGCCGCCCGCGCCGGGGACCAGTCCGAGGGTGGCTTCGGGCAGGGCGAAGACGGCGCTCCGTGCGGCGATCACCAGGTCGCAGGCGAGGACGAGTTCGAAGCCGCCGCCGAGGGCGTAGCCGCGGACCCGGGCCAGGACGGGTTTGGACAGGGAGAAGCGTTCGGTCAGCCGGGGCCAGCCGGGCAGGCCGCGCGAGCCGAAGGTGGTGGGTTCGGCGCCCTCGCGGTCGAGGCGGGCGCGTTCGGTGAGGTCCTGGCCGACGGAGAAGGCGCGGTCGCCGGCGCCGGTGAGCACGACCAGCCGTACCCGGTCGTCGCGTTCGGCTTCGTCCCAGACGGCGCCGAGTTCGGCGTGCATCCGCAGGTCCATGGCGTTGAGCACCCGGGGCCGGTTCAGGGTCACCCGCGCGACGTGCCCGGCCCGTTCGTAGAGCACGGGCCGGTCCGCCTCGGTCGGCTGCGTCGCGGGGTCCACCCGGGACAGGCTAGCCAGTGGCGCGGCGGGGCCGGTCCCGCCGCGCCGGTGCCCCGGCGGCGCGGGGCGGGTTCAGAGCAGGGGCAGGCGCCGCAGGAAGACGTCCTGGTGCCCGTTGGTGTCCCCGGGGAGCTGGGGCGTGTCGGCGCAGGCGATCATCACGGCCGTCCCGAGCGCGTCGATGGCCGGGCCGTCGGAGGCGACCGGGGGCTGGGAGCCGTCGGCGGCCAGGGCGACCCTCTCGACGGTGCCCGTGCGCAGGTCCCGGCGGAAGACGTCGTCGACGCCGTTGGTGTCGCCGGGCACCAGGTTGGCGGCCTGCGAGGCGAAGTAGACCCGGCGGTTGTCGGCGGTCATCACGGGGCTGTGGGACTGGCCGTCGCCGGCGCCGGGGGCGCCGTCGTGGGCGGTGCTGACCAGGGTGGTGGTGCCCGCCCCGAGGTCGTGGACGAGGATCTGCGGGTGGGCGTAGCCGGTGGCCATGGAGGTGTAGGAGCTGAAGAGCGCGTAGCGCCCGTCGGGGCTCAGACCGCCGTCGAGGACGCCGTAGGTCTTCCCGTCGGGGCCGATGCTGGCGGGGCGGGTGGTGCCGGTGCGCAGGTCGTGGACGTACAGCGGGTAGGTGCGGGCCCGGGCGAGCGGCGCGGTGGCGTCCTCCTCCTCGGGGTCGCCGCCGGTGCCCGGGGCGAGGCTGTCGCGGGAGACGAAGGCGATCCGGCTGCCGTCGGCGCTGAGCGCGGGGCTGCGGGCGGGGCTCTGGGCCTGGGTGCCGTCGTCGGCGACGTTGGCGCGGCGGGTGGTGCCGGTGCGGCGGTCGTGCACGAAGATGTCGGCGACGTGGTTGGTGTCGCCCGCCACCAGGTCGGCGCGGCCGGAGGCGAAAGCGACGTGGCGGCCGTCCCAGCTGATCACCGGGGTGCCGGTGCCGCCGGTCTGCGGCTGGGAGGGGTCGCCGACGGTGATCCGCTCGGTGCGTCCGGCGACCCGGTCGCGGACGAACACGTCGAAGGCGCCGTTGGTGTCGCCGGGCACCAGGTTCGCGGCGTCCGAGGCGAAGGCGACGTAGCGGCCGTCGGCGCTGATCGCCTTCCCCGAGGAGGTGCCGACGGCCTGGCCGCCGTCGTCGGCCAGGCTGACGCGTTCGGTGCGCCCGGTGAGCAGGTCGCGGACGAACACGTCGGAGGCGCCGTTGGTGTCGCCGGGCACCAGGTTCGCGGCGTCCGAGGTGAAGACGGCGTAGCGGCCGGTGGCGGAGAGGCCGCCGGGGTAGGAGTCGCCGTCGGCCTGCGCCCCGCCGGGCGCCTGGCTGATCCGCTGGGTGTGCGGCGCCGCCCAGCCGGGTGCGGCGGCCGGTGCGGCGGCGGCGGGCCCGGCGCCGACCGCCGCGAGGGCGGCTGCCGCCAGGGCGCGGACGGCGGCGGTCAGGGGTCTGGTGCGGTGCGGTGCGGACATCGGCTGTCTCCCGAACTGGCTTGCCGACGGGCCCTGTTGGCTCGGTCGGACGCCCCGAGCCAATAGCCGCGGCGGGGGTCTGGTCAACGGCCGGACGGTGAATGTCCGCAAACCGACCCTCTCCTGACATCGCGTCAACAGTCGGAGCATCCGGCGGGCCCCGCTCCACCCGGGCCATGACAGGCCGTTCAGGTCATTCGGTGGCCGGATGCGCACACCGAGGCGGTTTCCCGCGCGAAGACGGCACCCCGTGCGCAGAGGTCTGTCACGATGCCTTCATAGCAATGTGACATGTCACAGTGCTCCCGGTGAACCGCCGGGAGCACCGGACGAGGGAGGGACCAACCTTGAACCGCCTCACCGCCGTTCTCGCCGGCACCGCCGCCCTGGCGGCACTGACCGGCGTCCAGAGCGCTTCCGCCGCCCCCGCGCCCACGACCCGTACGGCGGGCACGACCGTCTGCGGGAGCCCGGGCGCGCCGAACCACCTCACGGTCAGAGCCTGCGTCAACTGGACCGGGAACCAGGTGTACGCGTTCGGGCGGGCCACTCCGTCCGGCTCGTCCTGGCTGGACCAGCCGGTCTCCTTCCGGCTGAGCACGACGGGCGTCACCAGCCCGCCGCTGGCCACCATCACCCCGACCGTCGTGATCCCGGCCGGCGGGAGCGAGGTCGGCGGCATCACGGGCACCGTGCCCTGCGGCACGACCGTGACCGCCCAGTTCAGCATCGAGCAGCCCGGCTGGTCACCGTCGACCTCGACCGTCTCGGCGGTCGTGACCTGCTGAGACCGTGACCCGCCGAACTGCTGACCCGCCGAACTGCTGACCCGCCGGGCCCGGCCGTCGACGGCCGGGCCCGGTGGCGGGGCCTCCGGCGCGGGGCCCGCTCAGATCAGGAACACGATGATGGCCGCGAACAGTCCGACGACGATGCCCAGGACGATGACGGCCATCATGCCCCCGACCACACCGACTACCAGGGACTCACCCTCGGGAGCCCGGCCGCGCCACGCGCCGACCAGCAGCCACCCGGCCGGCACGGCGCCCAGGATGAGGATCAGGCCCGCGCCGATGCCGAACTTCATGGCGGGCGCCGTCGACGGCTCGTAGGCCTTGCCCCGCGCCAGCCGCACGGACAGCCGGGTGCCGGCCCGGTGCTTCCTGACCGCGCCCCGCACCACGATCGGACGGGCCTCGTCCGCGGAGGCACCGGCCGGGGTGAACCGCCCCTTGCAGTCGGTGCCGTCGCTGTTGCCCTCGCCGTCGTCCACGTCGTAGCAGCTCTCCACCACCACCACACCGTCCGGCGGGCCCAGCCCCATGGCCGCGCCCATCCGCTCCGCGGCCAGCCACCAGGCCAGCGCCACCGCCCCGGTCAGGAGCGCCACCGCCAGCGCCACCGCCAGCCCCCGCGTCGCCGCACGCCCCACGTCCGCCTCCCCCGTTCCCGCCACCCCTGGCGGAAGGCCCCGCGCGAGGCCGGGACCGCCCGGCCCGAGGATGCCAGCGCGACGGCCGGCGCGCAACGCCAGAACCCACAGTCTTGCGGCTCAACTCCACTTGCAGTAAAGGACTTTGAAGGAACCGCCCGCACCCCGGCCGCCCCGCGGGCGCCTCCCCCACGACGGACCCCCGCGGCCCCGCCCACGCCGCTTCACCCAGGGCAGAACGCCGGCGCCTTCCCCCCGCGCCGCGGATGCCTAGGGTGGAGGGGTGAGCACCCATGCGCCGAACGAAGCCCGCGTCATCCCCCTGCGCCCGCAGGCCTCGCCGCCCGCGTCCGGCGGCACCGGCCGCACCCCGCAGCGGCCGACGGCCGTCCCGCAGCCGCCCGTACGGCGGGAGCCGCTCTGGCGGGACCTGGTCGGCGACGCGCTGCGGCGCGAACGGCTCGCCCAGGAACGCACGTTGAAGGACGTCTCGGAGGCGGCCCGGATCTCGATGCCGTACCTGTCCGAGCTGGAGCGCGGCCGCAAGGAGGCCTCCTCCGAGGTGCTGGCGGCCGCCGCCAGGGCCCTCGGGCTCGGCCTCGGCGACCTGCTCTCGCTCGCCCAGGAGGAGCTGGCCCGCTACGCCGTCCCGAGCCGGGTGGGCCGGAGCCGCACGTCGTCCGCGTCGTCCGCGGCGCCCATCGCGCGTTACGACGGCCTCTGCCTCGTGGCCTGACCCGGCCCGCCCCGGCAGGCGGCCGGTACGGCGGTGGTGCGCCCACCGCCGTACCGGCCGCCGCGGGTTCAGCCGAACAACTGCCGCCGGCTCAGCACCTCGTCGGCGATCCCGTAGGCGACGGCCTCCTCGGCGGTGAGCACCTTGTCCCGGTCCATGTCCGCGCGCAGCGTCGCCGCGTCGTGCCCGGTGTGCCGGGACAGGACCTCCTCCACCTGCGAGCGGATCCGGACCATCTCCTTGGCCGCGAGGCTCAGGTCGGAGACCGTCCCCTGCCGGCCGCCGCTGGCGGGCTGGCCGAGCAGCACCCGCGCGTGCCGGAGCACGAAGCGCCGCCCCGGGTCCCCGCCGGCCAGCAGCACCGCCGCCGTCGACGCCGCCTGGCCGACGCAGAACGTGGAGATCGGCGCCTGCACGAACGTCATGGTGTCGTAGATCGCCATCAGCGAAGTGAACGATCCGCCGGGCGAGTTGAGGTAGATCGAGATCTCGCGCTCCGGGTTCTCCGCCTCCAGGTGCAGGAGCTGCGCGATGACCACGTTGGCGACGCCGTCGTCGATCTCGGTGCCGAGGAAGATGATCCGCTCGTTCAGCAGCCGGCTGAAGACGTCGTAGGACCGCTCGCCCTGCGCGGTGCGCTGGACGACGTAGGGAACCGTGTACGAGCCCATCTCACAGCCCCATCCGTCGGCGGGAGGAGGCCGGGCGGATGTCGGCGACCGACTCCACCACCCGGTCCACGATCCCGTACTCCCTGGCCTGTTCGGCGGTGAACCAGCGGTCCCGGTCGCCGTCGCGCGCGATCGTCTCCTCGCTCTGCCCGGTGTGCTCGGCGGTGATCCGCTCGATGGCCCGCTTGGTGAACAGGAGGTTCTCCGCCTGGATCTCGATGTCCGCGGCGGTGCCGCCGATGCCCGCCGAGGGCTGGTGCATCATGATCCGCGCGTTCGGCAGCGCGAACCGCTTGCCGGGCGAGCCCACGGCGAGCAGGAACTGGCCCATGCTGGCGGCGAACCCCATCGCCAGGGTGGAGACGTCGTTCGGGATGAGCCGCATGGTGTCGTAGATGGCGAGCCCCGCGGTGACCGACCCGCCGGGGCTGTTGATGTACAGGCTGATGTCGGAGCGCGGGTCCTCCGCCGACAGCAGCAGCAGCTGCGCGCACACCCGGTTCGCCGACACGTCGTCGACCTGGGTGCCGAGGAGGACGATCCGCTGGGCGAGCAGCTGCGCCGCCAGGTGGTCGTCGAAGGGGCTGGGCGGGGTGTCGCCCTCCCCCGCGCGGGGCGGGGGTGCGGTGAGTGGAGCCATCTGCTCTCCCTGGTCGGGGGCGGAGTTGCCGTCCACCCCACTGTCGCCCCGGGAGGGCCCCCCGATGCCGCCCTTCTGCCCGCCGCGGATTCGCCACGGGCAGAGCCGGCGGCCCGGCGTCAGCGCACGGCGGCCCGGGAGCACCGGGGCTTCCCACCCGTAGGTCAGCAGTGGCAGTCCAGGGCGACCAGGATCGCGCCGCCGTCGAGGCCGTCCAGGTAGCCGTTGGCGGCCCGGAGGTACGCGTCGCGGGACGGCGCCGCGTCGGCGTCCGTCCAGGTCCCGTCCAGGCGCAGCAGCGCGTGCCCGGGGACGGCGGCCTCGCGGGCGGCGGCCGCGTAACGGTCGCGGGGAGTCGCGAAGCCTCCGTCCCAGTGGGCGAACTCCTCCGTACCGGCGGCGGCCAGGCACCTGGGCTGTGCCCGGTGGTCCTGCCGGGCCCGCTCGACCGGGTAGCCCGCCGGGTCGGCGTCATGACGGGCCCGGAAGTGCGCCCACGGGCGGGCCGGGGGCAGGCCGTCGACGAGCGCGGTCCACCGGTCGTGCCGCTCGGCGGCCTGCCGGGCCGCCAGGTCCCGGTGCCCGTCGAGGTCGAGCAGGGCGCGCGGGCCGCCGTCGCAGCGCGGGCGCTCCCCCGCCGGGCCGGTGGGGTGGATCAGCCGGGGATCGGCGCCCGCGCCGGGCAGCGGGAGGAAGTGGCCGGCGAACAGGCCGCCGATCAGGTGGTAGTCCAGCTCCCCGTTCCGGTTGTAGGTCGACAGGAAGTAGGCGCGGCCCTGCCCGTCGACGTGCAGGCGGTCGTCGTCCCCGGGTCCGAAGCCGTACCTGCGGTTGTGGGCCTCGGCGACCTGGTCCCAGGTCAGGTCGTCGTGGCCGGGGAGCAGGCCCGCTGCCCGCAGGGCGGCGACGCAGCCGATCCCGGCCGGGGCGCCGTCCAGGTACGCGGGGTAGGGGTCGACCTCCAGGTCGGACCTGAACGGCGCGAGCGCGGCACGGAGCGCGCCCGGGACGTCGTCACCGGCGGCGCCCGGGAGGGCGACGACCAGGGCGAAGTGCGACACGGTGGGCCTTCCGGACGAGGGCGGCGCGGAGACGGCCGCTTCGGCGGCCGATCGTATCGCCGCCCTCCGCCGGGCCCGGTTCACCCGCGCGGGCTCGCCGCACCGGCGGGCCCGCGCCTCCCCCAGGCCGTCCGGGCCGCCGGCCCGGCACACATGGCCGTCCGGTCGCACGAGCATCGGCCCGACGTCGGCGCCCCCGCCCGTACGGTCCACCCGGTCCGCCCAGGGCGCGGCGTGGACAGCCGTGCCTATCCGACGAGTTCGGAAGCCGCCTTCTGCGGCGGAGCCACCCCGGTCAACTCACGTGCCCGGTCGGCGAGGAGGGGCGCCAGTTCCGGGTACCACCCGCGGGCGACGGCCTGGAGCATCTCGGCGAGGGCGGTCAGCTCACCGGTGCGACCGGCCGGGGTGGCGAGAACGGCGGCGAACTCGTCGCGGACCCTTGCGGCGACGGCGGGGACGAGAAGGCTGTTGGCATGGAGCATGCCCGCGTCGAAGCCGACGGGAATCATCCCCCAGCGTTCCCAGTCGACGATGGTCAGCCGGGGGCCGGCGAGATTGCCCCAATGGAAGTCACCGTGCCCGGTGACTCGTTCGACCTTCTCCGGGGCGGGGATGCCGAGGAACTGAGGAAACGCTCTCCCGATCCAGCTGTCCCTCACGGTGGTCCGCACGCCCTTGGCGGTGGCCAGGCTCTCGGTCGCGCTCCGGAGGCTGTGCCACCAGGAGTCGGGAAGGCCGGGGTCGTCGGTCAGGTCGGGCCGGGTGGAGACCATCGGCTCGGTCACACGGTCGAGGAGGTCGGCCTGGTACCCGCAGCCGTCCTCCGCCCAGTCGAGGGCGCCGTGGAGGCGCGGCCGGGGCACGTCCGGCGGGACGAGCGCGTCGGCACCGGCGATGCCGTGCCCGGGCGTGCGGGAGCCGGTCGGGGAAGCAGCGGCGACGCGCAGCCAGTGGGCGCCGGCGCGGCGGCCGATGGTGCTGCCCGCGAAGCCCCAGGCGGGGTCACCGGTACAGGTCGCACCCAGGCGGGCCGCCGCGGTGGCGTGCGCGGCTTCCATGCGGACGCGGGTCGGTTCGTCAGGCGACTGCACGGATCACTCTCCTGAGCTGGTGGGGCTCCAGCGGCACGGCGGTGGCTTGCCGGGCATCCTGCCAGTGCGCGGCGCTGCTCGCGGACAGGAGCATGACGTTCAGGCCGGGGCAGGAGGCCACGACCAGGAGCGCGGCGGTGGCGGGCGTCAAACCGGGTCGGATGAGGCCGACCAGTTCGGGTGTCATCATGCCTGGCAGATCTCCGCCGTGAAGGGGGGCTGATCCAAACGTGGTGATACCGGCGTCCCGAGCCTGATAGAGGGACGGTGGCGTCCGGGTCGGTCGCCGGATGGCCGACGGGAGGGTCATCTTCGTGACCATGCCGCGCCGGGCATTGGCGCACGGGGTACTGGCGCCATCGGTTGCCACGCGCTTGTCCGGTCATGCGGTGCCCGACGCCCGGACCCTGCTTCCCACGCTGTCCCCTTCACTTCACCCGATCGAGAGCCTGCGGTCGCTGCGAAGGTCCCTGGTCGAGTGCGACAACGTCCTCGGACCACGCGAGGTCGTCGCCACCACACAAGGGCACATCCAGCTGATCCAGCACCTCCGCCGGGAGGCCGGCGGCCAGGAACGACGGACCTGGCTACAAGTTCTCGCCGAGTACGCGGAGTTCTGTAGCTGGCTCCACCAGGACGGTGGAGACCATCGCGCCGCCCAGTACTGGGCCGACCGCGCGACCGACTGGGCGAACGCCTGTGACGACCACGACCTGACCGCATACATCATGGCCAGGAAGGCCCAACTGGCCGGCGACATGAAGGAGTCCGTCGACGCCGTCGACCTTGCCGACTACGCCCAGCGCCTGGCCCGTCCCGGAAGCCGGCTGAGCGCCATGGGCGCGGTCTACGGTGCTCACGGGTACGCGCTCCTCGGCGACGAGCTGACCGCCCAGCACACGTTCGACCACGCGCTCGCGCTGATCGCCGACCCCTCCGAAGCGCCGATCGGCCGCGGCAGATGGCTCGACGCCGCGTACGTGGAGGCCCAGCGCGCTCGATCGCTGTCGCTACTCGGGCGCCACCACGAGGCGGTGGCCGGCTTCGATCGGGCGATCCACGCCCTTCCTCTGAACTTCCGCCGCGACCGGGGCGTCTACCTCGCTCGCGCGGCCATCTCCCAGCTCGCTGCCAACGGCCCTGAGGAGGCAGCCGCCACGGGCGAGACAGCACTGGCGATCGCCGTCACGACCGGCTCAGCCCGGATCTTCACGGAGTTGGCCATGCTCGACGGACTGCTGCAACGATGCCGGGGCGTTCCCGAGGTCGACCGGTTCCGGGAAGTCTTCGACAGCCATCTCCTCCATGACGTCTGAATCACCAAAGTGCCCAGTACCACCGAGAGAACGGACCGCGATGGCCATCCGCCCCTTCGTCCTGCTCAGCGTCGCCACCTCTGTCGACGGCCACATCGACGACACCTCGCCCGACCGTCTCCTGCTGTCGAACTCGGCTGACTTCGACCGTGTCGACCAGGTTCGAGCCGAGTCGGATGCGATCCTCATCGGCGGCAACACCTTGCGCAGCGACAATCCCCGGCTGCTCGTGAACAGCGACAAGCGCCGCGCCGACCGCGTGGCTGCCGGCAAACCGGAGTACCCGCTCAAGGTGACGGTCAGCGGCAGCGGAGACTTGAGCCGGGAGCTCAAGTTCTGGCATTTCGGGGACAGGAAGGTCGTGTACACCACCAACTCCGCCGCCGCCAAGGTCCGTGCGGAACTGGACGGCCTGGCCGACGTCGTAAGCACCGGTGAGGTCGTCGACTTCGGCGTGCTGCTCGACGACCTCGCCACCCGCGGTGTCGAGCGGCTCATGGTCGAAGGCGGCGGACGGATTCACACCCAGTTCCTCTCCCAGGGCCTGGTCGACGAGGTCCACCTCGCCGTCGCACCGCTCGTCGTCGGGGACGCAGCCGCACCCCGTTTCCTCCACCCGGCCGACTACCCCGGCGGAAGCACCCGGCGGATGCGTCTCCTCGGAGTGGAGACGGTCGGCGACGTCGCACTCCTGCGCTACGCGCCCAAGCAGGAGTCCGCCTGAGCAAACCTTCCGGTGGTCGGTGTCGTATCGCCGGCCGGTTGCCGCGGCACCACCTACGGCGGCTGCGGGTGCGGCGGCCTCGGCGCCTGGCCCTCAGCCCAAGGCCTGAGGGCCCGGGAGCCCCGTCGCCGGCGCTCCCTGTCCGGGACCGGTCATAGGGTGGGCCCGACCGGTACCGGAGTGGGGAGAGTGATGTCTGACTCGCAGGAACACCGCGGCTGGATAGGCCGGTTGCTCGGCGGTCGCCGCACGCAGGCCGCCCGGCCCGTCCCCGAGGACCGCCGGGCGTGGGCGCGCCCCGGGGAGCTGGTCGACCTGGACTCCCTGCCGCCGGACGTGGCGCGGGCCATGGTCGACGCCGCGACGGCGATCGACGAGGCCGACCAGGCGTACTACCGCGGCGACCTGGCCCAGGCCGAGCAGTTGCTGCGCGGCGCGGTCACGACCGAGATCGATCCCTACCGGCAGCTCGCCGAGGAACGGCTCGGGGGGATGCTCTCCCAGGACGGCAGGATGGCGGAGGCGGTCGCGCTGTGGCTGCGCGCGGCCAGGGGCCCCGATCCCGGGCTGCGCCAGGCCGTCGCGACCTGCCTGGGCTCCATCCCGCTGGCCGACGGCGCCTTCCTGGTGAACGCCGATCCGGCGACGATGCGGGCCGTGCTGCCGGAGGCCTGGGGGTTCGGGCGGCCGGGCGCCGCGGTGTACCAGGCCTCGGCCCACCGGCACCGGGACGCCGGCCCCGCGGTGCGCCGCCGGCTGCTGGTCCTGGACGCCCTGCGGTACGGGGACCGCGAGCTGGCGGCCCGGTTCGAGGCCGTCCCGCTGGACGAACGCTTCCCGCAGTGGCACCCGGTGTGGGCCAGCGGCTCCCAACTGGGCGGCTGTCTCTGGAGCGTGGCCGGCCACCCGAAGGGCACGTCGGCGGTCACCACGGCCACCGTGGACGGCCGCCCGGTCGTGGTCACCGGCGGGGAGGAGGGCACCGTACGCCTGTGGGACCTGGCCACCGGCGAACCGGTCGGCGAACCGATGACCGGCCACACCCAGCTCATCCGCTCCGTGGCGACGGCCGAGCCGGACGGCCGCCCGGTCGCGGTGTCCGGCGGGGTCGACCGGACCGTACGGGTCTGGGACCTGAGGACGCGCCGGCTCCTGCACCCTCCCCTGACCGGGCACACCGGCTGGGTGACCGCGGTGGACACGGCGGTGGTGCGGGGCCGGACGGTGGCCGTCACCTGCGGCGAGGACCGCACCGTGCGGGTCTGGGACCTGGCCACCGGCGAGCCGGTCGGCACGCCGATGCACGAGCCGCCGCTCACCGCCCACCACTACAGGAGCAGGCTGTCGGCGCTGGCCACGACGGTGCTCGGCCGCCGGCCGGTGGCGGTGACCGGCGACATGGGCGGCACCCTGCGGGTGTGGGAGCTGGCGAAGGGCCGTCAGCTGGGGCCGGCGCTGGAGACCGGGGGCGGCTCGGTGTCGTCCCTGGCCGCGGTGCTGGTGGACGGCCGCCCGACCGTGGCCGTCGGCCACTTCGGCGGCGTGACCACCCTGTGGGACGTGGCCACGGGCCGCCGGGCCGGCGAGCGCATGGCCGGCCCGAAGGATGCGTCGCACAAGGCGACGGCGGTGGAGACCGGTGGCGGGGTGGCGGTGGCCGTCAGCGACCACGCCGGCCTGGTGCGGCTCCTGGACCCGGCCACCGGGCGGCAGCTCGCCCAGGCCTTCGCCGGCCCCCGGGGCGGGACCCGGGCCCTGGCCACGACGGTGCTGGACGGACGTCCCGTGGTGCTGGTCGGCACCGACGACGGCCGGGTGCACCGCTGGGATCCGGACCTCGACGTCCGTCCCGTGGGCGACCCGCTGCCGGGCCACGGCGGCCCGGTGACCGCCGTGGTGACGGTCGGGGCCGACGGCGCCGCGCTGGTGGTCAGCACCGCCGCGGACGGCACGGCGCGCCTGTGGGACCCGGACACCGGCGCCGCTGCGGGCACCCCCTCCACCGGGCACCGGGGCTGGGTGCAGGCGATGGCGGCGGCGGTGGTCGACGGCCGTCCCGTGCTGGTCACCACCGAGGGCGACACCGCCGTCCGGCTGTGGGACCCGGCGACCGGGGCCCCGGTGGGCGAACCCCTCGCCCACGACGGCCGGGTGCGCGCGGTGGCCGGCGTGGTGGCCGACGGGCGGCCGCTCGCCGTGACCGGGGGCACGGGCGGCCTCGTCCGGGTCTGGGACCTCGCCACCGGCGAGGACCTCCACGGGCCCCTGGCCGGCCACGGGTCCGCCGTGACCGCCGTGACCACCGTGGTGGTCGACGGCCGGCCTCTCGCCGTGACGGCGGACGGGGACACGGTGCGGCTGTGGGAGCCGGCCACCGGTGCGCCGGTCGGCGAGCCGATCGGGCTCCCGGCCGTGACCGACGCCCCGCGACGGGAGCGGGAGCGGGAGCCGGCGGACGAGGACGCCGAGGACGCCGGCGACATCGACGACATCGACGAGGACGAGGACGAGGAGCCGGACGACGGGCCGGTCGTCAAGGCGGTGGCGGCGGCGGTGGTCGACGGCCGCCCGGTCCTGGCGGTGGGCGTCGACGACGGCCTGGCGCACGTCTGGGACCTGCTCACCCGCACCCCGGTCGGCCCGCCCCTGCGCGCCACCGACGACGGCCTCACCGCG
Organism: Kitasatospora sp. NPDC091335; assembly: GCF_044757205.1. Taxonomy (NCBI): domain Bacteria; kingdom Bacillati; phylum Actinomycetota; class Actinomycetes; order Kitasatosporales; family Streptomycetaceae; genus Kitasatospora; species Kitasatospora sp. NPDC091335. Next base: position 201,534 of record NZ_JBIVUM010000015.1, on the reverse strand, counting down.
ATGACCGTCGCACGGATCGCGGGCCGCCCGGTCCTCGTCACCGGCGGCTCCGACGGCACCGTACGGACCTGGGACCTGGCCACGCTCGCCCGGGTCGGCCCCGACCTGGTGCTGCCGCTGCCGGTCGGCGCGCTGGCCGCGGCCCCGGCGGACCGGCTGGTGGCCGGATTCGGCTGGGAGGTCGCGGTGTTCCGGCTCGCGGAGCACGCCGGCCAGGCCGGAGGAGGGCGGGCGGAGGCGTGAACACGAGGGTCCGGCCCCCCGGGCCGGACCCTCGTGGGCCGGGACGTGCGCGCGGCAACGGACGCGAGTACACCCCGTGCAGGGGTGCGTTCGGAGTGCCTACGCATCCTTGCCGATGCTCCGGGCCCGCCGGTATCCGAGTTCCCTCGGGGGTGCCCGGCCCCCGCGGCCCCGGCCGCCGCGTCAGGCCGGGAGGTGGGCGGCCACCAGGGTGGCGAACTCCTCGGGGGTGAGGACGCGGATGCCGAGTTCCTCGGCCTTGGCCCGCTTGGAGCCGGCCTTCTCGCCCGCGACCAGGAGGGTGGTGCGCTTGGAGACGGAGGAGGAGGCCTTGCCCCCGGCCTGTTCGATCAGCTCGTTCATCTGGTTGCGGGAGAGGGCGGCGAGCGCGCCGGTCATGCTGCCGGTGACCACGACGGCCTCGCCGGCCAGCGGTCCCCCGTCGCTCCCGACGCCGACGCCGCCCTCGCCCTTACTCGGACGGGGAGGCCAGCGGGGCGGCGGTGTCGATCATGTGGGAATCATGGCGGACGGCACTGACATCACCCTGGGGTTCGGCGTCACCCCGGGCCGGGGTTGCCGGTCAGCACTCCAGCAGGGCGCAGGCCCAGTGCATGCCGCGGCCCATGCCGGCCAGGGCGATCAGGTCGCCCTGGGCGAGGTGTCCCGCCGCGCGGTGGTGCTGGAGGTTGAGGATGTGGTCGGCGGCCCCGAAGTGGCCCCGTTCCAGGGAGATGTCGAGGTTGGTGCGCTCCGGCGGGACGCCGAGCAGGTCGGCCAGCTTGGTCAGGGTGGAGAGGTTGTCGTTGAGCAGCACCACCCTGGCCAGGTCCGACACGGAGACGCCGATCCGCTTGCAGGCCCGGGCCGTCACCTCCTGCACCCGGTCGCCCATCAGGCCGATGAACTCCTGGAAGCGCTCCGTGTCGTAGTCGAAGAACTCCATCAGGTCCCAGGCGTCGCGGGCCGGCGGGGGCACCCGGCCGCCCTGGAAGGGGGCGGCCGCGCCGCCCTGGTCCATCCGGAACAGGTCGGCGTAGCGGCCGTCGCTGATCACCTCGCCTGCCCGCCAGCGCAGTTCGGGGTGGTCGCGTCCGGCCACGGCCGCGCCGGCGCCGTCGGAGAACAGCAGCGAGTTGGTGTACATCCGGTTCCAGTACGCGTCGCAGGTCCGGTTCGCCCCGACCACCAGCGCCCGCTGGTAGTCGGGGTGGGTGGCGAAGCGGCCGGCGAGCAGGTCGAAGCAGGTGATCCCGCTGACGCAGCCCTGGCTGACCAGGACCGCCTCGGCGCGGTGGGCGCCCAGCCGGTCCTGGAGGCTCGCGGCCGCGTCCCAGTACAGGTACTCGGGGATGTCGGTGATCGCGAGGACCACCAGGTCCAGTTCGGCGGGGTCGGTGTCCGCCTCGTCCAGGGCCGCCCGGGCGGCGTCGAAGGCCAGGTCGGTGAGCCCGACCCCGTCCGGGGCGCGGTGGATGGTGCGGTAGCCGTACGCCTGGACGCGCTCGACGTCCGCGGTGTACTCGGAGACCGCGTCCTCGACGGCGACGGGCTCCCCGAGCGCCGATCCGAATGACATCAGGCCATAGTCCACGTCACTGCCCCTTCCGGCTGCGCACCCTCGCCGGCGAACCCCGGCCGGCCCCGACACCGGCACCCTCAGGGCAGGGGGCGCGTTCGCGGGGCCGACGCACGGGAGAGGGCGCCGGGCGTCATCCCAATGCCGGGAATGCCAGGAAATATGACGAGTCCGGGGCCGTGGTCAGGGCGCCGGCGGAATCCGGCCCGGGTCCGGGGCGGAGCCGGCAGCGGGATCGGGGCCGGGGCCGGGATCGAGGTCCGGGCCGGCGGTCGCGAGGGTGACCATGTGGTGCATGACGGCGACGGGGACGCCTGGGTTGCGGGCGCCGGTGTCGGCCCTGCGCGGGTCGAGGAGCAGGGCCACCAGGTCGTCCGGGGGCAGGGCCGGGTTGGTCCTGGCGAGCCACCGCACGCCGCGGTCGCCGTCGGCGGTGAGCGCGGCCGCGGTCGCCGGGGGCAGCCGGTGGTGCCCGGCGGCGGCCCGGCGGACCACCGGGTCGGGGTCCGCGGCGGCCCGGTCGGCGTCGGCCGGGGTGGCTTCGGGGTCGTCGAGGGCGGCGACCCGCAGGAGCGGGTTCGGGTCGGCGGCCAGGCGCAGCAGGCCCTCGCGGGGGAAGTTGGGGTGGCTGCGCGGGCGGCCGGGGAAGGAGAGGCTGCCCTCCCACCACGACGCCACCTCCAGCAGCATCCCGGGCGGGGCGTCGTCGCAGGACTCCGCCAGGAAGAGCCGCACCACGCGGTCCTCGTCCCGGGCGAGGAGGTCCGCCACGTCGGCGGGCAGGCGCGGCGCGCGGGCGACGCTGCGGCGGACCAGCGGCTTCGGGGAGGCGGCGAGCAGCCGCATCGCGTCGGTGTCCGCGTGCAGCGCGACGACCCAGGCCAGGGCCGTGCTGAAGCTGCCGGGCTCGATGTCGGGGGCCTGGTCGGCCAGCGCCGTCAGCTCGGCGGGGGTGGCGGGCGACGGGCGGGGTTCGCGGCCGGCGCCCCGGGTCTCCTCGGCGAGCAGCGTGAACCGCCGGCGCAGGCGCGGTTCGGGCGAGGCGGCGATGAGCCGCTCCCACTGCTCCGGTGACGGCCGGCGGGCCTCGGTGAGGCCCGTGCGCACCTGCGGGTCCGGGTGGGTGATCGCGGCGTCCACGACCTCCTCGGGCAGGTCCCTGCGGTAGAGCAGGTTCCACCGGCCGGCGTCCAGGAGGCGCAGCAGCAGGTCGACGGGCGCCGCGCGGTTGGAACCGAGCCCGGACAGCCAGCCGAGGCCGGTCCGGTGCTCGACGCCGTCGGCGCGGGTCAGCGCGGCCCAGGCGGGGTCGAGCGGGGGGAGGGAGGCGGGCGGGGCGGGCGGTTCCGGTGTCACCGGCCGGACCCTACGCCCTGGGCCCGTACGGCGGCACGGCGGGGTGCGCCGCCGGGCGCCGGCCGCGCCCCGGGGGCATGCCGGGCCGCACACGGGGAAGCCGCGTCCTACGGAACACCGTCCCCCTGGGGGGGCAGCCGGTGAGGAGACGTCAGGAGGAACGATGCATCGGATCGAGGAGTCCGTCGAGGTCGCGGCGCCGCTGGACGCGGTCTACGGGAGCTGGGTGAGGTGCGAGGAGTTCCCCGGTTTCATGCGGGGGGTGGTCAGCGTGGACCGGTCGGAGCGCGGCACCAGCTGGGTGGTGCGGACCGCCGCCGGGCCGCGGGAGTTCGAGGCCGTGACCACGGAGCTGGTGGAGCGGGAGCGGGTGGCGTGGGACAGCGGGCCCGGGCCGGCGCGGCACCGGGGTGTGGTCACCTTCCACCCCGTGGACGACCGGACCACCCGGGTGATGCTCCAGCTGGAGGTCGAGCCGCACGGGTTGTGGGAGCACGTGGCCGAGGCGCTCGGTTTCGTCGACCGCCGGGTGATCGACGACCTGGCCGACTTCCGGCGTCATGTCGAGGAGAGCGGCGGGCGGGCTGCGTGAGCCCCGCCCGGGAGGGACGACGGAGCCGCCGGCGGGGCGGGGCCCGGTGCCCCTCCCCCGCCGGCGGCGTCCGGGTCAGGAAGTGGTGAAGGTGACCTGGTCGACGGTCCAGAAGGCGCTGTTGGTGCCGGTGTAGCGGAACTGGAAGCGGGCGGTGGCGGCGCCGGCCGGGACGGTGACGGGGAGGTTCTCGACGGTGTTGAGGTCGGCGCGGTAGGACTTCACCAGCTGCGGGGCGCCGTTGTCGAAGACCACGTAGAGGTCGCCGGTCTGCGGCCCGTCGATCTTGTAGTCGGTCGCGAAGGACAGCACGCCGCGGCTCCTGCCGGAGACCGGGTAGGCGGGGCTGACCAGGGTGGAGTCGAACTGGCCCGCGCCGTGCGCCTTGTCGTCCCACTCGTCGGAGTCGGCGACGGCGAACACGTTGCGGGCGCGCACGTTGGTCTCGCGGGACTGGCCGAGCTGGGAGGCGGTCCAGAACTCGTCGGTGGCGAAGGTCCAGCCGCGCCACTCGGTGACGCCGCCGCTGGGCATCCGGGAGTTGTCGATGCTCCAGCCGGCCGGCGGGGTGTGGGTCCAGCCCTTCACGCCGGCCGGGATGCCGCTCTCGTCGGCGCGGGCCGACAGGCCCGGGCGCAGCGCGTCGAAGTCGTCGGGGGTGATCTCGTCGATGGGGCGGCCGTCGAGCTTCCAGGCGGGGTCGATGGCGGCGCCCTCGTGCTTGAGGACGGTGGGGGCGATGTCGGCGGGCCTGACGTCGTAGCGGCGGGAGCCGGGGGCGTAGCCGGTGCCGTCGGCGATCAGGAAGGTCTGGCGCTCGTTGGCGCTGTTGCCGCCGTGGCCGCCGGCGTCGGTGTGGCCGTGGTCGGTGGTGACGATGATCAGCCAGTCCTCCGAGCCGTACGTGGGGCGGGACCTGACGGCCTGGAGGACCTGGCCGACCAGGGTGTCGGCGCTGTGGAGGGCGGCCAGGTAGTCGGCGCTGGCGCCGCCGTGGTTGTGGCCGGCCTCGTCGACCTGGTCGAAGTGCAGGAAGGTGGTGTCGGGGTTGCCGTGGGCGAGGTAGTCGGCGGCGTCGGCGGCGGTGGTGGTGTCGTTCTCGCTCTCCTGGAGGCGCAGGTCGGCGCGGCCGTTGAAGACGTTGCCGGCGATGGGGTTCCAGGAGCCGATCACCAGGGTGGAGTTGCCGGGGTCGGCGTTCTCCAGGCGGGTGGCGAAGTCGGGGTAGAGGTCGAAGCGGGCGCCGGTGAAGGCGTTGTCCTTGACCTGGTGCTTGTCGGGCCACACGCCGGTGGCGATGGTCGACCAGCCGGGGCCGGAGAGGGTGGGGGCCAGCGGGTTGGCGTAGAGGTTGCCGGTGGCGGTCATGCCGCCGGCCATCAGGGCCTTGAGGTGGGGGGCGTCGGCGGTGAGCAGCTTGTCGTAGCGGGTGCCGTCGACGCCGATGACCAGGGTCTTGGCCTGCTTGGTGCCGTTGGGCAGGTTCCGGTACGGGCCGCCCGCGGCAGAGGCGGCGGGCACGGCGGCAAGGGCGGGCGCGGCGGCCGAGGCGGCGGCGGACAGCGGGGTCAGCGCGGCCACGGTGGCGGCGACCGTGGCGGCGGCGAGGACGGCGGTGCGGGTGGAGCGGGAGGAGCGGGAGGTACGCAACGGAGGACTCCCCAACTGGTCGTCGGCGCGGTGCAGTTGCACCGGGAGTGAGGATGGGCCGGGCGGGCGAGGGCGGCCCCTCACCGAGTCCACGGTTGTATGAACAACCGCCGAAATTCAGTCCAGACCCGTTACGCTTCCGTGATCACCGACGCCGGCCCCGAACGGCCCGGCCCGGCGGCCCCACGGCACCGCGGAACCGGTCCTCGATAGGCTGGCGCGGTGAACCACCCCATCCCCAGGGCCGGCCCGGAACCCGCCCGCGCCGGCGTCCCCGAGCACGGCCGGGTGCCCAAGTACTACCTGGTCAAGGCCCGCCTGGAGGAGCTGATCGGCGAGCTCGGCCCGGGCGGCCGGCTGCCCACCGAGGCCGATCTGGCGCAGCGTCACGGCGTCGCCCGGGCCACCGTGCGCCAGGCGCTGCGCGAACTGCTGCTGGAGGGCCGGCTGCGCCGGCAGGGCCGGGGCACGGTGGTCGCGGGGCCGAAGATCGAGCAGCCGCTGTCCTTGAGCAGCTACACCGAGGGCGTCTCCCGCCAGGGCCTGCGCCCCGGCCGTACCCTGATCGCCCTGGACCGGCTGCCCGCCGACGCGGCGATGGCCCGGCTGCTGGACGTCGCCGAGGGCGAGCCGCTGTGGCACCTGGAGCGGGTGCTGCGCGCGGACGAGGAGCGCGTCGGACTGGAGTCCACGTACGTGCCGGTCGCCCGGGTGCCCGCACTGGGGCGGGACTTCGACCCCGAGGGGTCCTTCTACGGCTACCTGCGCGAGCAGGGGGTGCGCCTGGGCGCCGCCGACGAGCGGATCGAGACGGTGCTGGCCACCCCGCGCGAGGCACTGCTGATCGGCACCCCGCCGGCGCTGCCGATGCTGCTGCTGCACCGCCGCAGCCGGGACGCCGCCGGGCACCCGCTGGAGCAGGTGCGCGCCCTCTACCGCGGCGACCGGTTCAGCTTCACCCTCGCCCTGGGCGCCCCGGACACCCCGGACGCTCAGAACGCGAACTGACCGTCCGGCGGCCGCGGGTGCGGCCGCCGACGGCGGGGCGGGCGGCTGTCAGCAGGTGCCGACGCGGCCGTTGTACGAGGACCAGACCGGCGTCCAGGCGCTGCCGTTGTCGTGCGGGCGGTAGACGACGAGGTTGCCGTCGTTCTGCATGCGCAGCCAGTTGGCACTGGGGTTGCAGCCGAGGGCGGTGCCGGAGGACCACTTGGCCTTCTTGAAGGTGTCGTAGACGACGAGGTTGCCGTCGTACTGCATGATCACCTTGCCCGGGCCGCCGCTGTTGGTGCCGCTGGCCCACACCGGGTAGCCGGTGTTGGTGTCGTACTGCACGAGGTTGCCGTCGTTCTGGTACAGCAGCCGGTAGTCGCCGTTGCCGGAGACGAGCGAGTCGCCGGGCAGCAGACAGCTGCCCCAGTTCATGTGGTCCCAGCCGCTCGGGTTGCGCGAGCAGTTCCACTCGCTGTTGACGTCGGCGGAGGCGCTGGTCGCGGTCGCCAGCCCGGTGACCGAGGCCAGTGCCAGTGCGGCTCCGACGAGCGAAAGGGCGCGCCTGACCGTTCCGGTGTTCCGCATGGTTCCCCTCTTTTCCGCTGCGGCACGGCTCCTGGCCGTCCGCGGCACGGTGTCCTTGACCGCGGCGGACCGGCCCCGGGGCCCGCCCGCCGCCGTGCGGTGGGAGCGGGGCCTCTCGACCCCCGCGTCCATGCCAACGGGCGGTGATCGACACCCGGTTCACCGTGATGCCCGGGGGCAGCGGAAGGCCTCCGACTCCCCTGGGCCTGCCAAGACCCCCTCGCCGCACGGCGGCCCCGCACACCCGGGCCCGGGCGCGGGACACCCGGCCCGACCTTGTAGGTTTCGGTGTCACCGACGGCGAGGAATCGGTGACGCCAGGTGGGGGAAGGGGGCCCGGCCAGGCAGAACGGGAAAGGGAAGGACGGACGGTGGCCACGAGCACGGAGAACGTGTTCAGCAGTGAGGGCATGCCCGAGAAGGAACGGTTCGAGTGCTGGCGGGAGTTGGTCGGCCGCACCCGGGACAGCGAGGTGACCAGCGACCACTCCGCCGACTTCCGCGCGGAGATGCGGCGCCTGGAGCTCGGCCCGGTGACCCTGCTGCGGACCTCCTTCCCGCCGACCCGCTTCCATCGCACCGCGCGCCGGGTCCAGCGCTCGGACCAGGAGACGTTCCACCTCACCCTGCTGCTCGACGGCGGCTTCGCCCTCAGCCGCGGCACCGAGCCCACCGAGATCCTGGAGCCCGGCAAGCTGCACATGCTCGACAGCTCCCACCCGTTCGACCTGCGGTCCTACGGCTCCCGCGCCGAGGCCCCGCCGGAGCGCCGCGTCGAAGCCGTCGGCATCGACTTCCCGATCTCCCTGCTGCCGCTGCCGCCGCACCGGCTGGAGGAGGTGCTGGGCCGCGGCTTCTCCGCCCGGGAGGGCACCTCCGCGCTGCTCACGGACTTCATCGTCGGCCTCGACCGCCAGGCCGCCGCCCTGGGCCCGGTCGAGACCCCCCGCCTGGGCGGCATCGTGATCGACCTGGTGTCCGCCTGGATCGCCCGGGAGCTGGACGCCGAGGCCGCCGTGCCCGACGACAGCCGGCAGCGGGCCCTGGTCGAGAACGTCCGGGCCTTCATCGGACGCAACCTGCACGACCCCGAACTGACGCCCGCCGTGATCGCCGCCACCCACCACATCTCCGTCAGCTACCTGCACCGCCTGTTCACCCGGCGCTCCGACGGCGAGACCGTCGCCGCCTTCATCCGCCGCCACCGGCTGGAGCGCGCCCACCGCGACCTGGCCGACCCCGCGCTGCGCGCCCTGCCCGTCCAGACCGTCGCCGTCCGCTGCGGCCTGCCCGGCGCCTCCGAGTTCAGCCGCGCCTTCAAGGCCGCGTACGGCCTCTCCCCCCGCGAGCACCGCCGCCGGGCCCTGGGCGGGTAGGCGGACGCCCTGCGCACGGCCGGGCGCGGGAACCGGAACGGGAACGTGCACGCAATGCCAAGGAACTGTCCACTGGGCGCCAACACGGCCGCGCCGGGTCCTGACATCCTCCACGAGGAACACCGCGCGGCGGAGCGTTGTGATCCACTTCCGAGCCCGACGGCCCGGCACGCCACGGGGGAGCGTGCCGGGCCGTCGGCCCGTGCCGACCGGTCCCTTCCGACCGGTCCGCGGGTCAGTCGGACAGGTTGACCGGGCGGTAGGCGTGGTAGCCGTCGCCGCTCTTGAGGCCGTAGCTGTGCGAGGCGTGCCGGGTGCCGACCTGGCCGGCCTGCTCGTAGGCCTGGTACGAGCCCTTGCCGCTGTTCCAGCCGTCGAAGATGACGACGTGCCGGTGGTCCGGGTCGCCGCTGTTCGCCTTGATGACCAGGTCGCCGCGGCGCAGCTCGGACATCTTGATGGGCTTGGTCCAGCCGTCGTTCTTCAGCGCGACGGTGTTCGGGCCCGACTTGGGCAGGCCCAGCGCCATCGAGGCGTAGCCGGAGCAGTCCTGGCGGTAGCCGTCCTTCCAGTTCTTGTGCTGGCTGTACGGGACGGGCTTGCCCCCGTTGGCGGTCAGCCAGAGCTTGGCGCGGCGGATCTCCTCGGCGCGGGTGATCTTCGGGGCGGCGGCCCGCTGGTCCTGTGCCTGGAGGACGACGGCGGTGTCGCCGGCCGGCGCGGTGGCGGCGAGGGCGGGCGCGGTGAGGGTGAGCGAGCCGAGCAGCGCGGTGGCGGCGAGGGCGGTGACGACGGCCGTCCGCAGCGCGGTGCGGGTCCTGGGACGGGAGTCGGGCTTCATGAGGGGGGTTCTCCTCTGCGGTGGTGCGGGGGTGGTGACGGAGCGTCGCCCCGGGGTGGCGGTCCTGCCGGTGTGTCCCGGGGCCTGGTGAGAGCTTCGCCGGGTGGGCGGCTGGGGTGTAGCGGTTGCCTGTTGTCGCCCGGCGCGGGCACCTCGACAACGGCTCTGACCTGCGGCTTCGCTCGTTCGCGGGGAACGTCCCCGCCTCCCGTGACCGCTGCGGCCCGGCCTCGTTGAACGGTTGGGACACGATCGGACCGGGGGCTGCGGGTGAGCGCGGAGGGCGAGCGGCGGCGGGTGCCGGAGCAGGGCGCGCCGCGATCCGGACGGGACGGGCGCTCCGGCGGGGACGGGAGCGGGGACGGGCACGGAAGCGGCGGGAGCGGTCCCGGCAGGCCCGGGAACGACTGGAGCGGGCACGGCGCGGCCGGGGCGCGGGCGGCGGAGGGCTTCGCGGCGGCGCTGCGCGAGCGGCGGCGGGCGCAGGGCCTCTCGCAGTCCGGCCTGGCCCTGCGGGTGCACTACGACAAGAGCCACATCAGCAAGGTGGAGAACGGCGACAAGCCGGCCACCGCGGACTTCGCCCGGGCCTGCGACCAGGCGCTGCGGGCCGGCGGCGAGCTGGTGGCACTGGCCACCCGCGGCCAGTGCCCGTACCCGGGGCTCGCCTCCTTCCGGGCGGAGGACGAGCGCTGGTTCCACGGCCGCGAGCGGGCCCGCGCCGAACTGCTCGCGCTGCTCGGCGAGCGGCTGGCGGACCGCGGCGGGCCGGTCGTGGTGGTGGGGCCCTCCGGCGCGGGCAAGTCCTCGCTGCTGCGGGCCGGGCTGCTGCCCGCGCTGCGGCGCGGCGCCCTGCCGGGCCTGGGCCCCGCGGGCGCCGCGCTGCTGTCCCCCGGCGCCGCGCCGCTGGAGCGGCTGGCGGCGCTGGACGGGGACCGCTCCCCCGTCTGGGTCGTCGACCAGGCCGAGGAGTTGTTCACCCTGTGCCCGGACGCCGACGAGCGGCGGGCCTTCCTCGACCGGCTCTGCGCGGAGGCCGGGCCCGGCGGCACCCGGCTGGTCGTCCTGGGCGTACGGGCGGACGTGTACGGGCACTGCCTGGCGCACGAGGGCCTGCTGCGGGCGGTGCGGCGCGGGCAGCTGGCGCTCGGCCCGATGAGCGCCGCGGAGCTGAGTTCGGCGATCACCGCCCCGGCCCGTACCGCCCGGCTCGACCTGGAGGCGGGCCTGCTGGAGCTGCTGCTGGCCGACCTCGGGCTGACCGGCCCCGGCCTGGACGGCACTGCCGGCGCTGGTCCGGACGGTGCCGGGACTGCCGGCGCCTACGACCCGGGCGCGCTGCCGCTGCTGGCGCACACCCTGCGCGCGGTGTGGCAGCAGCGCACCGGACGCTCCCTCACCCTGGCCGGCTACCGGGCGATCGGCGGGCTGCACGGCTCGGTGGCGCTGACCGCCGAGCGGGCCTGGTCGCGGCTGGACGAGCCGGCCAGGGCCACCGCCCGCCGGGTGCTGCTGCGGCTGGTCCACCTCGGCCCCGACGGCCAGGTCTCGCGCCGGCGTGCCGAGCGCGCGCAACTGGCCGCCGCCGGCGCCGACGGGCCGCGCCTGGACCACGTCCTGGCCTCGTTCGCCGCCGACCGGCTGGTCACCCTGGACGCCACCGGGGTGACGCTCTCCCACGAGGCCCTGCTGCGCGCCTGGCCGCGGCTGCGCGGCTGGATCGAGGAGGGCCGCACCGGGCTGCGGCTGCACCAGCAGCTCGCCCAGGACGCCGAGCACTGGGCCGCCTCGGGGCGCGAGGCCGCGCTGCTCTACCGGGGCAGCCGGCTGGACCTCGCCCGCCAGTGGGCCGGGCCGTCCGCCGAGGAGGCCGGGGACGCCGGGGTCTCCGGGGGCGCCGTCCTCGCCCCGGTCGAGCGCGAGTTCCTGGCCGCGGCCGCCGCCCGCCGGCGGCAGGAGCGACGGGCCGAGCGGCGCCGACTGCGCGCCCGGCGGCAGGTCGCGGGCGTGCTGACGCTGCTGCTGGTGTCGGCGCTGCTGGCCGGCGGGCTGCTGTGGCAGGAGCGCGACCGGGCCGCCGCGGCGGTGCTCGGCCGCACCGCGCTGACGCTGCTCACCGACGCCCAGCGCAGCAGCGCCCGCGACCCGTACGCGGCGCTCGCCCAGTCGCTGGAGGCCCGGCGGGTCGCCCGCGCGGGCGTGCCGGAGCTGCGGCGCAGCGCCGACGACGCGGTGCTGAGCACCCAGGCCGGGTACCTGGCCGGGCGGATCCCGGGCTTCCCGTGGGGCGTCAACGCGCTGGCGCTGAGCCCGGACCGGCGGCTGGTGGCCACCGGTGACTCGCAGGGGCGGGTGGCGCTGTGGGACACCGCGACCACGGCGCTGGTGGCCGAGTTGCAGGGGTTCGTGACGCATCCCGTGCAGGACGTGGAGTTCAGCCCCGACGGGTCGCTGCTGGCCGCCACGCTCACCCGCGACCCGCGGCGGCGGGTGCTGCTGTGGCGGGTGGCGGACCGTCGGGCGCTGCCCTCGCCGGTGATGCCGCCGAGCGCCTCCGGGCAGTCGACCGTCGCCAAGCGGGTGGCGTTCAGCGCGGACGGCACGCTGCTCGCGGCGGGCAGCAGCGACCCGGACCTGCCGGGGCGGGTGTGGGTGTGGCGGGTGGCGGCGGGCGCCGCCCTTCCGGTGCGGACCCTGGTCGACCAGGGCGGGGCGATCCAGGGCCTGGGGTTCGGCTCCGGCCATCGGCTGGCGTCGGCGGCCACGGACGGCACGGTGCTGGTGCGGGACCTGGACGCGCCGGCCCGGGAGGACGGCGGGGCGCCGGTGGTGTTCTCCGGGCGCTCGCCCTCACCGCGGTCGCTGGCCTTCGCGGCGGACGGCGGGCTGCTGGCGGTCGGCGACGAGCAGGGCGGCATCCGGCTGTGGCGGCCGCCGGCGGGCGGTGCCCCGGTCGACTCCCCAGGCGGCTCCCCCGGCAGTGCCTCGGGCGGGGGCGCCGAGTGGCCGGTCACCGACCTGCCGGCCCGTCACCTCGGCCCGGTCAACGCGCTGGGCCTGACCCCCGACGGCGCCACCCTGGTCTCGGCCGGCGCCGACCAGAGCGCCCTGGTCTGGGACCTGCCCACCCGGCGGGTCACCGCCGAGCTGCGCGGCCACCCGACCTTCGTGCTGGGCGTCGCGGTCGGCGGCGACAACCGTACGGTCGTCACCTCGGCCGGGATCAGCCGGCCGTCCGGCAGCGTGCTGATCTGGGACCTGGGGCGCGGCACCGACCTGGCCCCCGGCCCCGACCACCCGCCCGTCACCGCGGTCGCGGCGGCCGGCGGGCGGGCCGCGGTCGGCACGGCCGACGGCCGCACCGCGCTGTGGGACGTCACCGGCCCCTCCCCCCGCCCGGTCGCCACCACCGCGCCGACCGGGCACCCCGTCGCCGCGCTGGCCTTCGACCGGGCCGGGCGCACCCTGGTGAGCGCCGGCACCGACGGCACCCTGCGCGTCCACGACGCCCGGGACGGCTCGCTGCGGGCCGCCACCGCCGTCGGCGCCGAGATCGAGCCCACGGCCGTCGCCCTGAGCCCCGACGGCACGCTCCTGGCGGCGGGCACCGCCGACGGGCGGCTGCTCACCGGGGCCCCGGACGGCACACCGCTGCGCCCGCGCTGGCACGCCGACAAGGACCGGGTGCACGCCGTGGCCTTCCTCGGCGACGGCGCCGTGGTGGCCTTCGCCCACGACTCGCAGTACGTCGGCCTGCTCGACGCCGCCGACCCGGCCGCCACCGCCCGCCGGGGCGACGTCCGGCACGACGACCTGCTGCTCAGACTCGCCGTCAGCGCCGACGGCCGGCGCCTGGCCACCACCGGCAACGACCGCCAGGTCCGCGTCTGGGACGCCGGTACGGGCGAGCGGCTGGACACCGGCGGGCACACGGCGGGCGAGGACAGCGCCCGGGCCCTGGCCTTCGCCCCGGACGGCCGCGGCGTGGCCGGCGTCGGCTTCGAGGGCGGCCTGCGGCTGTGGACCCCCGACTCCCCCACCGCGCCGGCCACCCTCACCGGTCCGGGACAGGCGCTCAACTCCGTCGCCTTCCTGCCCGACGGGCGGGCCCTGGTCGGCGGCGACAACGGTTCGGCGCCGCTGTGGAGCCTCACCCCGGCCACCGCCGCCGCCCGGGCCTGCGCCGTGCTGCGCGCGCCGCTGCCCCGCGAGGAGTGGTCCCGGCTGCTGCCCGTCGTGCCGTACCACCCGGACTGCGGCTGAGTGCCGGCCACCGCCGTCCTCCCGGGGCCCTGTGGGGGTGCCCCGGGTCCGGAACGTGGAGCGGTCCTCAGGCGGTACTCGGCCGTGCCGGGCCCGGGAGCTGCCAGTCGCCGCCGCGCTCCTCCTTCGACCGGCGCGCGACGAGGTCGGGGATGTGCAGGAAGGAGGCCAGCGCGGTGGCCGCCTGGAAGGCCTCGATGGCGCGCCGGGTCATCGGCAGGCCCAGGCGCAGGAGCCGCGGACTGACCTCGGCCTGGATGCGGTCGACGAAGGGCCGCAGCACGGTGTCGTAGTTCGCCAGTGCGGTCGGCAGGTCGTCGGGGTGCCGGTTGATCTCGTCGGCCAGGACGTGGGCGCCGACCAGGCCGCCGGAGACGCCCATGCCGCTGTAGGGCGAGGCGCAGTGCGCGGCGTCCCCCGCCAGCACCACGCGGCCCTCGGACCAGGTGCCGGTGCGCACCTGGACGACCTCCTGGGAGTGGAAGAAGGGGCTGCTCCCCATGCCCGCGGTGAAGCGCTCGGTCTGCCACCCGGCGTCGCGGAACCTGCCCGCCCAGAAGGCCTGTTGACGCTCGACGGGTTCCCGGTGGACCGCCGAGGCCTCCTCGGACTCCTCGCGCAGCACGAAGTGGACCTGGGTCTCGGTCGGGTTGTGGCTGCGGCGCATGATCTGACGGCCGCCCGGGACCATGTAGGTGTCCCGGATGTCGCTGTCGGAGTCGGTGCGCGGGACGAACCAGTACGCCATGTGGATGCCGACCCGCCAGTACGGGTCGGCACCCTCCGGGAGGATCGCCCGGCGGATGCGCGATCCCTGGCCGTCCGCGCCGACCAGGAGGTCGAACCCGCCGGACGACCCGTCGGAGAAGTGCGCGACGACCTCGTGCTCGTCCTGCTCGAAACCGTCCACGCTCGTGCCGAAGACGTACTCGGTGTCGTGCCTGGTCGCGTCGTTGAGGATGCGGACCAGGTCGCCGCGCATGATCTCGTACTCGGAGGTCAGGCTCTGGCGGCCCTGCCCCGAGGTGTTGGCCATGATCGTCGCCCTGGCCCTGCTGCGGGCGTCGACGAAGGCGACGCCCTTCTCGTCCACGAGCTTGCCCCGGACCTCGTCCAGCAGTCCCATGCGGCGCACGGCCTCGATGCCCTGGCCCCGGAGGTCGACCTGGGCGCCGGTGGCCCGCAGCGCGGGGAAGCGTTCGACGACGGTCACCCGGTGGCCGCCCCGCGTCAGCCAGAAGGCCAGCGCCTGCCCCGCGACTCCGCCGCCGGCGATGAGGACGCGTAAGGATCGCGTTCCCGCACCCCGTGTCATGTCCACCATCCAAAATCTATCAGTGAATGATTCCTCTCCAGCGTCATCTATCGGCGATAGATTGTCAACGTGACGAAGATGAACCGTGAGACCGTGGTCGCCGAGGCGCTCGACCTGCTCGACGAGGTCGGCCTGGACGCCGTCAGCACCCGGCAGCTGGCGAGGCGGCTGGGCGTCGAACAGCCGTCGCTGTACTGGCACTTCCGCACCAAGAAGGACCTCCTGGCCGCCATGGCGCAGGCCGCGATGGCACCCCATGCGAGCGCACCGCTGCCGGCGCCCGGGGACGACTGGCGCGCGTGGTTCCTGGAGAACACCCGCAGCTTCCGGCGGACCCTGCTGATGCGCCGCGACGGCGCACGCCTCCACGCCGGCTCCACGCCCACCGCGGACCTCGACCGGATCCGCCGCAAGATGTCCTTCCTCGTCGACTCCGGCGTGCCCGAGCAGGACGCCCGGATGGCGATGCTGACGGCCGGCCGCTTCACGGTCGGCAGCGTCCTGGAGGAACAGGCGGCCTCCGGCGGCGGCAGCGAAGACGGCAGCGGCGACGGCCCGGGCCTGCCGGCCGGCGTTCCGCCGATCGACCCCGAAGCGGCGTTCGAGGCGGGGCTCTCCCTCATCGTGGACGGCCTGGCCCCGCGCGTCCCGGCCCGAGGAGGCGCCGGGTGAGACCGATTACACCGGAAATGCGCCAAGTTGGAGCAAGCTCCCGGTCCGGCGCACCTGGAGACCCCGGCGCGGGAAACTGTATCGAGGTCCGATGAGCGCGCAGGGCGCCCCGGGCTGGAAGGGAGATCCGCGATGCGTCGTGCCCGCCTCGGGGTCTTGGCCGGCGTCACTGCTCTCACGCTTGGAGTGCCGGCTGCTCCGGCAGCCCAGGCATCCGCCTCCAACGCGGTTCCTTCACTGGAGATGTGCACACGGGGTGTCAAGCCTTACATGGACTCGTTTCCGCGTTGGTCATGGCTCGGCCGATGGAACACGTCCAACGCCAGCAACGGACCACGCACCTGCGGTTACACGCAGAGCAGGTGGATCGAGTACGTCTGCTGGTCCGATGCCAACGGCTCCACGATTCAGGTGGTCGGCGGCACGGAATCCAGGGGACGGCGTCACACCATCAGACCGATTTGCGATGGCCGGACTCACGGCATCAAGCCGTATCAGGGCCTCCCCCAGCCATATCACGTGCACTGGCACCATGATCGAAAGGTGAGGTGGAAGCAGGTAGGACTGGGCCTCTACTGACCCCCTTTCATCCTGGGGTGAGCTCGCAGGCTTCCGGAGGGAGGCGGACCGGCACCCGCGTGGACGCTGTCCCCGGGCGACCGCCGGTCAGGATCGGTGTGGTGTGATCACGGCCTCGGGGCCGACGACGGCGACCGCGTGTCGGCGTCCTCCCTGGTCCAGGCGCCGGCGCCGAGGCGTCCCGTGGTGCCGAGGTCGAGTTCCGGGGTGACCATCACGGGGGCCGCGTCGGGGGTGGCGCGCACCCGGACGTAGGGGGCGTTCAGCGGTTCGCCGAGACCGGCCTCGGTGGTGTTGCGCCACACCAGGGTGGTGCGGGCGCCCTCCCCGGGGAGCAGGGCGAACTTCCGGGGCGGGTCGTCGGCGCCGGTGCCGGTGGCGATCCCGGCGCCGCCGCGCAGCACGCTCACCCCGCCCAGGGGGCGGTGGTCGAGGTCGAGCGGCTGCACCTGGGGGTAGCCGTCGAGGGTGACGGGGGTGGTGCCGCAGTTGCGCAGGTGCAGTCCGACCACGCGCAGGCCCATCGCGGCGTCCCCCTCGTCGGCGTACAGCCGCACGCCGGAAGTCGGGCAGGGGCCACCGGAGTTCGGGGCCTCGGCGGTGGGCACGCCGCGGACCTTGGCGATCTCCGGCTTCGCCGTGGACGTACGGGTGCCGGGCAGGGTGAGGGTGGGCGGCGGGCCGGGCTCGGGGGTCCGGCTGGGCCCGCCCAGGTCGATCCGCCCCTTCTCGGTGGCGCCGGGGGCGAGCGCGGTGACGGTCCTGGAAAGGTTGTCCAGCACCTCGCCCTGCGCGGAGCGGAGGCTGAACAGCACGGTGTAGTCGTACGGTTCGCCGTTCGGGTTGGTCACCTCGTACTCGGCGCAGCCGGGGCCGGAGACGGTGATCCGCACCCCGCCCTGCGCGAGCCCGGTCGGCTGCGCCACCCCGGGGGTCGTCGCCGTCGGCGTCGGGGTCGGCGTCGCGCACGCCCCCGGAGTGCCGGACGCCTCCGCTCCCCCGCCGGAGCCCGCGGCCGTCACGGTGCCGCAGCCCACGAGCAGCAGGGCGGCGGTCGCGGCGAGACAACTGGCCGCCGGCTGGCGGCGGGGAACGGAGAACTGGCGCATCAGCCGAGTCGATCACGCCCCGGGACGGCACCGCCGTGAGCCGCGTCACTTCGCGTGCAACAGCCCTGTCATGGTCCGCTTCCGGATCCCGCCGGGCCGGCCGGCGGAATTCCGGCGTGCACACTGGGTACGTGAAGACGCCGGCCGGTGGCGGGCGACCGAGGTCGCGCCGCCGGCCGGCCCGAGGAGTCGGAGGACCCACGAGGTGTCAGCATTCCCGGAGTTCCGCGGTTTCGACCTGGTACGGCGGGGCTACGACCGCCCCGAGGTCGACCGCTACCTTGACGCCCTGTCCGGAGCCGGTGCACCGCCACCCGTTCCGGCGTTCCGCATCAGGTGGCGGGGCTACGACCGCGAGCAGGTCGACGCGCGCATCGCGGACCTCCTGCGCGGCAGGGGCGGCAGCGCGTAACCCCACGTGCCGGGCTTGACGCAGGAAGTCGGACCGGCCGACTTCCTGTGCGACGGGGTGCCCGGTACCGCGCGGATCGACGAAGTCCGGGGCGAAGTCCAGCACCCGGCTCCCGAGAGGCCGCCTTGCCGGGAGTTCCGTCTTCTGACGGAACGCCGACTTGGCGGCCTCTCGGGAGCCGGGGTTGCGCCACGGCCCCTAGAAACCGCCGTGGGCGGCGGGGGCCGGCGGGTGGGTCAGGCGTCCTCCTCGGGCGGGGCGGCGCTCAGTGGCAGACGAGCTTGTTGCGTGCGAGCTCCTGGACGGTGCCGGCGGAGACCGGTGTGTCGCAGGAGACGGTGCCCTCGGTCTCGGCGTCGAAGGTGCTGTAGGTGGGGTGGGAGCCGAAGAGGTAGGCCCAGTACCCGTCGCCGGGGTTGCTGCCCCCGAAGTCGCGGAGGAGGCAGACGTACTCGTCGGCCTTGCCCTGGACGCGGTTGGTGCCCTTGAACACCGCGTAGTCGCCCGGGCGGGAGAAGTTCAGCGTGACCTTCTGGGACCAGGTGCTGCTGCTGGACTTGCTGGTCTGGACGGAGAAGCCGACCTTGACGGAGACCTTCGCGAAGAACGCGCCCGCTTGCGCGTTGATCTCGGTCGAGGCGTTGAAGGTCGTGCTCACGTTCTGGACCTCGGACACGGTGGTCTCGATGGAACCGGTGGTGCCGGGGGCGATGGTGATGCCCTTCCAGTGCGTGAGCACCGGGTCGACGACGGCGGTCGAGACCTCGTACAGCCCGTACCGGGTCACGCGGGGGTCACACGGGCCGCCCGGCTCGGCCGCGTGGGCCGTGCCGGTGGAGAAGGCCGAAGCCGCCACGGTCAGGACGGCGAGCGCGGCGGGTAAGGACAGCCGCCGCAGGAAGGCGTTCGCCAAGGGGACTCCTCGGGACGGGAGGTGTCAGGTCGTCACGCCGCCGACACCTGGCATGAATTTGTCAGAGCATGCCCCGATCATCTTCTCCGCACACCCACAACCCCGAACTCCCCCGCACAAACGGAAGGTTGCCCGTTCACATGGCCTGTCGCCCTGCGACGGCAGGTGCGGCCCCGCCCGCACGGGGTGCGGGCGGGGCCGTCGTGCGCTATGACGCGGCCAGGACCCGGGCCGCAGCGCCTCCTCGGCGATGCCTTCGGCCGGCTGCCAGGCGTATCCGACGAGGTGGGGGCAGTGCCCGGTCGATCTCGCACCTCGCACCGGGGACGGCCCGGCTCAGATGGGCAGGTTCCAGCCCGGTCCGTCCTCCGTGCCCAGCCAGACGCGCTGTCCGGCCGCCGACACGGTGATCCCGAAACCGTCCTGGTGCGGCTCACCGGCCGCCTGCCAGCACTGGACCGCGCGCTCGACCCGGTCCCACAGCCGGACGGGCCCGCGCTGCGTCACGGTCCACCCGCCGCCGGGGCCGGGTGCCGTCCGGGCCTGCGACCCGGTGGACGGGTCCCAGAGGATCTGCTGAGCCCCCACACCCATCCGGATGGCTGCGGGCGCGGCGAGTTGGGCCACCCAACCGCCCGTCCAGCCGTCGAGCGCCGCCGGGTCGATGCGGGTCCTGGACTCGTCGCCGGGCAGCAGGTCCAGCGTCGGGAGGGGCGGCCGGTCGTGCGGGCGCGCGATCATGAAGCTGGTCTGGTCGGCCAGGAACCGGCCGGTGGCCTCGCCGGGGCCGGTCACGTCGAGCAGCGCGAGGGCGTTCGCGTAGCTCCACCCGGAGAGGGTGACCAGGATCCGACCGCCGGGCCTGACCTGGTGGAGCCACGGGAGAGGGATGTACCGGACCGAACAGGTGGCGATGAGCCGGTCGTACCGGCCCCCGTCCGGATCGCCGCGCAGCCCGTCACCGGTGATCAGCCGCGGGGAGAATCCCGCGGCCTTGATCGCTGTCGCGGCTGCCGCGCCGACCGTCGGGTCGTACTCGACGCTGGTGAGGTCGGCGTCCCCGAAGCGGTGGGCGCCGAGGGCGGTCGAGTACCCGGTCCCGGTGCCGACCTCCAGCACACGGTGTCCGGCCCTGGCGCCGAGCTGCTGCCACATGCGCAGCACCACGGACGGGAGGGTGGACGACGAGGACGGGATGCCCGTCACGGTTTCCCCGTCCGTGTCCTCGGGCCCGATGCGGCCGTCGAGCCGGGTGACCAGCGTCTGGTCCTCGTAGATCCCCTCCAGCCATCCGGGCTCGCCCTCGCGGACGGGCCGGTAGCCGGTCGGAACGCTGCCGGCGACCGGAGCGAAGTAGGTTCCGGCGAAGAGTTCCCGCGGAACGGCCCGCACGGCGCTCTCCCACGCGCGTTCGGTCAGCACGCCGTTCCCCGTGAGCCTGTCGGCCAGAGCGGCGCGGAGTTCAGCCGGTGTGCTCATGTGTCACGGCCTTTCTGGAGCTGGTCGGCGAGAGCGTGGGCGATGGCGTCGGTGGTCCCGGCCGGCTGCCACGCCCACTGGCCGTTCGGGTTGGACTCAAGGAAGTACCAGGCACCCGAGGCGGTCACCGCGAAGTCGAAGGCTCCGTAAACCAGACGAAGCTGTCCGAGGTAGGCGGCAACCGAGCGCGCGACCGGCTCGGGTACGTCGATCGGCGTGCACGTCATCCGGTCCTGGCGCCGCCGCCAGTCGAGGTCGGGACTGTCGATCCGGACGCCGAACAGACGGTTGCCGACGGCCGTCACCCGTGCGTCGAACGCTTTCGGCACCTTCGCTTGGAAGAGGTGCGGGCAGACGGACACCGCGTCGGTGAGGTCGGCCGGATCGACCTCTCGCACCCACACCGCGTGGGGCCGCCCGCCGACCGCGTAGGGGGTGTTCCACAGCGGCTTGTACACCGCCCCGCAGGCCTGGGCGGCAACGAACTCCCTGGCCTCGTCCTCGCTGTTCGTGATCACCGTGTCGGGGACCAGGAATCCGAAGCGCTGCGCGGCCGCGAGCTGTGTCGGCTTGTACTCGGCGGCGCGGTTGGCCCAGGGATGGTTCACGTAGTGCGCGGCGGGGAGCGACGCGAGGATGCCGCCCGCGCCCCACAGGGCTTGCGAGGCGGCGAACCGGCGGTCCTGTCCGTCCAGTTCGGAAGGGCCCTCGTAGGGCGAGGCCCGGCGCACCCAGACGGACCGCACGACGGAGAGATCGACGTCCCGGCCGACCGTGCGCAGAGTGCCTCGCTGACCGCCCGTACGGTACGCGGCGGTCAGCGAGGCACCCGTGTGCAGGTCGGTGCCGGGATCGAGACGGACCACCGGAACCCGGCGCTCGGCGAGCACCCGCAGTACCGCATCCGCAGTCGCGTCAAGGGGGTTGGTCAGCACCAGCACCGACCCGCTTCGGTCATCCATCAGTCGCTGCTCTGGTCCTGGTCGTAGGACTCGGTGGTGTCGGTGTCGGTCGGGCTGCCCGGGTTTCCGTCGGGCGTGGTCTGCGTGGGCGTCAAACCGCTGGTGCTGGTGCCGTGGCCGCCCATCTCCACCGTGCGGCCGTGCTCGTCCACGAACACGGCGACCTGCGTCTCGGGGTCGATGACAGGCGTGTACTGCGGGACCGGGACGGTGGCCGTGAACGGCCCCATGCGGGTGGTACCCCACGGTGCGGTTGTCATCTGTGCTGCGCCTCCGTTTCGTGGTGCTGACGGGATCAACAGCTCGGGCAGTCGGCCGGGTTGTTGATCCGGCCGTTCGATCTCGCGCCGCTCTCCGGCGTCGATGCTCTTGGCAGGAAAGTACGGAGTGAGCGGCAGACCCCGCCATGAAATTCCACAGGATTCCACGCCGATTGCAGGGGTCACCCGAGCAGCGCAGCGGCAGACGTGATGAGCTCACGAGCGGTCGCCCCGTAGACAGCCGACTCGGCAAGCTCACCGAACGTCTCGGCGTACATCGTGATCTCGCTCGGCTGGGTGATCGTCAGGTATCCGGAGATCAGTTCCACATTCACCTGCGCACTGTCGAAGATCCAGAAGCCCTCAGCCGGCCAGCGCGTCCGATCGGGACGCATCGGAACAACTCCCAAGCTCACGTTGGGAAGCGATCCGACTGTCGTCAGGTGGTGCAGTTGGTCGCGCATGACGCCGCCACCGCCGATCCCGCAGCGCAGCACGGACTCCTCGATCAGGAAGGCGAACCGCCGGTCGCCCGCGTACAGCACCCGTTGGCGCTGCATGCGGGCGGCCACAGCGGCCGGAACGTCGTCAACGAGCCCTCGGCGCTGCTGAATGGCTTGGAGGGCAGCAGTCGTGTACCCCGGCGTCTGAATCAGGCCGGGCACCAACCAGGACGAGTAGGACCGGAACCGACGCGTTCGCTCGTACAGCGGGAGCCGGGCTTCCTGAGCTGCCTTGAGACCGGCGCGTTCCATGCGTCGCCACTCGATGAACATGCCTTCGACCGCTCGCAGGGAAGCGATCAGGTCCGGCGCGCGGTCCTCGGCCCCGCAGGCCCGGCACCACTCCCGGATGTCGTCCTCGGACGGCGGCGTGCGGGCGTTCAGCAGACGCGAGACCTTGGACGGGTACCAGCCGCACGCCGCGGCCAGGTCACGCCCGGTCAGCCCGGCATCCCGCTGAATCTCGCCGAGCCGGTCGGCGAGATTCCGGCGGGCGCGCTGGACACTTGACGATGCCGGGACAGCCATGGACGGTTATCGATCAGGCGGGACGGTACTCCGCGTGCGGTGTCGCCCGTTCCCATGCGATCTCGTAGGCCGCCAGGTACCGTTCGGCCAGCTCCGGATCGGTCCGGACCTCCATGCCGGCCTCGGCCCACTGCCCGTCCCCGGTGAAGTGGTGCAGGATCACCACCTCGTCATCCATCACCCAGCCGTCCAGACCGGGCAGGAACAGGTCACCGGCGCGGGAGCGCGGCAACCATCGCACGTCTTCTCCCGCCGCGACATTCGGAAAGGTCACGTCGTACTCGTACCGGATGTAGTCGGTCACCGGCTCGGAGACCACGCGCAGACGGCGCATGGCGACCCCACGGCCGGTCGTCTCGGCCACCACGTCGAGCCACGACCGCCACCACGACTCGCGGTCCATCGGATCAAGCCGTTTGCCCTGCTGCCAGGCGATGAACTCGGGGTCGTCCAGCATGTAGCTGTCCCGCATCTCCAGATGCACCGCCGAGCGCTGCGCCTTTGCGAGCTGCTCACGAACCGCCGTTGCCACCGTCGTTGACCTCACTGTCCGGCCGGGGGATGAACTGGATCATGTTGGCGGGAAGCCGGAACACGCCCTCGTGATCCGGGATGTCCGTGGAGTGGCCCGGGATGGAACCGACCTCCTGGGCCTCCCTGATGGTGGCTTCGTCGGCCTTCCAGGACTGGATCACCAGGTCGCCGGTCGCCTCGTCCAGCCAGATGGTCGGCGAGCCGTCATCGGGGGTGTTCGGGTAGATCCCCAGAAACTTTAGCGCCATGACTACCTCCTGTACCGAGTGGATTCCACGCAGTTCCACGAACCTTGACCCCGCCCGTGAAGGAGCGTCAAGGGCACGGCTCGGGATGGGCCCGACCCCCGCACAGCGCCGCAGGGCTCAGACCTTGTACTTCTCGTGGTCGGTGGCACGCGCCCAGACAGCCTCGAAGGCCGAGGTGCAGAGCCGCGCCACGTCGGCGTCGTCGGAGTGCTGCGGCCCCAGGCCCCTCCCGTATCCGTCGAACAGATTGAAGCGAACCAGCTTCCCGTCGAACAGCCAGAAGTCGTTGCCGGGGAGGGCAAGGTCCGACGCCTGGCTTCGGGGAAGCCAGCGAACCAGTTCACCGGCCGCCACGTTCACCTGGGTGATGTGGTGTTCGTAGCGGATGTAGGCCGTCACCGGCTCCGACACGATCCGTGCCCGCCGGACGACGACGCCACGCGCGACCGCGCGGCGTACGGCCTCGGTCCAGTCCTGCCAGTACTCCGAGTCGGGGTCCACGTCGACGGCTTCGCCCCGCTGCCACCGGGCGATCTCGTCGGACTCCTCCGAGATGCCGTACTGGTCCCGCATCTCCAGGTGGACGGCCGAGTGCTCGGCGGTATCCAGGAGTTCATAGAAGCTCGGTACCTTCTGCGACATCGCACGCCCTCCTGTCGATACTCAGGCAACCGTAGTGCCACGGCCGTCTCTCCATCTGCCACGGACGCCGGGTTGGTGGGGCGGGTTGTGTCGCGGCCCCCGGCGCGTGGGCGGCGGGGGCCGACGGTCAGGTGTCCTCGTCGGGCGGCGGGGCGGCGCGGAGGGCGGTGACGACGCCCAGGGCGACGGTCGCGAAGGCGAGGGCGTGGAGGACGGCGAGGGCCGTCCCGATCAGGTATCGCACGAGGTCCTGCGTTCGGCGTCGAGGAGCAGGGTGAGGAGGTTGAGGAGGGTCGACGCCGGCGCGGTGTTGAAGCGGACGAGGACGCGGCCGTCCATGGTCCTGTCGGTGTCGATCGAGGGGAAGATGAGGCCGAACTCGCGCCCCCGCTCCCGGACTTCGTCCAGGAGGGTGCGGATGTGGTCCTCGGTGTAGTACCGGATCCGGGGGTCGGTCGGCAGCATCGGGTGGCGGCCGGGACGGTAGACCATCAGGCGGCGTCCTTCAGCAGCTCGAACCACACGGATTTGGCACGCTCGTGGGGGTCGACGCCCCAGCGGTGGGTGAGCGCCTCGACCAGCTGGAGGCCGCGCCCGGACTCGGCGAGCAGGGACAGCGGCGGGGCGGAGGGCAGGACCGGGCTCTCGTCCGTGACGGAGACCCGGAGCGAGTCGTTGACGGAGATGATCTCGACCAGCGGCGCGGGGGTGTCGGTGTGGCGCCACGCGTTGACGAGCAGCTCACAGAGCGCGAGCTGCGCGTCGAAGATGGTGGAGGAGGACCAGCCGACGCGCGTCATGGTGGTGCAGAGGGTCTGACGGGCGATGGCGATGGTGGGCGTGTTGATGTGACGCATGGGAGTTCTCCCGAGGCGTGAGTGAGGGGGAACCGGCGGAAGATGTCGCCGTGAGCCAGGCCGGTGGAGATGGACGTGGCTGCTCTGCGGTGCTTGCCAGCAGGCGTTACTGACGATCCGTCGGATCGATGTGAGATCGACCATAGCGCAGCTCGGCTCAAATTTGAGCCGACTCCTGGGAGGTTCCCCCGAACGTGGCACCTCCACCACCCCGACCTGCGGCAGACTGGTCATCATGGCGCTACGACCGAACCCAACCCTTCGCCAGCGGCGGATCGGGACCGAGCTGAGGAGGATGCGGGAGCAGGCCGGCCTCGGCGGCAGTCAGCTTGCGCGCAAGCTCGGCATCCAGCCCGCGCAGATCACACAGATGGAGAGCGGAAAGGGCGGCATCAGCACCGAACGGCTGCGGACCATCGCCACTGCATGCATGTGCGACAACCAGCCCCTGATCGATGCACTGGCCGACATGACCTCAGAGCGCGGAAAGGGCTGGTGGGAGGAGTACCGAAACCTTCTGACCATCGACTTCCTCGAAGTCGCAGAGCTTGAGGGGCACGCCGAGCGGATCACCTTCTGCAACACCGTCTACATCCCTGGGCTTCTCCAGACCAGGGCATACGCATCAGCGGTGTTCGCTCGACTCATCCCTCCCCTGCCTCCGCAAGACATCGAGACGCGAACGACCTTCCGTCTCAAGCGCCAGGAGGTCGTCCGATCCGGGGCGAAACCTCTTCGCGTCTTCATCCATGAGGCCGCCCTACGAATGCAGTTCGGCGGCCCTGTGGTGCTCATCGATCAGCTCGCCGCGCTACTGGACGACTCCGAGCAGCCTGGGATCTCCGTTCGCGTGGTGCCATTCGCCATTGACACTTTTCCAGGTGCCGGCGAGAACCTGATCTACGTCGAAGGGCCGGTCCCCGAGCTGGACACCGTCGAGATGGACGTTTCCCAAGGTGCACTGTTCTTCGACTCGCCGACGAACCTGGCCAAGCATCGAACCATCTTCTCCAGCCTGGACGCCACAGCCCTCACCGAAGACGAATCGCGCGACTTCATCCGATCCATCATGAAAGAAGTAAAGTCCGCCTATGCATAGCTCAGAGTGGCAGAAGTCCAGCTACAGTGCGGCAAGTAACGAATGCGTCGAGGTTCGCGCCATCAACGGGCTGATCGATCTCCGCGAGTCCGACGAGGGCGACATCATCCTCCGCACCAGGCCCGCGACCCTGGCCGCTCTCCTCCACGACATCAAGGCCGGCGAGTTCGACCACCACGCCTGACAGCTTCATCCGCGCCCCTCGCCCTCCCCTGGGCGAGGGGCGCGGCCGCAGCGGCCAGGGCCTCAGGTGGTCCGGCCGGCGCAGGCCGCCGCGGTCACCAGGGCGGTGAAGGCGGCCTCGGAGGCGGGCAGTCCGGCCGGGTCGTACGGGTTGCGGGAGAGCACGACCTGGCGCTGCCCGGTGTCGTCACCGAGCATGATGCTGCTGTAGCCGAGGCTGTCGCCGCGGTGGCCCCAGAAGTCCCCGCACGGGGTGGGTGTGCGCTCCAGGCCGAGGCCGTAGTCGGCCCCGCGTCCGAGGCCCGTGGTGTGCTTCATCTCGGCGAGTTCGGCGGGCCCGAGGAGCCGTCCTCCGAGCAGGGCGGACATGAAGGCGGCGAGGTCGGCGGTGGTGGAGATGCCGGCGCCGGCCGGGCCGGCGATGGTCGGGTTGAACAGCGTGATGTCCACCGGGCCGCCGGGCATGCTGACGTAGGCGCGGGTGTGGCGGCCGGGGACGGTGGGGTCGTTCTCCGGCATGGTGGTCTCGCTCAGGCCCAGCGGCCGGACGATCCGGCGCTCGACCTCCTGCTGCCAACTGCGGCCGGTGGCCTTCTCGATGAGCATGCCGAGCAGGATGTAGTCGGTGTTGGAGTAGTGCCAGTCCTGACCGGGTGGGAAGTACGCCGGGTGGGTCTCGGCGACGGCGACGAGTTCCGCCATCGTCCGCGACTTCCAGCGGTCGGTGCTGAGCCAGGTCCGGAACGAGGCGTCGTCGGCGTAGGCGAAGGCCGGGTCCGAGGTGTAGTTGTAGACGCCGCCGGTGTGGTTGAGCAGTTGGCGGACGCTGATGCGGGCGCCGTCGCGCAGGACGCCGGGCAGGTGCGTCTCGACCGGGTCGTCCAGGGCGATCCGGTGCTCCGCGACGAGCTGGAGGACGACGGTCGCCACGAAGGTCTTGGTGGCGCTGCCGATCCGGAAGCGGTCGCGGGCCGCGGCGGGCTCGCCGGTGGTGAGGTCGGCGGTTCCGGCCGCGCCCTTCCAGAGGGTGTGGCCGTCCTCGCGCACCCGGCCGATCGCGGCGGTCGCGCCGCCCGGCGCCACCACTGCCCGCAGGCCGGCGTCCAGCGCGGCCCGGTCGACCCGCCGCGCCTGGTCGGCCACCGCTCCGACGGCGCTCGCGGTGCCGGCGTTCGTGCCGCCCGTGCCCTGCGCGAGGGCCGCCGGGACCACACCGGCCACCAGTCCCACCCCCGCCAGCACGACCGCCGCCACGCGGACGGCCCGCGCCCGGCGGCGTCCGGCTCCGCTCCTCGACGTCCCCACCATGACAACCTCCACCGTCTCCGCCGGAAGCTGTCACCAACTTCCGTCTTCCATCTGACAGTTGAGACTGTCCCAGCGTTCCTGCGGCGGATCGTCAGACTCAGGGCCGACCCGCTCTCCCCACCAGGTCGCACCCCTGCGGCGGGGCGGCTACGACCTGGGCAGGGGCCCGCCCCCGACGGCTCCCGGAGGCGGCGCCCCCGATCCCCTCGGGGGCGCCCGCCCGCCGGCCGGCCGGCGCGGGCAAGCCGCTCCGGCACCGTGCTCACACCGGCCACACCGCGACCATCCCGCTCACGACTGGCAGTCGGAGGCTGTTGGCCGCGTCGCGCCCGGCCTACCGCTTCTGCGCTCGGTAGCGCCTGAGCAGGCCGGTCAGCGCCTCCGGGTCGGCTCTGCCGTTGAGTTCGGTGAGGAGATCGTCGGGGCAGAGCTCGTAGTTGTCGCCCCACCAGCGGCGGGCCCGGTTGTCCCAGATCCGGTAGCCGCCGGGCACACCACGGGCCACGTAACGCCGACGGCTCACCGGGCAACGCCGCACCGGGAGCGGAGTTCGTGACTGTCGACCGTCGTCAGCGCCACGCTCAGCGGCACGCCCGTGCCCGCCGCGGCGGCCAGCCGCTCGCGCACCTCGCGCGGGGTACGGGGCCGCCAACCGGGCCCGTCGCAGCAGCCCGAGTGGAACGTGACACCCGCGCCGAGCAGGGCGGTCAACGCCCGCCAGCCGGCGGTGTCACTCCGCTTCGGCACAGCGAGGTCCTGGCCCGCGTCGATCAACTCCACACGGCAGCGCGGGCAACGGCTCGCCCACGTGCCGCGCTTCTTGAACGAGGCACGGCAGGGCAGACAGACGTGATGCCGGTTCGGAGTGGCCCCTCGAAAGCACATCGCACCAGTATGGCAAGGGACTTCGGCCACCCCGGGGAAGGCCTCATGGGCATCGTCGCGGATGTCCCAGCGGCTCCGCAGGCGGCGGAAGCCGTGGATGCAGGCGGTTAGTACGCTCGACGACCCACCGCACGGCTCCGAGGCCGGAGCCGTGCGGCACCAGCACCTTCGGCGCGCGGGCGGCTGCCCCTGCCGTCGGCCGGGACCAGGGCGGCGGCGCGGGCGGGCGGGGAGACGAACCTGCTGGTGTACCGGTCGGCGGGGTAGGTTCCGGTGGCGCTCCGTTCGGTCACGGGGCCCTCCCTACGGGACGGGTGGGCGCGGCGTCCGGCCGGCTCGCCCGCTGCTCCCCTCCCCGGCTACAGGAGCCCGAGGTGATCGAGGGCGAGGTAGGCCGCGGCGGCGTCGGTCAGCTCGCCGGTGCGGAGCACGCGGGTGCGGAACTCCGCCAGGTCGAGGATGGCCACGTCGATGAACTCGGTGCGCTCCGGCCGCGGTTCGCGGACCTTGACGCAGCCGGTGGCGAGGAAGGCGTGGCGGCGGGTGTCGGAGTAGGCGTCGAGCCAGTACGACCCGACCTCGCGTACGTCGCCCTGGTAGCCGGTTTCCTCCAGCAGTTCTCGGGCGACGGCGTCCGCCGCGGACTCCCCGGGTTCGATGTCGCCGCCCGGGAGTTCGTGCAGGACGCGGCCGGGGCCCGGACGGTACTGGCGGGCCAGGATGACGTGCCGGTCGGGGGTGAGGGCGAGCACGGCGCCGGCCGGGCGCTCGCGCTTGAGGTAGAACTCCTCCTTCCTGCCGTCGGGCATCTCGTAGTCGACGCGGTCCACGGCCCGGCCGAACTCGCTGAAGTCGGTGGCGCGTTCTGTCTCGCGCCACGGAGCGGTGGTGGTGGTTTCGGTCATGGCCAGGACTGTACGACTCGCCCCGTCGCGGGGGAGCCGTTCCCGTACGGCGTCTACGTCGCTCCGCCGAGCCGCTGGTAGAGCACGTGCCGGGAGCACCGGGTCCGGGTCACGAGCCCGGCCCGGTGAAGGATCTGTAGGTGGTACGAGGCCGTGGCCGGGCTCAGGTACAGCCGCTGCGCGATCTCCGTCGTGGACCTCGGCTGGCTCAGCTCCGCCAGCAGTTTCCGCCGCATCGCACCGATCAGCGGATGGTCCTGGGCCGGCGGCAGACAGTCCAACCGCGCGGCCGGGTAGACGATCAGCGGAGTGCGCGGTGCCGGCACACCGGGCGGCTCCCCCGCGCAGAACAGCGCCCAGTCGACGAAGACGCTCGGCGTCAGGATCACCGCGTCCGCGTCCACCGTCAGCCGGTGGATGCTGTCCGTGCGCAGGTGGACGATCAGCTCGCCGTCACGCCACTCCAGGTTCGGAGCCAGCCGGTTGAGCGCCTCGGCAAGCCCGGACCGGGCGATCTCGGTGGCCCGGGCGGTGACGTCGGCCTCCAGCCCGGCCCGGATCGCCGGCCACGAGGGTGCCAGGGCCGTCTGCCAGAACCGCGCCATCTCGTCGGCGAGGCGGCGCGCGAGGTGGTCCTCCCCCCGGTCGAGGGCCCGGAGCAACTGCCGCGGCGGCGGGTGAGCCGAACCGGGCTCCCAGGAGTGGCCGTTGACGGCCCCGGCCAGCTCGTAGCGGATCCGCTCCCGCGGAGTCGTCGCGATCTGGTGCAGCGCCGTGTCGATGTCGGTCAGGAAGGCCGGCGGCTCCGGCCGGAGGAAGTCCGGGGCGTACCCGAGGGGACCGCCTCCGCCGACCACGGCCAGCAGCCCGAGCCGGTGCCGGGACAGCGCCTCCGTGGCCCTGCCCCGCCACTGCGGGGTCAGTGTGCCCGGGCTGAAGCCCACCAGGCGGAGCAGGTCCTTGGCCGCGCCGACCGGCGAGACCGCGAACCTGACGTTCCCCAGCCCCCGGGCCCCCAGGCGGATCCGGATCACGAACGCTCCCCCTTCGCCAGCCCCTTCGAAAGAAATCGAATCATTCGACCGGTCGATCGGCCCGGCGTTTCCTGGATTCACCGCACGGACCAACCCCGAGAGGAACAGGACCAGTGATCGTTCACAGGAAGCCGGCCGCCGTCGCCGGCCGCACCCGGACGAAGCTCGGCGCGGGGGCCATCGGGCTCGCCGCCGCGATCGCGTTCGCGGCGGGGGTGACGCCCGCCTCGGCGCAGCAGGGCGGTGGGGGCGCGTCCCCGTCGGTCAGGGACGGGGAGATCGTGGAGCTCTGGAACTACAACAGCCAGCACTGCCTGTCGGTCGGGGCCGGGAGTACGGCGGGCGGGGCCGGGATCATCCAGTGGTCCTGTTACGGCGGCGCCGAGCAGTACTGGGGCCTCTACCCCATGCCGAACTCCGGTGGCGGCTACGAGATCGTGAACAAGAACAGCGGCAAGTGCCTGGCCGATCCGGCGAGTTCGCCGAACGCCGGGGTCCAGCTGATCCAGTACGGCTGCGACAAGGGGGCGGAGCAGACCTGGTACTTCGGCTCCAACCCGGACACGGGCTTCGCGCAGATCAGGAACCGGGCGAGCGGCCTGTGCGCCGCGGTCGGCGCTTCGAGTACGACGCCGGGCGCCCCGGTCGTCCAGTGGACCTGCACCGGCGGTTCCGAGCAGCGGTGGACGACCTCCGGGTGACCCCCGCACGGCCGGCCGCCGGCGGCCGGTGACCGACGTCCCGCGGCTTCTCCCCCACGAGGCCGCGGGGCCCGTCCCGGACGGACGGCCGCCCGGCGCCGACGCGGGCCGCCGGGGGCGCCCCGACCGGTACGGGGGTCCGGCCGGTGCGGCCCCCGGCAGTCCCCGGCGGCCCTGGCGAAGGCGCGCCCGTCGATCACGCCGGCTCCTCCGCCTTCGCGAACGCACCGTCCGGATCGGCGAGTTGGCGCCGCCCCACCGTTCCGGGCCGCCGCCACCCGTCACCCGGGACGCCCCGGACGCCCGGGACGGGCGCCGTGGTGGTCTGCTCGGCGGCCACCCGATTGGGTGGCGACCGCTATTGATCCCGCACTGTTCACCGGGGCCTGCTGGAGTGGACGGGTTCCCCCACCCCGTCGCACTCCTCGCGGACGAAGCAGGTGCACGACATGACCGACCGCCCCTCCCGGCCTCCCCGCCCCGCCCGGCCCGCGCTGTACCTGCGCTGTTACCCCGCCGACGCGGCGGGGCTGGACTACCAGCGCTCCGTGCTGGAGCACCTGGCCCGGCAGCGCGGCCTGCCGGTGCCCTCCGCCTTCCTGGACGACGGGGTGCGTTCCGCGGACCCGCGCCCCGCCCTGGAGCGGCTGCTGGAGCGGGCCGGGCAGGGCTGGGTGAACGTGGTGCTGGTGCCCGGGCCGTTCGTCTTCTCGCTCGACGACCGCTGTGCCCGGGCCACCGTGCGCCGGCTGGAGGCGCTGGGCTGCGCGGTGCTCGACCTGCCGGGCCCGGGCGCGCTGCCCCTGCCCGCGCCCGTACGGACCGCGCTGCTCGCCGAACCCCGGCGACGGCGCCCCCTGCGCGCCCGCACCGCCTGAACGACCCGCCTGAACGACCCGCCTGAACGCACCGCCTGAACGCCCTGGCCGGAGGCACCGACTGAGTGCCCCCGGCGGGCTGCCCCCGGAGCCGTCACGGCATGATGGGGCGCATGGCCTTCGCACCCCTCCTCGGCGAGCGCCGCGCACCCGAACCAACCGGACGGCCGTGAGTCGGCCCGTCGAGCCGGGATCGCCCGGCGCCGGTTTCGCGTTCGTCGGGCGCCGGCCCGAACTGGACCGCCTCACCGAAGCGGTGCTCCACCCGCCCGCCGTGGTGCTGGTCGAGGGCGAGGCCGGCCTCGGCAAGTCCCGCCTGGTGGCCGAGGCCGCGGCCGGCGCGGCGGCGGCGGGCCGCCGGGTGCTGACCGGCTTCTGCCACCCGCTGCGCGAGCCGCTGGCCTTCGGCCCGGTGGTGGACGCGCTGCGCGGCGTCGGCCCGTTCCTGCCGCCCGCCGGGCGCATCGCCGCCAGCGCCGGGGCGCTGCGCCCGCTGCTGCCCGACCTCGCCGACCGGCTGCCGCCGCTGCCCGCCGCCGCCGGTGAGGGGCCGCCCGGGCTGCGGCTGCTCGTCCAGGCGGTGCGCGCGCTGCTCGACGCGCTCGGCGAGACGGTCCTGGTCATCGAGGACCTGCACTGGGTGGACGACGCGACCCGCGAGCTGCTCCTGCTGCTGGCCAGGGACGTGCCGGCCGGGCTGGCCCTGGTGCTCACCTACCGGGCCGAGGACCTGCCGCCGGACACCCCGGCGCTCGGCGCCGCCTACCGGCGCCCGGCGGGCGTGGGCGGCGCGCTGCTGCGGCTGGCCCCGCTCGCCGAGGCCGAGGTGCACGAGCTGGCCAGGGCCGCGCTGGGCCCGCGCGCGACGCCCGCCCTCACCCGGGTGCTGTTCGACCGCAGCGAGGGCCTGCCGCTGGTCGCCGAGGAGGACCTGATCACGCTGGGCGAGCGGCGCGGCGCCGGCGAGCTGACCAACGCCGCGGACCTGGCCGCCGACCTGGAGCAGTCCGAGGTGCCGCGCGGCCTGCACGACGCGGTCGCCGAGCGGCTCGCGGCGCTGTCCCCGGACGCCGCCGCGATCGCCTCGGCCGCCGCGGTGCTCGGCGTGGCGGCCGGGGAGGACCTGCTGGCGGCCGTGGCCGGCCTCGACGCGCAGGCCGCGGCGGACGGCCTCACCGAGGCGCTGCGGGCGGCGGTGCTCAACGAGCAGCCGCTGGCCCGCTACGGGTTCCGGCACGTCCTGGCGCAGCAGGTGGCCTACCGCCGGCTGCCCGGGCCGCGGCGCTCCGCCCTGCACCGGCGGGCGGTGGCGGCGCTGGGCGCGCGCGAGCCGAGGCCGCTGGTGCAGATCGCCCACCACACCCTGGCGCTGGGCGACCGGGCGGCCTGGCAGGAGGTGGCCGAGGCCGCCGCCGGGCAGGCGGTCGCGCTCGGGGACAGCGGCAGTGCCGGCGCGCTGCTGCGGCGGCTGCTGGACGAGCCGGACCTCGCTCCGGAGCGGCGCGGGCGGGCCGCGATCGCGCTGGCCAGGATCGCGGCGGACGGCGTGGACTCGGTGGCCAGTGCCGCGGCGCTGACCGCGATCATCGCCGATCCGCGGCTGCCGGCGCCCGACCGCGGCGAGATCCGCCTGTCGCTGGGCTTCCTGATGGCCGTGCACGGCGGGGACCGGGCCGGTTTCGACCGGATGGAGGAGTCCCTCGACGAGCTGGAGCAGCGCCCGGACCGGGCGGCCAGGGCGATGGTGGCGATGGCCATGAACGAGCGCGACGGCGCCGGCGAGCGCTCCTGGGGGTGGCTGGAGCGGGCCGAGCGGACGCTGGCCGGGCACCCGGACGAGGAGGTGGCCGCCGCGGTGCGGGCCACCCGGCTGACGTTCCTGGCGCGCGAGGGGGACCCGTCGGTGTGGGAGCGGCTGGACGCGCTGCCGCGCAGTTCGGACCGGCCGGAGATCGTCCGGCAGACCACCCGCGCCCTGTACAACGTGGGCGAGATCTCCGTCGAGCTGGGCCACGACCGGCGGGCGGCGCGGCTGTTGGAGGAGAGCCGGCGTCTGGCGCGGCAGGCGGCGATCCCGTACCTGGAGTGCTACAGCCGGATCGCCCTGGTGCGGCTGGACGGCCTGGCCGGGCACTGGGACGGGCTGGAGGAGCGGCTGGCGGCGCTGGGCGCGGAGTTCCCCGACCTGGCGATGGCGGGGATCGAGCAGGCCCTGCTGCTGGGCCGGCTGGCGGCGGCGCGCGGGCAGCTGGCGGTGGCGCACGCCCGGTTCGCCGAGGCGGGCCCGTACGGGGACCGGGAGTCGCAGGTGACCGGGGTGATGCGGGCGGCGGCCGGGTCGGCGGCGCTCCAGCTGGCGGAGGGGGACGGCGGACGGGCGGCGGCCACGCTGGAGCCGGCGCTGGCCGCGCTGCGCCGGGCCGGGGCCTGGGCGCGGGCGGCGGAGCTGCTGCCGGTGGCGGTCGAGGTGCTGCTGGCCACGGGTGACCGGGCGGGCGCGCGGGAGCTGGCCGGGCAGGCGGGGGCGGGTCTGGAGGGGCGGGACGCGCCGGCCGCGCTGGCGGCGCTGGCCTTCGCCCGGGGTCTGCTGCTGGCCGGGGCGGATCCGGCGGGCGCGGGCGCGCAGTTCGTCCGCTCCGGTGAGCTGTGGGAGGGGATCGGGCGCCCGTACGAGGCGGCGCGGGCCGGGGAGCGGGCCGGTGCCGTGGCGGCGGTCTCGGACCGGGCGGCGGCCGGGGAGCGGATCGCCGCGGCCGAGCGGGCCTATCTGGCGCTGGGCGCGGCCTCGGACGCGGCCCGCTGTCAGCGGCTGCGCCGTGAGCTGGGTCTGGGCCGGGTGGCGTCGCCGGGGCGGCGCGGGTACGGGGAGCGGCTGTCGCCGCGCGAGCGGCAGGTCGCGGCGCTGGCCGCGCGGGGGGCGGCGAACCAGGACATCGCCCGGGCGCTGTTCCTGTCGACCCGTACGGTCGAGCACCACGTGGCGAGCGCGCTGCGCAAACTGGGTGTCGGCCGGGCGGGGCTGGGTGAGGCGCTGGCCGCGGAGGAAGCCGCCTCCTGAGAAAGAGGTGGGTCCCGCCTGCTCCCTCAAGAGGCGGGACCCGGTCCGGTCAGCAGTGCTGCTGGTGCCCGGCCCGTTCGACCAGCCGGGAGAGCCTGGCCAGCCGGGCCAGGCCGGGCCGGCGCAGGCCGCTGCTGCGGCGGGCGGGCGATACCAGCCCTGGGTCGGGGGCGGTGAAGTGCTCGTCGGCGTAGAGCCGCAGGCGTTCGCGACGGGTCATGGGCGACCTCCGGGGAGGGTGAGGGTCGTCGGTTCGGGCGGGCTCCAGGAAACCGGCTGGGCCGGGCGGGAACAATGCGTACCGCTACCCAATCCTGGGCGAATCCTGGGTACTCCCCCGTGCCTGTCCCCCCGGGTGCCTGACGTGCCGTGGCCCCGTACCGTCCGCCGACGGTACGGGGCCACCTGGGGCAAGGGATCGGACGTCAGCCGCGGGCGGCGCCGTCCAGGGCGCGGGCGTCGGCGGCGATCAGGCGGGCCCGGTCGGCGGCGATGCCGCGGCCGGCCTGGTTCTCGGCCCACTGGGCGAGCGGCTGGTACTGGCCCTGACCGAGCATCACGGTCAGGGTGGCGACGGCGTTGCGGTCGGCGCCGGAGGTGAGCACCAGGGCGGCCAGGCCGGTGGGCGTGGCGGCGACGGTGAACTCGGCGGTGGTCTCGGCGCGGCCGCCGGGGCCGGTGGCCTCGGCGCGCAGGGTGTGCTTGCCGAGCGCGAGGGCGGTGGTGTCCAGGGCGGTGCCGGCGGCCAGTTCCCTGCCGTCCAGGGTGAGGCGGACGGTGTCGGCACCGGTGGCCTGGACGGCGGTCACCGGCTGCTGGGCGCGGTCCAGGGTGGCTCCGGCGGCCGGGGAGGTGATCGCGACGGTGGGTGCGGCGGGCTGGGTGGGCGCGGTGCCCTGGAGCCAGGCGCTGTTCCAACCGGTCAGCTCCGCCGGGCGGTTGGTGATGACGCCGTCGACGCCGGCGGCCTCCAGGGCCTTCCAGCGGGTGGCGGAGTCGACCGTCCAGACGTTGACCGCGACGCCGGCGGCGTGCAGGTCCTTCACCACGCCGGGGCGCGCGGCGAGGCCGCCGTCGGAGGGGTTGTAGGCGGACAGGCCGAGGTCCTTGGAGAGGGCGACCGGGTCGGCGTCGAGGTCGCCGCGCAGCAGGCCGAGCGGCAGTTCGGGGGCCAGTTCGCGGGTGTACCGCAGGGCGTCGACCTCGAAGCTCTGGACGAAGACCCGGCCGGTCATCCGCTGGTCGCGCACCTCCTTGACGATCCGGGCGACCTCGTCGCGGCTGTGCTTGCCCTTGATCTCCAGCAGCAGGTTGCCGCCGCGGGTGCGCAGGTCCTCCAGCTGGGCGGCCAGGGTGGGCACCCGGGTGCCGGTGTAGGCGGGGCCGAACCAGGAGCCGGCGTCCAGGGCGTCGAGCTGGGCGGCGGTCAGGTCGCGGATGCGGCCCTTGCCGTTGGTGGTGCGGTCGACGCTGTCGTCGTGCAGGACGTAGGGGACGCCGTCCTTGCTGGGCTGGACGTCGTTCTCGATCCACTCGGCGCCGCCGCGGCGGGCGATCTCGTCGGAGACGAGGGTGTTCTCGGGGGCGGCGGAGGAGGCGCCGCGGTGGGCGAAGACGGTCAGCGGCGAGCCGGCCGGGCGCAGCCAGCCGCCGGGGGCGAGCGCGGTGACCTTGAGGTCGTCGAAGGAGACCTTGGCGCCGTTGACCACCAGGGCCTGGCCGCCGTCGGCGGTGCGGGCGACCTGGGTGGTGCGCATGATCTCCTTGCCGTCGAAGATCCAGCGGGCGGTGGTGCCGTGGACCTCGACGGCGACGCGGACGTCGCGGCCGGTGCCGGCGGCGGTGGGGGCCGCGGCGGTGTTGGTGACGTTCCAGGCGTTGGCGGCGGTGCGCTGGGCGAATTCGAGGCCGTTGGCGGCGGTGGTGCCGGTGCGCATGGTGGCGATCGACCAGGGGGTGGCGCCGGAGGCGGGGACGTCGAGGCCGACGGCGGTCCAGCGGGCGTTGTCCTGGACGGTCTCGAAGCGGGCGGTGGCCTCGATGCGGAAGTCGTTCAGGTGGCGGCCGAAGGTGATCCGGCTCTGCTGGCCGGAGTTGGCGGAGGTGCCGACCAGGCGACCGCCCTCCACCTTCCAGTCGCCCTCGACGGCGGTGAAGCCGGCCGGCAGGGCGGGGGTGGAGAAGTGCTCGTCGAGGACGACCTCGCCGGGGGCCGGGGTGGCGCCGGCCGCGGTGGGGGCGGCTTCGGCGGAGACGGCGGCCGGGGCGTTCAGGGCGACGGCGCCGAGGCCGAGCGAGGCGGCGACGGCGGCGGCGAGCAGGCCGGCGCGGCGGCCGGCGCGGGGGCGGTGACTCTGTGTCATGGGCGGCACGCTAGGGACGGTTGTCGAACCGGGCGCCACGGCTCCGCGAACCGTTCGTGACCATTGCGCGTGCGGTTCGCGACGGTGGCGGGTTCCTTGCGCCGATTGGCCGGTTCGTTTCCGTACAGGGTACGGCGGCCGGGTGCGGGGCCGCCTGCGCGGGGCGGTCGGGCGGTAGCCCAGCGCGACCGGGACGGGCACGCCGAGCCGGGGCGGCCGCGCCGTCCGGCGGGCGGTTCCGCCGGACGGCGCTCCGGGGCGGCCGGGCCGGTCAGTCCTCGCCGTGCACCCGGCGGCCGTCGAGGAAGGTCAGGTCGACGGGGAGCCCGGGCAGGTCGTGCGGGGAGGTGGTGGTCAGCCGTCCGCCGAGGACGCACAGGTCGGCGACCTTGCCGGGTTCGATGCTGCCCTTCCACCGCTCGGCGAAGTCCTGGCGGGCCGGCTCTGCGGTGTAGGCGCGCACCGCGTCGCGCAGTCCGACGCGCTCCCGCGGGCCGCTGGTGCGGCCGGTGGCCTTGGACTCGCGCAGCAGCATGGCGGCGACGCCCCGGCGCCAGTCGGGTTCGGTGATCGGGGCGTCCGAGCTGGCGCACACCCGGACCCCGGCGTCCAGGGCGGAGCGCACCGGCCACATCCGGGCCGAGCGGTCCGGGCCGACCACCTCGTCCATCAGGTCGGAGATGGTCCACTTGATCGCCGGGTTCATGTTGACGCCGTAGTCGTGGCGGGCGAGCAGGTCCAGGGCCCGGGGGGTCGCGAAGTCGCCGTGGATCAGGTAGTGCCTGGCGTCCGGCCTGGGGTGGGCGAGCTGGGCGGCGGCGAGGGCGTCGGCGACGGTGTCGATGGCGCGGTCGCCGGTGACGTGGACGCCGATCTGGTGGCCGGCGGCGTGCGCGACGGCGATCATCGCGGTCAGTTCGGCGGCTTGCAGGGCCGGTGCCGAGCCGTGCACGCACAGCGCTCCGTGGCCGCCGCCCGGGTAGGCGTCGCGCATCCAGGCCGTCCGGTTGGGCGGTACGCCGTCGGCGAAGAGCTTGACGCCGAGCACGGCCAGGCGGCGCGGGTCGATGCCGTCGAGGGCGGTGCCGGCCAGGTCGGCGAGTCCGGCCTCCAGGTCGGCCACTCCCCCGCCCATCGGTGCGGGCAGCAGCAGCACGCTGACCCGGGCGTGGAGCTCGTCGGCCCGGGCGAGGTCCAGGTAGGTGCGCAGGGCGGCGCCGCCGAGGGCGCCGGCCATGATGCCCTCGCCGCCGGGGCCGAGCCCGGGTTCGGTGTAGCTGGTGGTGCCCAGGGCGTTCAGGGCCCGGATCGCGCCGGTGACGGCGGCCCGGCGGCGCTGTTCGTCGGGGCGCGGGATGTGGGCGTGGACGGCCCGCTGGGCGGCCTCGCGCAGGATGCCGGTGGGGTTCCCGGCCGGATCGGTGTCGATGGTGCCACCGGACGGGGGGACGGAGCCGCGGCCGATGCCGGCGACGCGCAGGGCGGCGGAGTTCACCCAGGCGGTGTGGTCGGAGAAGTCGGTCAGGCAGACCGGGTTGTCGGGGGCGGCGGCGTCCAGGTCGGCGCGGTCGGGCAGGTCGCGGCTGCCGTCCAGGCACTCGGCGAGGTAGCCGACGTCCCAGCCGCGGCCGACGATCCACTCGCCGGGGGCGGCCGTGCGGGCGGCGGCGGCCACCGTGGCGACGACGTCGGCGATCGAGCCCACCGCGGGGTGGTTGAGGTCCAGGGCGAGCGGGGGGCGGTTCAGGCCCCAGGCGTGGCCGTGCAGGTGGGAGTCGTTGATGCCGGGCAGCAGGGTGCGCCCGCGCAGGTCCACGGTCCTGGTGGCGGGGCCGGCGTGGGCGAGCACTTCGGCGGTGCTGCCGACGGCGAGGACCAGGCCGTCCCGGACGGCGACGGCCCGGGCCGTGGAGAAGGCGCCGTCGACGGTGAGCACCTCGCCGTCGAGCAGCACCAGGTCGGCGGGGCGGGCGGATCCGGGCGGGGCGGTGGTGTCGGCCATCGGTCACGGTCCTTCCGGGTCGACCACGCCGCGGTCCGCCCAGTACGGGGCCACCAGCTCGCGCAGCCGCTCGGCGCCGACCCGTTCGACCAGGGCGAGGGCGCCGGTGTTGTCGGTCAGTTGCGCCATCCGGCTGGCGCCGAACAGCACCGTGGCGGTGGCCGGGTGGGTGAGGGCGAAGGCGACGCACAGCTGCGCGGCGGTGGCGCCCAGGCCGGCGGCGGTCTCGGCCAGGCCGGGCGCGGCGGCGGTGATCCGGTCGCGGATGCCGCCGGGGTCTCGGCCGATCTCCCGGGAGGGGGCGGCGCGGCCGGCCAGGAGGCCGCCCTCCAGCACGTCGGAGGCCTGCATCGAGAGGCCTTCGGCGAAGAGCGCGGCGAACGGTTCGCCGTCGGGGATGGCGCGGCGGCAGGGGCTGTACTTGAGCTGGGCGAGCTGCGGGCCGGGCGATCCGGCCGCGCGGGCGTGCTCGCGGACGGTGCGGATGTGCGTCGCCGACCAGTTGTTGACGCCCCAGCAGCCGATCAGGCCCTCGCGCTCCAGTTCGGCGAGTTCCTCGGCGACGGCCCGCAGGTCCAGGTCGTCGCGGCGCACGTCGCCGAGGACGGCGACGTCGGCGTGCTCGACGCCGGCCCGGAACAGGGCGCCGCGCAGCTGCTCGCGCAGCGGGAGCCCGGGGTAGGGCTCCAGCCAGAGCTTCGCGGACAGCAGGTAGTCCTCGCGGGCGAGGCCGGCGGCGCGCACGATCGCGGAGAACAGGACGTCGGTGAAGACCGGCGGGCCGCCGGGCAGGCCGTAGACGGCGACGTCGAAGAGGTTGACGCCGAGGTCGACGGCGTGGCGGACCATGGCGACGGCGTCGGCGAAGTCCATCCGGTCGTAGGTGTGCCAGGAGCCCAGGGAGAGGACGGAGGCCTCGGGGCCGGCGGTGCCGAGCCGGCGCCTGGGCACGATGGGCCTGGTGGTCGCGGTCATGCTGCTCCTCGCGGATGAGGTCGGACGGGTCGGGCGGGGTCGGTACGGGACCCGGCGCCCCGGAGGGTCGGGACACACACGGGGACCTCGGGGCGCCGGGCGGCGGGGGGCCGGCGGCGCGGGGGGCGCCGGGCGGCGGGGGGGTGGCGGCCGGCCGGGCCGCCGTGGCGGGGTGTCAGGGCAGCCTGGGGTCGACGACGGCCTTGGTCTGCTCCAGCCGGGACATCGCCTCGACGGCGGCGGTGGCGCCGCTCAGGCCGACGGGCTCGCCGAACAGGGCGTCCCAGTCGAAGCGGGAGCGGAAGTCGCGCAGGAAGCCGATCGCCCGGTGGTAGTCGCCGACGTCGCCGTTGAGCGAGCCGAGCACGGTCAGCTCCTTGCCCATCACGGTGCCGAGCGGGATCTCCTGGGGCGCGGGGCCGGTGGTGCCGACCACCACGAAGCGCCCGCCCCAGGCGGCGAGGTCGACGGCCTCGGCGCCGACGCCGGGGGCGCCGGCCAGGTCGATCACCAGGTCGGCGCCGCGGCCGCCGGTGGCCGCGAGCACCGCCTCCTTGCGGGCGGCGGGGCCCTCGTCGAGTCCGAGCACCAGGTCGGCGCCGAACTCCTCGGCCAGGTCGAGGCGGCGCTTCGGGGCGCCGATGGTGATCACCGGGCCGGCGCCGCCGGCCTTGGCCACCGCGGTGGCGACGATGCCGAGCGCGCCCGCGCCCTGGATCACCACCGAGGATCCGGGGCGGGTGCCGCCGGCCCGGTCGAAGGCGTGCAGCACGGTCTTGACCGCGCAGCCGGCCGCCGCCGCCCAGGTGTCCTCGACCTCCTCGGGCAGCAGGTACTTCTGCGCCCCCGGGGTGACGTAGGCGTGCTCGGCGAGCCCGGCGGTGGCGTACGGGTGGCGGTCGCTGCGCTGGAGGAAGCCGTAGCCGCGGTGCTCGCATGCCACCGGGGTGCGCAGCACCGTACAGCCGTGGCAGTGGCCGCAGGTGGACTCGGACCAGCCGATCCGGCTGCCCGCGGTGACGGGCCGGCCCAGGGCGTCCACGGTGCCCTCGCCGGCGGCCAGGACGGTGCCCACCATCTCGTGGCCGAGGACCATGGGCAGCATGCCGGGGAAGGTCATGGCGCCGCTCCACAGGTGCACGTCGGTGGCGCAGAGCGTGGCGCAGTCGGTCCTGACCAGGGCGGCGCCCGGTTCGATCCGGTCGGGCAGCGGGATCTCCTCGGTCACCAGCGGTTCGCCGTGGGCCCGCAGGACGGCCGCCCGGGTGTGCGTGGGGAGCGTCATCGCTCTCGGTCTCCTCTCGTGTCCCCCGTGTCGGCGGCCCGGACGGGTGTCCGGGCCGGTCGGGGCGGTCATCGGCTGTGCGCGGTGTCCCACACCTCGTGGCGGCTGCGCCACCAGAGCAGCACCAGGATGACCAGGAAGGGCACCACGCCCTGGTACTTCTGGATCGCCTCGATCGAGGAGGACAGGCCCTCCAGGCAGCCGAGGAAGAGGCCGCCGGCCACGGTGAGCGGCAGGCTGCGGAAGGCGCCGAGCATGGCCACCGCCAGCGCGGTGTTGATCAGCTTGCCGAGGCTGGAGAAGTCGCCGCCCAGCCGGGGTGCGGCCAGCACCACGACGAGGGTGGTGACGGCGCCGATGGCGGCCCACAGCGCCACCGCCAGCCGGGCGACCGGGATGCCGACCACCTCGGCGGTGGCGGGCTGTTCGGACAGTGCCTGGAGCCGCAGGCCGATCCTGGTGCGGGTGAGGAGCAGTCCGACCCCGCCGGCGATCACCACCGCGAGGGCGACGGTGACCAGGACGGACTGCGGGACCACCACGCCGCCGACGGTGAACAGCGG
This sequence comes from Kitasatospora sp. NPDC091335, assembly GCF_044757205.1. NCBI lineage: Bacteria > Bacillati > Actinomycetota > Actinomycetes > Kitasatosporales > Streptomycetaceae > Kitasatospora > Kitasatospora sp. NPDC091335. The sequence continues at coordinate 159,804 of NZ_JBIVUM010000015.1, read as the reverse complement.
CTTCTCGAAGGGGCTCGGGAAGGTGTGCGCGCCGGTGGTGTTGGAGCCGAACAGGCGCAGGCCGACGGCCATGACGGCGACGTACACGGCGACCGTGACGGCGGCCTTGGTGTTCTGGGAGTGCCCGGCGAACCAGCGCACCAGGACCGCGCCGAGCAGGGCGGAGAGCGCGGCTCCGGTGAGGACCCCCACCGGCAGGGCGAGCCAGAGGCCGGTGCCCGCGTCGGTCAGGCCGACCATGGTGAAGGCGCCGAGCGCGCCGACGGCGGCCATCGCGAAGTTGACGGTGGCGACCAGGCGGTGGGTCAGCACGACGCACAGTCCGAGCAGTGCGTAGACGCCTCCGCCGGTGAGGCCGGCGAGTGTGGAGTTCAGCACGGGACAGCTCCTGTGGTGCTCGATCGGGTGGGGGCGGTCACGGCCTGGCGGTCACTTCTTGGCGGGGACGACGAAGCCTTCTGGCAGGACCTGCCAGCTGCCGTTGACGGCCTTGACGAACCGGCTGCCCTGGACGGGGTTGTGGCTGTCGCCGGGGCCGAAGACCCAGGGGGTGCCGACCATCGGGTAGTCGACGGGCTGCATCTCCTTGAAGGCCTTGGTGACGGTGGCCCGGTCGATGGGGCCGCTCATGCCCTTGAGGACCTTGACGAACAGGTCGGCGGCCATCACACCGCCCTGGCTGAACGCGGTCTTCTGGACCTTGTTCTTCTCCACCAGCTGGGACCAGCGGTCGTTGCCGGGCAGGGTGGTGTCGGTGTAGGGCTGCCACTCGGTGCCGGCGTAGACGTCGAGGCCGGCGGGGATGGCCTGGGCGTTGGCGTCGGTGTAGCTGTTGGCGCCGACGATGAAGTCGACGTCGGTCATGCCCTGGGTCTTGGCCTGGGCGAAGTACGGTCCGACGATGCCGTTGTAGAGGACCGCCTGGCAGCCCGCGTTCTTGTCGGCGACCAGGTACTTGGTCGGGTCGCCCTCGGCGATGGCGAGTTCCTTGTGGGCGAGCTGCTTGCCGGTCAGCTCGGTCCACTTCCTGATGGAGTCCTCGATGCCGCTGCCGCTGCCGGGCAGCACGGTGTAGTCGAGGCAGACCCTGTCGCGCTTGAGGACCTCGGAGGCGTAGTAGAGGTTGGCGGTCAGCAGGTTGAACGGGCCGGGGTTGACGGGGGCGATGTCGGGGCTGGTGAAGCAGGCGGGGTCGACGCCGACGGCGGGGATCGAGACCACGTGGGCCTTGGTGTAGGCGGCGCGGTTGAGGCCGCAGTCCACGGCGCTGGAGGAGCCGACCAGGGCGACGACGTTCTTGGAGCGGATCAGGTCGACGGCGGCCTCGGTGGAGCGCTGGGGGTTCATCGCGTCGTCCACGCTGATCAGTTCGAGCTTGCGGCCGTTGATGCCGCCGGCGGCGTTGACCTCGTCGAAGACGGCCTTGACGGCCTGCGGGACCTCGGGGGTCTGGAAGAGGCCGGTGATGCCGTTGATCGAGCCGACCTTGATCGGGCCGGTGGCGGAGTCCTCGTCCTTGGAGCAGGCGGTGGCGGTGAGGACCAGGGCGAGGGCGGTGAGGGCCACGGCCGGTTTCGCGTGCTTCATGGGGGTGCACTTCCAATTCCGTGGGGGCGGGGCCGCACCGGGGGTGGGAGGGGGTGTGCGGCCCGTCGCGGGTGGGGGTGGCGGGGCGGGTCAGACGGCGGTGGGTTCGGCGGTGCCCAGGTAGGCGGCCATCACGGCCGGGTCGGCGAGGACCTCGGCGGTGGGGCCGGAGGCGATGACGTGGCCGAAGTCGAGCACGGTGACCTCGGAGCAGGCGGCCTGGACGAGGTCCATGTCGTGTTCGACGAGCAGGACGGAGACCCCGAAGCGGGCGGGGACCTCGGCGAGCCGGCGGCCGAGGAGCAGCGATTCGGCGGCGGACTGGCCGGCGGCGGGTTCGTCCAGCAGGGCGACGGCGGGGCGGGCGGCGACGGCGGCGGCCACGTCGAGCAGGCGGCGGGCGCCGGCGTCGACCATGGAGACCGGCAGCCGTCCGGGCGGGCAGCCGAAGAAGTCGAGCAGTTCGTCGGCTTCGGCGGTGTCGAGGTGGCGCCCGGCGCCGATGGTCAGGTACTCGTACTGGGTGAGTTCGGGGGCGATGGAGGTGGTCTGGAAGGTGCGGCGCAGGCCGCGGGCGGCCCGGGTGTTGGGGGCGAGGCGGTCGAGCGGGGTGCCGGCGAGCGCGACGCTCCCCTGGTAGCCGCCGACGAATCCGGTGACGGCGGCGATGAAGGTGGACTTGCCGGCGCCGTTGGGGCCGATCAGGCCGACCACGGCGCCGCGCGGCACGCTCAGGTCCACCGCGTCCAGGGCCGTCACCGATCCGTAACGGACCGTCAGTCCACTGACGGTGAGGCAGGGTTCGCCGCGCGGGGCGGCGGGCTGCGGCGGGGCGGGCGGCCCGGCTTCGGGGACGGGGGCGGCTTGACCGGCGGGGCCGGTGCCGGTCCCGGCGGCGGCCTCCTCGCGTTCGGCGAGGAACCTGCGGGCGGCGCGCTCGCGCTTGCGGGCCCGGGTGAAGTCGGTCTGGCTGACGCCGGAGCGCAGGGCGAAGAGCGCGCCGATGCCGAACAGCATGCCGCCGAGGTCCTGCGGCAGGCCGAGCTTGTCCAGGAGGGTGGCCATCACCGCCCCGAACAGTCCGCCCATGATCGCGCCCTCGGGGTTGTGCGGGCCGATCATGATGGCGACCGCGAAGAGGGTGAGCGACTGCATCATGGCGAAGTTGCCGGGGACCACCAGGCCGAGCTGGCCGGCCATCAGGCCGCCGCCGACGCCGGCGATGAAGGCGCTGATCGCGAAGGCGGCCAGCTTGCCGCGGGCGACGGACACGCCGTGCGCGGCCGCGGCCCGCTCGGAGTGGCGCAGCTCCGTCCAGGACATCCCCAGCCGGGTGCGGTTGAGCAGTGCCAGGCCGAGTGCGATCAGGGTGAAGACGGCGACGGCCAGCACGAAGTAGGCGCCGTCGTCGGAGAACAGCGCGGGCCGTTCCAGGGTGGTGAGGTCGGCCATGCCGGGGAACTCGTTGGCGGTGAGCACGATGTCGGCGGCGACGGCGAAGCCGAAGGTGACCACGGCCAGGTTGACGCCGCGGATGCGCAGGGCGGGCAGGCCCACGGCGATGCCGACGGGGACGGCGGCCAGGCCGCCGAGCGGCAGCCAGAGCAGGAAGCCGCCGGGGGCGTCGGCGGCGTTGAGCCACAGCACCACCCAGGCGCCGATCGCGGCGAAGGACACCTGGCACAGCGACATCACGCCGACCCGGCCGACGATGACGCCGTAGCTCTGCATGATCACGGCGCCCACCACGGCGGTGACGGCCAGGTAGACCCAGTACGCGGGCAGCACGGTGGGCACGAGCAGGCAGGCGAGGACGGCGGCGCCGAGGCCGGCGGCCGGCGGGCGGCGGGCGGCCGTCGTTCCGAAGGGGTTCGGCCCGGTGGGGTTCATGCGCCCTCGCTCTCCGCCGGGCCCAAGCCCTGGCTGCGCGGCGCGCCCGCGGCGGCGGGCGTGCCGGTCGTGCCGGTCGTGCCGGTCGTGCCGGTCGTGCCGGTCGTGCCGGTCGTGCCGGTCGTGCCGAAGTAGAAGTCGTGCAGGCGGTCGGCGTCGCCGCGCAGGTCGGCGCAGCGGCCGTCGAAGACGATGCGGCCCTTGGCGAGGACGTAGGCCCGGGTGCCGATCTCCAGGGCGAGATGGGCGAACTGCTCGATGAGGAGCACGGCGATGCCGAGGTCGGCCAGGCCGGCGACGGCGCGCATCAGGCGGTGCACCACGACGGGGGCGAGGCCGGAGGACATCTCGTCGATCAGGACGGTCCTGGGCCGGGCGACCAGGGCGCGGCCGAGGACGAGCATCTGCTGTTCGCCGCCGGAGAGGTGGCCGGCCTGGAGGGTGCGGCGCTTCTCCAGTTCGGGGAAGAGCCGGTAGGCGGCGCCGAGGTCGCCGTCGCCGTGTTCGGCGACCAGGAGGTTCTGTTCGACGGTGAGGGTGCGGAAGACGGTGCGGGCCTGTTCGACGTAGGCGAGGCCGGCACCGGCGCGCCGGTGGGTGGGGAGCCGGTCGATGGGGGTGCCGTCGAGGGCGACGGTGCCGGAGGTGGTGCGGACCAGGCCGGCGATGCCGTCCATCAGGGTGGTCTTGCCGGCGCCGTTGGCGCCGAGCAGCACGGTGATCCCGGCGGGGGCGACGTCCAGGCTGACGCCGTGGACGACCTCGGTCTCGGCCCGGTTGATGCTGACGTCGCGCAGCGAGAGGGCCGGGGTGCTCACGCGGGGTCCCCGCTGGTGCGGCGGAGGGCGTCGGCGACCAGGGTGTGGGCCCGGGCGGCGTCGGTGAGTTCGGTGGCGAGCAGGCCGAAGAAGCCGTGGATGAGGCCGTCGAAGCGCACGAGGCGGGTGGGCACTCCGGCCTGGAGGAGGGCGTGGGCGTAGTCCTCGCCCTCGTCGCGCAGGACGTCGTACTCGGCTTCCAGGACGAGGGCGGGCGGCAGGCCGGAGAGGTCGGTGGCGCGCAGCGGCAGCAGGTGGGGGTCGTCGAGGTCGGCGGCGTCGCGCGGGTACTGGTCGAAGAACCAGTCCATGCTCCCCTTGGAGAGGAAGTAACCGTCCGCGTAGTCGCGGTAGGAGGCGCGGCCGTCGTCGGGGTGGCCGACGACGGGCGAGACCAGGACCTGGAGGGCGATCGGGGGGCCGCCGTGGTCGCGTGCGCGCAGGCTGGTGACGGCGGCCAGGTTGCCGCCGGCGCTCTCGCCGCCGATGGCCAGGCGCCGCGGGTCGGCGCCGACGGCGGCGGCGTTGTCGTGCAGCCAGGTCAGGACGGCGTGGCAGTCGTCGGCGGCGGCGGGGTAGCGGTGTTCGGGGGCGAGGCGGTAGTCGACGGAGACGACGACGGCCTGGGCCTGGGCGCAGACGGCGCGGCAGGAGTACTCGTTCTCGTCGAGGCAGCCGATGGTCCAGCCGCCGCCGTGCAGCCAGACGAGGGCGGGGAAGGGGCCTTCGCCTTCGGGGGTGTAGATCCGGACCGGGATGTCGCCGGCCGGGCCGGGGACGGTGGTGTCCGCGACGGCGGCGACGGCGGGCAGGTCCTCGGGCATGGTCCAGGTGGTCCGGAACTGCTCGCGCATGGCCTGGGCATCGAGTTCGACGGGCTGGGCGGGCTGCTCCTCCGCACCGGACCGGTCGATGATCAGTTGTGCCTCGGGGTGCAGGGGCATCGTCATTCCTCCGATTGCCCGGGTGCCGGCGGGGGTTCCGGCACTCGCAAATCGTATCTGATTCCATGTACGTTAAGAGTCGCAATCGACCCTGTCCAGAGCTGGGAGCAAGATGATGCGCAACGGATTCCCGGACCCGGCCGACCCGGCCGACCTGGTCATTCGGGGTGGTCGGGTGATCACGATGGACGACCGCCGCAGCGTCGCGCAGGCGCTCGCGGTACGCGCCGGACGGATCGTCCGGGTCGGCTCCGACGCCGAGGTCGCGCCGCTGGCCGGGGCCGGGACCCGGGTGGTCGACCTGCGCGGCGCCACGGTGCTGCCGGGCATCAACGACTCGCACCTGCACGGGGCCTGGCTGGGCACCATGTGGCCCGCCACGCTGATGGACCAGCTGGCCGCGGCCGGCCCCGGACCCGGCGGGCACGACGGGCACGACGGGCAGCCGGGCGGGCACGACGGGCACGGCCACGGCGCCGAGGGCCCGGCGCTGGCGGCGCTGGCCACCGAGGAGGAGCGCCGCCGGGCGGTGCTGCGCACCGGGGAGCTGCTCGCGGGCCTGGGCGTCACCAGCTACACCGAGCCGGGCCTGGGCCCGGGCGAGGACGCCGGGCCCACCGGCTGCTTCTCCGCCGCCGTGCTGGAGACGTACGCCGCGCTGGCCGCGGAGGGCCGGCTGCGCGCCCGGGTCACCGCGCTGCTGCTGTTCGGGCTGCTGGACGGCGCGAGCAGCGCCGCCGACCTGCTGCGCGGGCTGGAGCGCTTCCCCGGCCCGGCCGAGGTGCCCGGCTGGTTCCGGGTGAACGGGGTGAAGGTCTTCGCCGACGGCATCCCGCCGATGGGCAGCGCGTGGAGCGAGGAGCCGTACGCCGACGGGGGCCACGGCGCGCTGCTGGTGGACGGCGCGGACCCGGGCGAGCGGGAGGCGAACCTGCGGGCCATGATCCGGGCGGCGCACGCGGCCGGGCACCAGGTCGGGGTGCACGCCACCGGCAGCCGCACCACCCGGGTGGTCACCGAGGCCTTCGCCGAGGCCCGCGCGCTGGACGGCCGGGACGGGCGGCACTACCTGATCCACGGCGACGTGCTGCACCCGGCGACGCTCGCCGCGATGGCGGCGGCCGGGGTCGGGCTGAACACCCAGCCGGGCATCGCGGTGGCGACCGCGCCGATGCTGGCCGGCGCGCTGGGCGCACCGGCGCTGGCGCACGCCTGGCCGGTGCGCGACGCGCTGGCCGCCGGGGTGCGGCTGTGCCTGAGCAGCGACGCGCCGGTGCTCGCGCCGGACTGGCGGGCGTCGGTGGCCGCCGCCGTCACCCGGGCCGGGGTGGACGGCACCGTCCACGGCCCCGAGCAGCGGATCGCGCTGGCCGAGGCGCTGTACGCCTGCACGGCGGCCCCGGCCCGGCAGGACGGGGCGGAGGCGTGGAAGGGCACCCTGGAGGCGGGCAAGGTCGCCGACCTGTGCGTGCTGGGCGCCGACCTGCGCGGGGTCGAGCCGGCGGCGCTGCCCGAGGTGCCGGTGGTCATGACGGTGGTCGACGGGACGGTGGTGCACGAGGCCTGACGCCGGGCCGGCCGCCGCACGGGCGCGCCCCGGACCCGCCGCGTGCGGGGTCCGGGGCGCGCCCTCGGTGTGTCAGGCGGGGACGTCGGTGCCCCAGGAGGCGCCGGGGGCGACCACGTCGCGGTCCAGCCACAGGTGCTCCACCGCGGCGCGCAGTTCGTCTCCGTGCCTGGCCAGCAGGTCCAGCGCTCCCAGGTTGCTCTCGAACTGGGCGGCGCTGCTGGCGCCGAACAGCACGCCGGCGGCGGCCGGGTGGGTGAGGCAGAACGCCACCGCGAGCTGGGCGGCGGTGGCGCCGAAGCCCTGGGCGATCCGCAGCACCTCGGGGTGGCTGGCGCGGATCGCCTCGCGGATGCCGCCCGGGTCGGCGCCGATCTTGCGCCGCGGGTGCAGCCGGCCCGCCAGGATGCCGCCCTCGAAGACGTCCGAGGCCTGGAGCCCGAGGCCGTCGGCGAACAGCCGGCCGTACGGTTCGCCCTCGGGCACCGAGCGGCGCGCCAGGCTGTACTTGAGCTGGGCGAAGACGGGTTCGGGCATGCCCTCGGCGCGGGCGAAGCGCACGGCCTCGCCGAGCGCCCGCGCGGACCAGTTGTTGACGCCCCAGGCGTCGAAGCGCCCCGCCCTGATCAGCTCGGCCACGTCGGTGACCACGGCGGCCACGTCCAGCTCGCCGACGTAGTCGCCGGCGACCATGAGGTCCGCCCGGTCGGTGCCGATCCGCTCCAGCGAGACGTCGGTCTGCTCGGCGAAGGAGGCGGCCGGGTAGTCCCAGAGCCACAGCTTGCCGCAGAGCAGGTAGTCGGAGCGCTTCAGGCCCGCGCCGCGCACCGCCTCGCCGAACAGGATGTCGGTGACGGCGTTCTCGGCGTGCGGGCCGAAGTCGTAGTGCGCGACGTCGAACAGGTGGACCCCGTGCGCCACCGCCCGGTGCACCAGTTCGGCGGCCTCCTCGGTGGTCATCCGGTCCCAGGTGTTCCAGGAGCCGAGCCCGAGCACGGGCACCTCGGGGCCGCGGGCGCCGAGCCGGCGGCACGGCACCGCGGCCGCGGCCCCGGGGGCCGTGCCGTCCGCTCCCCCGCCGCCCGCCGCCGCACCGTCGGGGGACACCGTCTGCGAGAACTCCACGCCAACCTCCTCGGATGGGATGCCGTACGGCCCTGGCCGCCGACCCCCAGATCGTATAGCATCCAGCATATTCTTTTCGTCAAGGAGGCATGCGATGTCCCTGCACCCGGACTCCCCGCCGGCGGCCGACCCGACCCCCATCATCGGGACGGCCATCGGATACATGGCCGCCAAGCAGCTGTTCGCCGCCGCCGACGCGGACCTGTTCGCCGCGCTGGCCGACGGCCCGCTGGACGTTCCCGGCATCGCCGCCCGCACCGGGCTGCCGGAGCGCACCGGCCGCGTCCTCGCCGACGCGATGGCCGGCCTCGGCCTGCTGGAGCGGGTCGAAGGACGGTACGCCAACTCCCCCGCGACCGCCACCTACCTCGCCGGCACCGGCACCGGCGTCGACCTGCGCCCCTTCCTCGGCTTCCTCGACTCGATCAGCTACGGCCACTGGCTGGGCTTCGGCGAGACCAGCCGCACCGCCGAACCGGCCGCCCTCGACCTCTCCGGCGACCGGATGCCCGCCTTCCTGGCCGGCGTGATGACCTACAACGCGCTGCACGCCCGGCAGCTGGCCGAGCACTTCGACTTCACCCGCTACCGGCGGGTGCTGGACCTCGGCGGGCTGTCCGGCTCGTTCCTGGCCGAGGCGCTGGCCTCGGCGCCCGGGCTCACCGGCACCTTCCTGTCCGCCGGGGAGCTGGTCGGGCACGCCCGCGGCGTCCTGGAGGCGGCCGGGGTCGCGGACCGGGTGGAGATCGCCGAGGGCGACGCGACCGCGGGCGAGGTGCCCGGCGGCTTCGACCTGGTGCTGCTGGAGCACGTGGTGCACCGCTTCGACGCCGGGCAGAACCGCGCCATCGTCCGCCGGGCCCGCCAGGCGGCGGCCGAGGGCGCGACCCTGGTGCTGCTCGACTTCTTCCTGGACTCCGACGAGCACCAGCGCACCATCGACGCCCTGCACGCCGGCGAGTACCTGGTGATCGACGGCACCGTGGTCTACCCCGAGGACGAGGTGCGCGGCTGGCTGCGCGAGGCCGGCTGGGAGCCGGTGGAGACCCGCGCGCTGCCCGGCAGCCCGCGGATCATCATCGCGGAGGCCCGGTGAGCACCGGGCGCGTGGTCCTGGTCACCGGGGCCGGCAGCGGGATCGGCCGCGCGGTCGCCGAGGCCTTCGCCGCGGCGGGCGACCGCGTGGTGGTCGCCGACCTGGACGGGGCGGCGGCGCAGCGGGTGGCGGCGGGCATCGGCGCGGCGGCGCTGGCCGTCACCATGGACGTCGCCGACCGGGCCTCGGTGGTCGCGGCGGTGGCCGAGGCCGCCGACCGCTTCGGCCCGGTCGAGGTGCTGGTCAACAACGCCGGGCTGGCGGGCGGCGGCGGGCCGCTGATCGACCTGCCGGCGGAGGTCTTCGACCTGGTGCTCTCGGTCAACCTGCGCGGCACCTTCCACGTCACCCAGGTGGTCGGACGGCAGATGGCCGACTCCGGCCGGGGCCGGGCGATCGTCAACATCAGCTCCATCGGGGCCCGCCAGCCCACCCCGGGGCTCGGTCACTACGAGGCCACCAAGGCCGCCGTGGACGCGCTGACCCGCACCGCGGCCCTGGAGCTGGCCGGCCACGGCATCCGGGTCAACGGCGTGGCCCCGGGCCCCGTCCACACCCCGATGACCGCCCCGCTGACGGACGACGCGGCGGCCCGCGCCGCCTGGGAGGCCCGCATCCCGCTGGGACGGATCGCCGAGACCGCCGACCTGACGCCGCTGGTGCTCTTCCTCGCCTCCGACCAGGCCCGGCACATCACCGGCGCGGTGGTCCAGGTGGACGGCGGCCAGCTGCTGGTCTGACCCGTACGGCGCAGGGGGCGGGGAGCCGGTGGCTCCCCGCCCCCTCCTCGTGCGACGGCCTTGTCAGCTACCGGACTTGGCCTGGTGCAGCGCCTCGGCGGTGGCCGTCTTGTGGGCGCAGGCGACCCGCTCGATCTCGGCCGCGTCCGCGCCCTGCTCGATCAGGTCGAGGATGTTCTCGTGCTCCACCACCGAGCGCCGCGCCCGGCCCGGCACGTAGGTGAAGGTGGAGCGGCGCATGTGGTCCAGCCGCGCCCACTCCGCCTCCAGCAGGGAGCGCAGGTGCGGGTCCGGGCAGTGCTGGTAGATCGAGAAGTGGAAGGTGCGGTTGAGCACGGTGAACGCGGCCGGGTCGAACCCCTCCAGCGCGGCCACCATCCGCTGGTTGATCTCGCGCGAGGCCGCGATCTGGTCCGCCGTCAGCAGCGGTGCGCTGACGGCCGTCGCGTACCCCTCCAGCCTCGCCAGGATCTGCAGGGAGTGCTCGACCTGCACGGCCTCGAAGACCGCCACCCGGGCGCCGATGTTGCGCACCACCTCGACCAGGCCGTCCGACTGGAGGCGGCGCAGCGCCTCGCGCAGCGGGATGGTGCTGACCCCGGCCTCCTGCGCCAGCTGGTTGATCACCAGCCGGTAGCCGGGGCCGTACGTGCCGTCGAGGATGCGCGCGCGGAGCAGCTCGTAGCTCTGCTCGGCCTTCGAGCCGGCCGCCTTCGAAGCCTCCTGTTTCGAGGCGGCCTGTTTCGGAGCCGCCGCCTTGGAGCCGGCGGCCCCGGACTGTTCCTTCGCGGAACCCAACGCCCTTCCCTCACTTCTCCTCGCCGCGCTGCCCGCCCCCGTCGCGGGCCGCAGCGCGGCCCGCGCGCCCTGGGCTGTCAACGTTCCAACGCCTTCCGCACGGTGTCGCGGAAGGCGGTCCCCGTCAGAGCGCCGAGGTGGTCGCCGGGAACGGTGACCAGCTCCGCCCCGTCAAGGGAAGCAACGATACCGTCGATGCCCCGGGTCATCGCGTCGTCCGCGCCGACCACCACCAGCGGTGCCGCGGCGCGGGCCCAACTCCCGGGCGCGAAGGGGGTCCTGGCCAGGCCCTCGACCAGCAGGGCGAGTCCGGCGGCGCGTTCGCCGTGCGCGCGGACCAGGCCGGCGACCATCGCGGTGAGCGGGTCGGCGGGCTCGGTGCCGTCGGCCACCGCGCGGTGCAGGGCCTGCGTGTCGAGCGCCGCGAAGGGGTCGGCCGGGCTCAGCCCGCCGAGCACCACCCGGCCCACCCGCTCGCCGGCCACGGCCGGGAACTCCCAGGCCAGCCGGGCGCCCAGGGAGTAGCCGACCACGTCGAACCCGGCCACCCCGGCGGCGTCCAGCGCGGCCAGCAGCCGGGCCACCAGTGCGGTGGCACCGGCCTCGGCCGGGTCCGCGGGCGCCGGCGAGGCGCCGTGGCCGGGCAGGTCGGGCACCAGCACCGTGCGTCCGGCGGCGGCGAGTTCGGCGGCGGTGCCCGGCGCGATCCAGTCGCTCTCGCCGTCCGAGGCGAAGCCGTGCAGCAGCAGCACCGCGGGCGCGCCGTCCACGGCCGGGCGGCCGACGTCGGACGGTGTGACGATCCGTACGGCCAGGCCGGTCAGCTCTCTCATGCCCGGTACACCTCTCCCTGTTTTCGCATACGATTTTTGATAGTACGGCACTCGCCCCTGCTCGCAGGACTCCCGCCGAGGGGGACTTGCGCCAGCAGATCATGTACGAAGTCGTATCGGATAGACCATGGTCAGCTCTTCTTCGCTCCGCTATCGTGCATGATTGCGTATACGATTATGGAGGGCAACATGGCGCACCCCCTCGGCCTCGCACCGGGAAAGATCGTCGCGGTCCATCTCAACTACCGCAGCCGCGCCGCCGAACGCGGCCGCACCCCCGAGGTCCCCTCCTACTTCCTGAAGCCGTCCTCCTCGCTGTCCTGGGACGGCCGGCCGGTGGTCCGGCCCGCGAACTGCGAACTGCTCGCCTTCGAGGGCGAGATCGCCGTGGTCATCGGCCGCCGGGCGCACCGGGTCGGCCGCGAGGAGGCGCTCTCCCACGTGGCCGGCTACGCCGCCGCCAACGACTTCGGCGTCTACGACCTCAAGCACGCCGACCTCGGCTCCAACCTGCGCGCCAAGGGCCGCGACGGCTACACCCCGGTCGGCCCGGTCCTGCTCACCGACGTGGACCCCGCCCGGCTGCGGCTGCGCACCTGGGTCAACGGCGAACTGGTCCAGGACGCCTCCACCGAGGAGCTGCTGTTCCCGATCGACCTGCTGATCGCCGACGTCTCGCGCTCCACCACCCTGGAGCCCGGCGACCTGCTGCTGGTGGGCACCCCGGCCGGCTCCACCGTGGTGCGCCCCGGCGACGTGGTCGAGGTCGAACTGGCGGACGGCGGACGGCTGCGCAACGAGGTCGTCGCCGAGGAGCCGGGCGTCACCGAGTACGGCGTGCTGCCGCGCGTCACCGAGGAGGTCCGCCGCGCCGCCCACGGCTCCGCGCGCCCGGACGCCGGGGACACCGCGGAGGACACCGCCGGGGAGGCCGTGCCGGTCCCCGGGCTGGACGCGCGGACCGCCGAGCTGCTGCGCACCGTCTCCACCGCCACCCTCTCCACCCAGCTGCGCAGGCGCGGCATCGACCACCACTTCGTCGAGGGCGTCCGCCCTGGCCGCCCCGACCTGCGGATGGTCGGCACCGCCCGGACGCTGCGCTACCTGCCGCTGCGCGAGGACGTGTTCGCCGCCGTCGGCGGCGGGATGAACGCCCAGAAGCGGACCGTCGAGGAGCTCCAGCCCGGCGAGGTGCTGGTGATCGAGGCCCGCGGCGACCACGGCGCCGGCACCCTCGGCGACATCCTGGCGCTGCGCGCGCTGCGCCGCGGCGCGGCCGGCGTGATCACCGACGGCGGGCTGCGCGACAGCCCCTCCTTCGCCGGCCTGGACCTGCCCTCCTACTACGGGGTGCCGCACGCGGCGGTGCTCGGCCGCCGCCACGTGCCGGTGGACTCCCAGCTGCCGGTCGCCTGCGGCGGCGTCCTGGTGTGCCCCGGCGACGTGCTGGTCGGCGACGCCGAGGGCGTGGTGGTGATCCCGCCCGCCCTGGCCGCCGAGGTCGCCCGCGACGCCGCCGCGCAGGAGGACGAGGAGCGCTTCATCCTCCGCCAGGTCGACGCCGGCGCCTCGGTCGACGGCCTCTACCCGATGGCCCCGCACTGGCGCGCCCGCTACGAGGAACAGCGCCAGGACTCCTGAACCACCCCCCGCTCCCCCGTCCCGCCCCACCCCGACGGAGAACCGATGAAGTTCCGAAGCGACCCGGCCGCGATCCGCGGCTCCCTGGCCCCCGTGGTCACCCCCTTCACCGAGGACGGCGCGGTCGACCACGACTCGCTGCGCTCCCTGGTGCGCTGGCAGCTCGACTCCGGCTCGCACGGCATCTCGCTGGGCGGCTCCACCGGCGAGCCGAGCGCCCAGAGCACCGCCGAGCGGATCGCCGCGATGCGCACCGTCGCCGAGGAGGTCGGCGACCGGGTCCCGTTCCTGCCCGGCACCGGCTCCGCCAAGCTCGACGAGACCCTCGAACTGACCGCCGCGGCGGCCGAACTGGGCGCCGACGCGGCCCTGGTGATCACGCCCTACTACGCCCGCCCCACCCAGGAGGGCCTCTACGACTGGTACGCCACGGTGGCCCGGGAGTTCCCCGACCTGCCGCTGGTGGTCTACAACGTGCCCTCGCGCACCGCCGTGGACATCGACCCGGAGACGGTGCGCCGGCTGTTCACCGACTTCGACAACGTCGTCGGCGTCAAGGAGACCACCAAGGACTTCGAGCACTTCTCCCGGGTGATCCACGCCTGCGGCCCCGACCTGCTGGTCTGGTCCGGCATCGAGCTGCTGTGCCTGCCGCTGCTGGCGCTCGGCGGGGCCGGATTCATCAGCGCGGTCGCCAACCTGGCGCCCGCCGCGGTGGCCCGGATGTACGAGCTGTGGGAGCAGGGCGACCACGCCGGCGCCCGGGAGCTGCACTACCGGCTGCACCCGCTGGTGGACCTGCTCTTCGTCGAGACCAACCCGGCCCCCGCCAAGTGGGTGCTCGCCGAGCAGGGCCGGATCGCCTCCGCCCGCGTCCGCCCGCCGCTGTCCTCCCCCACCGAGGCCGGCCTCACCCGGATCCGCGCCCTGCTCGCGCAGGGCGGCGACCTCACCCGGCAGCCGTGACCCCCCACCGCAGCACAGGAGACGAGATGACCACCACCACCGAGGCCCCCGCCGCCTCCCCCGCCCGCCCGGCCGCGCTGCCGGACCGGATCGACCACTGGATCGGCGGGCGCACCGCCGCCTCCGCCGACGGCCGCACCTTCGAGGTCGCCGACCCGGTCTCCAACACCGTCTACGCCACCGCCGCCGCGGGCGGCGCCGCCGACGTGGACCGCGCCGTGGCCGCCGCGCGGGCCGCCTTCCCCGCCTGGTCCGCGCTCGGCAACCGCGAACGGGCCACCGTGCTCAACCGGATCGCCGACGCGGTGGAGGCCCGCGAGGAGCAGCTCGCGGCCTTCGAGTCCTTCGACACCGGGCTGCCGATCACCCAGGCCCGCGGCCAGGCCCGGCGCGCGGCCGAGAACTTCCGCTACTTCGCCGACGTGATCGTCGCGCTCGGCGAGGAGTCCTTCCGGGTCGGCACCCAGCAGCTGAACTACGTGGTGCGCACCCCGGTGGGCGTCGCCGGGCTGATCACCCCGTGGAACACCCCGTTCATGCTGGAGAGCTGGAAGCTGGCCCCCGCCATCGCCTCCGGCTGCACCCTGGTCCTCAAGCCCGCCGAGTGGACCCCGCTGTCGGCCTCGCTGTGGCCGGACATCCTCGCCGAGGCGGGCCTGCCGGCCGGCGTCGTCAACATCGTCCACGGCATCGGCACCGAGGCCGGGCAGGCCCTGGTCGACCACCCGGACGTGCCGATCCTGTCCTTCACCGGCTCCACCGCCACCGGCCGGCACATCGTGCGCTGCTCCGCGGACCGGCTCAAGACGGTCTCCATGGAGCTGGGCGGCAAGTCCCCGGTGGTGGTCTTCGCCGACGCCGACGTGGAGGCCGCGCTGGACTCGGTGGTCTTCGGGGTCTTCTCGCTGAACGGCGAGCGCTGCACGGCCGGCTCCCGGGTGCTGGTCGAGCGCCCGCTGTACGAGGAGTTCACCCGCCGCCTGGCCGAGCGCGCCGAGCGGGTCAGGGTGGGGCTGCCGGGCGACCCGGCCACCGAGGTGGGCGCGCTGGTCCACCCGGTGCACTACCGGCGGGTGCTGGACTACGTGGAGGCCGGGCGCGCCGAGGCCCGGCTGGTGGCCGGCGGCACCCGCCCCGCCCACCTGCCCGAGGGCAACTACCTCCAGCCGACCGTCTTCGCCGACGTGCCCAGGGACGCCCGGATCTTCCAGGAGGAGATCTTCGGCCCGGTGGTCGCGGTGGCCCCCTTCGACGACGAGCACGAGGCCGTTGACCTGGCCAACGCCACCGAGTACGGTCTGGCCGCCTACGTGTGGACGTCCGACCTCAAGCGGGGTCACCGGGTCGCCCACGCGGTGGAGTCCGGCATGGTCTGGATCAACTCCCACAACGTCCGCGACCTGCGCACGCCGTTCGGCGGTGTGAAGGCCAGCGGTCTCGGCCGCGAGGGCGGTGCCCACAGCATCGACTTCTACACCGAGTCCAAGATCGTTCATGTGATGCTCGGCGAGGTCCACACCCCTCGCTTCGGCGCCGACGGGCAGCACTGAACCCGCACGAAGGAGGTCACGGACATGCTCACACCGCCGGACGTCGTACGGTCCGCCTACGCCCAGCTCGTGGTCACCGACCTGGCCCGGGCCCGCTGGTTCTGGGTCGACATGCTCGGCTTCCACGTCCAGCACGAGGACGCCGCCACGCTCCACCTGCGCGGCACCGACGAGCTCACCCACCACAGCCTGGTGCTGCGCACCGGCGACGCCCCCGCGCTGGACCACCTCGCCTACCGGGTCCGCGCCCCCCGGGACCTGGACCGCGCCGAGGAGTTCTTCGCCGCCCTGGGCTGCCCGGTGCGCCGGGTGCCGGCCGGCGCGGGCACCCTGGGCGTCGGGGACGCGGTGCGGGTCGTGGACCCGCTCGGCTTCCCGGTCGAATTCTTCCACGCGATCGACCGGGCCGAGCGGCTGATCCAGCGCTACGACCTGCGCCGGGGCGCCGAGGTGGCCCGCCTGGACCACTTCAACATCGTGGTGCCGGACATCCCGGCCGCCTACGAGCACTACCGCTCGCTGGGCTTCGGCTGCTCGGAGACCATCGAGGGCGACGAGCACGAGATGTACGCCGCCTGGATGTACCGCAAGCAGACCGTGCACGACGTCGCCTTCACCAGCGGCGCCGGACCGCGGCTGCACCACGTCGGGGTGTTCGCCCCCGAGGCGCACCAGGTGCTGCGCACCGCCGACATCTTCGGCTCGCTGCGCGCCGAGCACCACATCGAGCGCGGCCCCGGGCGCCACGGCGTCTCCAACGCCTTCTACCTCTACCTGCGCGACCCCGACGGACACCGGGTGGAGATCTACACCTCCGACTACTACACCGGCGACCCGGACCACGAGACGTACCGCTGGAACGTCAACGACGACCGCCGGCGGGACTTCTGGGGCAACGCCGTGATCGAGTCCTGGTACAAGGAGGCGGTGCCGGTGCTGGACCTGGACGGCAGGCCGCGGCCGGTGGTGTCGGCGGCGCTGGACGAGTCGGCCGTGAAGGTCGGCGCGGACGGGCTGGGCATCGTCCCGGCGGCCCGCGAGGGCTGAGCCCCGACGGGCGGCGGATCCGCCCCGGGCCGCTCCCGGGACGGCCCCGCCGCCCCTCGGTCCCTTCCCTCCCAAGATCGTACGGATGCAAATGGCCTGGTCGGCACGCTAGATTCGGCCCACGACAGCCGACGACGGCGCACGGCGGGCCAGCCCGCCGCAACGGGGAAGGGACAAGCGGTGACCGGCAGGCATACCGTCCAGGAGACCGAGCGCGCCGTCCTGGCGAAACTGGGCCGGGTGCCGCTGCTGCGCGCCCGGATGGCCGCGGTGGCCAACATCCACCGGGCCGCGGCCTCGGTGCGCCAGCACCTGGAGAACTCGGTGCTGCGCGGCGCGCAGCTCAGCTGGACCTCGTTCGTGGTGCTCTGGGTGGTGTGGATCTGGGGCGAGCTGGAGACCCGTCACGTCGCCGAGGAGGCGGGCATCTCCAAGGGCACGCTCACCGGGGTGGCCAGGACGCTGGAGTCCCGGGGCCTGGTGGAGCGCTCCGGGCACCCCTCGGACGGGCGGCTGGTGCTGCTGCGGCTGAGCCCGGCGGGCGAGGAGCTGATGGCGGAGCTCTTCCCCCGCTTCAACGAGGAGGAGGCCTTCGTCTCCGGCGCGCTGTCCGACGAGGAGTGCGAGCAGCTGGCCGGGATGCTGCGCCGGATCGTCGGCACCCTGGAGCGCGACGGCGAGGCCCGCAGGGCGGAGCTGGCGCAGGACGCTCCCCCGCCGCCGCGCCCCGGCGGCCGGCGCCGGCGCGACGGCTGAGCGCCCGGCCCTGCCTGTCGCGCGGGCAGGGCCGGCGGCCGGTCAGTAGCGCAGGACGGCGGCGATCCGGCCGGCGTCGGCGAGGGTGCCGTCGGGGACGAAGCCGACCTGCCCGCCGGTGTCCAGGGTGCGCTCGATGACCTCGTCGACGA
Source organism: Kitasatospora sp. NPDC091335 (assembly GCF_044757205.1). Taxonomy (NCBI): domain Bacteria; kingdom Bacillati; phylum Actinomycetota; class Actinomycetes; order Kitasatosporales; family Streptomycetaceae; genus Kitasatospora; species Kitasatospora sp. NPDC091335. Next base: position 142,294 of record NZ_JBIVUM010000015.1, on the reverse strand, counting down.
TGTCCTCGCGGGCCCCGGGCTGGTCGGCCTCGGCGGGTACCAGGTGCTCGCCGTCGTCGCGCACGGTGGCGCGGAAGTTCTCCTCGACCACCAGCCGGGCGATCCGGCCGTCGCCGACGGCCTGCCACAGCTCGTCCAGGCCGGCCGCGAACTGCTGGGCGCCGCGGGCCCTGTCGAGCTGGGCGAGGTTCTCGGCGACCTCGCGTTCGGCCTGCGCGCGCACGGCGGGCTCGACCACCTTGCGGACGGTCTCGGCGTCGGCCTGGGCCAGCCCGCCGTGCGGCAGCTGCGCGGTGGACTCCTTGGCGATCGGGCCGACGGCGTCCAGCAGGGCGAGCGCGGCGGCCTCGCCGACCACGTACAGCGGGCGGGGGGCGGCGGCCAGCAGCTTGCCGACCTCGGTGTCGGCCTGGCGCAGGAAGGTCTTGGTCGCCTCGTCGCGGAAGGTGCTGGGCGTGTCGCCGATCTGCTCCTGCCGCTCGGGGTCGGGGTTGTCGAAGACGCGCACCAGCGGGAAGCCGCGGTCCCTGTCCTCGGTGACCCGCTCCGCGGTGCCGCCCCACAGCACGACCCTGTCGGCGGCGACGGCGAGCACCCAGTGCGGGCGCTCGGCGGCCTGGGCGGCGACCAGGTTGCGGGTCAGGAAGGTGTCGGAGAGGACCACCCGGGCGGGGGCGGTGCGCCCGAGTGACCACACCTGGTGCTCACCCGGCGCGGCGAGGATCGCCAGGCCGTCCTCGGCGTGCACCAGGTCGACCTCGGCGAGGGCCCGGTCGAGCTGCTCCAGCACCTCGATCCGGTCGGCGCGGGAGACCTTCGGGTCGGCCTGGACGCGCTCCTTCGCCTCGGCCAGCAGGTTGCGCAGCCGCACCGGGTCCTGGGCGTTGTCCGGCTCCCTGCGGTGCGTGGGCATCAGGATCGACACCGCCGGATAGGGCCGCGGCCGGCGCAGCTCGGCGAGGACGGCGGGGCTGAGGTCGGGGCGCATGGAGACCCTTTCCGAAGGCGGTCGGCCTTCTTTCGTGGACGCGCGAAGCCATGGCACTGCTGCCAAATGTCGTCAATGTACCTATTGACGGCTTCGGCGGCGCGCGAGCACGGCTCCGGGGCGGGGTCTCGGGTACGGGCGGGGGCCTCCGGGGGGTCTTCCGGTACGGGCGGTGTCCCGCCCGCGCCGTCCGGGGTCGGACGGCGCGGGCGGGACGTGACGGTCAGGGCCTGACGGTCAGGGTGCGACGGTCAGGACGCGACGGTCAGAACTGGACGTCGGTGCAGGAGTAGAAGGCGTTGCCGGTGTCGGCGACGTCCCAGACGGCGACGACCACCTGGTGGCCGGTGCGGCCGCTGGGCAGGGTCGCGGTGTGGACGGTGGTGGCGGCGGGCTGGCGGCCGTTGTAGGGGACGGTCAGGAACGGGGTCAGGTCCAGGGAGGCCCGGGTGATCGGCTGGCTCGCGTTGTAGCCGGGCTTGGTCAGGTAGTACTTGAAGTACGAGGTGGAGTGCCTGGCCTCGATCTCCCAGGTGAAGTTGAGCTGCTGACCGGCCGTCACCTTGGTGGTCGGCCAGGCACCGCCCCGGGGGTTGTCCAGCGGGGCCCAGCGGCCGTCGCCGCCGGCGCAGATGGTGCCGTCCGCCGGGCCGCGGCTCGGGAAGCCCTTGGGGCCCTCGACGCTCTGCGGCTCCCACTGGATGTCGCCGCAGTCCCACGGGACGGCGTTGGCGCCGCAGAGGGCGGAACGGCTCGGCGGCAGGTTGATGAAGCCGTGCGACTGGGCCGGCAGGGCCGCCGCGATCGGCAGGGCGATCGCGGCCGCGGCGGCGGCGATCAGGTGGCGCTTGCGCATGCGCATGGTGCTCCTCCGTGGGGGTGGATGGAGTGTGCGCCCGGCACGGGACGTGCGCGTGGGGGTGCGCACGATGGCCTGCCCGAGGCATGGCATGCCCGTGCCAGACCGGTTGCCCGACACCGTAGGATCTGCCTTCCCTCCGCGTCAATGGTCTGAACCATTTGCGCCAAAACCCCGTGAATACTGGGCACCGTACGGCAGTTGGCGATCCGCGCCCGTGCGGAAATATTTGCATAAGCGCACTACGGGCTCTGGCCGATATTTTGGTCCGTGGCTTATCCTGGTACCCAGCCACACCCGCAAGGAGGCCAGGCCCATGACCGCCACGGACCCCGCGCTCACCGCCCTCGCCAACGGCTGGGGCGCCCTGTCCCTCCTGCACGGCAGGATCGAGTCCCACATCGAACGCGCCCTCCAGTCCGGGCACGGCCTGAGCGTGCGGGAGTACTCGCTGCTCGACGTGCTCAGCCGCCAGCACGACGGCGACGGCGGGCACCTCCAGATGAAGCAGGTCGCGGACGCGGTCGTGCTCAGCCAGAGCGCCACCACCCGCCTGGTCACCCGACTGGAGGACCGCGGACTGCTGGCGCGCTACCTCTGCCCGACCGACCGCCGCGGCATCTACACCAACGTGAGCGAGGACGGCCTCAGGCTCCTGGAGGAGGCCAGGCCGACCAACGACGCCGCCCTGCGCGAGGCGCTCGGCGAGGCCGCCCGCACCCCCGAACTGGCCTCGCTGGTCAGGGCGGTCGAGGCCGTGGACGCCGCCTCCCCCGCCCACTGACCCCGGCCGGCTTCTCCGGCCACCGACCCCGGCTGCCTCCCCCGCCCGCCGACCCCGGCTGCCACTTCAGGCCGCCCACCCGTACGCACCCCGGGCCCGGCCCGTCCCCGACCGCACCCCGCGGCCCGGGGCGGACCGGGCCCGGCCGCGCTTCCGCCCACCCCACCCACCCCGGAACCCTTGGCGCACGCCGCCTGTCTGCGCTTGCATTTATCGCGCGCCTGCAACTATTGTTCAAGCATGCAAGGCGCTCACTCAAGCAATCCCAGAAGGGTCGGTTCCATGCCCCTGGCTCTCCTCGCCCTGGCCATCGGCGCGTTCGGGATCGGGACCACCGAGTTCGTGATCATGGGCCTGCTGCCCGAGATCGCCGGCGACTACGGCGTCTCCATCCCCCACGCGGGCCTGCTGGTCACCGGCTACGCCCTCGGCGTGGTCCTCGGCGCGCCGCTGATGACCGTCCTCGGCACCAGGATCGGCCGCAGGACCATGCTCATGCTGCTGATGGGCCTGTTCACCGCGGGGAACCTGCTCTCCGCGTTCGCCCCGTCCTTCCCCGTGATGCTGGCCGGGCGCATCGTGACCTCGCTCGCCCACGGCGCCTTCTTCGGCATCGGCTCCGTCGTCGCCGCCGACCTGGTCGCCCCGGAGAAGAAGGCCGGCGCCATCGCCACCATGTTCACCGGGCTGACCGTCGCCAACATCGTCGGCGTGCCGCTGGGCACCTTCGTCGGCCAGGCCGTCGGCTGGCGCACCACCTTCGCCTTCGTCGCCGCGCTCGGCGTGGTCGGCCTGCTCGGCATCGCCAGGCTCGTCCCCGACCTGCCCCGCCCCGAGGGCGCCCACCTGCGCCGGGAGCTGACCGCCTTCCGCAACCCCCAGGTGCTGCTCGCGATGGCGATGACCGTGCTCGGCTTCGGCGGGGTCTTCGCCGCGATCACCTACATCGCCCCGATGATGACCGACGTCGCCGGCTACGCCGACGGCTCCGTCACCTGGCTGCTGGTGCTGCTCGGCGTCGGCATGTTCCTCGGCAACCTGCTCGGCGGCCGCTACGCCGACCGCAGGCTGATGCCGATGCTCTACACCACCCTCGGCGGACTCGCCGTCGTGCTGGCCCTGTTCACCCTCACCGCCCACAGCAAGGTGCTCGCCGCCGTCACCGTCCTGCTCATCGGAGCCCTCGGCTTCGCCACCGTCCCCCCGCTCCAGAAGCGGGTCCTGGACCAGGCCCACGGCGCCCCCACCCTGGCCTCCGCCGTCAACATCGGCGCCTTCAACCTCGGCAACGCGCTGGCCGCCTGGCTCGGCGGCGCCGTCATCTCGGCCGGCCTCGGCTACACCGCCCCCAACTGGGTCGGCGCCGCCCTCGCCGCGTCCGCCCTGCTGCTGGCCCTGTGGTCCGCCGCCCTGGAACGCCGCGACCACAGCCGCCCGGCCGCCGCGACCGTCCCCACCCCCGTTCCCGTCCACCACTGAACGCCCCTCCCGGAGAACCGACATGAGCACCACCACCACCGCCGTCGCCCCGCTGACCACCGCCGACGCCGAGACCCTCGTCGCCGCAGCCCGCACCGCCGCCGAGGCCGCGGACGTGCCGGTCAGCGTCACCGTCCTGGACGCGGGCGGCCACCTGCTCGCCTTCCGCCGCGACGACCGGGCCGTACTGATCTCCGGCGAGACCAGCACCCGCAAGGCCTACACCGCCCTCCAGCTGAACGCCCCCACCGCAGACCTGGTCGACCTCGTCAAGCCCGACGGGCCGTTCCACACCCTGCCCACCGCGCTGGACCGCCCGCTGCTGTTCATCGCCGGCGGCGTCCCCGTCCACCGCGACGGCCGCCTGATCGGCGCCGTCGGCGTCGGCGGCGGCGCCCCCGAGCAGGATCACGCCTTCGCCACCACCGCACTGCGTCAGCTCGGCTGACACCCGGCCCGTCCCGGCCCGCATCGTCCCGGCCCGGGGATGTGGCGGGCAGGGGGACGGACGGCCCGCCATCGGCCGTCCGTCCCCCTGCCGCCGAAACGGAGCCCCCATGCGCCGACGCCGCGGCGCCCTGCTGACCGCCGCCCTCCTGGCCCAGCTCGCCGCCGGACCCACCCACGCGGCGGCACCGGCCCCCGTCGGCCAGTGCGTGGTGGTCCGCAGCGGCGACACCCCGCTGGGCGGCGCCGAGGTGACGCTCTACCAGGCCGGGGACGACACCGGCGCGGTCGGGCTGGCCTTCCTGATCATCCTGGCGGTCTTCCGCGGCCTGCTGGTCGCGGTCAAGGCGGCGGTGCTCAACCTGCTGTCGATCGCGGCCTCGTACGGGGTGGTGGTGGCGGTCTTCCAGTGGGGCTGGGGCGGGCCGGCGCTGGGGGTGGCGGGGAAGGTCCCGATCGAGGGCTACGTGCCGATGATGATGTTCGCGATCGTCTTCGGGCTGAGCATGGACTACGAGATCTTCCTGCTCTCCCGGGTGCACGAGGCCTGACTGCGCACCGGGCGCAGCCAGGACGCGGTGGCGCACGCGCTGGGGATCACGGCGCGGGTGATCACCTGCGCGCGCTGATCATGGTGAGCGTGTTCGCGGCGTTCGTCGTCAGCGACAACGTGGTGGTGAAGATGATGGACCTGGGCGATGGCCACCGCGTCGGTGTGGCTGGTCCTGGTGTTCACCGTCGTGTGGGGGGTCCAGGTCGCCGGGGCGCCGCCCCGCATGGTGGCGCTGCTGCTGGTCTTCTCCGCCTTCGCCGTTCCGGTCGTCTCGGCGGTCGCGGTGACGGCCGTTCCGCACGGACGCACCCGGCGGCCGGTGCTGGTGGCCGCCGTCCTCCTGGCCGTCGTGGCCTGCGCCCTCGCTGTGGCGGCCCTCTGAGGACACGTACCCGGGGCCGGGGCCGTACCCGGGGCCGGCCGAACCGCCGTCACGACCCCCGGACGCCGTGGCGCAGCGTGACGGCGGCGCGGACGGTGTTGGCCTGCTGGGCGGCCTGGCGGGCGACGGGCAGCCACCGGGGGCGGAAGCGCCGCTGGTACTGGGCGCACCAGTCCCCCAGGAGTTCGTCGAGGCGGGCGGCCTGGGGTGCCGCGGGGGCGCCGGCGGCCCGGACGGCGCGGCGCAGCAGGGCGGCGGCGCGGACCGGGACGCGGTGGGCCCACAGGTCGATGCCGGTGAGGCGGGCGCGGGTCATCGGGGTGTGCGGGAGGTCGTGTCCGTGGGCCTCGGGGTCCCATTCGTCGGCGAGTTGGTGCAGGGCGGTCAGCGGGGTGCGGGCGGCGCGCAGCAGCGGGGTGTCGGGGGCGGGCAGGTGGGGCCGGGCGGCGTCGAGGAGTGCGGTGAGCTGCTCGCCGCGTTCGCGCAGGCGGTCGGCGCAGGAGCGCAGGTGGTGGTGGGCGGTTTCGGCGGGGCGGGTGTCGCCGAGGTGGGCGCTGGTCCAGGCGGGGACTTCGACCAGGACGGTCTCGCCGCCGTGGCGTTGCGGGGCGAACCAGGTGCCGGCCCGGACGCCGTCGGTGCGCTCGTGCGGGGTGAGCATGCCGGTGGTGCTCTCCTGGTGGTCGATGTGGTGGGGGGTCATCAGGTAGACGCCGGGGCCTGATTCGTGGAGGCGGAAGGTGTCGAAGGCGCCGGTCTCGACGGGGATGCCGAGCGCGGCGGCGGAGCGGGCGAAGGGGTGGGCGAGGGCGGCGGGGTCGCTGGTGGCCTGGACGAAGGTGCCGCCGACGTCGGTGCTGTGCAGGGAGAACTGGAGGGTGGGGCGCAGTTCGTCGATCAGGTCGAGGAGGGTGCGGCTCTCCGGGAGGGCGGCGCCGATGGCGGGGGCCCATTCGGGCTGTTCGTCGGCGGCGGGGCGGTAGTAGTGGTCGAAGTAGGCGGGCAGGGTGCGGGCGGTGCGGCTGCCGTCGGCGAGGTGGGCGCCGTCGGGGTCGAGGCAGAGCAGGAAGTGCCAGGCCAGGTCCGGGTGTTGGTGGGTGAGGGCGTGGTGGGCGAGGTCTTCGGTGGCGGCGCGGCCGGCGAACTCGTCGGCGTGGGCGCCGGAGACGATCAGCACGTTGTGCGGGCCGCGGCCGACGGTGAGCAGGGTCAGCGGGCGCCCGGCGCGGGAGGTGCCGACGGTGCGCACCCGGCACCGGCCGGGCCACCGGTCGGCCAACTGCCTTGCGGTGGCGTCGAGTTCGTCCAGGCTCGGGTAGTGGTCACGGATGCCCGCCGGGTCCGTCGCGTCGGTCGCCATCGGTTCCTCCCCTGTGCCGCGGACGCCCGCGGCGGATCGTGGTCGTGGCAAGCAGTTGTACCCGCCGCACGCCGCGAACGGCCCGGGCCCGTCCGGGTGCGGGGACTCGGACGGGCCCGGGCGGGGCTGGGAGGGGCTGGGAGCGGTCAGCCGGTGACGGGGCGGGTGTCGAGGCGGATGTGGTCGACGGCCCAGTACCAGTTGTTGCCGGCGTCGTACATGCGGAACCTGAGGGTCACCGAGCGGGCTCCGGCCGGGACGGGGAAGCTGCGGGTGATCCGGGTGTTCTGGACGTCCTTGCCGGCGTTGTCGTTGCCGGTGGTGTCGGAGCTGTAGGCGAGCAGGCGGGTCTCGGTGCCGTTGTCGAAGACGGCGGTGACGGAGGCCTTCTGGGGGGCTTCCTGGCGGTAGTGGGAGTCGAAGGCGAGGTGGAGGGTGTCGGTGCCGGCCGGGATGGTGACGGCGGGCGAGACCAGGGTGGAGTCGAAGACGCCCTTGCGGGAGGGCGATCCTGTGTCGTCCCAGTCGTCGGGGTCGGCGACGGCGACGACGCCGAGGGCGCGGGTGAAGTTGCCGCGGTCCTGGGCGCCGAGGGCGGCCCATTCGCGCTTGGTGTGGAAGGTCCAGCCCTGGAGGCGGACGGTGCCCTGGGGCATGGCGGGGGCGTTGACGACCGTCCAGCCCTGGGGGGCCTGGGCGGTCCAGCCGAGCAGGCCGGACTCCGGCTTGAGGGCGCCGGCCAGGGATTCGAAGTCCTCGTCGAGGAGGTGGCCGGTCATCACCGGGGCGGGGCGGGCGGCGAGTTCGCCGTCGGCGAGGGCGTGGCGGCCGTCGGCGAGGGCGCGGGCGGTGACCAGCAGGCGGTGGGTGGCGGTGGCGGGCAGCTGGGCGGGCGGGGTGACCTGCCAGACGGCGGTGGCACTGGCGCCGGCGGCGAGCCGCTCGGGCGGGGCGGTGACGGCGGTGGCCGTCCAGCCGGGCGGGAGCAGCGGCTGGGCCTCCAGGCGGGTGAGGGCCGCGGTGGCGGTGAGGGTGGCGGTGACGGTGGCGGGCCGGCCGGGCAGCAGGACGGGTTCGTCGATGGTGGTGGAGGCGGCGCCGAGGGCGAGGTTGACGGTGAGCGGGTCGGCGAGGCCGATGGCGGGGTCGGTGACGGTGCGGTCGTCCCAGGGGAAGCGGTTGGCGAGGCGGCGGCGGAAGGCGAGGTCGCCCTGGACGGTGACGGCGACGTCGTACCAGCCCTCGGGGCCGACCTTGAGGTTGACGGTGCGGTCGTCGCCGGCCGCGACGCGCACCTCGCGCAGGCCGTCGCCGTAGGCGAGGTCGCCGACGAGGAAGGTCTGGGCGGTGCGGGAGCGGTTGATGACGTCGACTTCCAGCACCTTGCCGTTGCCCTCCTCGGAGAGCGAGACCTCGTAGGCGGAGGCGGTGTCGCCGCGCAGGTGCCACAGGGCGCCGTCGGGGCCGTGGACGCGCAGGTCGTAGCCGGCGGGGCCGACCTTCCAGACGTCCGAGAGGCGGGACTTGGCGGCGACGGTGTAGTGCTTGGGGGCCTCGCCGGGGGCGGGGTAGACGGCGAAGACGGCGCCCTGGCGGCCCTGGTTGACGAAGTCGAGGGTGAGTTCGTCGCCCTTGAGGCGGGGCTTGACCAGCAGGTTGTACGGGGCGGGGCGGGAGGAGCGGGTGCCGCGCTGCTGCTGGGGGAAGGTCTGCGGGCTGGGCACGGTGGGGGCGGGGAGCTTGCCGGTGTCGACGACCTTCTGGCGGTTGCCGCTGGTGTCGGGCAGCTGGGGCCAGGCGGGGTTGCGGCCGGAGAAGTCGAAGACGCCGGTGAGGTCGCCGCAGACCGCGCGCCGCCAGGGGCTGATGTTGGGTTCCTGGACGCCGAAGCGCTGTTCCAGGAAGCGCAGCACGGAGGTGTGGTCGTAGACGGTGGAGTCGACGACGCCGCCGCGGGTCCACGGGGAGACGACGATCATCGGCACCCGGACGCCCAGGCCCATCGGGTAGGGGCCGGAGACGAGGGTCTCGCCGGCGGGGAGGGTGTCGGACCAGCCGAGGGTGCCGTCGGCGGCCTTGACCCGGTACCTGCCGTCCTGGTCGACGACCCGGTGGTAGGTGGAGCCGCCCTTGGCGACGCGGACGACGACCTCGCCGTCGACCGGGACGTTGGACTTGCCGCGGCCGGTGGCGAGCGGCGGGACGGGCGGCAGCTGGTGGTCGAAGAAGCCGCCGTGCTCGTCGTAGTTGAGGATGAAGACGGTCTTCTGGAACACCTCGGGCTTGGCGGCGAGCGCGGACAGCAGCCGGGAGGTGAGGTGTTCGCCGTTCGGCGGCGCGTAGTTGGCGTGCTCGGACAGCGCGGCGGGGGCGACGATCCAGGAGACCTGCGGGAGGCGGTCGGCCTGGACGTCGGCGGTGAAGGCGTCGACGAGGGCGTCGCCCATGGCGAAGGGGTCGTTCTTCTTGGCCGGGTCGCCGACGGCGCGCATGCCGCGCTCGTACAGCGGCTCGCCGGGCTTGGCCTTGACGAAGGGGGCGAACCAGGCGAGGGCGTTGTCGTCGAAGTTGTCGATGGCCTGGTAGGTCTTCCAGCTGACGCCGGCCTTCTCCAGGCGCTCGGCGTAGGTGGTCCACTCGTAGCCGCCGGGGATCTCGGTGTTGTCGGTCACCGGGGTGTCCCTGACGGTGCCGCCGCTGGTGCCGGTCATCAGGTGGTCGCGGTTGGTGTTGGTGTTGCACTGCACGGAGGCGTGGTAGGCGTCGCAGACCGTGAACACCGAGGCGAGGGCGTGGTAGAAGGGCATGTCGGCGGACTCGTAGTAGCCCTGGCCGAGCCAGCCGGAGGAGCGGCGGGTGACGGAGCCGTCGGCGCGGCCGTCGTTCCAGGCGTTCATGGAGTCGCCGTAGCCGAAGGCGGGCGCGCCCTGCTGGTAGGCGTTGGTGTGGGCGGCGTTCATCGCGAAGGGCAGCAGGTAGCCCTCCTTGCGGCCGGGGTCGGGCTGGTGGAACACCGAGCGGCCGTCGACGCCGCGGACGGCGGTGCGGTCGCCGAAGCCGCGCACGCCCGTCAGGGTGCCGAAGTAGTGGTCGAAGGCGCGGTTCTCCTGCATGAACACCACGACGTGCTGGATGTCCGCCAGCCGTCCGGGCCTGGCCGGGGCGGCGAGCGCCTGCTGGACGCTGAGCGGGAGGGCGGACAGCACCGCGGCCGCCGCCGCGCCGCCGAGGACACTGCGGCGCGACAGTTCGGGCTTCGGACTCATGGGGGTGGGGCTCCTTGCTGACGGACCGCGGGTCTTCGCTTTCGGGGGCCGGCCGCGCGGTTCGGACCGGACCCGTTATGTGTACGAGACCGAGGTGGACGCAGCCGTGGTGTCCGATGACGGGTCGGTGACCGGTAAGAGACTCCGAGCTGTACAGACAACTTGACGTCAGTGGATCAAGGAAGCGGGCCGGACCCGCCGTCAGGAGCACCGCCGGCCAGGGCGTTCGCGCCGGCTTCACCCGGGCCCGAGGAGCCGGGCGCGACAAAGTGATCAGCCACGAGGAGTTCCGGACGGCCGTCACCGAGTTCTGCCTGAGCGCCGACGAGAACGCGCCGGGGAACCGGCTGATCGGCCCCATCGGGCAGCAGGCCCGACCTCCCCGGAACAGGACCCGCCCCCGGACGCCCAGGACCGGGGGGTGTCGGGCCGCGCCCCGCGGGCAGACGCGCGGTGTGAATCCGATCGAACGGGCCCTGCGGGCCGTGGACGGCTTCCAGCAGCGCCACCGGGCCCCCGGCCTGGTGATCGGCGTCGTGCGCAAGTACGGGGACGACCGGGGCGGGCTGCTGGCCGCCCTGATCACCTACTACGGCTTCGTCGCCCTGGTCCCGCTGCTGCTCCTGCTCAGCACCGTCCTCGGCTTCGTCCTGCACGGCCACGCCGGGGCGCAGCGCGCGGTGCTGGACTCCGCGCTCGCCGACTTCCCGATCATCGGCGACCAGCTGCGCCAGAACGTCCACTCGCTCCAGGGGAGCGGCCTGGCCCTGCTGATCGGTGTGCTCGGGCTGCTGTACGGGGCGCTCGGCATCGCGCAGGTCCTCCAGCACGCCATGGCCGAGGTCTGGAACGTGCCGGGGGTGCAGCGGCCCGGCTACTGGCCGCGGCTGGCGCGCAGCGTGCTGCTGTTCGCGGTGCTGGCCGGCGGGCTGGTGCTGGGCACCGCCGCCGCCTCGCTGGTCGGCAGCGCGCTGGGCGGGCCGGCCGCCAGGATCGGGGGCCTGGTCGTCTCCGCGCTGGTGAACACCGCCCTGTGCCTGGCCTGCTTCCGGGTGCTCACCCCGCGCGAGGTCCCGCTGCGGGCGCTGTGGCCGGGCTGCGCGCTCGCCGGGCCGCTGTTCACCGCCCTCCAGGCGGGCGGCTCGCTGCTGGTCACCCACGAGCTGCGCCACGCGAGCCAGGTCTACGGGTTCTTCGCGACCGTGATCGGGCTGCTGTCCTGGCTCTACCTGGCCGCGCAGGTCACCGTGTACGCGGCCGAGGCCAACGTGGTGCTCACCCGGCGGCTGTGGCCGCGCAGCCTGCTGCAGCCTCCGCTGACGGACGCCGACCAGGCGGTGCTGTCCTCGGTCGCCCGGCAGGAGGAGCGCCGGCCCGAGCAGCGGGTCGACGTCTCCTTCCCCGGGGCACCCGAGGACCCGGACGAGGGCGGCGACGACGGCGGGGGCCGCGACGACGGCGGCGGGGACACCAAGGAGAGCGGGAAGGACGGCGGCGGCGGCCGGTGACGGCGTCGGCCCGGCGGGGACCCGGTCGGCGGGGCCCGCGGGGCATGGATGCGGCGGCCGGGGGCAGCCGGTGGTCGCGCGCCCGCGCCGGGCCCGGCGCCCCGCCGGCCCGTACCTGCCCCATGGAAGGGAGAAGCGCATGAGTGGGAACACCGACATCTGGGAGTTCCGCAGCACCAGCGGCCACAGCGCCGGTACCGACCTCATCGGGTTCCACGTGGAGGCCCAGGACGGCCCCGTCGGCAAGGTGGACAAGCTGTCCGAGGAGGTGGGAACGCGGTACCTGGTCGTGGACACCGGCCCCTGGATCTTCGGGAAGCGGGTGCTGCTGCCGGCCGGCACCGTCATCCGCATCGAGATCGCGGAGCGGACGGTGTACGTGGACCGGACCAAGGAGGAGATCAAGAACGGTCCCGACCTGGACGGCGGGGCGCTGGAGACGGAGTCCGGGTTCCAGGAGCGGGAGCGGTACGCGCTCTACTACGGGCCGTTCTACAGCGGCCGCATCCTCTGACTGCCCGGGCCGCCGGCCGCCGTCCCGCTCGGGGCGGCGGCCGGCCGCCGTGCGGGGCCTGCGGGGGCGCGGGCCTGCGGGAGTACGGGGTCTGCGAGGGCGCGGGTCAGGCGCGGGTCAGCCGCGGGTCAGGCGGCGGGCGTCGAACTCGGCCCAGATCGTCTTGCCCTGGCCGTGCGGCTCGGCGCCCCAGCGGTCGGCGGTGCGCTGCACGATGAACAGGCCGTGGCCGCCGGGCAGGGCCGGGTCGTGCGGGTGGCGCAGGGCGGGCATCGCCGGGCTGCGGTCGCTGACCTCCACCCGCAGGCGTTCCCCGGTGGCGTCCAGGACCAGCTCCAGCGGGCCGTCCCCGTGCAGCATGGCGTTGGCCACCAGCTCCGCCACCAGCAGCACGACATCCGCGCCGACGCCCTCGTGGACGTCGGGCAGGTACCAGTCCCCCACCGCCTCGGCGGTGAAGCCCCTGGCCCGGGCGACCGGCTTGGGGAACCCGGCCAGGGTCAGCCGCCGGCGCTGGCCGCCGGGCGGCAGCGGCGGCCCGGCCGGGTGTGCGTCGCCGTCCAGGGTTCCCCGGCTCATCGTCATGTGAGGGCACCCTTACGGATCGACGGCGGTTTCGCATGGTCGGTTTCCCGGCGCTTCCGGGATTATGCCTGTCCGGGCACCGGGTGCGCGGCCTCTGCGGCACGCGTCCCGGCACGAACCGGTCGGGAACCGGGTCGGGAACCGGACGGGAACCCGGTACGAACCCGGTACGAACCGGACGGGAACCCGGTGGGCCCTACCCGGCGGGGCGGGGGAACGGCTCAGGCCGCCAGGGCCGACTCGGCGGACTCGTGGATGGAGAACACCGCCTGGGTGCCGGTCAGTTCGAGGACCCGCATGACGGTGGGCGGCACCGCCGCCAGGTGCAGCGGCACGCCCTCCGCCTCCGCCGCGAGGCGGGTCCTGAGCAGGAGGTTCAGGCCGGAGGAGTCGCAGAACCCCACTCCGGCGAGGTCGATCACCACCGCGCCGGGCCGCTGCGCGACCAGGGCGGTGAGCGTGTCGGCCGCGGGCGCGAGCGTCTCGATGTCGAGGTCGCCCGCCAGCGCGCACACCACCGCGCCGCAAGCCGCGGTGCGGGTCCGTACCGCCGGCTCCGCACGGTACGGGGCGGCCGCCGGTCCGGGGTCCCGCTGGTCGTTGTCGGATGGCATCATCGTCGTCCCCTCCAGGTCCGTGCCCTCCGACCTTACGTAGGCGGTGTCCCTCGGCCAAGCGGCGGGTCGCGGACCGGGCCCCGCCCGGTCCGCGACCCCGCCCGGGCTCAGGCTTCGGTCAGGCCCTCGCGCAGCCGCCGCAGGGTGCGGCTGAGCAGCCGGGAGACGTGCATCTGGGACAGCCCGAGGCGCTCGCCGATCTGCGACTGCGTCATGTCCTCGCAGAAGCGCATCGACAGGATCAGCCGGTCCCGCTCCGGCAGTGCGCCGACCAGCGGCTTGAGCGCGACCAGGTCCTCCACCAGGGAGAGGTCCCGGTCCTCCTCGCCGAGGCGCTCGCCCAGACAGCCGGGGCGGTCGTCGTCCTCGCTGCTGGTGTCCAGGGAGCCCGCGGTGTGCCCGTTCGAGGCGGTCAGCCCCTCCACCACCTCCTCCTGGGAGAGCCCGAGGTCCGCGGCCAGTTCGGCCACCGTGGGGGCCCGGTCCAGTTCCTGCGCCAGCCGTTCCTGGGCCTTCGCCAGCACGATCCGCAGCTCCTGGAGGCGGCGCGGCACGTGGACGGCCCAGGTGGTGTCACGGAAGTGCCGGCGGACCTCGCCGAGCACCGTGGGCAGCGCGAAGGTCGTGAACTCGACGCCCAGATCGGGATCGAACCGGTCGATCGCCTTGATCAGCCCGACCGCCCCGACCTGCAACAGGTCCTCCTGCGGCTCCCGGTGCGCGGTGAAGCGGCGGATCGCGAACCTGACCAGCGAGAGGTTCATCTCCACCAGCGTGGCCCGCACGTACGAGTACTCCCGGGTGCCCTCCTCCAGGGCCGCGAGCCGGCGCAGCAGCACCCGGGTCAGCTCGCGCGCGTCGGCGGGCGCGACCTCCCGCAGGTCCTCGGCCGGGTCGAGCTCCGGTGGCAGGAGCCCGCGCAGGTCGGCTGTGGCGGAGGCGGCCGTGCGGCAGGGGTCCGTCGGCGGAACGGAAGTGGTCAGTTCACCAGTGGTCATGACCATCGGAGTCCTTTCCTCGTGTCGGCACGGTCGAACGCCCCGACTACCCCGCCTCGGCCGATCGATGCGGCCGCCCGGGGTGAAGGTTCCGTGAAACCCGTCCGGGGCGTTCCGGCAGGCTACGGGAAACCCGCCGGCCGGCGGCGCCGACCGGAGGATCATGGAGCGGCGCGCCCGGGCGCCTCCGGTGTCCCACGCGTCCCTGACGCCACCTCCCACGCGAAAGCGGTGCCCCTCCGTGATCCCCGCCGTACCCGACCCGACCGTGCTGCACCCCTTCCCCGAGCAGCCGCGGGTGGTGCTCCTCAAGCCGCTGGTCACCTCGCCGCTGATCGAGGTCGGCGAGTACTCGTACTACGACGACCCCGACGACCCGACGGCGTTCGAGACCCGCAACGTGCTGTACCACTACGGGCCGGAGAAGCTCGTCATCGGGAAGTTCTGCGCCTTCGCCGAGGGGGTGCGGTTCGTGATGAACGGCGCCAACCACCGGATGGACGGGCCGTCCACCTTCCCCTTCCCCGTCATGGGCGGCGCCTGGGCCGAGCACTTCGACCTGCTCACCGGCCTGCCCGGGCGCGGCGACACCGTGGTCGGCAACGACGTGTGGCTCGGCTACCGCACCACCGTCATGCCCGGGGTGCGCATCGGCCACGGCGCGATCGTCGCCGCCGGGTCCGTCGTCACCTCCGACATCCCCGACTACGCGATCGCCGGCGGCAACCCGGCCAAGGTGATCCGGCCGCGCTACGACGGGGCCGACGTCGCCCGCCTGCTGGACCTCGCCTGGTGGGACTGGCCCGCCGAACACCTCACCCGCCACCTGCGCACCGTCATGTCCGGCACCGTCGACGACCTGGCCGCCGCCGCGCCCGGGGCCTGACCCGGCGGCGGCCCCGCCGCACCCCTCGGAGGCAGCGTGGCCCCGACCCCCCGGCGGCCCGAACTCCTAACCCACCGTGGGGTGGTGGAGCTTGCGGGCGGCAGTGCGGATGGCGAGGGTGTACGGGGCGTCGAGGGCGCGGGTGCGGGCGTCGAGGTCGTGGAAGGCCACCAGGGCCCGGTGGGTGTCGTCGGTCGTCTGGGTCCAGGCCGTCCAGGCGTTGTGGACGTCCTCGTCGGTGACCTGTTCGCCCTTGGCCTGGAGCAGCACGGCGTAGATGCGGAACAGGTCGTCGGAGCCCGCCGGGGGTCTGGCCTCCGAGGGCAGGCAGTCGCGGATCAGTTCGGCGATGGGATCGAGGTGGCTCATACGGCCAGTGTGCCGCCGGCGAGGGTGCCCGCGAGGAGGATCAGATGAGCCACCGCGAAGATCATCGGTACGGCCCGTTCGGTGGTGCCGAGTTCGGTGTAGTGCCGGTGGCGCCGGCCGGGCCCCTCGGTGCTCCGCAGGACGTCCCACTCGTCGGTGAAGATCCGCGCGGACAGCTTCTCCTCCAGGCTGTTGATGACCTGGAACTTGGCGCCGTTGAGGTCCCGGTAGCTGCGCAGCTGCATCCACCAGGCGCCGGAGAGGGTGATGCCGGCCAGTGCGACGGCCGTCGGCACCCACCACGGGGACTCGGAGAGCCTGGGTATGCCGAAGCCGATCAGGGTGACCAGCGCGGTCTGCACGGACAGGAAGAAGGTGTTGGCGGTGCCGCGCCGGGCCGAGACCCGGTCGGCCATCTCCACGGCGAGCTTGTACAGCTCCAGCAGCTCGTACTGACGGTCGGACGGACGGTCCGGCGGACGGTTCGGCTCCGGCGGCGTGGTCATCGCGAAACCCCCTCGGGCAGGTGGTGTGCCGGCTTCGCCCGCTGCCCGGGCTCCCCCCGATGTGTCCATCCTTCCCTGTACGCCGGCCCGCCAGTGCTGCCGGGCCGACGCCCGGGGCGGGCCGACGCACGGAACGAGCCGACTCGCGGGTCGGGCTGACGGCCTACCAGACGGCTCCGGCCACCGCGGGGGCCGCCGGCGGTTCCCGGTCCGCCGGACCGGCGGCGGCCGTGGCGGGCACGGAGGCCCTGGCGGGCGCCGCGGCCTCGGCGGGCGCCGCCGTGGCGGTGTGCGCGACGGCGGCCACGGCGGGGCTGCCGGCCGACAGGGCGCGCAGGGCCGCGCCGGCCTCCGCCTCCCCTTCCCCGTACCCGTGGGCGCGGGCGGTGCGGACGGCGGCGGCGAGGTGGAGCGCGGCCTCCTCCGGGCGGCCGGTGGCGGCCAGCGCCCGGCCGTAGAGGGTCTGGAGGACCACCCGGCGGGTGACCGGGAAGGGCGGTTCGGCGACGGCCAGGCCGTGGGCGGCGTGGCGGGCGGCCTCCTCGGCGGCGCCGGCGGCCAGGCACTCGCCGGCCAGGTGCAGCCGGGCGAGGCCGACCAGGTCGGCGCGCCCGGCCCGTTCGGCCAGCGACAGGGCCTTCAGCAGCAGCCCGTTCACCCGGTCCCGGCCGCCCTGGTCGCCGTGGCGGGCCAGCGCGATGGCGTGGTTGACCAGGGCGACGGCCTGGGCGCTGATGTCGCCGGCCCTGGCCGCGAGGTCGGGGGCGCGTTCCAGGTGGACCAGGGCCTGTTCGGGGCGGCCCTCCTCCAGCAGGACCCAGCCCAGCAGGGCGCGGGCGCGGGACTGGGCGCCCGGGTCGCGGTCGGCCTCGGCGGCCGCCAGGCCGTGTTCGAGCAGCGGCGCCCAGCCGTCCCTGACCTGCCAGACGATCAGCGGCCACTGGAGCAGCACCAGGCGCCAGGCGCGGTCGTGCAGTCCGGCGGCGACCGCCGCCTCGACCGCGCCGCGCAGGGTGTCGCGTTCGGCGGCGTACCAGCTGAGCGCGCTCGCCCGGTCCGGGAAGGGGCGGACGTCGGCGGGGCGGCGGGTGCCGGGCGGCAGTGCGCAGCACGGTTCGCTGCCCGGTTCGGCGGTGCCGCAGGCGGTCAGCAGGGTGTTCAGCAGGTGGTCGAGCAGCCGGGGCAGCACCTCGCGGTCGGTGTCGCCGGGCAGGCTGCGGGCGTAGAGGCGGACCAGGTCGTGCAGGGTGTAGGCGTCCCGGCCGATCTCCACGATCAGGTGGGCGGTGGCCAGTTGGGCCAGGGCCTCGGCGGCCTCCTCGGGCCGGCAGCCGGCCAGGGCGGCGGCGGTGCGGCTGTCGAGGGTGGCGCCGGTGTGGGCGCCGAGGCGGCGGAACATCCGGCGGGCGGGCTCGGTCAGGTGCTGGACGGTCAGCGCGAGGGTGGCGGCGACGCTGGTGTCCTCGATGTCGAGGAGGTCCAGGCGGTCCTGCTCGTCGGCGAGTTCGTCGACGAGGGTGGCCAGCGCCCGGGCCGGGCCGGTGGCGAGGCGGGCGGCGGCCAGCCGCAGGGCGAGCGGCAGCCCGTCGCACAGGCGGGCCAGGCGGGTGGCGGCCTCGGGTTCGGCGGCGACCAGGTCGGCGCCGAGGGTGGCGGCGAGCAGGGTGACGGCCTGCGGGGCGGACAGTTCGGCGAGCGGGACGGGGCGGGCGGCGTCGGAGGCGACCAGGCCGCCGAGCCGGTCGCGGCTGGTGACCAGGGTGACGCAGTCGTCGCCGTCCGGCAGCAGCGGGCGGACCTGCTCGGAGCAGCGGGCGTTGTCCAGGACGATCAGCATCCGGCGGGTGGCGGTCAGTTCGCGGTAGCGGGCGCCCATCGCCTCGGCGGTGGCGGGCATCTGCTCGGCGGGCAGGCCGAGGGCGAGCAGCAGTTCGCGCAGGACGGCGGCGGTGTCGCGTTCCGGCAGCGGGCTGTGGCCGCACAGGTCGACGAAGAGCCGTCCGTCGGGGAAGTCCTGCCGGCGGCGGTGGGCCCAGTACAGGGCGACGGTGGTCTTGCCGACGCCGGCGCCGCCGGTGAGCACGGTGACGGCGCCGGGGGCGGTGGTGGCCCGGTCGAGCGCGGTCAGTTCGTCCTCCCGGCCGGCGAAGCCGCGTGGGCGGCGGGGGAAGGGCCAGGGGGCGTGCTGCCCGGGGGTGGCCGGCGCGGGGGCGGGGGCGGGCCGCCGGTCGGGGACGGAGGCCAGGCCGCCGACGGTCGGCACCCGGGCGGGCGGGACGCGGTCCGACGGCACGCGGTCCGACGGCACGCGGTCCGACGGCAGGCGGACCGGCATCTCCTGGTCGCCGGGCAGCCGGGCGGGCGGCACCCGGTCGGGCCGGTGCCGTGCCGCATCGGTGCGCGCCGGGGTGTCGCTGCGCAGCTGCGTGTCGGCGTCGGCGCGCGGCGGGGCCCCGGCGCGGGCCGACGCCCCGGCGTGCAGCAGGCGGTCGTAGGCCTCGGCGAGTTCGGGGCCGGGGTCGATGCCGAGTTCCTCGGCCAGGGCCCGGCGGGTGCGGTGGAACCAGTCCAGGGCCTCCGAGCGGCGCCCGGCGCGGCCGAGCGCGTGGATGAGTCCGGCGATCAGGGGTTCGCGCAGCGGGTTGGCGGTGGCCTCGGTGTGCAGGAGGGTGGCGGCGGCGCCGTGGTCGCCGAGCCGGCCGTGGGCGCGGGCCAGTTCCTCGGTGGCGGCCAGGCGCAGTTCCTCCAGGGCCTGGGCGGCGTAGCGCAGGGGCAGTCCGGCGGTGCCGGCGAGGGCGGGGCCGCGCCACAGGGCGAGTGCTTCGCTCAGGACGGCGGCGGCCTGGTGGGCGTCGTCCAGGGCGCGGGCGCGGGCCACCAGGTGGTCGAACCTGACGGTGTCCACGGCCAGTTCGGGCGCCCGGAGCAGGTAGGCGCCGTTGTCGGTGACGAGTTCGACGCCGGCGGCGGGGGCGCCGTGGGTGGTGAGCAGGGCGCGCAGTCCGGAGACGTGGTTGTGGATGACGGTGCGCGAGTGGCGGGGCGGTTCGGTGTCCCAGAGGGTCTCGGTGAGCCGCTCGACGGTGACCGGTGCTCCGGGGTGGAGCAGCAGCATGGCCAGCAGGCTGCGGCGTTTGGCCGATCCGGCCGGAAGCTCCCGGCCGTCGGCGGCCAGCACGGCCACCGTGCCCAGCAGTCGGAACTCCACGCACCCCCCTTAGATGTATATGACAAGCATATGACGGCAGGCGATCCCCCGGTCGCGGAGCGTCCGCGCGGGCGGCGGGGCCGGGGCGCCGCCGCCCATGGGAACACGACGGAGGAACTACCAGGTGACGGCGTCGTCCATGTCCTGCTGCCAGTAGGTGACCTTGAGCGAGTCGTCGATGTAGAGACCCTTCGAGGGCAGCCCGGGGTTGCCTCCCGTGC
The DNA here is from genome assembly GCF_044757205.1 of Kitasatospora sp. NPDC091335. Lineage (NCBI taxonomy): Bacteria > Bacillati > Actinomycetota > Actinomycetes > Kitasatosporales > Streptomycetaceae > Kitasatospora > Kitasatospora sp. NPDC091335. The sequence continues at coordinate 122,764 of NZ_JBIVUM010000015.1, read as the reverse complement.
CGACGCTCTCGTTGCCGGACGGGCCCTGGAAGTAGACGGCGAGTGTGGTCTCGGTGTGGCCGTGGGCGCCGCTGCCGTCGGCGGCGGACAGGTTCACCGAGGCGTAGCCGGACTCCCCCGGCTTGAGGGTGACGACGGCCTGCGGCTTGGAGTCCTCGTTCGGGGCTCAGTTACGGGGTGCTGGCCAAGCGCCTGCACCTGAGCACCTCGACGCTGCACCGCTACTGCATCGGCACGGTGGTGCCCGCCGAGTTCGCCCCGCTGGACCGCCTGGCGCGGGTGTGCCGGGCGACGCCGCAGGAGATGACCGAGCTGCACCGGCGCTGGATCCTGGCGGACGGCGCCCGCCGGGCCCGGCCGGCCCAGGAGGCGGGCGGTGCGGCGGCCGCGCCCGGGCCCGTACCGGTACCGGTACGGGTGCCGGACGTGACACCGGGCGGTGCGGAGGAGGAGCCGGTCACCGTCGGCGTGACGCCGCCCGCGGGGCCCGTCCCGTGGCGGGGCCGGCGCGCGGTGCTGGTGGCCGCCGTCGCGACGGCGGCCGTGCTGGGGGTGGTGGCGCTCGGCCTGGAGCCCTTCGGCGGGGACGGGAAGAGCGGCGGCGCCGCCGACCAGCAGCCGGCCGGTGCCGCCGCGACCGCGGCGCCCGAGGCCGGCCAACGGCAAGCCGTTCCGGACCAGTCCGGGCGTCGGGCGGCCGGGCTACGACTACCCGCTGGGCGGCAGCGAGTGGATCCGGCGCGAGGGCTGAGCGGGCCGGACCCGGGTGCTTCCGGGGCGCTACCACACGTATCCGCAGCTCACACGGGGGCCGGGTGACCGCCGAGACCCGCAGCGGCCACCACAATGGTGCGGACAGTTCTTCGGAAGTACAGAGAAAGCGAACCTCACCATGGATCTCGGCGTGCGCTGGAAGCTGCACGGTGACGGGCGCACGCCCGCGCCGGGGGCGGTGGTCCGTCCCGACGAACGGCTCTCCTGGCCCCGTACGGCAGGGCTCGGCGCCCAGCACGTGGTGGCGATGTTCGGGGCGAGCTTCGTGGCGCCCGTGCTGATGGGGCTCGACCCGAACCTCGCGATCATGATGTCCGGCGTGTCGACCGTGATCTTCCTGCTGGCCACCAAGGGCCGGGTGCCGAGCTACCTGGGCTGCTCGCTGTCCTTCGTGGGTGTGGCGGCGGTGATCCGGGCGCAGGGCGGCAGCAGCGCGACGGTGACCGGCGCGGTGTTCGTGGTGGGCGCGGCGCTGTTCCTGGTGGGGCTGGCGGTCCAGAAGTTCGGGGCGCGCATCATCCACGCCACGATGCCGCCGATCGTCACCGGCGCGGTGGTCATGCTGATCGGCTTCAACCTGGCCCCGGTGACCGCCTCGACGTACTGGCCGCAGGACCAGTGGACGGCGCTGCTGGTGATGCTGTTCACCGGTCTGGCCGTGGTGTGCCTGCGCGGCTTCTGGTCGCGGGTGGCGATCTTCCTGGGGCTGCTGTTCGGCTACGGGATCTCCTGGCTGTTCGACCGGGTCTTCGGGAAGATCCACTCGGTGGACGGCGGCGGGCACATGACCGACCACTGGCGCCTGGACCTGTCGGGCGTCGGCAAGGCGGACTGGATCGGCCTGCCGACCTTCCACGGCCCGTCGTTCCAGTGGTCGGCGATCCTGGTCGCGCTGCCCGTGGTGATCGCGCTGGTCGCGGAGAACGCCGGGCACGTCAAGGCGGTCGGCGAGATGACCGGCTCGAACCTGGACGACAAGCTGGGCACCGCGATCTCCGCGGACGGCGTCGGCTCGATGCTCTCCACCGCGGTCGGCGGCCCGCCGAACACCACGTACTCGGAGAACATCGGCGTGATGGCCGCCACCCGGGTCTACTCGACGGCGGCCTACTGGGCCGCGGCCTGCTTCGCGCTGCTGTTCGGCCTGTGCCCGAAGTTCGGGGCGGTCGTGGCCGCGATCCCGGGCGGGGTGCTCGGCGGCATCACCGTCATCCTGTACGGCATGATCGGCCTGCTCGGCGCGCAGATCTGGACCAAGTCCGGGGTGGACCTGCGCAACCCGCTGAACCTGGTGCCGGCCGCGGCGGGCATCATCATCGGCATCGGCAACGTGACGCTGAAGTTCACCGACACCTTCAGCCTCAGCGGCATCGCGCTGGGCACGCTGGTCGTCATCACCGGCTACCACGCGCTGCGGGCGCTGGCCCCGGCGCACCTGAAGACGCAGGAGCCGCTGCTGGACGAGGGGACGTCCTCGTACGACGAGGGCGCCGAGGGTGCCGGAGGCGCCGAGGGTGCCTCCGGGGAGCCGCGCAAGCCGTAACGGACGAGGTAGGGGCCGGGTTCAGGCCCGCGGGGCGGCCGGCGGAAGTGTCCGAAAAGGATCTTCCGCCGGCCGTTCCATGTGGCCGGACGGGCCCGGCAGTGGTCGAATCACTGATCGCTCGTATCGGCCACTCATCCCCCCGGGAGAGGCATGTCCCTTCTGACCCACCGCCGCAAGGCCGCCGCCGCGGCCGTCGCCCTCGGCACGTTCGCGATCACCTGCGCCGGGGTGACGCCCAGCAGCGCGGCCGGCCAGGTCCTGTGGACCCCGAGCACCAGCACCGGCCCGTCCTCGTTCAAGGCGGTCCAGTGCGCGGCGAACAACTTCGGCGTCGTCAAGGACGCGGTCAAGGGCAACGTGTGGCGGGCCTTCCAGGCCGCCGGCGAGGAGCGCTGCGAGACGCTGAGCCCGGACCTGAAGGAGGGCGACACCTTCTACCTGGGCTGGTCGTCCAAGGTGGACATCCAGGACACCAACAGCCGGTACGTGTTCCAGCTGAAGTGCTCGCCGAGCACCGACACGGCCAACCACCCGATCGAGATCGACATCCTCAACGGGCGCGTGCGCCTCCAGGAGTGGGACACCGCCCACGTGTCGCACTCGCTGTGGACCGCGCAGACCACCAACAACACGTGGCACTCGTACGCGCTGAAGATCCGCCTGGGGCGCACCGACGGCACCATCGACTTCTGGTTCGACGGCGTGAAGCAGACGTTCACCACCGGCTCGGGCACGTTCAAGGGCACCACCTGGGACGGCGACCGGAACTACCTCAAGTGGGGCTCCTACCACCCCTCCACGGGCGACGCGACGAACACCTTCACCAGCCCGGTGATGGCCACGACCCTGGAGGCGGCCACCGCCGGCTCGTGAGCCTTCCCGGATGAACCCGCGGGCCCGGACCGCCGTGAACGTGCGGTCCGGGCCCGCGGGTTCACGCGTTCCCGGGCGGGTGGCGACAACCGGCCAGGCTGGCCGGCCGGGGCGCCCCGACTATTCTTGACTCATCATTCCAAAATCTGCGATGCTCCCCCCATGGCACGACCGAAGGAATTCGACCCCGACCGCGTCCTCGACGCCGCGATGAACGCCTTCTGGAGCAGGGGCTACGCGGCGACCTCGGCGCAGAACCTCGTGGACAGCACGGGCCTGGGCCGGGGAAGCCTGTACAACGCCTTCTCCAGCAAGCACCACCTCTTCCAGGAGGCCCTCACCCGGTACGGCGAGGCGCAGACGGCCCGCCAGGAGGCACTGCTCGAAGGGCCCGGCGACATCCGGGAGCGGATCCGGAGCCTGCTGATGACGGTGGTCGAGGAGGAGTCCCGGACGGACGGCCCCGGCCCCCGGGGCTGCCTGGCGGTCAACGCCGCCCTCGAGCTGGCGGGCCTCGACGCCGAGATCACCGCACGGGTCCGCCGCATCTTCGAGCGCATGGAGGAGGCCCTGCGCACCGCGCTCGCCAGGGCGCAGCGGGACGGCGAGGTCGATCCCGGCAAGGACCCCCGGGCGCTGGCCCTGTTCGTCCTCAACTCCATGTACGGCCTGCGGGTACTGGGCAAGACGGCCGACCGCCGCGCGCTCGCCGGCATCGTCGACACCACGTTGTCGATGCTCTGAGGCGGTTGCCGTGGGGCCGCCCGGGCCTCGCGGCGGCCGTGCCTCCGCATGCCCAGATTCTGTAACGCACATTCCAATTCAAGTCCATCGAGGAGTCATGATGCCCATCCCGGTCTACGTCCTCGGTCTGACGGTGTTCTGCATCGGGACGACCGAGTTCATGATCTCCGGGCTGCTGCCGGACCTGGCAGGCGATCTGTCGGTGTCGATCCCCGCCGTGGGCTGGCTGATCTCCGGCTACGCCCTGGGCGTGGTCGTCGGCGGCCCGTCCGTCACCCTGGCCACGCTCCGGGGCAACCGCAAGACCTCGCTGCTCGGCCTGCTGCTCCTGTTCATCGCCGGCCAGACGGTCTGCGCCCTGGCGCCCGGCTACGGCGTCCTCATGGCCGGACGCGTCGTCGCCGCCCTCGCCCAGGGCGCCTTCTTCGGCATCGGTTCCGTGGTCGCCGTGGACCTCGCCGGCCCCGAACGCCGCGGCAGGGCCCTGGCCGTCATGTTCGCCGGACTGACCGTGGCCAACGTGGTCGGCGTCCCGGCCGGGACCTTCCTCAGCCAGCACGCCGGATGGCGCGTCAGCTTCTGGGCGGTCGACGCGCTGGCCGTCCTGGGCCTGCTCGGCGTGGCCCTGCTCGTCCCGCGCCGTCCCACCGCGCCGCACGCCGGCATCGGAGCCGAGTTCGGCGCCTTCCGCAATCCCCGGGTGTGGGTGGCCCTGAGCACCTCCATGCTCACCCAGGCCGCCGTCTTCTGCTGCTTCAGCTACCTGTCGCCGCTGTTCACCGAAGTCACCGGCTTCGCCGAGGCCGTGGTGCCGCTGCTGCTGGCCCTGTTCGGCGCCGGCTGCTTCCTGGGCAGCGTCATCGGCGGCCGCTTCGCCGACCGGCACCTGCTGCCCGGCCTCTGCGCGGGCATCACCGCGATGGGCGTGGTTCTCCTGCTCATCCCGCTCGCCGCCCACCACAAGGCCGCCACCGTGGCGGCGGTCGTGGCCTTCGGCGTGGCCGCCTTCTCCATCAACCCGGCGCTCCAGGCACAGGTGATGCGGGAGGCCGGGGACGCGCCGACGCTGGCCACCACGACCAACACCTCCGCGTTCAACATCGGCAACACGATCGGCCCGTGGGTCGGCGGCGGGGTCATCGACGCCGGTCTCGGCTTCACCGCGCCCTCCCGGGTCGCCGCCCTGCTCGCGGCGGCCGGACTGGCCACGGCCCTGGCCTCCTGGGTGCTGGTCCGCCGGGCGGGCGCCGCGGCCGACGGGCCGGGGCGCCGCCGGATCCCCGTCTCCACCTGAAACGAAGGGATCCGACGGATCGCCCGCCCCGTCGAAGGGGCGCCCGCCGTCACGCTCAGCGCTCCTCGGCGGCCCGCGCGGCCGGCGACCGCCGCGCCCACAGGGGCATCACCTCGACGGCGGCGACGCAGCCCCGGGTCGGGGCCTCGACGCTCCGCCCGGCCGCGGCGGCCCGGCCGGCGCCGGTCGGGAAGGTGGTCATGCTCTTCGCAGGAGTCATGTTCCGAAACTACCGGCGGCCACTGACAACGCCCGGCGGGCACCCCCGGGACCGCAGGGCCGGGCCGCCGTAACGTGCGGTCCGGACCTGCGGGTTCACCCGGTCACGGGGCGGGTTGCGGTAACCGGCCAGGCTGCGGTGCGCAGGTGGACGCCGGCGGGCCGCTCGGACGGGGTGAGGACGGCGGCCAGGGCGCGGTCACCGGGAAAGGCGGTCGCGCCCTTCCCAGGAGTCACGCCCGGCAACATGCCGGCGACCACCGACAGCGCCTGGTGGAGAGTCCGGCGAAACGCCCCCAACAGGTCCCGCCGACCGGCATGATGACCGATGGTCACCACTCATATCACCAGCGTCACCTATCAGATGCGGGAGAGGCCGGATGCCGGACACCGTCACCGCCCCGTGGGGCACGACCCGGATGCGCCCCTGCACCGGCACACCGCCGTGGCCGGCGCTGACGCCCGTCATCGACCCGGAAACCCAGGCCGCGGTCTTCCACGACGAGCGGGGCCGCACCGTCGAGATGGGCAAGCACGGGACCAGCACCGACCAGACCGGCCCGACCAGCACCGGCGGCGGTGGCGGGGACGGGCAGAGCGGCGGCCAGGCGCAGCCGACCGACGTCGACACCATGACCAGCAACGACCAGGACTGAGCCGTGGCGGATGACCGGCAGCCGGCGGTCCTGGTGCTGACCTGCGCCTACGATCCGACGGCCGACCTGGTGCTGCGGATCCTGGCCGAACGGCAGGTGCCGGTCGTACGCGTGGACCCCGGCGCCGACCTCCACCGAGGTGCCGCGCTGACCGCCCGCTACACGGCGGGCGGGCGGCGCGGCATCCTCACCACCGCCAGCCGCGCTCTCGACCTCGGTCGGGTCCGGTCGGTCTGGCATCGGCGCCCGTCGGGTTGACCGCGCCGGCCGGTATGACCGGGCAGGACGCCGAGTTCGCCCGCGCCCAGGCCCAGTGGGGCCTCGGGGGCGTCCTCGCCGCGCTGCCCGGCGCCCACTACGTGAACCACCCCTGGCGGATCCGGGCCGCCGAGCACAAGCCCGCCCAGCTCGACGCCGCGCTCACAGTCGGCTTCGCCGTTCCCGACACGCTCGTCACCACCGACCCCGGGCAGGCGCGTGCCTTCTGTGCCGAGCAGCCCGGCGGGACGGTCTACAAGCCGCTGTGGAACTCCCCATTATACGAACGAGGACGGCCGACCGGTGCAGGCCTGGGTCGCCGAGGTCGCCCCGGACGAGATCACCGACGCCGTCGGCGCCTGCCCACACCTGTTCCAGGCCCGCCTGGCCAAGGACCACGACGTGCGACTGACCGCCGTGGGCCGCGAGCTCTTCGCCGTACGGATCGACAGCCCCGACCTGGACTGGCGGCGCCGCCAGTCCCTGCTCACCTGCACCCCGGTCGACGTCCCGGCGCCCGTGCGCCGATCCGTGGCCCGCTACCTGGAGCACTTCCGACTCGTCTACGGCGCCTTCGACTTCGCCGTCGACGCCTCCGGCCGCTGGTGGTTCCTGGAGTGCAACAGCAACGGGCAGTGGGCGTTCTTCCCACCCCCGACCACCGACGCCATCGCCATGGCGATCGCCGACCAGCTCCGGAAAGGCCACACCGCATGACCTCCACCGCCGCGGACCTGCGCGCAGCCCTCGTGCGGCAACTCGCCGACGGCGAAGGCCTCACCGACCCGCTGTGGCACGCCGCCGCGGCGGCCGTACCGCGCGAGGCCTTCGTCGGCGACTACTTCCGCATGGTCGACGGTTCCTTCCCGACCTCCTACGAGCCGGTTCGCGAGGGCGCAGACGGCTGGCTGGAGGCCGTCTACGCCAACCGGACCCTCGTCACCCAGCTCGACGGCCGCACCCGGCCCGCCGACGCCGACGGGCCGGTCGCCGGATCCCCGTCCTCGTCGTCCACCCTGCCCTCCCTGGTGCTGCGCATGTGGCAGCAGCTCGAAGTCCACGACGGCCACCGGGTCCTGGAGGTCGGCACCGGCACCGGATACTCGGCCGCGCTCGGCGCCCACCGGCTCGGCGAGGAGAACATCGTCAGCGTCGAAGTCGACGCGGTGATCGCCGACCGGGCCGCCGCCGCCCTCAGGACGGCCGGGTACGCCCCGCACCTGGTCGTCGGCGACGGCCTGGCCGGCCACAAGGCCCGAGGCCCGTACGACCGGCTGATCGCGACCTGCGCGGTGCGCACCCTGCCCTACCCCTGGCTGCACCAGGTGAAGCCGGGCGGAAAGATCCTCGTCACCTTCTCCGGCTGGCAGTTCGGCTACGCCCTCGCCCTGCTGACCGTCACCGAGCCCGGCGAGGCGACCGGCCGCTTCCTGCCCGGCTGGACCAGCTTCATGATCGCCCGCCCCCACGACCGGCCCCCGCGCCAGAACCCCACCCTGCTGCCGGGCGAGGAGCGCGCCGCCCGCATCGACCCGGCCACCATCACCACCTGGACCGGAACCTGGGTCGCCCAGCTCGCCGCACCCTCCGCCGAACGCATCGGCGCCGGCGACCAGCAGATCCTCATCGACCACGCCACCGGCTCCCAGGCCCGCACCCGGCCCGACGGCCACGGCGGATGGACGGTCACCCAGCGCGGGCCGCTACGCCTGTGGGACCGGGTGGAGGAGGCGGTCGAGGCCTGGCAGGCGGAAGGTGCGCCGCACCAGGAGCGGTTCGGCATCACCGTCACCGGCGACGGGCAGCGGGTGTGGCTCGGCAGCGAGGACGGGCCCGGCTGGAACCTGCCCGTGTGACCCGAAGGGCGGGCGGGTTCAGACCTCGCCGAACTCGCCGCCGCGGACGGCGGTGACGAACGACGCCCGGGCGACGACGGGGAAGAGCAGGGCCGGGCCACAGGGGTCCTTGGAGTCGCGGACGGGAGCGAGACCCGGAAAGTCCGCGGTGGTCTCCACGCAGCTGCCGCCGTTGGCGGAGTACGAGGACTTGACCCGGCAAGCACCGGGCAGGTCCACGCGGTCAGCCATGGCGCACCTCTCAGGTCCGGGAGCAGTGCCGGCCGGGCGGGGTCAGCCGGTGCAGGTCGCGGCGCCCACCAGCTTCTCGAAGGCCTTCCGGGTGGGCAGCGGGGTCGAGAGGCCACTGTTGTTCATCGAGACGGAGAGCTGACGGCGCAGGTCGGGGCTGGTGTACAGGAAGGTGCTGAAGCCCGGGATGCCGCCCGTGTGGCCCCAGAGCTCACCGCAGTCGGTGGTGGTCCGCTCCAGGCCCAGGCCGTACCCGCCCTGGCTCTGCGGGGTGACCGTCATCATCTCGGCGAGCTGCGGCCGGGGCAGCAGCCGCCCGCCGAGCAGGGCGGTGATGAAGGTGTTGAGGTCGGCGGTGGTGGAGATCCCGGCGCCGGACGCGCCCGCCATGCTCGGGTCCAGGTCGGTGACGTCCACGCGGCCGGTGGGCAGGTCGAAGTAGCCGTGCGCGTGCGGACCGGGGACGGCCGTCTCGTGGTCGGGCATGGACGTGCCGGTCAGGCCCAGCGGGCTGATGACGCGACGCTCCACCTCCTGCTGCCAGGTGCGGCCGGTGGTCCGCTCGATGATCTGTCCGGCCAGGATGTAGTCGGTGTTGGAGTAGTGGTAGCCCTGGCCGGGCGGGAAGTACGCCGGGTGGCTGTTGGCCAGGGCGATGAGCTGCCGCGGTGTCCAGCGGGTGTAGCGGCCGGACTCCAGCCATCGTTCGAGGGAACCGGGCGCCGTGGGGTCGAAGGCGTGGTCCTCGGTGTAGTCGAACAGCCCGCTGGTGTGGTTGAGCAGCCGGCGCAGGGTGATGTTCGCGCCGTTCGGCACCGCGCCCGGCAGCAGCCGCTCCACCGGGTCGTCCAGGCCCAGCCGTCCCTCGGCGACCAACTGGAGGACGACGGTGGAGACGAAGGTCTTGGTCACGCTGCCGATCCGGAACCGGCCGGTCGCCGAGGCGGGGGCGCCGGTCGCGTCGTCGGCGGTACCGGCGGCGCCCTTCCACCGGCTGCGGCCGTACTCGCCGACCCGGGCGAGTGAGGCCGAGGCGCCGCCGGAGTCGACGATGGCCCGCACCGCGGCGTCCAGGGCCCTGGGGTCGACGCCCTTGCGCGGCCCCCGGCCGGCGGCGTCCCGCGCCGGGTCCTGGACAGCGGTCACCGTCACCACTCCGACCGGTCCCGCTGTGCCGAGGGCACCGGCCGGCGGGGCCGTCACCCCCACCAGGCCCGCGCCCGCCAGCGCGAGCGCCACCAGGCGCGCGACCGAGTGGCCCCGCCGGCGCCCCGTGCGCCCGCGGCCGCGACCGCGACCGCCCGGACCCGTTCCGCCCCTGTGTTCCGCCATGCCCGTCCGCCTTCCCGTGTCCATGCCGAAGGGCGAATGCAACACCCCTGTGAATGACGGCAACTGACACATTGACAGCCGACGGGGTACCGGGTCGTCAGCCCACGGTCCGGACCGGCTCCGGCCCTCGACCTACCTTCGAACGATGAGCCGCTCCCCCTCAGGGATGGGCCACCCCCTAGGGTCGGTCAGGGGCGCCCCGCCCGCAGGGGCCGTCAGTCAGTCAGACCTCACCGAACTCACCACTGCGGACGGCGGCGACGAACGACGCCCAGGCCTCGGACGGAAAAACGAGGGCCGGGCCCTGAGGGTCCTTGGAGTCACGGACAGGGGCCAGGCCGGGGAAGTCCGCTGTTACCTCGACGCAGGTTCCGCCGTTGTTGCTGTAGCTGCTCTTGCTCCAAGAAGCACCTGTCAGGTCAACGTTCTCACTCATGCCGAGTCCCTTCACACCTGGCTGATCACAGGAGCGATGCCGCCCCAGAGTACGAAGCCGGCCTACTTCGACCGCGCTTCGGGCTTCTCTACCCACCCACGCATCGGCCAGAGCCGGAGCACCAGTCTGCGCCCTCCGCCTGGCTGATTCGCCAGCACCCACCCTTCCGCCGTTCACCCGTTACAGCCAGACCGGGAACTCGCCCGCTTTGACGGCATCGAGGAACCCCTGGAACGCCGCAGAAGTGAACTCCAGGACCGGGCCACGCCGGTGCCGGCGCCAAGCACGCACGCACGCACGCACGCCAACCAGCCTTACCAGTTCCGGACCAAAGACCGCAGGCCCGGGCCACGAACGGCCCGGGCCTGCGGTTCAAGGCGATGGATCAGACATCTCCGAACTCGCCGCTGCGGACGGCGGTGACGAACGACGTCCAAGCCTCAGCAGCAAAGATCAGGGCCGGGCCATAGGGATCCTTGGAGTCACGGACGGGCATCAGGCCAGAGAAGTTGGCGGCCACCTCGACACACTGCCCACCATTGCCGCTGTAGCTGCTCCTACTCCAGGAAGCTCCCGTCAGGTCAACGTTCTCGCTCATGCTGAAGAGTCCCTTCGCGCCTTGCTGATCGTTTTGAGTGATGCCGCCTGCGGCAGCGCTTCCACTTGGAGCAGATCGTATTCCTTCGCCCAGGCGGACACGATTGCCCGGTCGTTCTCCAAGTATCCGCGCTGATGCGTCTCGGTGTACCCGAGTGAGGCTCCATCGCCAAGATCAAGGAGCGACATAGACCTCATGAACGGGCGAAGCGCGCCCAGGTCAAAGGGTGCAACTTGGACCACATAGTTGGGCCTCTGGGCCAACTCCTCTACATGGGCCAGTTGCTGGGACATTACGACTCCACCGCCGACCACAGTCCGAAGGCAGCTCTCGTCAAGGATCACATGGATCAGCGGAGCCGGATCCCTGTTGATGCGCTCCTGTCGGTTCAGGAGGAGCCGCACGCGCTCAATTCCCTGCTCGGCTGTGACACTTCCTCGCGCAACAGAACCAGCCTCCAGGGCCTCAGCGTAGCCACGAGTCTGCACCAGGCCAGGGATGATGCCCAGCTCAAAGAGCCGGATGACCCTGGCCTCCCGCTCCTTGGCCGCATATTCCGGGTAGCCGGGCAGGAAGGAGGAGCCCCTGAGGCTCCAGTACGTCAGTTCCAGCGTCCCGCCGGTCTCAAGTACCTTGTCAGCGGCACGCACCCACTCAAGTGTGGGATTCCGCGTCCCTCTTTCGAGGTTCGAAATCTGACTATCACTCAACTGCGTGCGCTCGCCAAGCTCGATCTGCGTCAAGCCCGCCGCCTTGCGCAACCTGCGCAGTTGAGCCCCGAACGCCCTGAGGGGCGAAGCCGATGGATCCAGCTGAGACTCACGCATAGCCATGCCTCCACTGCCGTGCAAATTCCACATGCGAAAACTGTCAAGTGGGAAAGCCTTCCGATCGTAGGGGATAAACCCCCACCATGGCTACACCCGGTGATTTGCCGGACGCGCAGCGCAATCTGTGGAAATTTCCCCATGCCTTGCGGGAAGTCGCACCGTCGACCGCTGTGACCGTCAAACCCTCATGCCTGGAGCAGAGTTGAGCACGACCCGCATCACGACCAAACCCCCCACCCGCCGCTCGGGCCACCACACCCTCGTCCTGCGCGAGGACCCCGACGGCTCGCACGACCTCTCCGTCCTCCTCGTCGAACCCATCGACACAGACGGCCTCACCCTCCCCGGCGGCCCCGCCGAACAGGACGAACTCCCCCACCTCGCAGCCCGCCGGCACCTCGAAACCGAAACCGGGCTCGTCCTCCCCCTCCGCACCATCCTCACCATCGACTACACCCCCGCCACCGACACCCCCGAAGCCCTCGACCTCGTCTACGCGGGCGGAATGCTCACACCCCGACAAGCCCACACCCTCCGCCACCACCAGCCCCCGCAGCAGATCCGCGCCCTCCACTGGATCCCCCGGCACAGGCTCCGCGACGCCATGACCGACGACTGCTACCGCCGCGTCGAAGACGCCTGGGACGCCTGGGAACACGGCACCGGCCTCCCCCTCCTCGCCGACCCCCGCCCGAACTCCGAAACCGACACCGGCGAAGTCCTCGAAGCCCTCGGCATCTTCGACATCCCCAAGTCCCTCACCGACACCGAACTCGCCATCGTCAACCTGTTCCTGACCGCCATCGACGCCATGGGCGGCATCCGGGCCGGCCACCACCACGGCCTCCAGCGCTGGATCACCACCGGCAACCTCACCACCGCCTACCTCTCCCTCGCCGCCGCCCGCCCCCTGCCCCGCACCGGCAACCCCGCCCAGTACTGGACCACCCTCACCACCGCCGGCGAACTCCTCACCACCACCAACCCCGACCGCCGCATCATCTACGCCCTCACCCACTGCCGCACCCAAGCCACCACCCTGCGCCAGAAGTCGACCCCACCGACTTCCCACGCACCGAGCCGGCTCGTAAGGCCTTGAGGGACAACACCGCAGGCCCGGACCGCATCCACTGCGGTCCGGGCCTGCGCTTGCGGCACGTGCGGTGCCCGGTCGGGTCAGCAGTACTTGAAGGAGCTGATCCTGTCGTTGATCCACGACGGGACCAACGGCCACCGCTCCCAGGGGCCGATCCTGAACTCCGGGCCGGCGCACCAGTTGTTCTCGTAGAAGCAGATGCTGCTCCCGGTGTTGTTCAGCACGGACGAGGTGGTGTCCTGCATGCCCTTGTCCCCGCCGCTGGCGCGCTTCTGGAGCTTGCCCATGTCGCCGGTGTTCTGGTTCGACGGGAAGGAGCCGAACTTCGCGCCGTTGACGGTCCCGCCCCGGATGAAGTCGCCCTCCACTCACAGGCAGACGTAGCCGTCGGGGCACGACCCGGGCCCGCGGTCCATCCGTGCGGTGGGCGGTCAGGGGCGGGTGGCGGTCACCAGCCAGGCCGCGGTGCGCAGGTGGACGCCGGTGGGCCGCTCGTACGGGGCGAGGGCGGCGGCCAGGGCGGCACGCACCCGGTCGGCGCCGCCCGGGCCGCCGAGTTGGCCCACCAGGTGCTGCCCGGGGCCGGAACCCAGCAGGTGGCCGGCGGCGTCGGCGGCGTCCCGGCCGAAGTGTCCGTCGGCTTCGACGGTTTCGGCGCGTACGCCGGTGAAGCCGGCCGCGCCCAAGACCCGGCGGATCTCGGCGGGGTCGGCGAGCGAGAACATGCCCGGGCCGGCGGGGGTGCCGGCGTCCTCCGGCGGGAGCGGCAGGGCGGCGCGCGCCGCGCCGTGCACCTGCACCCACTCGCAGCGGATCGGGTCGGCGACGCAGACGAAGGCGAGCCGGCCGCCGGGGCGCAGGGCGCGGCCGATGGTGGCGAAGGCGGCGACCGGGTCGGCGAAGAACATGATCCCGAAGCGGCTGATCGCGACGTCGAACCCGGCGGCGGGGAGCGGGTGGACCTGGGCGTCGCCCTGCTCGAACGTGATCCGGTGCAGGCCTTCTTCGGCGGCCAGGGCGCGGGCCCGGGCGAGCATCGGGCCGGAGAGGTCCAGGCCCAGGGCGGAGCCGTGGGTGGCGGCGCGGGCGGCGAGCCGGGTGGTCTGGCCGGCGCCGCAGCCGACGTCGAGCACCCGGTCCCCGGGGGTGATCGCGGCGGCGGTGAGGAGGGGGTGGTCGAAGCCCTCGTTGACCGCGTTCCAGCGGTCGTGGTGGTCGCTCCAGTACCGGCCCTCCTCGCCGTTCCAGGCTTCGGACTGTGCGGTGTTGACGAGCTGGCGCATGGGATGGCTCCTGTCGGACAGCTAGTATGGGCGTTCGCCCATAGAGAAGGTATGGGCGAACGCCCATACTGGCAAGCCCGATACGACCGGCAAGCCCGATACGGAGGACCCGATGTCACCACGCGGCGTAGCGATCCCGGACGTGCGGGAGCGGCTGTTCGCGGCGGCCGAGCGCGTGCTCGGCCGGGAGGGGTCGGCGGGGCTGACCAACCGGGCCGTCACGGAGGAGGCTGACTGCGCGAAGGGCCTGCTGTACAACCACTTCGCGGACCTGGACGACTTCGTGGCGCAGCTGGTGCTGGACCGCTTCGAGGGGATCGCGGCCGAGGTCCGGGAGCTGCCCGGGCGGGCGGGGCGGGGCGACGTGCGGGAGAACCTGACGGGCGCGGCGCTGGCGCTGCTGGGGACGAACGGGCCGGCGATGGCGGCGGCGGCGCTGTCCCGGCACCGGGTCGCGGAACGGGTCCGGCGGGCCTGGGAGGGCGGCGCGCCGGGGCCGGGCGCGGTCGAGGAGGCGATGGCGCGGTACCTGGAGGCGGAGCAGCGGCTCGGGCGGGTCCCGGCGGAGGCCGACGCGGCGATGCTCGCGCTGGCGATCACGGGCACGGTGCACCATCTGCGGATGCACGGCAGCGTGCTGACGGAGGGGAGCGACCGGCTGGTCCGCCGTCTGGTCACCGCCCTGGTGCCGGTGCCCGCCTGAGCGGGTGCCGGGCGGCTCCGTCCGCCTTCCGGGGGCCGTCCGGGTCCTGACGGGTTCGTTCCCGGTCGAATCGCGCCCGGACGCTCGCCATCGAAGTGCCCCGGGGCGCAGGCTGCTTCCGTGACCACGCCGGCACGGGCGCGGCGCGACCGGAAGGACGAACATGACGAGCACGCGCGGGCGCATCGCCGCCCTGCTGGGCGCCGTCGCGGTGGTCGCCGGCACCACGCTGGCCTCCCCCGCTGCCGGCTTCGCCGCCACGGCCGGGCCGGGCGGAACGGCCGTACCAGCCGGAACGGCCAGAGCAGCCGGACCGGCCCACGGCGGCGGCGCGATCACCGGGCAGGCGCCCTGCCCGGACGCACCCGAGTTCACCTGCGGGACCCTCACCGTCCCGTTCGACCACAGCGGCGCCACCCCCGGCACCCTCGGCCTCCAGGTGGCCTTCACCGGCAACACCACGGCGCCCAGGGGCGACCTGCTGTTCCTCACCGGCGGCCCCGGCCAGCCCGGCGTCCCGACGATCAGGCGGATGGCGGGCAAGCTGGAGCCCGTCCTCAAGGACTACCGCCTGGTGATGTTCGACCAGCGCGGCACCGGCCGGGGCGCGCTCCAGTGCCCGGGCCTCCAGGAGGACATGGGTTCCTCCGACCTCGCCGTGCCGCGCGGGCAGTCGGTCGCCGACTGTGCCGCCGCCCTCGGCCCGGACTCCCGCCACTACAGCACGGCGGACACCGTCGCCGACATCGACCGGCTGCGCCGCGCCCTCGGCGCCCGGCGCCTCACCCTGGACGGCGTCTCGTACGGCAGCTTCGTCGCCGAGCGGTACGCGCTCGCCCACCCGTCGCGGGTGGCCCGGCTGGTGCTCGACTCGGTGACGCCGCGGCAGGGTTTGGACCCCCTCGACCTGGCCGCGCTGCCCGCGACCGCCCGGGTCCTGCGGGCCGCCTGCCAGGCCACCGGCTGCACCACCGACCCGGCCGCCGACCTCGCCGCCACCGTCCGGCGGTACGGCAACGGCGCGCAGATCCTGAGCGCGCTCACCGGTTACGAGTTCATCGACCCGGACTTCGGCGGGGTCCCGGAGATCCTGCACGAGGCCGCCGCCGGGCAGCCCGCGAAGCTCCAGGACTTCTTCGCGCTCGTCCGCCGGGAGGTCGACGCCGCCCCGGCCGAGGAGCTCAGCCAGGGGCTGCACTCCGCCGCCCTGTGTGCCGACTCGCGCTTCCCGTGGGGCACCACCGACACCCCCGTCGCGGGCCGGGCGGCGGCGCTGGAGCGCACCCGGCAGCGGCTGACCGCCGAGCAGACCTGGCCGTACGACGCGGCGACCGCGACCGGGCTCGGCAGCCTCCTGGTCTGTCTCGACTGGCCGCGCGAGCAGGTGCCGCCGGCGCCGCCGGAGGACCGCAGGCTGCCGGACGTGCCGGTGCTGCTGCTCGGCGGCGACCGGGACCTGTCCACGCCGTATGAACTGATCTACGAGCAGGCCGAGTTGGCGCACGACCCGCAGATCGTGATCGTGCCCGGGGCGGCGCACTCGGTACAGAACCGGGCGGCGAACCCGGCCGGACGGCAGGCGGTGTACGACTTCCTGCTGAATTGACTTCCGCTCCCCCAGCTGAAGCCGGGGGATTCCCCTGTCACGGTCGGAACTCATGCGCGAAGTACCATCCCTGCAAGGTGCTCCGGCCGGTACTTCCCAACCTCCGCAGTGGCGTAGCCGGACGGAAACATCCCTGTGGAGAAGTCAGAGGGCAGAGGGCAGAGGGCGATGAGTGTGGCTGAGAGTTGGTCGCGTGTGATGAGTCTTCTTCGGGAGCACGCGCCGGCCGATCACGCGGAGCTGCCAGGGCCCGCTACCGAGCAGATGCTCGCGGCAGCCGAGGAACGGATGGGGATCTCCCTGCATGGGGACCTGCGGACCTGGCTGTTGCAGAACAATCTGGATCTGCCGGAGGAAGACGTCGACGACGACGTGATGTGCTGCGGCTTCGACGGGTTCCCCGACGAGGGAAGCTTCTTTCTGGGCATCCGGGCGATGGAGAGGCTCTACGCGAGCCGCTCCACGTCCTGCGGATTCGACCCTCCGGACCAGCCGGACAGTCCGTTCTGGCGTAACGAGTGGATCCCGTTCCTGTCGGACCAGGACGGCTGGACGGGAAAGTTCGTCGATGTGCGGGACGGACGCGTCGGCAGGTGGTTCGTGGGTGGCCCCACGATCACGGGCGAGTACGAATCGATGGCCCGGTATTTCGACTCCGTAGCGGAGACGCTGACGAGGATCGCCGATGGAAGCTTCCCGGTCTGCCGGTTCACCGAAGGCCGACTCGCCTGGTCGTGAGACGGCTCCGACCTGGTCCGGCACTGCCGGCGAGCGTTCACCACAGGATCGGCAACGGTGGCACTGGTGCCACCACGGATTCGGATACCAGGCTCATGGCCGGTACGGAGCCGCGGAACCTAGCGTCGATCCCATGAAAAGCAACCGCCGTATCAGCGCCGTCGCGGTGCTGGCGCTCGCCGCCCTCGTCGCCGGAACCGGCGCCGGGTTCGCCGCCACGACCACACCGTCGGGCACACCGGTGGCCACGCGCGCGTTCGACACCGCACCGGCCACCGCCACCGCCACCGCCACCGCCACCGCCACCGTGCCCACGCCGTCCTTCCACGGCACGCTCCCCGCGCCGACCGGCCCCTACGCCGCCGGCGAGGACGTCATCCACGTCACCGACGCGAGCCGTCCCGACCCGTGGGTGCCGTCATCCGGCCCCCGCCAACTGACCGTCACGATGCTCTACCCGGCCGTCCCCGGGACCGGGACTCCGGCCCCTTACATGACCCTCGGCGAGGCAGCCGGAATCCTCCAGCGCCGGAAGCTGCCGGCGAGCTCCGGCGTCACCCCGCAGAACCTTTCCGGCGTCACCACGCACGCCTTCGACGGCGCGCGGCCGCGGAGCGGCAAGTACCCGCTGGTGGTCCTCTCACCCGCGCACGAGGACCCGCGCATGACGCTCACCGCGCTCGCGACCGACCTGGCCAGTCACGGCTACGTCGTCGCACTCGTCGGCCACACCAACGAGGACAGCGGCGAGACGCTGGCGGACGGCCGGACGTCGCCGTGCGCGGTCTGCGACGACCCGACGCTCGACTTCGACTCCCTCGCCGCCGGCCGCGCGCTGGACGTGTCCTTCGTGATCGACCGGCTGACGCACGGCAATACCGCGTGGCGCCTGGCACACCTCATCGACAAGCACGAGATCGGCATGGCCGGACACTCCATCGGCGGAGCGGCGTCCGCCGCCACGATGATCGCCGACCCGCGAGTACGGGCCGGAGTGAACATGGACGGCTCCTTCCACCCGGCCCCGGTGCCCGGCCGGATCGACCGGCCGTTCCTCATGCTGGGTGCGGCCGCCACCCACCCGGACGGCGGCCACGACACCACGTGGGAGCAGGCCTGGGCCGCCCTCGGCGGCTACAAGAAGTGGCTGACGGTCGCCGGCGCCGACCACTTCAGCTTCAGCGACCTGGACCTGCTTCTGGAGGAGGCCGGGTTCCCGACGCCGCCCCTCTCCCCGGAGCGCGGGCTGGTGATCACCCGCGAGTACGTGACGGCGTTCTTCGACCGGACGCTGAAGGGGATCCACAGTCCGCTGCTGGACGGCCCCTCGCCGGACAATCCGGAAGTGCTCTTCCAGCACTGATGCGGCGCCGCGCTGATCCTTCCGGCGGCAGGGCCTGGCGTCGTGTTCGTCGTCGGCCAGGACGAAGGTGTCGATGGCCGCGGCCGGTTCGTCGCGGGAGGCGAACCGGCCGCGGCGCGGTGGACGCCGGGTCAGGGCGGAGACGGACCTGCCGGTCTACCTCCACCGGCTGGAGGAGCGGCGCTCCCCCGCACCCGTCGACCGGTTGCCCGAGCTGTGGCGCCAGGCGGCCCGGCCCGTGCGGCGGCTGCCGCACGGGCCGTCTTCTCGCGCGGGTCAGGGTGTGGCCGGCGCCGTACGGGACGCCTGGTGGCGTGCGCCGGTGACGATGAGTGAGACGTTCTGCCCGCCGAAACCGAAGGAGTTGCTGAGCACGGCTTCCTGGGGGGCGTCCCGTCGCTCGGCGACGACGTCGAGGCCGATGTCGTCGCCGACGCCGGCCGCGGTGAGGTTGCGGGTCGGCGGGATGACGCCGTGCTTCACGCTGAGGACGGCGATGAGCGCCTCGACGGCGCCGGCGGCACCGAAGAGGTGTCCGAGCGCCGCCTTGGGCGCCGTCACGGTGGCGTGGCCGAAGACCTCCCTGATCGCGCGCGCCTCGGCGGTGTCGCCGACCGGGGTTCCGGTGGCGTGGGCGTTGATGTGGCTGATCTGCCCCGGAGCCAGGCCGGCTTGCGCGAGGGCCTTGCGCATGGCGGAGATCTGGCCGGATCCGTCGGGAGCGGGCGCGGTGATGTGGTGGGCGTCGGCGGCGATGCCGGCGCCCGCGATGACCGCGTGGACGCGGGCGCCCCGGGCGGCGGCGTGTTCGGCGCTTTCGAGCACGACGACGGCCGCGCCTTCGCTGAGAACGAATCCGTCGCGGTCGGCGGCGAACGGCCGGGAGGCCGAGGCGGGTTCGGCGGTGTGCCGCGACAGTGCCTTGGCCTGGGCGAAGCCGGCGACGGTGATCGGGGTGATCGCGGCCTCGGTGCCACCGGCGATGACCACGTCCGCCTCGCCGGCGCGGATGAGCCTGGCGCCCAGGGCGATCGCCTCGGCGCCGGAGGAGCAGGCCGAGACGGGCGTGTAGACCCCGGCCCTGGCGCCGTACTCGATGCTGATCAGCGCTGCCGCCGCGTTGGGCATGAGCATCGGGACGGTGCGTGGTGAGACGCGCCGCGTCCCGGACGCCTCCAGCGCGTCGTCTTCCTTCAGCAGGGTCCGGATGCCTCCGATGCCCGTGCCGATCGCCGACGCGAGCCGGTCCGGGTCCACCCGCGGGGCGCCGGCGTCGGCCCAGGCTTCGGCCGCCGCGGCGAAGGCCGCCTGCTGCGAGCGGTCGAGCCGCCTGGCCCGCACCGGCGAAAGCGACCGGGCGGGGTCGGCCGCCATCGTCCCCGCGACGGTGTCGGGAAGGCCGGCGTCCTCGTGGCCGGGCAGGACGACGCCGCGGATGCCGGACTCACCGGCGAGCAGGGCCTCCCAGGTGGACTCCACGTCCGCGCCCAGTGGCGTGATCGCGCCGAGTCCGGTCACGACGACTTCAGTGCGGTGCATGTCCTTGGCCTTTCTTGTATGCGATACAAACGAACGCGGCCAGTTGTATCACATACAATTCAGGCGTGGAGAAGAAGCGAAGCGAAGCCCGGCCGACGTCAGCGCGATCAACGCCGGTCCGGTCGACCTCGGCCCGGTCGCGTGACCGCGGCCGCGCGACGAGGCGCCGGCTGATCGAGGAGACCGCACGGCTCTGCAAGGAGCGGCCCGGCGCCGAGGTGAGCGTCGCGGAGATCGCGAACGCGGCAGGCGTCTTCCCCAACCAGGTCACCTACTACTTCGGCTCCAAGGACTCGCTGCTCGTGCACGCCGCCTTCCTCGGCCTGCTGCACGACGCCCGGCGGATCGAGCGGATCGGCCGCCAGGCCCCCGACGCGGCGGCGTTCCGGCGCAACGTCGCCCGCGCCGTCCTGGCCATGCCCTCGCTCCCGTCGGTCACGCGGGCACTCGCCGCCGGGATCTCCAAGCCCGAACTCGCCCCCGTGGTCGACCGGCACCTCCAGCTGCTGTTCCGGCAGTCCGAGCGCTTCGTGGGCCAGCTCATCGACAGCCGTGGCTGGAAGACCCGCAGGCCGCTCGGCGCGGAGGCCAGGACGTTCTGGAGCACCGCGCTCGGCGCCGTGCTGCTCGTCCGCGCCGGGGCACACGGCACCGTCGCCGACCTCGACCTCGCCGGAGCGCTGACCGTCCACGACGAACCCGAGCACGGCTGACGAAGCCGAACGGGCCTGCGGCACGGACCCTCGCGGGGTCCGGCGGCGGGCCTCCTCGGCCGGACCTGTCGAAGGAGCGTCACAATCCCAGAAATCTGGGATTGTGACGCACGACGGGTGACGGCAGGATCTCCTCGGCAGGAACGCCGGAGCACCCTCGGCACATCATCTGTCAGGTACCTGCCATATCGGCGGCCGTCACAGCGACCGCCGGGCCCGCCCGTGTTCCACGGTGCCCGCTCTCGGACTTCGGTGACGTGGATGCGCCAGCCCCCGCCCGCTCCCTCTTCGGCCCCTAGGAGTCCGCAGTGATCCGCCTCGCTTCCCGCCGACGTGCCGTGATGCCCGTCGCCGTAGCGCTCTCCGCCCTCGTCTCGGCCGGCGTGCTCGGCGCCGGGACGGCCCAGGCGACCCCGCTTCCGAAGCCCCCGACGACCACCTGTAATCCCAGCGTCGAGCCGACGTGGGTGGACATCATGTCCTACCGGGTCGACCCGGTCATCACCGACTACCTGTCCCTGTACATCGCCGACGGGACGACCGGCCAGCGCACCGACTCGCTGACCAACACGGACTCGGTGAGCACCACCGTCAACAACAGCACCGAGATCGGCGCGAGCCTCTCCGTCCTGTTCGTCAAGGTGGAGGCCAAGGTCGGCTTCTCCGTCATGAAGACCACGTCGACCACGAGGACCTCGCAGATCACCACGACCTGGAACTTCAACAAGCCCGGCAAGTACGGCATCTACCGGGGCACCCGCAAGGTGCAGGGCGAGTGGGTCAAGTACCTCTGCGCCGAGACCAGCCCGACCACCGGCGTGTGGATCAACGCGCTCAGCGGTGGCTCCGGTTCCTTCACCACCTTCGAGCCCCCGGAGATCGGCACCGTCTCCTGCACGACGCAGGAGCCCGCCGGCACGTTGCGGCGGGCCGTCCAGATACGAGTGGGCTGCTGACCGGACCATGGAACACACCGAGGAGAACAGCATGACCAGCAGCACGGCGCACCCTGTCCGCCGACCCGCCGCGCGTTCGGCGGGCGCCGCCCGTACGGTGGCCCGGGCGGTTCGGACGGCAGTCGCCACCGTCGCCGCGGTGGCCCTGCTCGCGACGCCGGCGGTGGCGGACACCGGGAGCGGGGCCGCTCCGGCCGGAGCACCCCAGGGCTTCTACACGTACGACTGGAAGGGCTGGAGCTGCGAGAGGTCCTACAGGATCAACACGCCCACTCCGGGCATGGTCCTGCAGTACGACAACGCGTCCGACAACAAGGCGGTGCTCCAGAAGCAGTGGACGGGCGCGGACAACCAGCAGTGGGATGTCTGCCAATGGCCCGGCCCGGTGGAGACCGCCGACTACATCCTGAAGTCCAGGGTGGACGGCCGTTGCGTCACCCTCTGGGAAAGCTACCAGGAGGAGGGCTACTGGTTCTCCGTCTTCGACTGCGAGAGCTCTCTCACACAGAACCAGAAGTTCTGGATCTCCCGCGACCCGGGATCCGACAAGGTGATGTTCCAGGTGCTGCACAGCGGTATGTGGATGGCGATCCAGGGCCCGTTCGCGGCGGACGGCTCGCACGTCAGCCAGTACCTGAACCGCGCCACCGCCTTCTCCCTCCAGAAGCTCTGACCGACAGCGACGGCCCGCACCGGGCCTGAGCAGCTCCGCCGCACGCCCCTGGCACCACCCTCGCCGCAGCGGCCTCCGGGGTGGTGTCAGGAGGAGGAGCGTTCGTCGTCGCGGCCAGGTGGTGTGCAAGACGACGGGTGGGCCCTGGCGGCTGGTGCGCCAGGGCCCACCCGTCCGTCGTTCACCCGCTACGGCTGAACCGGGAGCTCGCCCGCTTCAGGACCGGGCCGCGCCGGTGCTGCTTGGTGTCGCGCACCGGGATGGTGCCGGCCGGAGTCCGGCCGGTCTCGGCTCAGTTGCCGATCTCGCTGCTGCTGTCACTGGACTTGGCCCAGCTGTGGCCGCCCTGGTCGAGGGTGGTGCCGTCGTGCATGGTCGTCTTCTCAGCTGCCCCTGGCGTGACTTGTTCGTCAGGCCTGCCAAGTCGCCGCCCAGCCCTTCCAGTTCTGGGCCAAAAACCGCAGGCCCGGGCCATGAACGGCCCGGGCCTGCGGTTCAAGGCGCTGGATCAGACATCGCCGAACTCGCCGCTGCGGACGGCGGCGACGAACGACGTCCAGGCCTCGGACGGGAAAACGAGAGCCGGGCCGTGAGGGTCCTTGGAGTCACGGACAGGGGTCAGGTCACGAGAGCCGCGCGCGACCTCAAGGCAGTTGCCGCCATTGTTGGAGTACGAGGACTTGACCCAGCAAGCGCCGGTCAGATCTACCCGGTCAGCCATGACGCCCCTCTCAGACATCGCCGAACTCACCACTGCGGACGGCGACGACGAACGACGCCCAGGCATCGACTCGGAAGACGAGCGCCGGGCCCTGAGGGTCCTTCGAGTCACGCACAGGCATCAGGTCACGAGAGCCATGCGCAACCTCAAGGCAGTCGCCGCCTTGCTGGCTGTACGTCGACTTCACCCACGAAGCACTGGACAGGTCCACCCGGTCAACCATGGTGCCCCTCCCGGACTTCACCGAACTCACCACTACGGACAGCAGCCACGAACGACGCCCAGGCATCGGCTCGGAAGACAAGCGCCGGGCCCTGAGGGTCCTTCGAGTCACGCACAGGCATCAGGTCACGAGAGCCGCGCGCAACCTCAAGGCAGGCACCGCCCTGTTGGCTGTACGTCGACTTCACCCACGAAGCACTGGACAGGTCCACCCGGTCAACCATGGTGCCCCTCCCTGACTTCACCGAACTCACCACTACGGACAGCAGCCACGAACGACGCCCAGGCCTCGGATCGGAAGACAAGCGCCGGGCCCTGAGGGTCCTTCGAGTCACGAACCCTGCCCGGGTGCGCATCATCCACCTCGACGCAGCCGCCCTGCCCGTTGCTGTAGATGCTCTTGCGCCACTTGGCGCCCGCTGGGTCATGCATGGTCCAGCCCCTTCCATGCCGCCCGGATCACGCCAGACCGTCCGGCCGGCTGAACGCGGTGACCTGGAGTCGATCGCACGCCCAGGCTTCCTTACCCACCCGTACCCCAACAGAAGCCCAGCACACCAGCCATACCCCAAGACCGCAGGCCCGGGCCCTGAACGGCCCGGGCCTGCGGTTCAAGGCGCTGGATCAGACATCGCCGAACTCGCCGCCACGGACGGCAGCGACGAACGACGCCCAGGCCTCGGCTCGGAAGACGAGCGCCGGGCCCTGAGGGTCCTTCGAGTCACGGACAGGCATCACGTCACGAGAGCCGCGCGCAACCTCAAGGCAGTTGCCGCCTTGCTGGCTGTAGCTCGCCTTCACCCAATGGGCAGTGGCCAAGTTGATGTCGGACATTCGATCCCTTTCCGAGCAGCGCGCATCCATTCGAGAGTCGCCGTCTCGGACAGCGCTCCCACTTGGAGTCGATCGTAGTGTTTCCTCCAGAGGGCGAGCCGTTCGGTGTCCCGCTCAAGGTGGCTTCGCCCCTCGGATTCCGAGTAGCCCAGGAGAGACCGGTCGGAGAGAGTCAAGAGCACGATCGGCAAGGCGAAGGGACGTTCTTCCGCCAGCGCGAACGGCGCAATTTGAATAATCACATTGCTGACGGCATACAGCTCCTCCAGCCGTGCAAGCTGAGCCATCATCACCTCGCGGCCACCGATAGGGCGGTGCAGGCAACTCTCGTCCAGTACAGCATGCACCAGTGGCGGCCGGACGCGTTGGAGGAGTAGCTGTTGCCGCGTGAGCAGGTAGGTTACTCGCTCGTCAGCCTGCTGCTGAGTGATCGTCCCCCGCCGGACATCACCGACTGCCAGAGCCCGGGCATAGGGCTCAATCTGGAAGTGTCCTGGGATGACTCCAGCCTCGTAGATCCTTATCTCCGTGGCACTCTGCTCCTGATTTGCGAACTCGGGGAAGCCCTCCAGCAATGCCGAGTGCTTGACCTGGAGCCACATCAGCAGCAGGGTCCCCCCGGTCTCAAGCACCCGGTCGGCATCGCGCGCGAACTTCTCACTGGGAGGGGTCCGGTCGGGCGGAGCAAGTTCGGCGTAGGAGACATAGGAGGGATCGACCCCCACGAGTCTCGCCAACTGAGCTTGTGTGAGGCCAGCGGCCTTGCGCGACCTGCGGAGTTGCACTCCAAAAGGCGCCCATGGGCCTGACGTTGGATCAAGTTCTTTGAGGTTCATTGATCTTCACCTACTTGCCGAGCACTGACTTCAAGATTCAGGCCAGGTTCCGATCGTAGGGGATGAACCACCACTATGGCTACACCCGGCGATTTGCCGGACGCGCAGCGCAATCTACGGAAATTTCCCCATGCCCTGCGGGAAGTCGCACCGTCGACCGCTATGACCGTCAAACCCTCATGCCTGGAGCAGAGTTGAGCACGACCCGCCTCGCCACCAAACCCCCCACCCGCCGCTCGGGCCACCACACCCTCGTCCTCCGCGAGGACCCCGACGGCTCGCACGACCTCTCCGTCCTCCTCGTCGAACCCATCGACACGGACGGCCTCACCCTCCCCGGCGGCCCCGCCGAACAGGACGAACTCCCCCACCTCGCAGCCCGCCGGCACCTCGAAACCGAAACCGGGCTCGTCCTCCCCCTGCGCACCATCCTCACCATCGACTACACCCCCGCCACCGACCTCCCCGAGAGCCTCGACCTCGTCTACGCGGGCGGAATGCTCACACCCCGACAAGCCCACACCCTCCGCCACCACCAGCCCCCGCAGCGGATCCGCACCCTCCACTGGATCCCCCGCTCCGGCCTGCGCGACGCCACGACCACCGACCACTACCGCCGCGTCGAAGACGCCTGGGACGCCTGGGAGCACGGCGCCGGCCTCCCCCTCCTCATCCAGGGCACCCCCGTCCCGATCGGCTGACCACAACCCCCGACCGGCAACAACCCCCCTTCACACCCCTCCCCCCGAGGTACCCCCATGCTCACCGCCCGCCGCCCCCGCATGTTCGTCGCGCGCCTCGACTCCCGCACCGAATCCACGCCCCTGGCCCGGTACCTGCTCCGCGCCTACCTCTCCGGCCTCCCCGACGGCGACCGCTACACCGACACCGCCGAACTCCTCCTCAGCGAACTCTTCGCCAACGCCGTCCAGCACACCCACACCCCCGACGACCACCACATCGAGATCCGCTTCACCCTCACCCCCGACCACCTCCTGCGCCTCGAAGTCCACGACGCCGGCACCGAACACCCCACCCTCCACACCCCCACCCTCGACGCGGAGCACGGACGCGGACTCCTCCTCGTCAACGAACTCGCCCACCACTGGGGCAGCGCCACCCTCCCCGACGGCATCGGCAAGTTCACCTGGGCCCTCATCACCCCCGCCACCACCACCGCCTGAAAGCCCAACCCCCTCATGAACCTCACCACCCTCGCCCGCCACGCCCTCACCCGCGGCCACACCCCCGCCGCCACCTACGCCCTCCTCGCCAAACGCTCCGGCAAGCCCCTGCACTCCGCCCGCGCCGTCTGCCTCGCCCTCACCATCCCCCTCGCCGAAACCACCCGCCGCCTCACCGACTGCCACGACACCCTCCTCGCCGACCCCCGCCCGAACTCCGAAACCGACACCGGCGAAGTCCTCGAAGCCCTCGGCATCTTCGACATCCCCAAGTCCCTCACCGACACCGAACTCGCCATCGTCAACCTGTTCCTGACCGCCATCGACGCCATGGGCGGCATCCGGGCCGGCCACCAGCACGGCCTCCAGCGCTGGATCACCACCGGCAACCTCACCACCGCCTACCTCTCCCTCGCCGCCGCCCGCCCCCTCCCCCGCACCGGCAACCCCGCCCGGTACTGGACCACCCTCGTCGCGGCCGGCGAACTCCTCACCACCACCAACCCCGACCGCCGCATCATCTACGCCCTCGCCCACTGCCGCACCCAAGCCACCATCCAGCACCAGAAGTCGGCCCCGCCGACTTCCCACGCACCGGGCCGGCGGTAGACCCGGCAACCCCCGCCCCACACACCAGAAGTCGGCCCCACCGACTTCTCACGCACCCGCCCACCTCGATGCCATCCGACCACCGACGACTCCGGGAGAGGGCGAGCGTCGCGCCAAGCGGCTCTCGCCGCCCCCGTGATCGCGGGTTCCGGAGTCCACAGGCAGGCAAGCGGTGTGAAGAAGCAACTCAGGGAGCGAAGTACCAGCACGGCCAACGCCGACCACCCCGTGCCGGTGGCGCCACGCACGGCAGGGCGCCACCGCGGTGCAGTCCGCGGTGCCGCCCTGCCGTTCAGCCGTTCAGCCGTTCCTCCGCCTCCCCGGCGCCGGTCCGCTACGCGAGCGGTCCCTGCGGGTCGTGCCCGGGGAAGGGGCGGTCGAAGAGCCAGTTGTAGAGCATCTCCCGGCAGATCTCCGGCTGGTAGGCCGGCACCTCGTGACCGGAGTCGGGGATGGCCACCTGCGTCAGGTTGCCGAGTTGGCGGACGAAGCCCTTGGGGTCGCCCGGCGACTGCTTCCAGATCAGGCGGGGCGCGCTGTGCCACTTCGGGTCGCGCTCCCGCATGAGTGCGTCGAGGATCTCCTCGGTGCTCCGGTAGCCGCAGGCGGTGTCGAAGTTCCCGGTGTAGAGCAGCACCTTGTAGCGCTTGGAGTCCCCGTCGCTCCTGTCGATGAGGTCGCCGTACTTGTCGGACGCGTCCGCCATGTTGTCGGCTGCCAGGTTGTCGGCCACCGGGCCGCTGTTGTCCTCGCACGTCCACTCGACCCCGGGCACGTGCAGGGCCTTCTTGACGGGCTCGCTGGTCAGGTACTTCTTCATCGTCTCCCAGGGGAGGCCGTTCCACCGCCGGACGTCGTAGACGTCGAAGTTCCCGCCGTAGGCCAGGGTCTTGTCCACCAGGGCGTTGCCGTCCTTGGTGGCCTGGACCATGCTGCCTTCCTTGATCTCGGCCTGGACGTTCGCGTAGTCCCGGAGCAGTTCCTCGCGTTGGCCGATGCCGATGAACCCGGTGGTGTAGGCGTAGTCGATCATGAGGCCCAGTGAGAGTTCGGGCGTGATCCAGCCGTTGCCCACCGCGATCCCGCGCAGGTCGAGGTGCCGTCCCTTCTTCTGCCCGTTCTGCTTGTCGATCTCCAGGGCGATCGCCGGCACGTACTTGCCGGCGTAGCTCTCGCCGCAGACGTACAGCGGGCACTTCGCGTACTCGGGGTGCAGCCGGAAGAACTCCTGGAGCGCCTGCCAGAACATGTGGCCGAGCTCGGCCTCGTCCCGGACGTACTCCTCGGGCTTGTCGGAGTGGGTGTATCCGGTGCCCAGGGGCTGGTCCCAGTAGACGACGTGCGCCTCCTTGTTCCAGCCGGTGGTGGTCAGCGACACGGTCCCGACGCTGTCCTCGGTGATGGTCAGCGGGCCGTTCTCCAGGAAGAGCCCCACCAGCGAGGAGGCGCCGGGGCCTCCGTTGAGCCAGATCAGCAGCGGCGTGGCGCTGACCAGGTCCTGTTGCTCGGAGACGGGCACGTGGGGGCTACAGGTCTGGCTCTCGAAGAACCAGTAGAAGAGGTGGTTCTTCCTGGTGCCCGTGCCGTCGAGCCGTACGCGCCCCGCGTAGGAGCGGAGCCTCTTGGTGTCCTTGGTGTACAGGTCGAGGCTCTGGGTGTCGAGGAGGTTCGCCGGGATCGACGTGACGAGGTCTTCCGGGTCCATGGTTCGGTCCTTCGTTCGGGAGCGGATCGGCGGGATCGACCGGATCAACGGGATCGACGGGTTCAACGGGCGAACGGGATGCCCCGGCGGGACTGCGTGTGGTACGAGCCGGTGAACAGCCCCTTCGTACGCTCCGGGGCCTCCAGGGTGCCGATGCGCTGCCCCATGTGCAGTTGCAGGGCCGGGAAGCGGCCGTACTCGAACAGCAGGATGTTCAGGGAGCCGCCGTACTGGAAGTTCCCGATCTTCTGACCCTTCGCCACCGCAACGGGCTTCTGGGGGTTCTTGAACTCCGGTTCGTACTGCACGGAGCCGATCGAGTTGAGGCCGACGGTCACCATCGCCACGTACGTCTCGTGCTGCTTCCCCTTGGGGTCGGTGAAGTTCGTCCTGAAGACGAGGTAGCCGCGGCGGAAGTTGTCGAACATCTCGTAGTCGAACCCGTAACCGACGTTCCCCTTGTTGAGGAGCTCGGGGAAGTCCCGCATTCCGTAGTAGATCCCGTGGACGTCGTCGTGGGACTCCACGACCTCGCCCTTCACCGGCGCGTGGTACCAGTGGTAGGTGTCGGGCATCAGGATGCACGAAACGGCCGTGCCTCCGGGCAGCGTGCTGCCGTCCTCCTCTCTGGGGACGAACTTCTTGTAGTACTCGGAACCGGCGAGCAGCTGCTTGACGTTCATGGTGACGGTCTTGACCGGGATCGGCGTCTCCTCGGCCAGGTCGTCGACGATCATGTTGATGACGCAGTCGGTCGGGGCGACCACGACGCTGTCGTCGCCCGGGGCGTCGACCGGGCGTACCGACGGGTCCCGCAGCTCACGGATGAAGAACCGGTTGAAGGTGTCCCAGGGGCCCTGCTCGAAGTCGTCTATCCTCGTGCCGAGTTCAGTGCGCCAGAGCTTGATGAGATCCTGCCCCTCCTTCCCCTTGTCGTCCATCTGACCGCCCTGGAGATTGGTGAAGTCCTTGGTCATCTCCAGGCCGGGACCACAGGTCATGAAGACCATCCCGTAGTCGTTCTCGTAGGTGAGCCAGCTGAACTTCTCGATGTAGTCCAGGCCGTCGTTGGGCTTCGTCTTGTACCAGTCGTCGTACCAGTCCGTGAAGAACTTCTTCAGCGTCTCGATCGTCGCCCCCCGCCAGTCGTAGTACACCTTCTTTCCATCGGGATCGGTCGGGTCGGCCGGGCACTTCACCACGTTGGCGATCGTCGCGTCGAACAGGGTCCTGAAGCCCTCGTGATTGTCGCGGTACCAGTCGCCGATCTTGTCGAGGAACTCTTTGAGTGACTTCGAGAATTCACCGTTGTCCGGCATGCTCTCCCTTTCGCGTCCGCCGCGGAGGCGTCCCCTTTCGGATCACCTCTCTGGTCTCGGCGTCCACGAGTATGGCTCCGCCCCGACCAGCGGCCGGGGCGGACACACATGGGCGTCACCGGTCCGTGAATTCCCTTGCTGATATGAGGAATTGCCTCCTCCGGCGGCCGACCGGAAGAGCCGAAACGTTCTTCCGGTCGTGGCGACCGGCCCCCGTCAGCCGACCGGTGGAGGCTGCCGGCCACGACCGCGAGGCGCTCCCCTTCCAACGGCGGACGGCCGGATGGCGCATCGGAACGTCCCGGCGTCCCGCGGTCGCGGCCTGCGGGGGCCGTTGCTCTGGCGGGGTGATCCGCCACCGCCGCGCGCACGTTGGAGCCCGTCGGGCGCCCGCCGTGCCGTAGTCATGACCAGTGTTCCGGGCCCGCTCCCGTCGCCGGCGGAGCCGGGCCACCCCCGTCCCCCGTCGTGAAGGAGCCGCCATGTCCACCACGCCCGCCACGCCCCAGGAACCGGGCACCGCCACAGGACCGTCGGACGCCACGGTGTCGATCAAGAGGACGCAGGTGAGCACCGACCCGAAGGACTGGGCCCCCGTCCTCAAGGCCGGCTTCGTCTGCACCGCCGCACACCTGGAGATCAGCACTCCGGGCGACCGGCTGACGATCAGGCCGCGGTGCGTCCCCATGGTCTACGCCTACCACGAGGAAGGTGGGAGGAGACTCCTCTACCTGCACGGGTCCATCTACTACCCGACCGGGATCCCGGTCTCGCTGAAGCACCTGTGGAGCGATGACGGCGTGTCCGTCAGCCTGGCCGTCACCCTCGTCGACGGCCTCGTCGTCGGACGCGCGGCCATCAGCACCTCCCTCAACTACCGCTCCGTCGTCGTCAACGGCGTCGCCAGGAAGGTCGGCCCCTCCGAGCGCGCGAAGGCCTTCCAAGCGCTGAGCGACCAGATCATCCCCGGGCGCTGGAGCGAGCTGCGCCCCATCGACGACAAGGACCTGAACACGGACGGGCAGCACAGCCCCACCACCGGAGTCCTCTCCGTCGACCTCGGCGAGGAGGGCACGACCGTTCACGCCAAACTGGCGACCCACCCCGACGGGCCCGAACACGAAACCCAGCGGGACTGGGACTACCCCAACGCCTGGGGCGGTGTCCTCGCCCTGCACCAGACCTACGGCGACCCCGTCCCCGACAAGCGCGTCAAGCAGGGCACCCCCGTCCCCAAGTCCGTCCAGGACCTCGTCAAGAACCACAAGGCCACGTAGGACACGGCACCGTGGGCAGGGTGTCGGCCCCCGCCTTCGATGTTGGGGGCCGAACACCCTTGCCCGGCAGGTCAGTTGTCGTTGTTCACCTTGGTGTAGGCCGTGCTGTAGCCGGTCGGACAGTAGAGGGTGTCGGTCCCGATACCCATGTGCCAGGAGCCGAGGACCGTCGTCTGGTTGCCCTTGACGTTGTCGTTGTTGCAGACCAGCACCAGCTGCCAGTGGTTCTTCGTGGCGGTGGTCTGGCAGCTCACCGACCCCCAGTTCGTCCCCTGGGTGGTGCTGCAGTACGAGGTCGCCGACGCCCCCGGCGCCGCCATCACACCGGCGGCCACCAGCAGTGCCGCCCCCGTACCCAGAGCCGCGATTCGACGCATGGCCATCTCCCTTGCCGTATCCGGATCACGTGTGCGGTCAGCATGCCGAAGATGCGACCGGATGTACCCACTGGTGACACAACTGGCGGTCGGCCCTCCCGTTTGCGTGGGCAGCCGCGGCGTACGGCGCCACGGCCCGCCGCTCTGCCGACAGCCAAGGCGGGCCCGCATGGACCCCAACCGCCACTACAGTCCGGTGACATGACGACGGTCACCACACGCACGGTCGAGTACCCCGCCGACGGACTGACGATGGTCGGGCACCTCGCGCTGCCCGCCGGGAGCGGCCGCGGGCCCGCGGTGCTGGTCGGGCCCGAGGGTCCTGGCCTGAACGACTTCCAGCGCCGCCGCGCCGACGCCCTCGCCGAACTGGGGTACGTGGCGCTGGCGTTCGACATCAACGGCGGGCGCTGGTTCACCGATCCGCAGGAGATGCTGGCGCACGTGCTCCCGCTGCTCGCCGCCCCCGAGCGGCTGCGGGACATCGGCCATGCGGCACTGGACGTGCTGCGGGCCGAGCCCCGGACCGACCCCGAGCGGATCGCCGGCATCGGCTACGGCACCGGGGGCGCCGTCGTGCTGGAACTCGGGCGCGACGGGGTCGACCTGCGGGCGATCGGGACGGTCAACGCGGTGACCACGGGCCGCCCGGGCGAGGCGGCGCGCATCCGCTGCCCGGTGTGGGCCGGGGTCGGGTCGGAGGATCCGATCATGCCGCCCGCGCAGCGGGAGGCCTTCGCCGCCGAGATGCAGGACGCGGGCGTCGACTGGCGCCTGGTGGTCTACGGCGGCGCGCTGCACGCCTTCCACCACCCGATGGTCGACCAGGAGGTGCTGCCCGGCGTCGGCCACCACCCGCTGCACGCGCGGCGGGCGTGGCGCGACATCGTCGGCCTGCTCGCGGAGTGCCTGCCCGTGACGGAGTGAACCGGGGGCGGGGCGGAGCGTCAGGGCCTGGAGGGAGCGGGGGCCGGTGCAGGCAGGGCGAGTTGGCGTGCGGCGGCCTCGACGGTCTGGGCGAGGAGGACGGCGATGGTCATCGGGCCGACGCCGCCGGGCACGGGGGTGATCAGGCTCGCCCGATGGCGGGCGGTCCCGAAGTCGACGTCCCCGACGTTGCCCGGGTTGTAGCCCGCGTCGACCACCACGGCGCCGGGCTTGACGTCCGCCCCCTCGATGAAGCGCGGGAGGCCGACGGCGGCGACCAGGACGTCGGCCTCGCGCACGATCGCGGGCAGGCCGACGGTGCGGGAGTGGCAGTAGGTGACGGTGGCGTCCCGTCCGAGCAGGAGCAGGCCGGCGGGCTTGCCGAGGATGGGGCTGCGTCCCACCACGACGGCGTGCTTGCCGGTGAGGTCGACGTCGTATTCGTCCAGCAGGCGCATGATCCCTCCGGGCGTGCAGGAGACGAAGCCGGGCAGTCCGAAGGCCGTCGCGGCGAAGGAGTGCGTGGTGACCCCGTCGACGTCCTTGCCGGGGGCGATCGCCTCGAACGCGGCGCGCTCGTCGAGGTGCGGCCCGACCGGGTGTTGGAGCAGGATGCCGTGCACGTCCGGGTCCTCGGACAACTCGGTGACGGCCTCCACCAGCCCGGCGGTGCTCACCGAGGCGGGGAGGGCGACATGCCGCGAGCGGATGCCGGCCTTCGCGCAACGGGCCTGCTTCATCCGGACGTAGGTGACCGAGGCCGGGTCCTCCCCCACCAGGACGGTCGCCAGGCACGGCGACGTGCCGGTGCGGTGGCGGATGTCCTCGGCGGTTGCCGCGCTGGTCTCGATGATCCGGCGGGCGAGATCCGTGCCGTTCATCAGCCGCGCCTGCTGTGTCTGCACCACGTGCCACTCCCGAGCTCCACAATGGGTGCCCAGGCGCACGGCATCGACGGGGTGTCAGGCCGCTCCCCGGTGGTTCTCCACCTCAGCGCCAGTCACGGCCCGCGACCACGATAGCCCGTACGGACGGTTCCCGCTCGAAAGTTTCCGGGAAGGCCGCAGGCCCGGGCCGCGAGGAGCGGTCCGGGCCTGCGGTGCACCACTGGAGATTCACTTCCGACCGTTCATTTCTGACGATCCGTCATAGTTTGGCGCACTGACCGCCCTTCGGCCCGTTCACGGTGTTGGCGATGCCGCCGTTCACCGGGTCGGGGGTGTTGCCGGCGCAGTCCAGCGGGCCGCGCACGGTGGTGCCGGCCAGCAGGGTGGCGCCCTTGTTCAGGGCGACGTGCAGCGGCCCGGCGACGGTGCCGCGCAGGATCGCCGTGGTGCCGGTGGTGCCGCTGACGGCGACGGGGCCGTTGACGGTGGTGTCGGTCAGCACCAGGGTGCTCGCGCCGCGGGCGGAGAGCGGGCCGTTGACGGTGGAGTCCACCGCGATCAGGGCGGCGCCGGGCTGGACCAGGACCGGTCCGTCGATGCTCGCGCCCTCCAGGCAGGTGACGCCCGCGGTGACGGCGAGCGAGGAGTGCTTGCCGCGCACGGTGGTGGTGCAGGCGGGCACCGCGCCGACGGTGAGCGGCTGTTCGGCCTTCACCCCGCCGACGGTGACGCTCAGCGTGCCGCGGCCCGGGCGCAGCCCGGTCAGGGTGCCGGTGGCCGGGTCGTAGGCGGCGAGGGCGCCGCGCGGGGCGCTCGCGGCGGTGCCGATGTGGACGCCGGTGCCGCCCCACTGGGCGGTGACGGGCCAGGCGACGGGCACGGTGCGCTCGCCGTCCTGGGTGAAGGTGGCGTTGACCGGCGCGGCTTCGAGCAGGCCGAGCGCGGTGGGGGCCTTGAGGTCGACGGCGTCGGCGCGGGCGCGGACCTCGGCGCGCAGCCAGGCGGAGGTGTCGTCGGTGACGGCGTAGGGGTCGGTGACCTTGCCGGCGGTGGGGTTGATGCCGAGCATCGTCCAGCCGGTGAAGCCGCCGCGGTCGGGTTCGGAGGCGGGGCCCTTGCCGGAGTTGCCGTTGATCAGGTGCGGGACGCCGTCGATGCTCTGGGCGTGGAAGGCGCCGACGTGGCCGGTGACCATGGCGGCGGACTTGCCCTTGGTGCGGAAGTCGGCGAGCCACTGCTCGACGAGGGCGGCTTCCTTGCGGTCGCTGAGCCGGCTGCCCTGGTCGGGCAGCGGGTCGCGGGTGGGGTGGTGTTCGAAGAGCAGCAGGCCGGTGATGGACGGGTCCTTGGCGGCGCCGTCCAGGGCGTTGCGCAGGGTGGCGATCTGGTCGAAGCCGCTGCCGCGCAGGGTGCCGAGCGAGCTGTTCAGGGTGACGAAGCGGGTGCCCTTGACGTCGAACACCTGGGTGGTGTCGCCGAAGGCGGCCTTGAAGTTGTCGATGGTGCCGGGGCCCATCACCTCGTGGTTGCCGGGCACGTAGTGCCAGGGGATGGTGCGTCCGGTGAGCTGGTCGAACTCGTCGAGGAGCTTGCGGGCGAGGGCGAAGTCGGCGGGGGACGCCTCGTCGACGAAGTCGCCGTCGATGACGAGCAGTTCGGGCTTGGCGGCGGCGATGTCGCGCAGGGTGCGGCGGGCGGCCTGGACGATGTCGCTGTCGGGGCTGCGGGCGATGAACTGGGCGTCGGACATGACGGCGACGCGCAACTGGCGGCCGTCGACGGTGCCGTGGGTGAGCACGACGGGGTCGGTGACCTTGGGCTGGACGGGCAGTTCGACGTCGGGGGCGACCTTGACGCGCAGGTCGGCGAGGGTGAGGGCGCCGCTGTAGGAGCGGGCGGCGCCGGTCTCCATGAGGCGGAAGCGCTGGAAGGTCAGCGGGTACTGGACGCCTGCGGGGATGGGGAATTCGACCTTGCGCCAGCCGTTCCAGGTGACCATCGGGGCGTCGAGGTTGGCGGTGACGCCGGCGGCGGTGCGGTACTGGACGCGCGGCCAGGCGCCGTTGCCGTCGCCTTCGATCCACATGCTGACGGAGCGGGGCTGGCCGGGCAGCACGATGCCCTCGGGGGCGATGGCGTACTGGCCGCGGGTGCCGGTGGACTGGGTGAAGTCGTAGGTCAGGCGCAGGCCGTGGGTGCCGTCGGGGCCGGCGGCGGGGGCGACCGAGCCGCCGGGGGCGCGGTCGTTGCCGGACTTCCAGGCGGCGGCGTCGGAGAAGTCGGCGAAGGGCTTCTCGGTCATGCCGACGGTGACGGCGACGGCGGTCTCCAGGGTGCCGACCGTCAGTCTGAGGGTGGCGGACCTGCCGTCGGCCAGGGCCTTGAGGGTGATGGTGCCGTCGGCGGCGGCGCCGGCCTCGACGACGCCCTCGCCGCCGGTGACCTTGACGTCGGCGGCTTCGACGGGTGCGGCGTGGCCGAGTGCGTCGTAGCCGGTGACGGTGAGGCCGGCGGTGGTGCCGGTGCCTTCGAGGCCGATCGGTTCGTTGCCGGCGGTGATGCGTACGGCGGGGCCGAGCACGGTGAGCGGCAGGACGGACCTGTCGGCGCCCTTGGCGGTGACGGCGACCTCGGCGGGGCCGGATTCGCGGCCGGTGACGACGGCGTCCAGGCCGCGGCCCTCGACGGTGACCTTGGCGCCGGTGGCGGTGGACCAGGCGGTGGCGGGCACTGTGGCGGTGACGGCGCCGTAGGCCTCGTCGTGGGGCAGGGCGCGCACGGTGCGGTGCAGGCCGGGGAAGACGCGGGCGGCGGTGTCCACGGTCTCGGCGGGGCGCAGCCGGAAGCCCTTGGTCCGGCCGGAGCCGGGGGTGGAGAACAGGCCGAGGCCGTTGGCGACGGCGCGTTCCCCGCCGTTGTCGGAGGGGTTGCTGACGGTGCCGGCCTGGCCGGCGCCGGGCAGGCGGGCGGCCATGGCGGCGGAGCCGCCGCCGTCCATGTTGAGGGCGTTGTGGGCGCCCATGTCGCGCATCAGGACGGCGAGGTCGGGCAGGTTGATGCCGGGGCTGTCGGCCTGGCGGCCGTCGATGGAGACGAGGTACATGCGGCGGTTGT
Source organism: Kitasatospora sp. NPDC091335 (assembly GCF_044757205.1). Classification (NCBI taxonomy): domain Bacteria; kingdom Bacillati; phylum Actinomycetota; class Actinomycetes; order Kitasatosporales; family Streptomycetaceae; genus Kitasatospora; species Kitasatospora sp. NPDC091335. The sequence goes on along the minus strand of NZ_JBIVUM010000015.1, from coordinate 86,435 downwards.
CGGCGGAGAAGCCGACGGCGGTGCGGGCGTTGAGTTCGTTGCCGTCGTTCTCGCCGGAGCGCTGGGCGACGCCGTCGGCGACCAGGACCTGGTAGCCGCCGACCGCGACGGCGACCTCGCCGAAGGAGGCGCGCGGGCGGTAGCCGACGGAGACCTGGTCGCCGGGCTTGAGGTCGCGCAGGGTGCGGGCGCCGGCGTCGCGGCCGACCAGGACGGTGGCGCCCTCGGGGACGGCGGCGCCGAGGGTGTCGCGGACGGCGGTGACCTTGCCGTCGCGCAGTTCGACCTCGACGACCTCGGCGGAGCCGTTCGCGACGTGGGCGCGGGTGGCGTCGCCCCAGGCGGGGGTGAACACGCCGATGCCGTCGGCGGGCAGGCCGTAGGTGTTGACGCCGGTGAGGGTGGCCTCGCGGCCGCCGGGCAGGCTCGCGTGGCCCTCCAGGAAGACCTGGGCCATCCGGGCCAGGCCGTCGGTGCCGACGGTGACGGCCTGGTTCCAGCCTTCGACGGGGGCCTGGATCAGGCCGTCCTGGCGGGAGACGCCGACGCCGAGGGGGGCTTCGGAGGCGTTCATGTCGAAGTAGTCGCCGTTGATCGCGGCGACGGCGCCGGCGCCGCGGGCCATCTCGGTGACGGTCTGGCGGGTGGTCACCTTGCCGGAGGACAGGTAGTCGACGCTCAGGCCCTTGGTGTCCAGGTCGGCGACGAGGACCTTGCCGCGGATCCAGCCGGCGCCGCCGAGGCGGTCGAAGGAGGTCATGGTCAGGCCGGGGGCGATCGGGGTGACGTCGCGGCGGGTGACCACCGACTCGCCCGGGCGGTCCAGGACCAGGCCGGGGTCGGCGGGCTTGGCCGCGTCCTTGGCCGGGGCGGGTGCGGGGGCGGCCCAGGCGGGGGTGGCGAGGCCGGGCAGGCCGGCGGCCAGCGCGGTGGCCAGTGCGAGCGCGCCCAGCCCGCGCCGGCGGGTGCGGGTGCGGGTGCCGGTGGGCGCGGTGGGCGCGGGCGCGGTGGTGGCGGGTGGGGGTGACATGTGGGGCTCTCCTCGTACGGCGGCGGGCTGGGGTCTTCCGGCGGCGTGCGGGGCGCCGGATCGGCCGTTCGCCCGCGGACGGTGCAACCCGGGGGCGTGTCCTCCCAGGTCGCAGGAAGCCAACCGTGCACGGACGGCCTCCAGTCCACGGCCCGGTGAACCGGCCCGCTCCGGGCCGCGAACAGGAGGCGGGATCCGGCGGGCGGATCCGGCGGGAAAGCTGACGTACCGCCATGAAGCGGACGGGGCCCGGCCGCTGCGCCGGGGTCCGGGATTCTGGACTCGCGGTCCGTCTCGGCTGCCCACCGTGCTGTTCGCTCCCTCCGGGACGAGCCGCACAGGAAGGTGTCGTCCCCTTGCGCGCGATCGGGATCGAGGAGCACGTCGGCCCCGGGGTCATGCGCCGGACGGGCCGCGCGACGGGCTGCACGGCGGACTCGCGAACCGCCACCGGTGGGCCCCGACCGACGCCTCGGCGGTGACACAGCGGGATCGTTCCCGTACGCACGGACACGGCCCCGCTGTGGGAAGGGCCACAGTTCCGGGGCCGCCGGGGCCACGTGGTGAGAAGGGTCACCTCCGGCGCCCGCCGGCGGCCCCCGGTGGCGAGGGCCCCGGCAGGACTGGCCGAGCGCCGTTCCGGCACGGGCGAACGGCCCGTCCGCTTCGGGACCTTGGTCATGAATCCGCTCGACCTTCGGCCCGGTGGCGGCCCCATGGAGGCGGGGCAACCGTGGACGGTCGCCCGTTGTGACCGGGCGGTGGCGCCGTCCGAGGTGGGCGGCGTCTTTCCCTGCCGTCTACCCGGCGCACGGTGCGCAGTGCGCGCCGTACGCTCCGGAGGACCCCCAGCACATGTCCCAGACCATCGACAACGCCCCGTATACCGCGTTCCACCGTCGGCTGGCCCTCGCCTGTTCGGGCGGGCCCCTGCTCGACGGCTACATCCTGAGCATCGTCGGCGTCGCCCTGATCGGGATGCGCCCTGAGCTCGGGCTGTCCACCGCCGAGGTCAGCCTGATCGGCGCCGCCGCGCTGGTCGGCATGTTCGTCGGCGGCGCGCTCTTCGGCGTGCTGACCGACAAGATCGGCCGGGAGGTGATGTACACCGCCGACCTGCTCGTGATGGTCGCCTGCTCGGTGCTCTCCTTCTGGGTGGACACGGTGTGGGCGATCGCCGTGCTGCGCTTCGTGCTCGGCATGGCCGTGGCCGCCGACTACCCCATCGCCACCTCACTGCTCGCCGAGTGGCTGCCGTCCAAGCAGCGCGGCCGGCTCCTCGGGCAGCAGATCATCGCCTGGTACGCCGGCTCCGTGCTCGCCTACGTGGTGGGCTACCTGTTCCTGGAGCTGGCCGGCCCGGGCAGCTGGCGCTGGATGCTGGCGAGTTCCACGGTGCTGTGCGTGGTGTTCCTGGTGATCCGCCGCGGCTCGCCGGAGTCGCCGCGCTGGCTGGCCGCCAACGGGCGGGTCGGCGACGCGGTGCGCGTGGTCGAGAAGCACCTCGGGGTCAAGGTCGACGGCCGGGAGCTGATGCCCGAACCGGCCGAGCGCGGCGCTCCCACCGGACTGCGCTTGCTGATGACCCCGCCCTACCGGCGCCGCACCCTGTTCTGCGGACTGTTCTTCCTGTGCCAGGTCGCCCCGCTGTTCGCGATGCTCACCTTCGGCCCGCAGATCCTCTCCTCCTTCGGCATGCCGGGCGGCACCGTGATGGAGACCCTCGGCACCGGCCTGATCAGCCTGGTCTTCCTGCTCGGCTGCTACCCGGCGCTGCGCCTGATCGACACCCGCGGCCGCCGGCCCGTCATCATCTGGTCCTTCGCGCTGATGACCGTGCCGCTCGCGCTGCTGGGCGTGTGGCCCACCGCCCCGGCCGCCGTCGCCCTGCTGGCGCTGTGCGCGTACGCGTTCCTGTGCGGCGGGCCCAACGTGCTCGACTGGACCTACCCCAACGAGCTGTTCCCCACCGAGATCCGGGCCACCGCCGTGGGCGTGGCCACCTCGGTCAGCCGGATCGGCGCGGCCGTCGGCACCTACCTGCTGCCGCTGTCGCTGACCGGGCTCGGCACCGGCCCGACCATGCTGATCGCCGCCGGGGTCACCGCCCTGGGCCTGCTGGTCTGCGCCCTGTGGGCCGAGGAGACCCGGGGCACCGCCCTCGGCGCCGCCCCCGCCTCCGCCGCCGCCCAGCGCACCGCCCGGGGCTCCGTCCCGGCCCAGCGCGTGCCGCAGACGGCGCGCTGACGGCCGGTTCACTACCGCCGCGTACGGCTTCGACGGCGCCGCCCGGTTCTCCCGGGCGGCGCCGTCCGGCGTCACGGGGCGCCGTCCGCCGCTTACCCCGGGCCCGCTCCCCCGGGCCGTTCCCTCATGCCCGGAGCGGTCAGGCCAGGTCGCCGCGTTCGCGCAGCAGGGGCAGCAGGTGGTCGCGGACGGCGGGGGCCAGACACAGGGTGTCGTCGCGGCCGTCGGTCCAGCGCAGGTCGGCGAGTTCGGCGGCGGGGGCGGGCTCGCGGTCCAGGCCGGCGGTGAAGACGGTCATCAGCATGGGGACGCCTTCGAGGGCGGCGGTGGCGCGGATGTCGGTGAGGTGGCGGGGGCCGACCGGGGCCGCGCCGAGTTCCTCGCGCAGTTCGCGGGTCAGGGCCGCCAGGGCGTCCTCGCCGGGGTCGGGCTTGCCGCCGGGGAGGTAGAAGACCTCGGGGGCGGCCTGCTTGCTGACGACCAGGAGCCTGCCGTCCCGGATGATCGCGGCGGCGGCGACGGTGAGCGGGGCGGTCGGGGTGGCTGCGGCGGCTTCGGCGGCCTGGGTGGCTTCGGCGGTCGGGGTGCTGGTGGCTGCGGGGTCGATCATGGAGGGGATTGTCGCAGGTGGGAGGGTGTCCCGGCGGAACACCCTTGCAAGTCTCTGCACGTGCAACTATTGTTCGCGAATGTAGATGCAGTTGCAAAAGTTGCATGACCGCCCCTTCGTCCTGGCGCCGACCCCACCGGGAGTCCGACATGAGCACCTCTCTCTTCACCCCGCTCACCCTGCGGGCCCTGACCGTCCCCAACCGGATCTGGATGCCGGCGATGTGCCAGTACAGCGCCGTCCCGGACGGGGACGCGGCCGGCGTCCCGACCGACTGGCACTTCACCCACCTCGCGGCCCGCGCCGCCGGCGGCACCGGGCTGATCATCACGGAGGCCACCGCGGTCAGCCCCGAGGGGCGCATCAGCCCGTACGACCTCGGCATCTGGAACGACGAGCAGGCCGCGGCCTTCCGCCGGATCACCTCCTTCCTGAAGAGCCAGGGCACCGTCCCGGCGATCCAGCTCGCCCACGCCGGCCGCAAGGGCTCCACCGAGCGCACCTGGGTCGACCGGGGCCGCCCGGTCGCCCCCGGCGAGGAGCACGGCTGGACGCCGGTCGGCCCCAGCGCCGAGGCCTTCTCGCCCGCCCACACCACCCCGGAGGAGCTGACCGAGGAGCAGATCGGCGAGATCGTGCGCCAGTTCGCCGACGCCGCCCGGCGCGCCCTCGACGCCGGCTTCCAGGTCGCCGAGGTCCACGGCGCCCACGGCTACCTGGTCCACCAGTTCCTCTCCCCCGCGGCCAACCGCCGCACCGACGGCTACGGCGGCTCCTTCGAGGGCCGCATCCGCTTCGCGCTGGAGGTCGTCGACGCCGTCCGCTCGGTGTGGCCCGAGGACCTGCCGGTCTTCTTCCGCGTCTCCGCGACCGACTGGATCACCGAGAACCCGGAGGACGGCCGCGAGGGCTGGACCTCCCGGGACACCGTCCGCCTCGCCAAGGAACTCCGGGCCCACGGCGTCGACCTGCTCGACGTCTCCACCGGCGGCATCGTCCCCGACGCCCGGATCGAGGCCGCGCCCGGCTTCCAGGTGCCCTTCGCCGAGGCCGTCCGCCGCGAGACCGACCTGCCGGTGGCCGCCGTCGGCCTGATCACCGACCCCGCCCAGGCCCAGGCCGTCCTCACCGACGGCCACGCCGACGCCGTGCTGATCGGCCGCGAACTGCTGCGCGACCCCTACTGGGCCCGCCGCGCCGCCGCCGAACTCGGCGGCGAGGTCGCCACACCCCTCCCGTACCACCGCGCCTGACACCGGCTCCGCCCCGAGCGGGCGCCCGGGGCGACTCAGGCGCCCGGCCGCCCCGAGCCGTCGACGCCACCGGCGTCGGCGGCTTCGGCTTCGGCTTCGGCTTCGGCTTCGGCTTCGGCTTCGGTTTCAGCGGCTTCGGCTTCGGCTTCGGTTTCAGCGGCTTCGGCTTCGGCTTCGGTTTCAGCGGTTTCAACGAATTCAGCGGTTTCATCGGTTTCAACGGATTCGGCGTCGCTCAAGTCCTCCACCCTCAGCGGCCGTTGCCCGTCGAACACGACCGCGAGGCCGTAGGGGTCGCAGATGGGCAGGCGGCCCTCGGCGAAACGCAGGTGCCACTCGTCGAGGTGGAAGGTGAGCTGCGGGAGATCCAGCGGAAAGTCCGCGACGGGCAGGCCGCGGAAGGGCCGCGCCTCCGCTTCGGTGAGACCGAAGAAGGCCGGGTCGGCCTCCACCGCCTCGCGCACGAAGCGGAGCCCCGCCTCCAGGTAGTGGTCGATCCTGCCGAGCACCTCGCCGACCAGGGGCAGATCGGCCCGGTCGAGGTCGTCGGTGCCTTCGAGCAGGATGGCGGCCTCGACGGGCGCGCCAAACAGCGCGCTCCTCGGCGCCTCGGCCACGCTCCAGACCCTCAGCCCGTCCGGCCCCCGGCCGGGGAGCAGCTCTCCGATGCCACTGCGGAAGACGTTCGGGGCCACGGCGGCTCCCTCTCACGAAACTCGGGGCGGGGCGGGACGGACAACGCTACCCCGGAGCCCTTCCGCCCCTTCTGACGGTGCGCCCACAGGAAATCTTTCAGCTCCGCCCGGTGAGGTGACCCCACTTCAGGGCGTCCCGGCCGCAAATCTTCCTGCTGAGGCGGGGCGGAGTGTCGGACTTGAGTTGGAGCGCACTCCAAGTCCTACGGTTCTGCCGTGGTCGCCGCGCCGGTGGCCGGCGACCGGGAACCACCGCGTGCCGCCGGGTGTCCTTGTGGAGATGAACGACCGTTCGGGGACAAGCCGTATGCCGGGCTGCCTGGTGGCCCTCGTGGGACTGGCCGGAGGGGCCGGCTCGTGGGCGCTCTCGGACGCGGCTCGCAGGTACTGCGGCTCGTACCAGGACGAGCATGTGGACTGGGGTGGTGTCCGGCCCTACGAACTCCCCTTGTCCGTTGCCGCGGGAGGCGCCGTCGCACTCGCCGCCTACCGGGCCGCCTGGGTCCTTGCCCGGCGGCCGGGCCGCAGGAGGATCTCCTCACTGGTTCCTGTCGCCGTCGCGCTGTTCGCGCTCCTCGCGATGACCTGGTGCCAGTTCGCCTGGATCGGCACCGTTCCCGGAACGGTCAGCGACAGCGGTCTCTGTCCGGCCGGCAACGTCCCCGGCTGGTGGCCCCGCTGGATCCCCGCGTGACGACGCGTCGGGTGTGACGCCTCCCCGTTTCCGGTCGCGGGGCCGGTCACACGGGTGGTCAGACCCCTGTGCTGTACTACGGGCTCTTCCGTGTACACCCGCGTCACCTCCGGAGTCACACCTCGATGAGCGTTACCTGCCCGACGTGCGCCGCGGCGGACGGGACCGTCGCCGTGCGCAACGCCCTGTTGGACTCCGACCGGCCCCTCGACCCGCCGACGCGGGAGCTGCTGTCGATGCCGTCCGAACCCGGGGGCACGACCGGGGCCGCGATCACCCTCTTCGTCCTGGCCGGCCTGTTCGGCCTGCTGGGACTGCGTGGGCTGTTCTCCGGCGACGGCGGCGGCAGCTCCGACATGGCGTACCAACTCGGCTACCGCTACGGCGCGTTCCTGGTCGCCGCGATCCTGCTGGGCATCGGGCTCACCGTCCATTCCGACCACCGGAGCCGCCGCGGTGACACGGCCGGCCAGTGGCCGCGGACCTACGACCAGTGGCAGAAGCTCCACCGGGTGTGGCGGGCGACCTGGCTGTGCCGGCGCTGCCGCGCCGTGTTCCTCCCCGCGGCCGCGCTGCGCCCCGACTTCGCCGCCTCGCCCGCGGTACCCGTGGCGCGGTTCCCGCAGTGGGCGGAGACCATCGCACGGCAGGAGGACCGCCCCGGCACCCCGTCCACGTCGGGCTGACCGCCGCCTGGCCGCCGGCCTCCGCCGCCGGCCTCGCCGCCGTGCCGGACTTCGACGCGACGCGATACCGCGGCAGGATCGAGACGGCTCCGGCTCTCGCCGAGCACCTCACCGGTGTCCGCCTGGGCCCTGAACTCTTCGAGGGCGGCTCCTTCGCCACCGGCACCGTCGAGGAGCCCTGGGACTGAACCGCGTGCGGATGTCCTCGGCGGCCACCCGCGCCGGAAGTCGGCCGGGCCGACTTCCGGTGCGGCGAAGGGAAGTCGGACTCCCGCCGCCGGGCGGGCCGCCTCCGGCCTGAGGCCTACCCCTGCGGGGGGAGGCAGCGCGGCGCGGAGCGGGCGCCGACGGTACCTGCGGCGGAGGACCGGTTCCCGGCCCGGCTGACAGGCTGTCACGCAGGGGGCGGGCGCCGACAGGGCTCCGCCCGTGCGGAAGGGCGGGGCACATGACGGGGAACCGCGGCATGCGGTCGGTTCGGTCGGAGCGCGGCACGGCGGGATCGCGCCGCCGGCTCCGGGCGGCCGTGGCGGCGCTCGTGGGCGCGGGCCTGCTGGCCACCGCGGCACCTGCGGCCACCGCGGCACCTGCGGCGACGGCGGGAACGGCGGCGGCACAGGGCGGCCCGGCCGCCCGGGGCGGCACCCCCCGGGTGGACCGCGGCCCCCTGGACGCCGCCGTGGCCGCGCTGGTGAAGCAGGGCGGCGCCGCGGCCGCGCTGGGCGCCGTCCGGGAGGGCTCCCGCCCCGCCTGGACGGGCGCGGCCGGCACCTCCGACCTCGCCACCGGCGCGCCGGTCGACGAGAACGGCCGCTTCCGCATCGGCAGCGTCACCAAGGCCTTCGTGTCCACGGTGGTCCTCCAGCTCGCCGGTGAGCACCGGCTGGGCCTGGACGATCCGGTCGAGCGCTACCTGCCCGGCGAGATACCGACCGGCGCCGTCGTCACGGTGCGCCAACTGCTCGACCACACCAGCGGCCTGCCCAACCACACCAGCGACCCGGCGTTCGACTTCGGCGATCCGGCCTGGGCGGAGCGCGGCCGGTGGAAGGACTACCGGGCCCAGGACCTGGTCGACATCGCCAACCGGCTCCCGTCACCCGCCGCGCCCGGCACCGCCTGGAACTACTCCAACACCAACTACGTCCTGGCCGGGATGATCATCGAGAAGGTGACCGGGCACACCTGGAGCGCGGAGGTCGAGCGCAGGATCGTCCGGCCGCTCGGCCTGACCGGCACCTCCATGCCCGTCAGCTCCCCGTTCGTCCCGGGCCCGCACGCCCACGGCTACCTCCCGCTGCCCACCGGTCCGGCCGACGTCACCCTGGAGAACCCCTCCTGGGCCGGGCCTGCCGGCAGCGGCATCTCCACCGCCGCCGACCTCGACCGGTTCGTCGCCGCCCTGCTGAACGGCACGCTGCTGCGCCCCGCCGAACTCGCCGAGATGCAGCGGACCACCGGCCTGGGCGACGGCAAGGACTACGGGCTCGGCCTCCAGCGCTACGACACGCCCTGCGGACTGTTCTGGGGCCTCACCGGCGGCATCCCCGGCTACAGCACCGGCATGTTCGGTTCCGCGGACGGGCAGCGCCAGTTCTCCGTGTCGGTGACCTTCTACGACACCTCGGACCCGGCGGCCGGCGGGCGGGCCTGGCAGGACCTCGTCCACGCCGGCACCTGCACCGGCCGGAGCTGAGCGCCCCAGCTGAGCGGCCGGAGCCGACCGGCCGGAGCCGAACGGCCGGCGCCCGCCTCACCCTCCGAGGCCCTCCCCCGTGCCGGGCAGGTCGAGGGTGACCCGCAGGCCGCCGGCCGGTTCGGGGGTGAGGTGGAGTTCGCCGTGGTGGGCGTCGGCGACGGCGGCCACGATCGCCAGGCCCAGGCCGTGGCCGCGGCGGGCCGGGTCGGTCTCGGCGGTGCGTCCGCGCCCGCGCAGGAACGGTTCGGTGAAGGTGGCCACGGCCTCCGGCGTCAGCCGCGGGCCGGTGTTGGCGACGGTGAGGCGCACCCGCCCGGGCCGGCGCGGGTCGGTCCCGGTGGTGACGGTGACCTGCCCGCCGCCGGGCAGGTTGTGCCGCAGCGCGTTGTGCAGCAGGTTGACGGCCGCCTGGCGCAGCAGGACGGGGTTGCCGGTGGCCGGGGCGGGGCGCAGGTCGGCGGTGACGGTGACGCCGAGGGCCGCGGCCTCGTCGCGGACGGCGGTCAGCGCCTGCCCGGTGGCGGCGGCGAGGTCGGTGGGGGCGAGGTCGGGCGGGGCGTGGCCGAGGTCGGCGAGCTGGAGCAGGGCGTCGCTGATCTCGATGCCGCGGCGGTTGGTGTCCTGGAGGCGGGCGACGAGCTTTCCCCAGTCCTGTCCCGCCGGGTCGGCGGCGGCGACCTGGAGCATGGTGCTGGTGATCGCCAGCGGGGTGCGCAGTTCGTGGGAGGCGTTGGCGGCGAAGCGCTGCTGGGCCTCGAAGGAGCGCTGGAGGCGCGCCAGCATCTCGTCGAAGGCGTCGGAGAGGTCGGTGAACTCGTCGCGCGGGCCGGTGAGGGCGATGCGGTGCTCCAGTGCCCCGCTCGCGGCGCGGTGGGCGGCGCCGGTGATGTCCTGGAGCGGGCGCAGCACCCGGCCGGCGATCAGCCAGCCGCCGGCCATGCCGACGGCGGTCAGCAGGGCCAGGGCGTAGCCGCCGGCCCTGAGCAGGGAGTCCAGGATCTCCTGGCGGGAGGGGGCGTCGGAGCGGTAGCGCGGGTTGGAGGAGGTGAGGGGGTAGTTCGGGATGTAGCGCATGCCGACGTAGACGACGGCGAGGGAGAGCAGGCCGGCGGTGACGGCGAAGAGGGTGTAGCTGAGGGTCAGGCGCATCCGGGCGGTCAGGCGGCGCGGGCGCTCGGTACGGGGACGGTCGTCGCGCTCGTTCACCTCGGGCCGTCTTCCCCGCCGGGGGCGGTGAGGCGGTAGCCCACGCCCGGCACGGTCTGGATCACCCACGGGTCGCCGAGGCGTTTGCGCAGGCCGGAGATGGTGATGCGGACCGCGTTGGTGAAGGGGTCCGCGTTCTCGTCCCAGGCGCGTTCCAGCAGGTCCTCGGCGCTGATCACGCCGCCGCGCGCGGTCATCAGGACCTCCAGGACGGCGAACTGCTTGCGGGACAGGCCCACGTAGCGGCCGTCCCGGTAGACCTCGCGGCGGAAGGGGTCCAGGCGCAGTCCGGCGTACTCCAGGACGGGCGGGGCGGCCTGGGCCGGGCGGCGGGCGAGCGAGCGCAGCCGGACGACGAGTTCGGCGAGGTCGAAGGGCTTGGTGAGGTAGTCGTCGGCGCCGAGTTCGAAGCCGGCGACCTTCTCGTTCAGGCGGGCGGCGGCGGTGAGCATCAGCACCCGGCAGCCCAGGCCGCGCCCGACGATGCTGCGGCAGACGTCGTCGCCGTGGGTGCCGGGGATGTCACGGTCGAGGACGACGACGTCGTAGCTGTGGACGGCCAGGCGCTCCAGCGCCGCGTCGCCGTCGGTGACGATGTCGCAGGCCATCGCCTCCAGTCGCAGGCCGGCCTGGACCGCCTCCGCGAGGTAGATCTCGTCCTCCACCACCAGGACCCGCACGCGCTGTTCTCCCGTCCTCGCCGTTCGCGTCCCATTGGACCCGATGTGGCCTATCGAAAACGTATCGGCCCGCGCAGACGTCCTCGCAACACCGCTTTTCCTCCAATGGTCCGGCAACGGACGAACACAGTGGGAGGCAGCGATGGACACGCCGGAGACAGCGGCGGCGACGGCACCGGCGGTGCGGGGCAAGCGGCGGCGGCTGGCCGTGGGCGCCTCGGCGGCGGCGGCGCTGGCCCTGGTCGGGGCGTGCGCCGCCGACCCGCCGGGCACCGGGGCCGTCCTGCGCACCCTGGCGGCCACCGTCGTCGCCGCCCAGCCCGCCACGGCCGGGGCGGAGGCGGACGGGGAGATACCCGACGGCCGGACGCTGAGCCCCTTCGACACCCACGCCCCGGCCGTGGGCAACCTGGACGGGCCGCTGCTCGAAGCCCTGCAACAGGCGGCCGGCGACGCCCGGGCCCAGGGCATCGAGATGACCGTCACCTCCGGCTGGCGCAACAAGGCCTACCAGCAGCGGCTGCTGGACCGGGCGGTGACCAGGTACGGGAGCGTGGAGCAGGCCAGGAAGTTCGTCAACACGCCGGAGAAGTCCGCGCACGTCAGCGGGAAGGCGGTGGACGTCGGCCCGACCGACGCGGACTACTGGCTCATCCGGCACGGCGCCCGGTACGGGCTGTGCCAGGTGTACGCCAACGAGATCTGGCACTTCGAACTGCTCACCCGGCCGGGCGGGACCTGCCCGGCGCCGCTGCCGGACGCCGCGGGATGAGCGGGCCCGCCGTGACCGCCGCCCCGCACGCCGACCGGCCGCACCGGCCACACCAGCCGCACCGACCGCACCGGCGGCGGTCCGCACCCCGGCCGTGCGCCTTCCTCCGGCGGCGGGCCGCGCCCGGGAGCGCCCCCGCGTGGCGCTCCGTCCCCCGGTGGCGGCGCGGGCTGGTGCCCGCCGCGCTCGGGCTGCTCACCGCCCTCGCCCTGGGCGGCCACCGGCTGGTGCCGGAGCTCGGCCTGGGCCTGGGCAGTCTGTGGGAGAGCGCCCTGCCCTGGAGCGGCCTGGTGGCGGTGGCGGCCCTGCTGTGCGCGGCGCTGCGCCGGGCCCCGGCGGCGGCCTGCGCGGGCGGGGTGCTGGCCGTGGTGTGGGCGGTGGTGTTCGGTCCCCTGCTGCTGTCCGGCGGGGCGCCGGCGGGCGGCTCCGGCGGGCCGGGGCTGACGGTGGTCACCCACAACGTGAACGCCGCCAACCCGGACCCGGCCGGCACCGCCCGCGCGCTGCTCGCCGCGGGCCCCGACCTGGTCGCGCTGGAGGAGGTCACCGACGCCGCGCTGCCCGCCTACCGGAGCGTGCTGGACCGGGCGCTGCCGCACCACGCCCGTACCGGCACCGTCGCCCTGTGGAGCCGCTACCCGGTGACGGACTCCCGGCGGCTGGTCATCGACCCCGGCTGGAACCGCTCCCTGCGGGCCGAAGTCCAGGCCCCCGGCGGCCCGTTGGCCGTCTACGTCGTCCACCTCGCGTCGGTGCGCCCGACCGTCACCGGCTTCGCCACCGCCCACCGCGACCGCGACCTCGCCGCCCTCGGCCGGGCGCTGGACGGCGAACCGCTGCGCCGCGTCCTGCTGCTGGGCGACCTCAACACGGCCGCCGACGACCGCGCGCTCGCCCCGCTCACCAGCCGGCTCACCCCGGCCCGTACCGGCTTCGGCTTCAGCTGGCCGGCGGCCTTCCCGCTGGCCCGCGTCGACCACGTCCTGACCCGGGGCCTGCCGGCCACCGCCACCTGGACCCTGCCCGCCACCCCCAGCGACCACCGCCCGGTGGCGGCGAGGCTCAAGGACTGACGGCTCAAGGACTGACGGCTCAAGGACTGACGGCACAGCATGTTCTGACGAATCGTCAGGCGATCGGCACGGCGTCCTTCGGCAGGGTGTGCCAGTTGGTGACAGCCGGCTTGTCGACCGGGGTGGTGCCGACCGGGACGCTCACCGGGTTCGGGTCGGGGTTGCCGATGCCGATGATGACGTCGGTGTACTGGACCGCCTGGTTGCCCTTGGTGGTCTTGGCCATGATGCCCGCGTACACGGTCTTGGCGCCGCTCAGGGTGATCTGCTCCCCGGCGGTGTGCTCGACGGGCGTCGCCTCGATGCCGCCCGAACCGAACGCGATGACGGGGTGGCCCGCGGGGAGGGTGCAGGTGATGCCCGACTTGGCCTTGGCTGAGATCAGGATGTAGCCGCCGGCCTGGGTCTCGGTCTTCGCGCCGAGGTCCAGGTCGTTGGCGCCGCAGACCTGGCCGTACCCGCTCTTGTCGCCGGCCGGGGCGGAGGCGGCGCCGGAACCGGCGGGGGACTTGGGCGGGGCGCTCTTCGTCGGGGCGGCCCCGGCCGGCGCGGCCCCCGTCGGCGCGGCCGGGGCGGGTGCTCCGGCGGGCGCCCCGGCGGTGGGCGCGGCGGTGGCCGCGGGTCCGCCGGCGGCAGGGGCGGCGGTGTCGCTGTTCTCCGGCCCGCAGGCCGTCGCGGCGGCGGCGATCACCGTGACGGCGGCGGCGGTGAGGACGAGGCGGCGCGTGCGCATGGGGTGCTCCTGCGGTCGTTCGGGCGGTACCGGTCTCTGCTGTGTGATCACCGTAAGTCGGGGTCGTTCACGGGCTGGTGCGGGAAATATCCCGATCCTGTTCCAGAAGCCGGCGCGGCCCGTACGCCGCCCGCGCGCGCGGCGGGCCGGCGCCCCCGGGTGGGGACGCCGGCCCGGCCGGGTCGGGTGAGACGGGGTCAGAGCAGCAGGTCGGACTGGAGGGTGACGACCTGTCGGAACGGGGCCATGGGAACGCCGGCGGGGTTGGTCATGGTGACGACGGCGAGGATGTCCGAGGCCGAGAGGTAGGCGAAGCGCGCGGTGGGGGCGCCCCTGGAGCCGGTCGTGGTCGACTCCACGGTGGTGAGTTTGATGCCGTCGACGGTGTCCCAGTCGTCGTGGGCGGTGGTCCTGGTGTCCTCGGCGGCCTTGGGGCGGGCCTTGTTCCGCAGCGAGGCGAAGGCGTCCCAGGACTCCCGGTGCGAGCCGAAGCGCAGCAGCCGGATCTGGGTGCGGGTGCCGTCGGAGGCCGTCCACTCCCGGACGGTGGCCGCGCGGCAGGCGTCCGCCAGGAGCAGGGCGCGCATCTTGACCGCGTCCTGCTGCTCCTCGGCGATCGCGTCGCAGGGCGCCCACTGGCCGGGTTCGGAGCCGGGCGCGGGCGCGGTGGCGGACGCGGTGGCGGACGCCGGGGGCGTCGCGGACGCCGAGGGCGTGGCGGACGCCGAGGGCGTGGCGGGGGCCGAGGGCGTGGCGGACGCCGAGGGCGTGGCGGGGGCCGAGGGCGTGGCGGGGGCCGAGGGCGTGGCGGGGGCCGAGGGGGTGGGGGTGGGCGCCGGGAAGACCGGCGGGGTCAGGGAGCCGCCGGCCTCCTTGGGCGCCGGCAGCAGCAGGTGGCGCAGGTCCGCGTAGTGCGGGGACGTGCCCTTGTCGTCCGGGGCGCTCTTGCCCGAGGGCAGCGGCGGCAGCGTCAGCGGCGCGAAGGTGTAGCGGCCGTCGCCCGCGGTGGCCAGGCCCGGCAGGTCGGTGCGCTCGGGCGCGGTGACGGCCAGGGCGGTGCCGGTGCCGGCGAGGGCGAACACCAGGGCGGCGCAGCTCCAGCGCACCGCGGCCTTGCGGCGGCGGGTGCGGCGGGCCTCCTGTTCCGCGAGGACGGCGGGGTCCACGGGGACGGCGACGGGCGCGGCGAGCGCCGCCAGGACCGGATCGGCCTCGGGCGCGCTCCCCGGCTCGTTCCCGGGGGCGGCCGACGGGGTGACGTGGTCGGTCATACGGCTGCTCCCGGGAGGGCGAGGCGTTCGAGCTGGAGGGTGAAGAGGGCGACGATCTTGTCCTTGGGCAGCGGTGCCACGCCCTCGGCGCTCATGATCACCAGGAGGTCGCCCTCGGCGGCCGAGCACTCCAGGTAGTCGATCGGCGCGGACGGCGGCGCCGGCATCAGGTAGCAGTGCGCCTCGGGGTGTCCGGGGATGGACGGGCCGATCCGGAACAGGCCGGTGTCGCCGGTGAAGACCGCGGTGTACTCGTTGATCCGCTGCACTTCCTGCTGGTTGAACTGGCGCAGCTTCAGGCCGATCACCAGGTCGTCGCCGGAGGCGCGGTAGGTGCGCACACCGGTGGCCTTGACGTGCATGCCCTCCCAGTAGGAGCGCATCTTGTCGCGCTTCTCCTTGGGGAGCTGCTGGAGTTCGGCGTCCAGCTCGGCGGACAGCTGCTCGCCGTTGAACTCGGTGTCGTTGCCGTAGCCGCTGTCGTCCGGGCCGGGTTCGTAGCCGGCCGGGACGGGCAGCAGCAGGTCGCGCAGCGAGCCGAAGTGGCTGCCGTTGGACTTGGCGCCGTACGGCGTGGCGGTCGCGGTGGGGGTGGGAGCGGTGGACGGGGCGGCGGCGGTGGCCGGCGCGGGGTCGTCGTACTGGGTCTTGATGATGCCGATGCCGATGGCCACGCCGACCAGCGCGGCGGCGGCGGTCGCGGCGCCGGCGCGCAGCAGCCGGCGGGGGGCGGGGTTCGGCCCGGCGGGGGCGGCGGGGGCGACGGACCCGAGCGGCGGGACGGACCTGCCGGGCGGAACGGACCCGATGGGCGGGCCGGTCAGGACGGGCCGGGCCTCGGGGGCCGGCTCGGGCGTGCCGGGGGCGGCGGCCGTGGTCACGGTGTCGTCGTTCATGCGAGCCGCTCCCACTGCCGCTTGGCGAGGTCCTTGAGGGTGTCGGGGTTGACCGGCTTCGGGGCGAAGACCTCGACCGTCATCTGCACCGTGCCGCGCTTGGCGATGGCCTGGCCGTAGTAGTACTGCTCGGTGGTCTCGGCCCAGTGGTGGGCCTCGGGGTACACCTTGTAGCCGCCGTTGGCGTTCTCGGCGAACGTCTGGGGCCAGGTGACGGCCTTCGCCTCGTCGGCGTGGTCCGCGGTGTACTGGACCAGCTGGACGCGGTACTTGACGTCGTCCTTCTTCCAGTCCACCGCGGCCGCGCGCCGGAAGCCGGTCGACGCGAGGTCCTTGAACCGCTCGGCCGCCCTGCCGCTCTGCTCGGCGAGTTCGCCGATCGAGATCCAGCTCGGCTTGTCCGGGTAGTCCTCCCAGGAGGTGCTGCCCTCGGGCGCGCTGATCAGCAGCTTGGTGAGGTCGCCGTCGATGGCGAGCGGCTTGGGCTGCTCGGCGGCGAGGGCGGCCGCGTCGACGGTCTCGGCCGGATAGGAGGGGCGGGCGGCCTGGAGCGGCGGCAGCGGCGTGGGCGGGCGCTGGGCCTGCACGGCGTAGCCGACGCCGCCGCCTGCCAGGGTGCCCAGCACCAGGGCGCAGACGGTCAGCAGCACCGGGCGGGGGCGGCGCGGAGCGCGGGGCGCGGGGGCCTCCCGCACCGGCTCGGCCGGGGCGGCGGACTCGCCGGCGCCGGGCGCGACGGGCGGGGCGGCGGGCGGCGCGGCAGGCGGCGGCGGAACAGCGGGCGCGGCGGGCGCAGCGGGCACGGCAGGCTCAGCGGGCCCGGACGCGGCGGGCTCGGCGGGTGCCGGCTCCGCGGGTTCGGTGGTCACGGAAGTGGCTCCAGAGGAGGGAGGAGAGGAAGGGGTGGCGTGGTACGCGGGCGGACGGGCACGGGGTTTCGGGGCCCCGGGCTCAGCCGCCGTTGGTGAGCCACTCGCGCTGGCGCTTCATCAGCTCGTTCAGCAGCGCCTTGTCGGGCGTCCCCTTCACGTCGACGTCGATCGTGTACTGGACGTCGCCCTGGCTGGAGATGCCGCTCATCGAGCCGGTGTACGCCTGCTGCTTGGGAGCCTTCAGGTAGCCGCGGCCGCCGGAGTCGCCGGCGATGTCGAACGGTTCCAGCGACTTGACCTTGTAGTTCTTGGCGAAGTCGCCGGCCATCGCGGTGGAGCCCAGCTTGAGCAGGGTGACGGTGACTTCGGCCTTGCCGTCGGCGGTCCGGTACATCCGGGTCGCGCCGCCCTTGTAGCCGTAGGACTTGAGGATGTCCATGATGCCGTCCTGGTTGCCGAACAGGTCGGCGGTGTCCTCGTCGGTCATGGTCATCCCGTCCGCGGGTCCGTAGGACTCGCCGCCGGCCGGGATGGGGAGCAGGAAGTAGCGCAGGTCGCCCTCGTGCTTGCCGCCGTTGACGGTGCCCTTGACGGTGCTGGCCGGGGCGGGCTCGGCCGGGACGGCGGTGGGCGTGGGGACGGGCACCGCGGAGGGCGTCGCGCTCGCGGGGGCGCTCGCGCTCGTGCTCGCGGCCGTCTTCGACGGGCCGGTGGCGGCCACGGCCGGGCGGGCGTCGGGCTTGCCGACGGCGACGGTCACGGCGGCGCTGGCCGCGGTGACGGCGAGCAGACCGGCGGTGGCCAGCGCGACGCCGACCGCGCGCGGCAGCCGGCGCGGGGCAGGCTCCGGGGCGACGGCCGGTTCGGCGACCGGCGCCGGAGGTCCGGCGGCTGCGCTCTCGTTGTCGGACTCGGGCAAGGGAATCCCCCAGGAAGATTGCGGAATCTCACGCGCGGGCCCCTCGCGGGAACCCCTCCCCCATGCGGGTTCTCCGGGCATTCCGTCAACGCGTGTCGGCAGGAATTATGAGAGCCCGTCGACACCACTGCCAAAACATTTAATCACCACACTCTCACCCAATGTTCGATGAATCGGACACGCCGTGATCGAACCGCAATGGGCCGCTGGTCTGCGGTGATGACACAGTGTCGACACATCGATTCGAACACGGGGTCCTTCGAGCCGAGGGGCGGGGCGGTGAATCGGGCACGCGGCCTTTCGGCTGCGCCTACGGTTGGAACGTGGACGGACAAGAATCGGGCACCTGCCGGCCGGCCCGGCCGCGGTTCGCCGTCGGCCCCGGGTACGCGCTGTACCGGGGACCGCTGGCGGACAGCACCTTCCACCGCCACGCCACCTTCCAGATCGCCGTCGCGGTGGCCGGTGAAGCCTCACCCGGGGGCGCCCACGGGGTGACGATCGACGACGCGGACGGCCGGCGCCACCGCGGGCCCGCGATCGTGGTGCCGCCGATGGTGCGCCACCGGATGGCCCCGGTCCGGGAGGTACTGGTCTTCTACGTCGACCCGCACTGCGCCTTCGCCGACCGGCTGCGGCAGCAGTGCGGCGAGGGCGTCACCGTCACCCCGTGGTGGCACGGCCTGACCGAGCGGGACGTACGGTCGCACGGTGGGCTGCCCGCCACCGGGCTGGACCCGCGGCTGCGCGCGGCACTGGCGGCGCTGGCCGACGACCAGGTGCCGCTGGAGGGCCTCGCCGCGCGCGTCGGACTGTCCCCGCCGCGCCTGCGGGCCCTGGCGCAGCGGCAGTTGGGGGTTCCGCTGGCGCGCTGGCGCAGCTGGCAGCGGCTGTCCAGGGCGGCGCTGGCGCTCGGTGCGGGGTGCTCGCCGGCCGAGGCGGCGTTCGCGGGCGGGTTCGCCGACCAGGCCCATTTCACCCGCTGGATGCGGGAGTCGACCGGTCTGACGCCCACTCAGGTGCTGCCCGCCCTGCGCGGCACCGGGGACGCGGCGTCGGCCTCGGCGTCGGCTTCGGCTTTTGCCCCGGCCGCTCAGGCGGCGCGGCGAGCGGTGTAGAGGGACAGCGAGCCGGTCACCGTCGCGACGGTCTCCGTCTCGCGCACGCCCTCGAAACCCGCCTCGGCGATCAGCCGGGGCAGGATGCCGTCGGCGTTGGGCTGGGTGTCCTCCTTGCCGTCGGCGAACTGGACGATCCGGAAGGCCAGCCGCATGGCCGCCGTGCGCTGCCTGCCGAAGTCGGCGATCACCAGCTTGCCGCCGGGGCGCAGGGTGCGGTGCATGGCGGCGAGGATCGCCTGCTTAGCGGGGAGGGGGCACTGGTGGAGGACGAGGCTGGAGACGACGGTGTCGGCGGTTCCGTCGCCGACGAGGTCGGCGACGGCGTCGCCCATGCCGGTGCGGAAGTCGGGGGCGGCGCCGGCCGCGGCGGCCTTGCGGCGGGCCAGGCGCAGCACGGCGGGGTCGGGGTCGACGCCGATGACGGTGGCCCGGGGTTCGGCGCGGCCGAGGAGGACGGCGAGGGAGCCGGTGCCGCAGCCGACGTCGACGATGACGTCGTCGGGGCGGGGGGCGACGTGCATGGCCACCAGGCTGCGCCAGAGGCGTTCGCGGGTGAGGGAGACGATGGGGTCGTAGAGGCCGAGGGCGAAGCGCCCGGCGGCGGGGGTGAAGGTGTCGGTCGGTGTCATGCGGCCAGTGTGGACGGGCAGTTGGGGCGGGGTCTTGAACGAATCGCTCGCGGCTCCGGACGGCGGAGCGCTTCAGGACGGGGTGGGAGGGCCGACTGCCGGAGGAGAGGCAGGAGGAGGAACGGGGGCGGAAGCGGGAGCGGCCCGGAGCAGCAGGACCAGCCCCAGTCCCAGGTCGACGGCCACGTCCAGTGCCTGGAGCCAGTCGGCCGTCTTCCCGGGCGAGTAGATCTCCAGGTGGTCGGACAGCGCGTGCACCAGGGCCAGCGGCCAGATGCTCCCGATGTACAGGCGCGCGCGCCGCACAGGCAGAAGCCGAACGCACCGGCCTCCACCACCTGCCACAGCGTGTTGTCCAGGGGCGCGTCGAAGAACAGCCAGTTGCCGAGGTGCCCGACCCCGAACAGCACCGCCGCACGCACCGGGCCGAGTGGCCGCGCGACCTCATCGATGGCTACCGCTCACCATCCAGCGCGAGAAGTCGGACGGGCCGACTTCTCGCGCACCAGCACGCCGACGGCCAGTGACACCGGGCGGCCCCGCACCACGCGCGGGGCCGCCCGGAAGGCTTCAGGGGCCGACCGGAAAGTCGTCGGCCCGGATGCCCTCAACGAAGGACTGCCATGCCTCAGGGGCGAAGCTGAGAGCAGGGCCGTGAGGGTCTTTGCTGTCCCGAACCGGAACCACGCCGGTGATGCCCTCGGCCATCTCGATGCAGTTGTCGTTCGGGTTGCTGTAGCTGCTCTTGCGCCATGCCAGGTCAGCTGTCACGCGGATGACCTCCCGAAGCTCTCAGCCTGTGATGGGCTGCCCCGTCCGACGCGGGGCAGCCCACGGTACTGAGTCAGTTGGCTGCCGGGAAGTCGCCCACCCGGACGCCGGCGACGAAGGACCGCCACGCATCGGGAGTGAATGCGAGGGCTGGGCCTTGCGGATCCTTTCCGTCACGGACAGGGACCATGTCCACCAAGCCGTCGGCTATCTCTACACAGTCGCCTTGGCCATTGCTGTATGTGCTCTTGCGCCAGACGGTCTCGTCGGGCCGATCTCTCATGTTCCGTACTCCTCTGCGGTGTTCCTCAACCAGGAGATATCCCTCTCGGCACACCTCACACGCCGGACGGCCCCGCGTGGTGCGCGGGGCCGTCCGATGGGGAGCGATTCAGGGGTTGATCGGGAAGCCGTTGGCCTGGATGCCGGCAATGAAGGCTCGCCAGGCCTCGGGGGTGAAAGCGAGGGCCGGGCCGTGAGGATCCTTGCTGTCACGGACGGGAATGGAGTCCGGAAGCCCGGTGGCGATTTCGATACAGTTACCGCCCTCACTGCCGCTGTAGCTGCTCTTCTGCCAGGTCAATTCAATCGTCATGTCCGTACCCCTAGGTTGCCAACTTTTGCATCCAAGCCCGGGAGTCGTCCGGGCTCATCGCGGCAGCTGTGAGCTGATCGAATACCAGCTCATGATGGGCGATGTCCTCGGCCTTCTCCAGGTAGAGGCTGCTCGTCAACGCCTCGACGTAGACGATGTCGCCCGGCACATCGGCGAAGGAGAGGATGTGGAACGCCGAGCTCATGGAGGGGTGGGGGCCATGGCTGAACGGGAGAACCTGGATCGTGATGCAGGGATTCTCCGAGAGCGCGAGAAGGTGCCCCACCTGGCTATGCATGACGTCGGGTCCACCGACTGGCCTACGAAGGGCTGATTCGTTCAGGATGACCTTCACATCAGGCGCTATCGCCCGGCGAAAGACCTCCTGTCGCTGGATACGCAGTTTGACCCGGCGTTCGATCTCTTCCTTGCTCATCCCAGTAGGCGAGACACGAAACATGGCCCGGGCGTAGTCCGCTGTCTGGAGCAGACCAGGAACCAACTCGACCTCGTAGCCACGAATCCGCGCGGCATCGGCCTCAAGCCCCACATAGGTCTGGAACCAGTCCGGCAGCGTGTCCGCGTAGTCATGCCACCAACCGCGCTGCGTGCTGCGGCGGGTCAGGGAGATGAACTGCCGCAACTCGGCTTCATCATCGACGCCGTACAGTTCGAGCATCGCACGAACGTCGGATTCCTTGAGGGTCGTCTGGCCTGACTCGATCCGCGACACCTTGGTTGCGCTGAAGCCGAGTTCGTCCGCAACGGACTTGGCCTGACGCCCGGTCCGTTCGCGCAATCGTCGCAGCTCGGAGCCGAGCCTACGGCGCAGCACGGTTGGACTGTCCACGCTCGTCGCTCCCTCTTGGTTGACGTCGGGTCACAGTCTGCCACCTCCCTCGGAGATCACAAGAATCTTGCGTCGCCACGCAATTGCGCGAGAGTGCGCTTGCGTAATGGAGCTATTGCAGAGCATGCTACAGGGAGTAGCGCTTCAGGTCTCCTGAGTGACCATGACCGGCCTGCTGCCGGGCATCCCCATGCCTCCGCCCGGCTTCCGCATGGCTTCAAACTCCGTGCCCGGAAGGTGGATTCACCATGTCCTCCAACTGCTCCACCACGTGGCTGCCGCGCAGCCGCCGCGCGCCCTCCGAGGGGCGCTCCCTCCTCGCCTCCCTCCTCGCCTCCGCCCCGGGCGGGGAGTTCTACCGCGACTCCGGGCTCCTGATCGTCTCGGAGCTCGTCACCAACGCCCTGGTGCACGGCACGCCGCCCGGCCACCGCATCTACCTCTCCCTCGACCTCGACCCCGCCCGCCTGCGCATCGAGGTGCACGACGCCCGGCGCAACCGCGAGCCCGTCCTGCGCGCGCTCACCCTCGACAGCGAGGCCGGGCGCGGCCTCCATCTCGTCAAGTCCCTCTCCGCCCACACCGGTTGCTCTCCACGCGAGCACACCGGCAAGATCGTCTGGTCGGAGCTGACCGCATGAGGGCCGACCACGACATCCTCGTGGAGGTCCCGGACCTCCGCCCGCCCACCGTCCACACCCTCAACGCCGACGCCCTCGAACGGATCTGGGCCTCGGTCTGCCACCTCCCGATGTCCCGCTTCCAGCACTACGCCCTGGAGCGCCGCCTCACCGGCCCCTGCGCCCGGCGCGACATCCTGCGCGACCTCGCCGGCGCCCCCGTCCTCGTCCTCCCCCTCGGCGACCGCGAACTCCGCATCAGCTGGGCCAACCCCACCCGGGAGCCCACGTGATCCACCGCGTCCGGAGCTGACGCCCGCCCCGGCCCGTCCACGCCCCGCTCCGCCCCCTTCGCGTGAGAAGTCGGCCCATCCGACTTCTCACGCCCCTTGCCCTCCCGCCCGTCTTCCTCCGGCACAGGGACGAGAACCCGGCCTGCGACGCTCGATCGCCACGACGGAAGCAATGGGCTGATGTGCGACGTTCCATAACTTTGGACAGAAAAGCACAACTTGGCAACGTTATGTCCGTTCCCCTGGCCATGCCTGACGGTCCGTCGCCAACCTCGGTGGTAGCTCTTCTCGCCGCACCGCTACCCCCTGGAGCCAGAGTGAGCACCACCCCCTTCTCCCGCCGCCCCCTCGCGGCCATGGCCGTGGCGGTCGCCGCCGTCGCCGCCGTCGCGATCCCCACCACCGCGGTCTCCGCCTCCGCCGCCCCCGGCAAGCGGGAGACGGCGGTCACCCAGGCCCGCGCCAACGTCGCCCACAACGCCGGGGTGTTCGGCTTCGGCCCGAGCCAGGACCTCGTGCCCAAGGACGTCGTCCTCGACGCCGACGGCGCCTCGCACGTCCGCTTCGACCGCACCTTCCAGGGCCTGCCGGTGGTCGGCGGCGACCTCGTCGTCCACCAGGACGCCCGCGGCCGGTTCGAGGACTCCTCCCGCGCGGCCGCCCACGACCCGTCCCTGAAGTCCACCGTCCCCGTGGTGCCCGCACAGACCGGCGCCGCGAACGCGCTCTCCGCCTCCCCCGGCATCCAGAACGCCGTCAGCACCCCCGAGTTGGTCGTCTGGGCCGCCGACGGAACCCCCCGCCTCGCCTGGCGCACCACCGTCCGGGGCAGCGGCGACCACGGCCAGCCCGCCGGGCGGGTCGTCGTCACCGACGCCGTCACCGGCGAGCGGATCGAGGCCTACGACGCCGGGCACCAGGCGGCCGGCACCGGCAACTCCGAGTACACCGGCAAGGTCACCATCGACACCACCCCGGTCGGCGGCGGCTACACGCTCACCGACCCGGTGCGCGGCCACGTCACCAAGGACGCCAACAACTCCGACCCCAGCGACGCGAGCTCCGGCACCACGTTCACCAGCACCACCAACGTCTGGGGCGACGGGAAGAAGTTCTCCACCGACCGCTCCACCGCCGCCGTCGACGCCCACGCCAACACCGCCTGGACGTACGACTACTACAAGAACGTCCACGGCCGCAACGGCATCAAGAACGACGGCAAGGCCGCCACCGTCTTCGTCCACGTCGGCACCAAGTGGGACAACGCCCAGTGGTCCGACGACTGCTTCTGCATGCTCACCGGCGACGGCAACGGCACCAAGGACCCGGAGCAGGTCGACCTCGACACCATGGGCCACGAGATGACCCACGGCGTCACCAGCGCCACCGCCAACCTGCGCTACAGCGGCGAGTCCGGCGGCCTCAACGAGTCCACCAGCGACATCTTCGGCACCATGGTCGAGTGGTACGCCGACAACCCGATCGACACTCCCGACTACCTGTTCAGCGACCAGTCCACCCCGCCGTGGCTGCGCCGCTTCGACAAGCCCTCGCTGGACGGCCGCTCGGCCGACTGCTGGAGCAGCGGCGTCGGCAGCCTCGACGTGCACTTCTCCTCCGGCGTCGGCAACCACTGGTTCTACCTGGCCAGCGAGGGCAGCGGCAGCAAGACCGTCAACGGCGTCACCTACAACAGCCCCACCTGCAACGGCTCCACGGTGGCCGGCATCGGCAACACCAAGGTCGCCAGGATCTGGTACCGCGCGCTGACCGTCTACATGACCTCCACCACCACCTACAAGGACGCCCGCACCGCCTCCCTCAACGCCGCCAGTGACCTGTACAAGGTCAACAGCGCCGAGTACAAGGCGGTCGCCGCGGCCTGGAGCGCCGTCAGCGTCAACTAGCGCCGCATCAGGCCGCGTTCTCCCCGTTGTGACGTGCGCCCGGTTGCCCCAGGTGGCAACCGGGCGCACGGAACGACCACGCGGCTGAACGCGCACGGGTCCGTGAGACCGACGATGACGGGGCAGGCGGTCGCTGTGGATCGTCCGCGGGGGCACCGGGCCGGTGGTCACCTGACGGCGGGCCCGGACGGTCAAGCGCGCGTGGGCACCGCCCGGCACCCCCGCGCCCCGAACACGGCGGCCGGGGCGTCCGACGGGGCCGGACGACCGGACCGCAGCGACACCACGCCCGCCCGCACGCCCGTGACCTGCGAGTTCCGCCGGAGCTGCGGGCGGCCGGGCAGCTGGCCAGCCTGGTCGAGTGGGCACGAAGCATCTCCGTGCCCGCCGGGCCCGGGCGGTCAGCGATCCGCCCGCCCGGGCAACCCACCGGCGCCGCCCACGGCCCGCAGCGCTTCCGACGCCATCCACGGAAGAGCCCGCACACCTCTCGGACATCCCACAAGGGAGAGCACATGAGAGTGACGCCCATGTCTCCTGCCAGGCGCATCGCGACCGCGGCCGTCACCGCCGTACTGCTGGCCGGCACTCCCGGCCTGGCCATGGCAGTCGCCCCGCAGACCACCCTGCCGTCCCTCCAGACCGAGGAATGGCGCCGGTTCAGCATCTGGCCGCCGCCCAACCTCCCGGCCAGGAACCTGGACGTCGACAGCAGCGGCAGAGTCGTCGTGTCCACGCCCGACCCCGCGAGCGAACGCCAACAGTGGAGCCTGAGCGCCGACGGCGGGCTGCCGGTCATCAAGAACAGGGCGACGGGCACGTGCCTGACCGCGCCGGACGACACCCTGGACCCCGTCACCGTGCAGACCTGCGACAAGAACAACCCGAACCAGCGGTGGGACGTGCATGACGTGACGTCCAGCCAGGTCGAGATCTCACCCCCGGCCCACGGTTCCCTCGCCCTCACCGGGGGCGCGCAGGCCGGCAGCAACCAGGTCGTTCTCCGGCCCTATACGGCGGCGGAAATCCAGCAGTGGTCCATCCGGTCCGTGAAGTAATCAAGGACGTTCGTGCCGCACGCCCGGCCGGCGAGGGCGGCCGGTGCGGCAGCCTCCCCCCTGGCCCGCGTGCCCGCTCTCGGCGAGGATGGACCGTCAGGCTTCGGGAGAGGGCGATGACGTGCCGTTACGCATTCACTTCACCGTGGAGGACCTCGCGCGGACCCGCGTCTCCGACAGACCCGCGCCCTGCATCGAGCTGAGCACCGCGGCCCGGCAGCTCCAGGAACGCACGCATCCGGTACGGCTCGGGGCCTGGCGCCACCGCACCCTGTCCGCCCTGCACCCCGCCTCGCGGATGGTCTTCGCCCTCATGCCCCCGCGCGGGCGGATCACCGACTTCCTGAGCGGCGCGAACGCCCCGACCCCCGCCGAGCTGATCGACCGGATCCGTTCCACGCCCCGCGGCCGTTTACGGGCCAGCCTGGAAAACACCGCCCGGCACCAGCCGCTGCCCGCCTGGGACGTCTTCCCTATTGAATCGACATGTTGAAGCCAGAGTTGGAGGGGTTGAACATGACTGGCTGGCGCGTTTTCTGGGTGCCCAGGGGCCGGACCGTGGTTACAGAGCGTGTGCCCGCATTCACCTCGCATGGGCCCGTCGTGAGCCCGGCGGCCGGCCGGCCCTTTCAGGGGAGGAACCGATCGGCCGCGTTCAGGCGTCAGGCCGCCATGCCGAGTTCGGTACGGGTTCGGTGCAGGAAGTCGCGCACGGCGCTCTCCCGCCGCCAGGGGGCCAGGGCGGTGTTGAACTCGCGGACGTAGTCCAGGGCCCGGCTCGACTGGACGCGGGCGAGGACGTCGACGGCCTGGTGGCCGAGCGCGAGCCCCTGGTCGAGGTCGCGGCCCTGGAGATGGGCGGTCCCGACGATCGCCAGGCGTATGCCGACGGAGCGGGTGAACAAGCCGGTCGGCATGGCGGCGGCCTGCGCGTTCCAGGCCAGGGCGGCCTTGGGGTTCTTGAGGTCGCGGAAGACCTCGGCGGCGTCGGCGGAGAGCCGGGCATGGTGATAGAAGTCGATCCAAGCGGGGTCGCCGGCGCCGTCGCGGGCCCGGTCGAGCAGGCTCTCCGAGGCGGCCAGCGCCGCCGAGGCGGCCCGGGCGTTGTCGTCGCGGGCGTGAGCGCGGGCCTCGATGAGTTTGGTGAACGCGAGCACCCTCGGGGCGGCATGGCCCTTGGCCCGCTCGAAGGCGCCCTGGGTCATGTCGATGGCCTCGCTGGCGAAGCCCCGCAGCAGGGTCTGCATCGCCATCGTGGTCAGCACATAGCAGCCGAGCTCGATGTCGCCGCCGGCCCGGGCGAGGCGGAGGGCCTGGATGAAGTGCCGCTGGGCGGCGTCGTGCTGGCCGACGTCGAAGGCGGTCCAGCCGGCCAGCCGCGACAGTTCGGCGGTCACCGAGAACAGGCGGCGGCCGACGTCGTCGCTGAACGAGCCGTTCAGCAGCGGCACCGCCCGTTCCTGCAAACAGGCGGTGACGGAGTTGGCCTTCCAGTTCCCGCCACCGTATTTCGAGTCCCAGCGCCGGGCGTCGTCAGCGGCCTCCCGCAGTTCGGTGAGGTCGGCGGCGCCGACCCGGCCGCGGCCGCGGTAGGCGGCGGTCTCGTCGGCCGGAGTGACCAGCCACCGGGTGACCGGAGTGGTGAACGCGGAGACGGCGAAGCCCGTTCCGGTGAGGAAGTCGCGGCGGTTCACGGAACTCCAGAACGAAGTGGCGACGCGCACGGCGTCGGCGGGGTCTCGCGGGAAATCCAACCCCACCGCGGCGTCCGGCGTCTCGGCATCCGCCATGCCGATCTCCGCCAACTGCACCGGCCGCCCCAGCCGTTCACCGATCGCCTGAGCCAGCAGCCTGGGCACCGGCCATTCCGGGACCATGCCCCGGCGGCACCAGTTCGCGACCGAGGTATGCGTATACGTGGTGGTCAGCCCGGCCTCATGGGCGAGCTGGTTCACGCGCAGGGCCAGCGATTTGTGGCTGGCCCCCTCACACTTGTCGATCATCCGGGCCAGAGCCTCGTTCGGCGGCTTGGCCCGGCGGGTGGTCGACGCCACAGCGTCCCCCTCAATCGGTCCCCGGCTGGGTCCGGGGAGTCGTACGCGACTGGGCACGAGAAGTCGTACATCCGGCACCGCGGCCGGATCACCGAGGGTATTGCCTTCGCCGCTCACGGTGAATCGCTTTCGCGAGTTGTGAGCCCCCTTGCGAGCCCTGCCCCGGGCCTCGGCGGACGCGGTTGTCTGATGCCCCGGGCCTCCGCCGGGACGGACCACAAACCTTCCGGCGGGGGCCGCCACCGATTCACGCTCGGGGGTGACAACCAGATGTGCGGAATCGCAGGACTGGCCGGCGCGGACGCCGCCCGCCACGAGACCACGGTCGCGGCGATGGGCATGGCCCAGCACCATCGCGGCCCGGACGGCACCCGGCACCTCACCTCGGCCGACGGCCGGGCGGTGGTGTCCATGAACACCCTGCTGATCGTCGACACCGCCGCCCAGCCCGGCCCCTACCAGGACCCGGCCAGCGGCATCGTCCTCACCTTCAACGGCGAGATCTACAACTACCGGCAGGCAGCCGCGGCCTGGGGCATCCAGCTGGAGCCCGGCGAGACCGACGCCCACCTGGTCCTGCGGGCCTGGGCCAAGCTCGGCCCCGGCTGCCTCGCCGGCCTGGACGGCATGTTCGCCCTCGCCGCCTACGACCCGCGCGAGGGCCGGCTGTTCCTGGCCCGGGACCGGCTCGGCGAGAAGCCCCTCTACTGGCGCCTGGACGGCGGACGCCTCGCGTTCGCCTCCGAGGTCACCACCCTCACCGGCTACGGCACCGCCCCGCTGGTCGTCCGCCCCGAGATGCTGTCCATCGAGACGCCCACCGGCGCCGACACCCCGTTCCAGGGCATCCAACTGCTGCCGCCCGCCGGGCTTCTCGCCTTCGACGTCGCCACCGGCTCCCTGGCCCAGCGGACCTGGTGGTCCCTGGAGGGCCTGGAACCCTGGCAGGGCGACTACAGGACGGCGCTCGCCCGGTTCTCGAC
Organism: Kitasatospora sp. NPDC091335; assembly: GCF_044757205.1. Lineage (NCBI taxonomy): Bacteria > Bacillati > Actinomycetota > Actinomycetes > Kitasatosporales > Streptomycetaceae > Kitasatospora > Kitasatospora sp. NPDC091335. Next base: position 58,218 of record NZ_JBIVUM010000015.1, on the reverse strand, counting down.
CCTGCTGGCGGACCGGATCCCGATGCGGGCCCCTGGCACCGACTTCGCGCTGCTGCTGTCGGGCGGGCTGGACTCCTCGGTCCTGGCCTACCTGATGCGCCCGCAGGTCTGCGTCACGGTCCGCTACCCCGGCCAGGACCGGCTGGACGAGTCCGCGACCGCGGCCGTCGTCGCGCGGGACATCGGCGCCGAGCTGCTGGTCATCGAGCCGACCGCCGCCGACTTCGCCCGCACGCTGCCGGAGATCACGCACGCGCTGGACTACCCGATGGGCAACGCGTCCACGTTCTCCGAGCACATGGCCTACCGGGCGGTCGCCGAGCGAGGCATCCGCGTCGTCGTCGGCGGGCTGGGGCCGGACGAGTTCCTGATGGGCTACGTCCGTCACGCGCTCGTCCTCTTCGGGCCGGAGGCGGTGCTCGGCGCCGGGCTGGATGCCTACCGGCCGCTGGCCTCCAAGCTCCTGAACGGGGACGGCGGCCCGCTGGAGCCGTCCGAGGCGATCGTCCGCCTGATCCTGCGCGGATCGGACCCCGACGGCCGGGTCCGGGAAGTCGTCGCTGACGCCCTTCGCCGGGCCGACGGCGACCTGGCCCGCGGGCTGACGCTGGCGGACCTGGCCACGGCCTGGCGCCCGCTGGTGATGACCTCGGACAAGCTGGCCTCCGCGTTCGCGCTGGAGCGGCGCTCGCCGTTCCTGGCGCGGGACTTGGTCGAGTTCTCCTACCGGCTGCCGGTCGAGCACAAGATCGCCGACCCGGCCGGGGGCAAGCGGATCCTGCGGGACGCCGCCAGGGCGCTCGGGCTGCCCCGGGAGGTCTGGGGCAGCCGAGACAAGCTCGGTTTCGCCTCACCGGTCCCGAGCTGGCTGTCCGGCCCGCTGGAGCACTGGGCGACTGCGAAGATCTCCACCGCGCTCGACCAGGCCCCCGTCTCGCTGCGGCCGCTGCTGGCCGGCGGTCTGAAGCCCGGGGGCCGGTTCGATCGCACCCGGATGCAGGCGCTGATGGCCGCAGCCTGGTTCTCCGACCACACCCTCACGGCCGCCGCATGACGCGCCGTCGGCTTACTACGGTGAGCACATGGACATCCTTCCCCCGAACCCGGCCGCCGCCGAGCCGCGCGGAGCGGTCGCGATCATCACCAACCGGCGCGGCGAGTTCCTCCTGCACCTGCGCGACGACCTCGACGGCATCGCCTGGCCCCGGCACTGGAGCCTCCTGGGAGGCGGTTGCGACCCCGGCGAGAGCCCGGCCGACGCGATCGTCCGCGAGCTCGACGAGGAAGCCGGCCTGGCCGTCGACGGCGGCCCGGCCGAGCTGTTCGAGACCCGGGACGTCCACGGCTCGGGTCAGGTCATCACCTTCTTCGCCGGCTCCTGGGACGGCGACGAGACCGCGCTGCCGCTGGCCGAGGGCGTCAAGCTCCAGTTCTTCGCCCCCGAGCACCTGCCCGTTCTGACCATCCCGCCGTTCATCCGCGACGGCATCCACCGTTTCCTGGCCGCCCGCCCCGGCACCTGACGCCCCCGTCCCCGAGGGGGCGGGGCCCGGCCGGGTCGCCGACCCGCCCCCTCGGAAGGACACGTTCGTGAAGCTCACCGTGATCGGCTGCGGCTACCTCGGCGCGACCCACGCCGCCGCGATGGCCGAGCTCGGCCACCAGGTCCTCGGCATGGACACCGACACCGACAAGGTCGACGCGCTGAACAAGGGCCAGGCCCCGTTCGTCGAACGTGGCCTGGACGACCTGCTCGCCAAGCACACCGCCACCGGACAGCTCAGTTTCACCGTCTCCTACGCCGAGGCCGCCGCCTTCGCCGACGTCCACTTCCTGGGCGTCGGCACCCCGCAGCAGGACGGCAGCAGCGCCTACGACCTCACCCACCTCCACACCGCCGTCCGCCGCCTGGCCCCTCGACTCGGGGACGGCGCGCTGATCGTCGGCAAGTCGACCGTCCCGGCCGGCACCGTCGCTGAGCTGAGGCAGACCCTGGACGAGCACGTCCACACCGGCGCGAGCGTCGGCCTGGCCTGGTCGCCGGAGTTCCTGCGCGAGTCGTTCGCCGTCCTGGACACCCTGGAGCCGGACCGGATCGTCCTCGGCATCGAGGACGGCGACACCAGCAGCGAGGCCATCTTCCGGAGGGTCTATGCCGACATCCTGGCCAAGGGCTCGCCGCTGATCGTCACCGACATCGCGACCTCCGAGCTGATCAAGGGCGCCGCGAACGCCTTCCTCGCCACCAAGATCTCCTTCATCAACGCGATGGCCGAGCTCTGCGAACTGGCCGGCGCCGATGTCCAGCAGGTCGCCCTCGCCCTGGGCTACGACCACCGGATCGGTGCCAAGGGCATGCGGCCCGGTCTCGGGTTCGGCGGCGGCTGCCTGCCCAAGGACCTGGCCGGCTTCACCTACCGCGCCGAAGAACTCGGCGCCGACACCGGCCTCCTGCGCCAGGTCGCGGCGATCAACCGGCGCCGGCGCGAGCACACCGTCGACCTCGCCCGCGAAGCCCTCGGCGGCACCCTGGCCGGCAAGCGGATCGCCGTCTGGGGCGCCGCCTTCAAAGCCCACACCGACGACATCCGCGACTCCCCGGCCCTGGCCGTCGCGGACGCCCTCCAGCGGGCCGGCGCCGAGGTCACCGTCCACGACCCCGCCGCGATGGAGAACGCCCGAAGGGCCTACCCCCGGCTCGACTACGCCGACGACCCCACCCAGGCCGTCACCGGCGCCGGGCTGCTGCTGCACCTGACCGACTGGCCCCAGTACTCCGACACCGACCCGGCCGAACTCGCCCAGCACATCGCCGTCCCCAAGGTCCTCGACGCCCGCGGCACCCTCAACGCGAACCGCTGGCGCGCGGCCGGCTGGACCTTCCGCGCCCTCGGCCGCCCCTGACAGCACCGGCCGCACGGCACATTCACAGACTCCCGGCCCGGCCGCCGCACGCGCTGAAGGACAGCCTGCTCCCGGACGGCGGCAGCGGGTACGCGTGCTGACGTGAGCCGAGGCGTCGTCAGGTGAGCGTCGGGGCTCCGGTTCGCCGGAGCCCCGACGCTCGTGACCGGACCCCGGCCCGGCGCTCGTGCCCGGGCCCCGGCCCGGCGCCCGGTCAGAGCCAGCCCCGCCGCGCCGCCTGGACGCCGGCCTGGAAGCGGGTGGTGGCGCCCAGGTTGGCCAGCAGGACGGACACCCGGCGCACCACCGTGCGCCGCCCCAGCCCCAGCCGGCGGGCGATGGCGTCGTCCGTGGCCCCGCCGGCCATCAGCGTCAGGATGCGGCGGTCGCGTTCGTCGATGTGCGGGCCGACCCCGGCCACCGAGGCGGGCACCGCCAGGCGCCACAGCGTCTCGAACACCGCCGTCAGGGCGTTCAGCAGCCCCGACGGCCGGACCAGCAGCGAGACCACGCCGGGCCCGTCGTCGGCGGGCAGCGTGACGATCGCCAGGTCGTCGTCCCCGATCGCCAGCTTGAGCGGCGGCTCGTCCAGGGTGCGGGCCTGCTCCCCCGCCTCCACCATCCGCGCCATGTTCGGCCCGGCCACCGGGTCCTGGAACGCGCAGCCCTGGTAGATCGCCCGGTAGCCGACCCCCGCGGCCATCCGGCGCCGCTGCAGCACCTCCTGGTCGAGGTAGTGGGCCGGGCTGCCGGAGTACGGCGGCACGTCGATGACCCGCACCTGGTGACGGGCGGCCAGCTGGAGGCTCCGGCTGGCGGCCAGCACCTCGGCCGGGTCCTCGACCACCTCCAGCGCGCCGTAACTGCCGGTGTCGCGGCGGGCGTAGCGGTAGAGGCGCTCCAGTTCGGCGCCGGCCCGGCGCACGGTGGCCTGGCGCAGCGCGTCGCGTTGCAGCACCGTCTCGACCACCCGGGCCGGCGGCAGCGCCTCCCAGGCGTGGTCGCGGTCGTCGGCGCTGTCGGTGGTGTCGAAGGCGACCGCGACGCCCTCGTCGGCGAGGTCGCGCAGCACGGCGAGGACGGCCTCCTCGTCCAGGCCGGCCTCCCTGGCCAGTTCGGGGACGCGGGCCCGGGGCCGGCCGACCAGGCAGTGGTAGACGCGTCCGCGTTCGGACTCCGGTTCCAGCACGTCGTGCACGAAGCCCCCCTGTCGTCGGGCGCCCCTGGCGGGGCCGGTGGAGGCTACCCACGCCGGCGGCGCACATGCGCCAGTGGCGCAGGTGCGCCGCCACGGTGCTCTGGCGTCCGGCGGGGCCACTCGCAAGAGTTGTCGGTGATCAGTCAGATCATCGAAGGCCTCGGGTCCCCGGAGGCCGAGGAGGCCGAGGACGCCCATGACCCCTGTCCGGCTCCGGCGCGCCCGCGCGGCTCTCGCCGCCCTGGCCGCCTGCCTGCTCCCGCTCGCCGCACCCGCGGCGCCCGCCATGGCCGCCACGGCCGCCGAAGCCCCCGCCGCCGTACGGGCCGGGGCCGACGGGCCGCCGCCGCTGACCGACGGCTTCGGACTGACCCAGACCGGCGCCGCCACCGGCAGCGCCACCAACTTCGTCGTCACCGTCACCACGGCGCAGGTCGCCGGGCCGCACACCATCCGCATCCTGCTGCCCGCCGACTACGCGGCCCGGCCGGACAAGCGCTACCCGGTGCTGTACTTCCTGCACGGCGCCTCGGACAACCCGAGCAGCCCGGCGCTGGCCTACCCCGCGCTGACCGCCGCCCAGTCGATGATCACCGTCATCCCGGACGGCGGCCTGCGCGGCTGGTACGCCGACTGGCTCGACCAGAACACCGCCGCCGGCGCGCAGAACTGGGAGACCTTCCACCTCACCCAGGTCCTCCCGTTCGTCGACGCCAACCTGCGCACCCGCACCGACCGCGCCCACCGGGCCGTCGGCGGGCTGTCCATGGGCGGCTTCGGCGCCCTGCACTACGCCCAGGACCGCCCCGACCTGTTCGGCCAGGTCCTCACCATGTCCGGCGCCAACGACCTGTCCACCGACGAGATGATCATCCGCGGTGCCGTGGTCGCCACCCTGACCAACGCCGGCACCGTGCTGTGCGGGCCCAGCGACGGCCACCCCTGCGCCCTGGACTTCGGGCCCACCGTCTCCAGCGACGCGATCTTCGGCAGCCCGTACCCGGTGTTCGGCGCCGACTGGCGCTGGAACGCCGCCGACCCCGCCTCCCGCCTGGCCCGCCTGGCCGGCACCGGCATCGCCGTCTACACCGGCAACGGCAACAACAGCCCCTCCGACATGGAGTTCTGGGCCGAGGGCACCGCCAAGCGCGTCAAGCAGCGCCTGGACGCGCTCGGCCTGCCGCACCACTACGTCGACTACGGCGACGGCACCGGCTGGGGCGCCGACTGCCACGGCGGCCACACCCCGGGCTGCTGGGCCCAGGACCTCGTGGACTACGTCCCGCGCCTGGAGGCGGCCTTCGCCGCCGCGCCCTGAGCCGCGCACCCCGCCCCGAGCCGCACGCCCCGAGCCGCGCGCCCCGCCCCTCTCCCCCGACCCCCGATGAAAGGACACCCCCTTGCCCGCCACCCCGACCCCCGGCCGTACGGCCTCCTGGCCGCGCCTGCTCGCGGCCTTCCTGGTGAGCTGTTGCGCCGCCCTGGGCCTGGCCGCCCCGGCCTCCGCGAGCGGTGCCGCCGCCGCGCCCGCCCCGGTCGCCGCCTGCACCACGCCGCAGCAGTGCCTGACCATCAAGTCGCTCAGCAACGGACGCCAACTCGACGTCCAGAACGGCACCATGGGCGACGGCGCCTACATCGTCACCAACTCCGCCCCCGGCTACCACCAGTCCTGGCGGCTGAGCGTCAACCCCGCCGACTCCTCCTTCGCCATCGTCAACAACGACACCGGCAAGTGCATCGACCTGGCCTTCCTCACCCCGGCGCTGCGCCAGCAGACCTGCGCCGGCCAGGCCAGCCAGCGCTGGTACTTCCAGCCCGTGTCCGGCGGCGGCGACGCGTTCATGATCCGCCACCAGGGCGACAACACCTGCCTGGACCTGCTGCTCGGCGGCAACTACGACGACGCCTGGACCGACCAGTACACCTGCAACGGCACCGCCAACCAGCAGTGGTCCACCGGGTTCCCGCTCGCCGCCCGCAACCTGGCCGTCGACCACGGCGCCAAGCAGTGCCAGAAGGACCCCTCCAGCTGCTCCTGGACCACGGTGAGCGAGGCCCCGGCCGCACCGCTGCCGCGCGCCTGCGCCTCCGCCGTCTGGTTCAACAACACCAGCGGCACCGTCCAGCAGTCCTTCTCGGTCAACGACGACAGCGGCTGGTCCAACAGCATCGGCGGCGACATGACGACGTCCATCACCGGCGGCGCCCCCGGCAACGTCCTGACCGCGACGATCAGTTCCACGCTGCACTACACCAACGAGTGGCACGGGTCGCGGAGCGTCAACAACAGCGTGACCGTCACCGTCCCGCCCCAGGAGTACGGCTGGGTGACGCTCGCCAAGGTCGCCCGCAAGGTCACCGGCACCTGGACCTTCGACGCCCACGGCATCCCGTGGACCGCCGAGGACACCATCACCGTGCCGCTCAGCTCCGACCCCACCGCCGGCGCCACCCTCTACATCGCCAACACCAGCGCGACGTTCACCAGCTGTTCCTGACGCAACGTCAACTCCAGGGCCGCCGCCCGTGCTTCACCGGGCGGCGGCCCCGCGTCCGCCCGGACCAGGCCCCTCACCACGGGAGCCGCGCCGTGGGCACCGGCTGCCGCAGCGCGGACGGCCGGGGAGGCCGCAGAGGGGGTGGTTGCAGCGGGTGGCCGCGGAGGGCTCGGGCGGCAGGGCCGGTTTCCCGTGCCGTTCCCCGGCCTCCACCCGGTCGGCCGCACGTCCCCGGCCACCACGAGCGGTGAGCGGCGCCGCCCCGCAGGATGGACGGCATACGGGTGCCGCAGCATGTCCTGCCTGCCGAGGGAGCACCGTCCCACCACTCGCCCCTCGCCCCTCGGTCCCGGACCGCGGCACCAGCCGGACCACGGCGGGCAGCGCCCCCTGCGCGGCCCTGCGCGTCTCGCTCGCCGAGCACACGCGCCGACCACACGCGCCGCCCGGCCGAACCGAACGCGAAGGGATCAATCGTGGAATCCAAGGGAAACGTCACTCGGATCGCCGGTGCAGGTGCGGCGATCGCCTTCAGCTCGACGCTGCTGGTCGGCGGCGCCACCCCGGCGCACGCGGTGACGTACTACGAGGTGGCCAACGCCAACAACACCAGCGCCTGCCTCCAGGTGGACGCCAGGACGGACCCGGGGAACGTCGTCCTCGGCAGCTGCGACCGCAGCGCGAAGCAGGTGTGGCAGATCAGCGGCGGCGTCTTCAAGAACCCGGCCTCGGGCCACTGCCTCGACGGGAACGGCGCGGACGTCTACACGCACCCGTGCAACGGCGGCGACTACCAGAAGTGGACGACCACGTCCGGCAGTCCGAAGTCCATCAAACACAACAAGAGCGGCAAGTACCTGGACGCGAACGGAACGGTCGGGGCCGAGGTCGGCTTCCAGCCCACCATCTCGACGGCGTCCCGCTGGGTGATCCGCACGGTGTGACGGTCCCGCCGGCCCCGTGCTCCGCCGGACGGCGCCCCCGCGCCGTCCGGTGACGCCCGGCTCCTCGGAACCCGGGGCCCGACGCCACCCGGGTCAGGAGTGCCCGATCTCGACCGAGGTGATCACCACGTCCTCGACCGGGCGGTCGTCCTCGGTGGGCGCGGTGGCGATCGCGTCGACCACGGCCCTGGACGCGGCGTCGGCGACCTGGCCGAAGATGGTGTGCCGGCGGTTGAGGTGGGCGGGGGTGCCCACCGTGACGAAGAACTGCGAGCCGTTGGTACCCGGGCCGGCGTTGGCCATCGCCAGCAGGTACGGCTTGGTGAAGAACAGCTCCGGGTGGAACTCGTCCGCGAACTCGTAGCCCGGGCCGCCGGTGCCGGTGCCGGTCGGGTCGCCGCCCTGGATCATGAAGCCCTTGATCACCCGGTGGAACAGCGTGCCGTCGTAGTACGGGCCCCGGCCCGGCTCGCCGGTGCGCGGGTCGGTGTACTCCCGGGTGCCCTCGGCGAGTTCGGCGAAGTTGCGGACCGTCTTCGGCGCGTGGAACGGGAACAGCTCCAGGCGGATCGGGCCCGCGGTGGTGTGCAGGGTGGCGAACCGGGCAGTGGCCACGGGGTGACTCCTCGGGTGGATGGCGACGGGTGCGGCCTGGGCGACCGGTGCGATGATCAGGGCCGTTCGGCTACGGCATCCTGGCACAGCCTCCGGGCCCGCGGCCGAACCGGGTGGGACGATCCACACGTCGTACCCAGGGAGAACGTCGGACGAAGGGGCAGGTGGCCGTGATGGTCGGTGCGGTTCTGATCGGAGTGCTGGCCCTGGTCGTCGCGGGGTGCGGCTGCGTGGTGTGGGCCGACCGGGGCGGGCCCCGCTGGACCCGCGCGGTCGCGGCCCTCACCATCGGCGCCGGCAAGGCCGTGCGCGGCTACCAGCGCCAGCCCCGCCGGACGAACAGCGGCGGAGAGGGCGGGGACGGCGGGGACGGCAGCTGAGCCGCAGGCCCCGCGGTGTCCACCGCTGCCGGTGCCGCTGCCCGTACCGGGCTTGGTCGTCGCGGCCTCGTCCCTGGCGCGGGCCTTTGCCAGCCCCGTGTCCTGGCGTCGGTCGCCGCCGCGCCCGCGGCCGGATCCGCCGCCCGGGCCCGCCCCACCCCCACGCGCGCCAGCCCGGTCGGCGCAGGCCCTACGCTGTGGCGGATGAGCTTCCACCTGGTCGTCGGACACGGGCCCGCCGGGGCCGCCACCGCCCGCCTGCTGGCCGGACAGGGCCACGAGGTCCGGGTCGTCACCCGCACCGGGCGCCCCGCCGGGGCGGCCGTCCCCGGCGTCGAGCACCTCGCCCTGGACGCGTCCGACCCCGTACGGCTGGCGCGGGCCGCCCGCGGCGCCGCCGCCGTCCACGGCTGCGCCGCCCCGCCACTGCCGCGGTGGACCCGGCTGTGGCCCGCGCTGACCGCCTCGCTGTGCGCGGCGGCCGAGGAGAGCGGCACGGTGCTGGTGATGCTCGGCAACCTGTACGGCTACGGGCCGGTGACGGGCCCGATGACCGAGGACCTGCCGCTCGCCGCCACCGGCCCCAAGGGGCGGGTGCGGGCGGCGGCCTGGGAGCAGGCGCGGGCGCTGCACGAGGCCGGACGGATCCGGGCCGTGGAGGTGCGGTCCTCGGACTTCTTCGGCCCCGGCGTCACCGACGGCGGCCACCTGGCCGCGCGGGTGATGCCGAACCTGCTGAAGGGCCGCCCGGTCGCCACCCTCGGCGACCCGGACACCCCGCACAGCTGGACCTACCTGCCGGACGTGGCCCGGGCGATGGCCGAGCTGGCGGGCGAGGAGCGGGCCTGGGGCCGGGCCTGGCACGTGCCCACCGCCGCGCCGCTGTCGGTGCGCGCGATGGCCGGCCGGTTGGCCGCCGAGGCCGGCGGCGGACCGGTCGCGGTGCGCCGTCTGCCCGCGCCGCTGCTCGCCGTGGCGGGGCTGGTCAACCCGCTGCTGCGCGAACTGCGGGAGGTGCGCTACCAGTTCGACCGGCCGTTCACGGTGGACTGCTCCGCGTACGAGGCGGCGTTCACGGTCCGGGCCACGCCGCTGGAGGAGCAGCTGCGGGCGACGGTCGCCTGGTGGCGCGAGCGGGCGTAGCCGGCGCGGGGCCGCCCGCCGCCGCTGCTTCCGTGGCGGGCCTCTCCGCCCCACTCCATCCGTTCACCGGACACCGGTCCCCGACTTCCGTAGTATTCCGTCCGTGGCCAAACGACGTGATGTCGAGCGTGAAGTCCTGTTTTCCATCCGGGAGTTGTCGGCCTCCCTGATACCCGCGGCCGAGCTGTTCCGCGAGCTGCACACCCTGCTGGTGGGCCCGCTCGGCTTCGACGGCGGCTGCTGGCACGGCAACGACCCGGTCACCGGCTTCCCCGTCTCCACCGTCGCCGACGGCCTCGACCCCGCCCGGTTCGAGCAGGCCGTGCAACTGGAGCTCCAGGGCGATGACGCCACCACCTTCACCGCGATCCGCACCGCCGGCCGGCTGGCCCAGAGCGTCGGCCGGGCCACCGACGGGCGGCCCGAACGCAGCGTCCGCTACCGGGAGTTGCTCCACCCCTGCGGCTACGGCGACGAACTGCGGATCAACTTCGACCTCGGCGGCGGCCGCTGGGCCTCGGCGGCGTTCATGCGCGAACGCGCCCGCGGCCACTACGAACTGCCCCACCTGCGCCTGGCGGAACGCGTCGCCGCCCCGATCGGCGCGGCCCTGCGCGGCTCCCACCTCGCCGCCCTGCGCGGCACCCAGCCCGTACACGCCCCGGCCGTGGCCATCCTCGACGGCTACGGGCGGCTGCGCTCGACGGACGCGGCGGCCCGCGAACTCATCGGACGGATGGCCGAACCCACCGCCCACACCGGCGGGGTGCCCAGCGGCTTCCTCACCGTCGCCCGCCACGCCGCCCGCACCGGCGGGCCGGCGGAGGTGCGGGTGTGCACCCCCGACGGCCAGTGGCTCGCCCTGAACGCCTCCCCGCTGGACGGCCGCCGCGGCGGCGTCGCCGTCGTCGCCTCCCCCGTCTCCCCCGCCCAGCGCCTGCCCCTGGCCCTGCTCGCCCACGGCCTGTCCCCGCGCGAACAGCAGGTCGCCCTGCACGCGGTGCGCGGCGCCAGCACCAAGGACATCGCCGCCCTCCTCCACCTGACCGTGCCCACCGTCCAGCAGCACGTCACCGCGATCCTCCACAAGACCGGCACCGGCACCCGCCGCGAACTGGTCGCCCTCCTCATGGCCGACCACCTCCCCACCCTCGGCCGGCCCCCGGCCTGACGCCGCGGCGGCGCGGCATCGTTCGCAGGATCGGACAGGCCCCGGGCCCGTGCTAGCGGAAGGCGGCGACGTTGCGGGCGGCCCAGGCGGAGAAGGGGCGCGGGGCGCGGCCGAGGACCCGCTGGACGTCCGGGCTGATGCGCAGTTCGGCCGGGTTGGGTGCGCCGAGGATGTCCAGGGTGTCGTCGGCGAGTTCCGCCGGCATGGCCCGGCTCATGGCAGCCCTGGCCTCGGCGCGGGTGAGCTCGTGGAACCGCACCGGCGAGCCCAGCGCGTCGGCGATCGCGGCCGCCTGCCCGCGCGGCGTGATCACCTCGGGGCCGGTCAGCTGGTACACGCCGCCGGCGTGCCGGTCGTCCAGCAGGCAGGCCGCCGCGACCGCCGCGATGTCCGCCGGGTCGACGACCGGCACGCCGACATCGCCGAAGGGCGCGGCGGCGAGCCCCTGCGCACGGACGGAATCGGCCCACCAGAGAGCGTTCGAGGCGAAGCCGCCCGGCCGCAGGATCGCCCACTCCAGGCCGGATTCCCGCAGTGTGTCCTCCAGTTCGCGCATCGCGATCCGGGTCGGCCCGAAGGGCCTGGTCACCACGCCCTGGCTGGAGAGCAGCACGACCCGCCGGACCCCGGCGGCCGCGGCCTCGCCGATGAGGTCGGCGGGGTCGCCCCCGGCGGCGTGCAGGTCGCCGGAGAGCAGCAGGAAGAGCGCCGTCGCCCCGGCCAGCGCGGGCCTGAGCTCGGCCGGCCCGGCCAGGTCGGCCGCCAGATGGCGAGCGCCGTCCGGCACCGCCGCCGGGTGCCGCGACACCGCCGTCACCCGCTGCCCCGCCTCGGTCAGCGCCCGCGTCAACGGCCGGCCGATGTTCCCGGTCGCTCCGGTCACCACGATCATGGTCACTCCTCGTCAGATGTTCTCGGTGGCTCCGACGTTAGGAGGGCGGGCTGACTCCGGGTAAGGACATACCTGGAGGTAAGCTCATGGCATGGTGGGAGGGGTGCAGGACAGAGGGACCGAGGCGGGCGGCCGGTATGACGTGTTTCACACCGACTGCCCCGCGCGCGACATGGTCGACCACGTCACCAGCAGGTGGGGCGTCTGGGTGCTGATCTCCCTGCGGAGCAACGACCTGCGCTTCTTCGAGCTGCGCGAGAGCATCCACGGCATCAGCGAGAAGATGCTCGCCCAGACCCTGCGGGTACTGGTCCGGGACGGCCTGCTCTGGCGGAAGGTCGAGCCGACCACGCCGCCCCAGGTCACGTACGGCCTGACCGAGTTCGGCCACGAGGTGGGCGAGCCGCTGACGGAGCTGTTCGACCGGATCACCCGACGCCTCCCGCCGGGCGGACGGCCCGGACTCGCAAGTCCCCCGGCCGCCGGCCCCTTGACCACATGACCGCATGACCGCACCTACGGCGCGGTGAGGCTCGGGCGCCGCCCGCCGCCGTCAGAGGTCGTCGAAGACCACGAGTCCTCCCTCGGGAAGGCCGACTCTTCCGATCCGCCGTGGACCGGCGGCTACGACACGTGAGCGGCCGCCACCGGCCCGTACGGCGGGTTCCTCGCTAGGCTCGACAGCGCCAGGGCTCCGACGGGACGGCGAGGTGTGCGCATGCTCGGGTACGACGCGGACGGGTTCGTGCGGGACGGGGTGCCGCACCGGGTGGTGGCCGGGGCGGTGCACTACTTCCGGGTGCACCCGCGGCTGTGGGAGGACCGGCTGCGCCGGGTGCGGGCGCTGGGGGTGAACACCGTGGACACCTACATCCCCTGGAACTTCCACGAACTGCCCGACGGCACCGTGGACTTCACCGGCTGGCGGGACGTGGCCCGGTTCGTGCGGCTGGCCGCCGGCCTGGGCCTGGACGTGATCCTGCGCCCCGGTCCGTACATCTGCGCCGAGTGGGAGTTCGGCGGGCTGCCCGCCCGGCTGCTCGCGGTGGACGGCCTGCGGCTGCGCTGCGCCGACCCGGCGTACCTGGCCGAGGTGGACGGCTGGTTCGACGCGCTGGTGCCCGAACTGCTGCCGCTGCTGGCGAGCCGCGGCGGGCCGGTGGTGGCGGTGCAGGTGGAGAACGAGTACGGCAGCTACGGCAACGACGCCGGCTACCTCGCCCACCTGCGCGACGGCCTGCTGCGCCGCGGCGTGGACTGCCTGCTGTTCACCACCGACGGCGCCCACGACTCCATGCAGCAGGGCGGCGCCATCCCCGGCGAGCTGGCCACCGTGACCTTCGGCTCGCGCGCCCCCGAGCGCCTCGCGGTGCTCCGCCGCCACCAGGGCAAGGGCCCGCTGACCGCCATGGAGTTCTGGATCGGCTGGTTCGACCAGTGGGGCCTGCCGCACCACGTGCGCGACCCGGAGGAGACCGCCGCCTCGCTCGACGAGCTGCTCGCCACCGGCGCCTCCGTCAGCCTCTACATGGCGCACGGCGGCACCAGCTTCGGCCTGTGGTCCGGCGCCAACCACTCCGGCGCCCACCCGCTGGACGCCGGCTACGAGCCGACCGTCACCAGCTACGACTACGACGCGCCGATCGGCGAGGCCGGCGAGCTGACCGGGAAGTTCCACGCCCTGCGCGAGGTCATCGGCCGCTACCTGCCCCTGCCGGACGGCGAACTGCCCGCCCCCGTACCCCGGGTGGCACCGCAGCGCCTGGAGCGGGCCGAGGGGCGGGCGGCGCTGCTGGACGGGCTGGACGCGCTCTCGCGGCCCCGGCAGCACGCCGCGCCGCTGCCGATGGAACGGGTCGGGCAGGACCGCGGGCTGATCCACTACCGCACCCGCGTACCCGCCGGCCGACCCGAACTGCCGCTGCGCATCGACGGGTTGGCCGACCGGGCGCAGGTCTTCGCCGACGGTCGCCCGCTCGGGGTACTGGAGCGCAACTCCCCCGGCGCGACGCTGCCGCTGGCCACCGGACCCGACGGCGTCGTGCTGGACATCCTGGTCGAGGCGCTCGGCCGGGTGAACTACGGCCCGCAGATGGACGACCGCAAGGGCATCACCCGCGGCGTCTCGCACGGCCACCAGCGGCTCTTCGACTGGCAGATCCGGACGCTGCCGCTGACCGACCTGTCCGCCCTGCGCTTCACCGACGACGGCGACAACACCGGCACCAGGGCCGGCGACGGCGAGCCGGCCTTCCACCGCTTCACCGCCCACCTCCCCGCCCCCGCCGACGCGTTCGTCGCCCTGCCCGGCTGGGGCCGCGGGCTGCTCTGGCTCAACGGCTTCCTCCTCGGCCGCCACTGCGCCGCCGGCCCCCAGCACACCCTCTACGCCCCCGCCCCGCTGTGGCGCGCCGGCCCCAACGAGCTGGTCGTCCTGGAACTCGAACGGCACGGCACCGCGGTGGAGTTGCGCGACGAACCGGACCTCGGACCGGTCACGGCCGCCCCCAGCTCCGAGTACTGAGGCACCACCCGCCTGCACACTCGGGCCCGAACAGGGCCCCCGTTCAGGCCCCGATCAGGCGCAGCGAGGCCCACAGGGCCAGGACGGCGGCGGTGAGGGTGGCGGGGACGGCGAGCAGGCCCAGGCGGGTGAAGCGGCGCAGGTCCACCGGTACGCCGTGGTCGCGGACGATGCCGCGCCACAGCAGGGTGGCCAGCGAGCCGGCGTAGCCGAGGTTGGGGCCGATGTTGACGCCGAGGAGGACGGCGAGGACGGCGCCGGGCCCGGCCGTGGCGGCCAGCGGGACCAGGGCGAGGGTGGCGGGCAGGTTGTTGATGACGTTGGCGAGGACGGCGGCCAGCGCGGCGGTGGCGAGCAGGGCGGGCAGGGTGGTGCCGGAGGGGACGAGGTGGGCCAGGCCGGTGGCCAGTCCGTTGTCGACGACGGCGCGCACGACGATGCCCAGGGCCAGGACGAACGCGAGGAACGGCGGGTTGGCCGAGCGGACGACGGTGGTGGCGGTGGTGTGGCCGCGAGCCAGGGCGCGGACGGCCAGGACGGTGGCGCCGGCGGCCGCGGCCCAGGCCGGGTCGATGTCCAGGGCGGAGGCGAGGACGAATCCGGCGAGGGTGCCGGCGACGGTGAGCAGGGCGAACAGCGGCATGGCGGGGGCCGGCCCGGCCGTCGGCGTCCCGGCGGGGACGGCGTCCAGGTCGGTGGCGAAGAAGCGGCGCAGGACGAGGTACTCGACGCCGACGGCCGCCAGCCAGGGCAGTGTCATCAGGGCGGCGAAGCGGCCGAAGCTCAGGCCGCCGGCGGTGAAGGCCAGCAGGTTGGTCAGGTTGGAGACCGGCAGCAGCAGCGAGGCGGTGTTCGACAGGTGGGCGCAGGCGTAGAGGTGCGGTGCGGGCCGGGCGCCGAGGCGGGCGGTGGTGGCGAGCACCACGGGGGTGAGCAGGACGACGGTGGCGTCCAGGCTGAGGACAGCGGTGACCGCCGAGGCGGCGGCGAACACCTGGACCAGCAGGCGGCGCGGACGCCCGGTGGCGCCGCGCGCCATCCAGGCCCCGCAGGCGCGGAACAGGCCCTCGTCGTCGCAGAGCCTGGCCAGGACCAGGACGGCGGCCAGGAAGCCGACCACCGGTGCGAGCCGGGCGGCCTCGGCGGTCGCGTGGCCCAGCGGGACGGCGCCGGTCGCCACCAGCAGGGCGGCGGCCGGCACCGCGACGACGGCCTCCGGCCAGCCCCGGGGCCTGGCGACGGCGCAGACCAGGACGAGCACCAGCAGGCCCACGGACAGGGCTTCGGCGCAGGCGGTGTTCAGCGGTGCTCCTCGGGCAGGGGGGTGCTCGGTGGCCGGTGGCCGGTGGCCGGTGTGCACGGGGTCGGGTCCGCGGCCCGGCGCAGCATGCCACACGGCGGCCCGCGGCCCGCAGACGGACCGCCTCCGCCCCCCGGGGTCAGGTCAGTCCCACCAGAAGGACCACTGGTGGACGCCCACCAGCTGCTCGGCGTACTCGGTGAGGGTGCCGGCGCCCTGGAAGATCAGGTCGGGGCAGAAGGCGGTGTGCTCGGCGGCCAGCGGGAGCGCCTCGGCGAGCGTGGCGGGCGGCACGGGGACGCTCAACTCCAGGGTGTCGAAGCCGACTTCGACCACCTGGGTGCCGAAGCGGCGCTCCCAGTCGGCGAGCACGGCGGCGATCTTGGCGATGTCGTTCTCGTGGTTCAGGGGGCCGCTCCAGCCGCACACCGCGAGGGCGTCGGCGCCGCTGTCGGCCCGGACCAGGCCGAGGCGGACGTCCTTGAAGGAGCGCAGCACGTCGGCCAGCCCCCTGGCCTCGGCACCGGCGGCGCCGGCGGGGAGGGTGACGGCGCGGGCGGTGCCCGGCCAGGTGCGGCCGTAGGGGGCCAGGGTCTCGTCGGGCTCCTCCTCGTCCCCGGACGCGTGGCCGTCACCGTCCTCGTCGTCCTCGTCGCCGTCGCTCTCCCACCAGCCGCGCAGCAGGGCGGCCGGGTCGTAGAGGTCGGGCCGGGAGGCGTAGCTCGGGGACAGTTCGCCGGACAGCCAGGGCCTGAAGTCGTCGTCGCCGTGGCCCAGCGGGGTGAGCAGCAGCGGCCACAGGCCGCTCTGCGGGTGGGCGCGGTGCAGCCGCGCCCACAGCCCGGCGGGGGCGAGGTCGTCGCTGACCCACATCAGCGGCTCCCGCCCCTCGTCCTCGGCGACCAGTCGGCCGGGCGGCAGGGCTGTGGGCAGGGCCGCGAGGGCGGCGGCGAGGTCCAGGTGCTCGGTCATGCGGCTCACCGTAGGGGCGGGCACCGACAGCGCCGCACTGGCAACGGCGCACCGGCAACGCCCCACCGACAGCGGCGCACCGACGCCGGGTGCCCCGCCGCTCCCGTCAGGACCAGGGCAGCCCGGCGCGCGTGCGCCAGTACGCCTCGGCGGGCTCGGCCATGGCGGCGAGGGTTGCCAGGTCGTCGGGGGTGGGGTGGAGGGCGGTGGCGGCGAGGTTGGAGGTGAGCTGGTCCGGGGTGGCGGCGCCGGACAGGACGATGCCGGCCCAGGGCTGGGCGGCGGCCGCGGCCAGGGCGAGGGCGTCGGGGGTGGCGGCGGTGCGGTCGGCGAGGGTGCGCAGCGCGGCGGTGCCGGGGCCGGTGGCGTTGCGGCCGGCCAGGCGGCCGTTGGCCATGGCCTCCTTGACCACGACCAGCCATCCGGCGGCGTGGGCCTCGGCGAGGGCGGGGGCGGCGGAGGTCTCCAGCAGGTTCCAGGTGGACTGGACGGCGGTGAACAGCGGGCGGCCGCCGGCGGTGACGGTGAGGGCGCGGCGGATGGTGTCGGCCTGGGCGGGGCCGCTGGTGGACAGGCCCACCCGGACGCCTCCGGCGGCGAGGCCGGCGAGGCGCTCGTGCAGGGCGGGGTCGGTGAGGGCGGGGCTGTCGGGGGTGACGGAGTGGACGAGGTAGACGTCGAGGTGGTCGCCGAGCAGGGTGCGGGTCTCGTGGATCTGGCGGTCGTAGACGGCGGTGGAGTGTTCCTTGACCTCGTGGGCGGCGACGCCGTCGGTCTGCCAGCCGGCGGTGTAGGTGTAGCCCCACTTGCTGCCGACCGTCACCTCGGCCGCGGCCCGGGGGTGCCCGGCGAGCCACTGGCCGAGGAACTCCTCGGCGCGGCCGTAGGAGCGGGCGGTGTCGAGGTAGCGCACGCCGGCGGCGTACGCGGCGTCGAGCAGGGCGTGGGTGCGTTCGCGCAGGGCTTCGACGGTGCGGTCGGCGGGCAGGTCGGTGTCGCGCCCGAGGTTGATGTAGCCGGGCCGGCCGACGGCCGCGGTGCCCAGGCCGAGGCGCGCGGGGTGCGGGTGCGCGGGGGCGGCGGTGGGGTCGGTCGGCATGGCGGGGTCTCCTCGGGCGCGACGGTGCTCACCTGGGACCTTAGCCGCGGCGGGGTCCGGCCGCGGTGCGGGGCCTGGCGGCGTCAGCGGTGCCGGTCGTGCCGGTCACCTGGTGCCGGTCGTACCGGTCATGTGGCGCCGGCCAGCGGTGCCGGTCGTGGCCGGTCAGCGGCCGCTGAGCGTGCCGCGGATCCAGGGGGCGTAGGCGGGCACGTCGGTGTAGAGGCCGGGTCCGTCGGCGCAGGCCGTGCCGGGGGCGCCGGGGCCCGAGGTGGTGCCGACGAGTTCCCAGCGGCCGCCGCGGCCGCGCTGGATCTGCGGGCCGCCGGAGTCGCCGAAGCAGGCCATGGCCTGGGGGACCTGGCTGAGGGTGCACAGGCGGGTGGAGCCGGCCCAGCCGGGGGCGCAGTCGGCCTGGGCGCCGACGCGGGTGGGCAGTTCCTGGAGGCGGTCGGGGAAGACCATCTGCTGGTAGTCGGTGGTGTCGACGACGGTGCCGAAGCCGAGCAGCCTGGTGGGGGTGCCGGCCGGTCCCGGTCGGTCGGCGATGCGGACGGGCTGCTGGGCGACGGGGCGGTCCAGGCGCACCAGCGCGAGGTCGTCGTGGTTGGGGGCGGTGGCGCCGTCCCCGAAGCCGAAGCCGGGGTGGACCACGACGCGGTCGACGTTGCGTACGGTGCCGCCGCTGTCGCGGTGGGCGCTGCCGATGCGCACGGTGCCCTTGAGGGTGACGCCGGTGGCCTCGGTGCCCACCACGCAGTGCGCGGCGGTCAGCACCCACCGGGGGTCGATCAGGGTGGCGCCGCAGGCCCCGTCGGCGAGCTGCGCGGCGCTGAGCGGGAGGGTGGCCATGAAGGGGTAGCGCTCGGTGGAGTCGCGGCCGTTGATGATGGCGGAGGCGCTTCCGCTCATGGCGGTGGCGCCCAGGGCCGCGGCCAGGGCGGTGACGGCGGCGGCCCGGCCGACGCGGCGGCGGCGGGCGGTCGTACGGGGATTCGTGCGGGAAGTCGTGCGGGCGGTCGTGGCCTCGGTCGTACGGTCGGCGGTGGCGTCGACGGTCTTGCGGAACGGCACGGGTGACGGCCTTTCGGTTGTGCTGGTGCGAATGGCTCCAGCCAACCCCGGACCGTCCGGCCGGAACACCCGGCCAGCAGGCCGCCCCGGCCTGGGGGTATCCCCCGTATCCGGTGCCCCGCACGCCGTCCCCGCGCTGCTTTCGGCACCGGCAAAACCCGCGAAGCGGAAGTTCCCGTTTGACGGCGAAGCCTGATACGGTCGTAGGAGTTGCAGTTTTGGTTCCCATGACTCTGTGTGCGCCTGCTGGTTCCATCGCAGGCGTATTTTTTTTCTGAGGTCCCGGCGGGTCATCAGTGCGGCGACGGATAGTCCGCGCAGTGCGGGTCTATGGCGCCTTCTAAGGAGAATTCCTATGGCTTTCGGTACCGTGAAGTGGTTCAACGGCGAAAAGGGCTTCGGCTTCATTCAGCAGGAGGACGGCGGCCCGGACGTCTTCGCCCACTACTCGAACATCAACGCCTCCGGCTTCCGTGAGCTGCTCGAGGGCCAGAAGGTCGAGTACGACGTCACCCAGGGCCAGAAGGGCCTTCAGGCGGAGAACATTCGCCCCGTCGCCCTCTGACATATCCCGCTGAGCGATTTCTTTTTCGATTTCGCACGGCGAACGGGGCCCGTACCGCTCAGGCGGTACGGGCCCCGTTCCTTGTCCGGGTCCACGCACGCCGACGGGTAAAGCGCGGCGCGCGGCCCGGCCTCTTCCTTCTGCTTCCGCGGACGCTTCCGCCGCCGCCGGCTGTTCCCGTATTCGTACGGGCTGCCAGGGCACGGATGAAGGATTTCCTCAGGCCGCCTTTCGAACGGCCGAAACCGGTTTTCCGGCCGTACGGAGCCGCCGCGGGGCCCTCACCGGGTGACGGCCGGCGTGACGGCCGGGGCACCGGCTCGAACGGCCTCCCCGGCCATTCCCTGCGACGGCGACGGCACCGGCGACGGCAGCCGCGGCGGCAGCGCCGCGGGGGCGGTGCCGCGCTCACGCTCCGCCTCACGCCCCGGCCTGGACTCGCGCTCACGCTCCGGCTCGGGCCAGCCCGAGGAGACGGTGCGGACGGCCTGGACGGGCGCGCCGACCGGCGCCTCGTTCACCCGCGCCGCGCGCACCGGCACGGCGGCCGGGGCGACGGCCTGGTCCAGGCGCAGCACGAAGTTGACGTAGTCCAGCGGCTTGCCCGGCCAGTGGCAGTCGTTGCTGGTGAGCAGCTGGCTGCGCAGGCCGTCGTGTTCGGTGACCGGCCCGGGGGTGGTGCGCAGGTTCGGCTGCCAGCTGCGGCCCCACAGGTGGTGTTCCAGGGACAGCGTCCAGCTCTCCTCGTCCACGTCGATCGCGGCGCCGACCCGGCCGGGCAGCACCCGCAGCCCGTACGCGCCGCGGACGACGACCCGCTGGTCGAAGTCGGCGCTCCTGCCGACCACGGTGATCCGCCACGCGCCGTGGAACCTGAGCATGCCTGCCTCCTGACGCCGCGGCGCCCGCTCCGGCAGAGGGCGCCCCGTCCACGTCTACGGCCCCGCACCGGCGCGCGGCTCAGCCGGTGAGCCGGCCGCTCGGTGAGCCCGCCGCCGGCTCAGCCGGTGAGCCAGCCCGCCTGGGCGGCCCGGACCCCGGCCTGGAAGCGGCTGCGGGCGTCGAGGCGTTCCATCAGGTCGGTGGCGATGCGGCGGGCGGTCCTGGGCGAGACGCCCAGGCGCTTGGCGATGGCGTCGTCGGTGTGGCCGTCCGCGAGCAGGGTGACGGCGGCCTGTTCCTGGGCGCTGAGCCCGTGCTCGTTGAGGCGGGTGGTGGTGCCGAGCGGCTGCGCGTCCGCCCAGACGGTCTCGAACAGCGCGCACAGCGCGGCCAGCATGCCCTGTCCGGTGAGCACGACGGCGCCGGTGGCGGTGCTGTCGCTGAGGACGGGGATGACGGCGGTGGCGCGGTCGACGACGATCATGCGGGTCGGCAGTGCGGCCACGGTGCGGACCTGGCCGCCGTGGGAGACGAGCCAGTTCACGTACTCCACGGTGTGCGGGCTGTTGCGGATGCTGTCCAGGTAGACGGTGCGCATCCGGATGCCGCGTTCCAGCAGGTCGAGGTCGAGGGGCTTGGCCGCCTCGATGTTCTCGGGCTTCTGGCCGCCGTCCGGGGCGAAGGTCATGACCTCCTCGCGCACCTCCCGGGTGAGCGTGGTGAGCCGGTCGCGGATCTGGTCGAGGCCGGTCAGCTGCTCGACGCCGGGCTGGTCGGAGGCCGGGCGCAGGTCGGCGTACTCGGCGATGAGCTGCGCGGCCGCGGCCCTGGAGGCCTCGATGCGCGACTGCTGGGCCGCGAGTTCGGCCTGCTGCCGGGCCATCAGGATCTCCATCCCGACCTCGGGGGAGACGGCGCGCAGCTCGCCCGCGCGGTCCGCGGACGGGCGCAGCAGGGCCAGATCGCTGAGCGTGTCCAGGGCCTGCCTGACCTGCTGCTCCGGCAGGGCGAGGCGCACGCCGAGGGCGGCCACCCCCTCCTGCGGGTGCGCGAGCATCGTCCGGTAGACCGTTTCCGAGACCTTGTCCAGCCCCAGTGCCGTCAGCATTTCCCCACCCCCGTGATGAACCCGTGTTCGATCCGCGCGCGATCATTTCACAACCTTCCGGGCGTGACCATCGCCGTGGTGGACGGTTCAGGCCTGGGCCGGTATGGTCCTCGCCCTTTCCTATGTTCCGAACGCCCTTGCGCGGCAAGCTCGTTGCATGTACCTCGTCCACACCGCGCTGCGCCCTGATTCGCCGGGCCTCGCGCTGCCCCCCGACGCCCGTGAGCTGCTGCTGGCCGCCGCCCTTCCCGGGGACCGGGTCGAGCACCTGGTCGTCCATCCGGAGGCGTTCCCGGATCCGGTGCTCGGTGTGTACCTCGTCGCCGACTCCCTCGCCGAGGCGGAGGGCCGGGCGGCCGTGTTCTGCGGTCGGGTGCTGGCGGCCGTGCCCGGGTTCGAGGGCTGGAGGGCGGCGGGGTCGGGTGTGCCGCTCGTCGCGGCGTTCTACGAGCGGCTGCTGTCCGGCCCCGCCGGCGCGGACGACACGGACGGCGTGGACGGTTCCGCCGGCCCCGCCGCCCCCGCCCGTGAGGACGGTTCCGCCGGCCCTGGCCGGAACGGTCCAGGGGCGCTTCCGTCCACCTGAATCCCCTTCCATGGGCCGTGACCAGCGACGAAGCTAGTTGATGTCGGCAGGGAACACCGCCGGCGACAGACCGGAGAGAGCGTCACCGCGGGACGCGAACACCGGAACAGCCCCGAGCCCGTCACATCCGAGAAGGAGACACCGTCATGCTTCGTTCCGTCCCCGCCAAGGCCGCCGCGGTCGCCGCCCTCGCCCTCGCCGCCCTCGTCCCGGCCGTCGCCGCCCAGGCCTCCCCCGCCCAGCCGGCGGGCGTCGTCCTGGCCGAGGCCGCCGAACCGGCCGTCGCCACCGTCGCCACCACGATCACCCCCGGCCCGTCCGACAACATGATCTGGGGCTGATCCCCGGGCCGCGGACGCCCACCGATCGGCTGCTCCTGCAGGGCAGCCGCCCGGCCGGACCGGACCGTCCCTCCGCGCACCGCCGACGGTGCTCCGGGACCGCCGGCCCCTCGGTCCGCGAGGCCCTGAACACTTCACGACGACGCACCGCTGACGGCGCACCACTCACGACGCACCAGTCACGACGCACCGCCGATCACGACGCACCGCTGACGGCGCGCGGCCGATGACGCCCCGCCGTCGCCCCCTCGACTTCTCACACCCTCGAACACCTCGGGAGATATGTCATGTCCAAGACCAGCCTTCGCCGTGCCGCCGCGCTGACCACCGCCGCCGCGGTCCTGCCGCTCAGCCTCGCCCTGGGCGCCTCCACGGCCTCCGCCAGCGTCGGCACCTCCATCGCCGCCACCGCCAAGGCCAACGTGGGCAAGAACGCCTGCTCGGTCAACAGCGCGGGCACCAACTACTACTACAGCAGCTGCACCGGTGCCTCCGGCAACCCCGAGAACTGGTGCGCGGACTTCGCCATGTGGGTCTGGAAGCAGAACGGCGTGGATGTGCGCGGCCTGAGCCCGTGGGCCGGCGACTTCGGCCGCTACAACGGCGGGCTGCACAAGACTCCGCAGGTCGGCGACGCGGTCCTGTACGACTACAGCGGCGGCTACGCGGCGCACGTGGCGATCGTGACGGCCGTCGGCAACGGCACGATCACCACCATCGGCGGCAACGAGGGCGGCACCAGCGGCAACTGGGCCGCCACCTCCAGGGTCAAGGAAGTGACCCACAGCTCCGCCATCGGCTACAGCTGGGGCGGCCAGCGCCTCAGCGGCTACGTGTCGCCGATCGGCGGCACCGACTCCGGCAGCCCCGCCGCCCCCGCCCCGACCCCGCCCGCGCCGAACCACGTGTACGACAACGTCCGCTTCGCCAACGGCAACTGGCAGGGCGCCGCCCTCGCCGACGCCGGTGCGGACGTCTCCCAGGTCGTCACCGCGGCGCTGCCCAACGGCGACCTGCACGTCGTCACCCTCAGCAACGGCAAGGTGTACGACAACGTCCGCTTCGCCAACGGCACCTGGCAGGGCGCAGCCCTCGCCGACGGCGCCGGCACCATCTCCTCGATCGCGGCCGTCGGCATGCCCAACGGCGACATGCACCTGGAGACCGTGGTCAACGGGAACGTGTACGACAACGTCCGCTTCGCCAACGGTTCCTGGCAGGGCGCGGCCCTGGCCGACGCGGCCGGCACCATCACCCAGGCGGGGGTCGCCGCGATGCCCAACGGCGACCTGCACCTGGTCACCCTGGCCAACGGTGTCGTGTACGACAACGTCCGCTTCACCAGTGGCGCCTGGCAGGGCGCCGCGGTCGCCGACGCCGGCGGCAAGGTGGCCTCGATCTCGGTGGCCGGCATGCCGAACGGCGACATGCACCTGGCGACCGTGGGCGAGCGCAACGTGTACGACAACGTCCGCTTCGCCAACGGCAACTGGCAGGGCGCAGCCCTCGCCGACGCCGGCGGCGCGGTCGGCCAGGCCGCGATCACCGCGATGCCCAACGGCGACCTGCACCTGGTCACCCTGAGCAACGGCAACGTGTACGACAACGTCCGCTTCGCCAACGGCAACTGGCAGGGCGCGGCCGTGGCCGACGCCGGCGGCAAGGTGAACGCCATCGCCGCGACCGGGATGCCCAACGGCGACATGCACCTGAACACCCTCGCCAACTGACGCTCCTCCCCCCCTGATCAGCCGCTCTGCACCACACAGCCGTCCGCTCCCGCCGGGGAGCGGGCGGCTGCCCTCGTTCGCCCCCGCCCTGCCCCGTCAGCGCTGGACCGTCAGCGCTGCCCCGTCAGCGCTGGACCGTCAGCGCCGAACGGTCAGCGCTGGGCGGCGGCCAGGGAACGGAGCTGGACGTGGACGGCGGCCGGTTCGGTGCCGGTGAGCGCCGCGATCTCGGCGGCCGGCAGGTCGAGGACCAGGTGCAGCAGCAGGACGTCCTGCTGGGTGGCGGTGAGGTGGGCGACCGGCCCGAACGGCCGGGGGCCGGCCAGGGTGCGGACCCGGCGGCGCACCGCCTGCCAGGCGCAGGCCGTCGGGCTGGCGGTGGACAGGGCGTCGAGCCAGTGGCCGCCGAGTTCCTCGAAGGCGTCGTGGACGGCCAGTCGGGCGTCGGCGGGCGGCAGGAGCAGTTCGGCGTAGTCCAGGTAGTGGCGCTGGTGGAGGTCGCGCAGCGCCCGCAGGCCCAGCGCGGGCCCGGGGTCGGCCGGGCGGCGGGGTGGTGTCGGCATGGTGGTGTCCCGAGGTGGCGCGGGTGGGTGCTGGTCCGCGGCCGGGGCGCGGGTCGCGCGTCCCGGCCGCGGACCCGGTCACACGAGGACCGACGGGTTGTCGTCGGTGCCGTCGCGGCCCGCCGCGGCGGGGTGGCCGGGGCTCTCGTCCCGGTCGGCGGCCCGGCTGTTGCGCAGGGTCACCCACAGGCGGAACAGGATGTCCGTCGAGGCGCCCGCGCTGGAGGACTGCATGGCCCGGGCGAACTCGCTCTGGTACGTGCGCGAGTTGACCGGGACCGGGGTGCGGGAGTTGTTGGTCCGCTCCCAGGCCGCCGCCCACTGGGCGCGGCGGGCCTCCTTGACCCCGCAGACCTCCATGTAGGCGAGGAACACGGGCTTGCGCAGCGGGGCCTCGCCCTTGAGGACCAGGGACAGGGTGCTGGAGGGCAGGCGTTCGCCCCGCTCGCGGGCCCGGCGGTCCAGTTCCCTCAGGGAGGGCCAGTCGGCCTTGCGGCGCATCTCGTGCATCGCCCGGCGCAGGTCGGCGAAGGAGTCGACCTGCTGGGGGTCGACCCGGCGGGGTGCGCGCAGCAGCCGCCGGCTCCCCGAGGGGCGGGGGACGTGGGACCAGTAGTTGGCCTGGGCCCACTTGCGCCGGATGGTCTTGAGGTCGCCGCCGCATTCGCGGGTGACGGCCTCCACGACCTTCCAGCTCGGCACGGAGCGACCGTCGGCGGCCCGTTGCAGGGTGGTGGGGTGGTAGTTGGTCCGAGCGGCGAGCTGACGATACGTCAACCCTGCCTGCTCGCGCTGATTCCGCAGCAGGAGGGCCAGCCGGGCGAGCGCCGGCTCGGTCACCTCGATCGGATTCTCTTGGCGTCCCATCGCAGGCAGGCGTTCTTCCTAGGCCTGCCCCCGTCGCAGCCTTACGGCCAACAGGCAGCCGCCCGTGGCCAGTTCGATCGCCGCCCCGGCCGACATGCCCGTCGCCACCAGGACGGCGGCCAGCACGACCACGACGACGACCACGGCCGTCTCACCGGCCGCGAACGGCCCGTACGGGCGCGGGCGCAGCGGTACGGGGTCCGCCGTCGCGCAGCGGGTGCGGGTTCGGGTGCGGATGCGCTTGTTCCGGTTCCTCGTCATCGAGGAGGCCTCCATATCACTGTCCACTCCAACTGACGGGCACTTGTGCGGTTGGCGTCGCACTGTGTGCCCGGTGGCATCACACTCTGTCAGGCGTACGGGTGAATCCCAATCGGTTCGGTGAACATCGCGCGGATTGATGCGCCACTGTCCCGGTCTCCGCCCGCAATTCTGTGAACGCCCTATCAGAGACGCACAGTTCAACGAACTGAAACCGGATTTTGATGCGCCTTTGTGCAGCATGCCCTTGTGAGCCGTCCTGGCTGGGTGTGACGATTTGGAGCGGCGTTCACCCGGACCCGCGGGTCCGGAACCCGGGGGCGCTGTTCACTCCAACAACTCGGGAACATCGGCAGCGGGCCGTGTTGGCGCATGGGTCCGCCCGAACAGCAGAGACCGCCCGGCCCTGGTGGCCCGAGCGGTCTCTCTGTATTTCCCGGCACCGGCCGGTGCCCCGCGTTCGGTGGACGGCGGGTCACCCGCCCGCCGGGGCGGGGGCGGGGCGGGGTGCCGTGGCCGGGGTGTGCAGTGCCGGGTAGTCGGTGTAGCCCTCGGCTCCGCCCGTGTACATCAGGCCGCGGTCGCGCACCTGGTTGACCGGCGCGCCGGTGCGCAGCCGGTGGACGAGGTCCGGGTTCGCGAGGAACGGGCGGCCCAGCGCGATCAGGTCGGCGCCCGCGGCGAGCAGCCGCTCGGCGGCGGCCCTGCCGCCGTCCTCGGGCAGCGGGCCGCCCCAGCCCAGCACCGGGTTGGCGATGAGGGTGCCGGGCCAGGCCGCGCGCAGCTCGCGGAACAGCGCCTGGCCGGGGTCGGCGAACACGACGTGCAGGTAGGCCGGGCCGATCCCGGCGAGGGCGGCGACCAGTTCCGGGTAGATCGCCTCGGTGTCGCCCTCGGCCATGGCGTTCGCGGTGACGCCGGGGGCGATGCGGACGCCGACCCGCTCGGGGCCGATGGCGTCGGCGACGGCGCGCACGACCTCGACGGTGAACCGGATGCGGTGGGCGACCGGTCCGCCGTAGGCGTCGGTGCGCCGGTTGGTGTCCTGGCCGAGGAACTGGTGGAGCAGGTAGCCGTTCGCGGCGTGCACCTCGACTCCGGCGAAGCCGGCGGCCACCGCGTTGCGGGCGGCGTTCGCGAAGTCCTCGACGGTGGCGCGGATGTCCTCGGCCGTCATCTCGCGCGGCACCACCGCCGGACGCGGACCGGACGGGGTGTGCACCGGGCCGGGGAACGGCACCGGGGAGGGTGCGACGGGGTGCAGGCCGCTGGTCTCCGGGTGGCCGATCCGGCCGCCGTGCTGGAGTTGCAGGAACATCCGTCCGCCGGCGGCGCGCACGGTGTCGGTGACCGCCCGCCAGCCCTCGACGTGCGCGTCCCGGTGGATGGCCGGGATGTTCGGGTACGTCGCGCCGACCCGGTTCGGGGTGGTGGCCTCGGCGATGATCAGCCCGGCGCCGGCCCGCTGGGCGTAGTACTCGGCCATGATCGGCGGCGGGGTGCCGTCGGCGGCGGCCCGGTTGCGGGTCATGGGGGCCATCACCAGGCGGTTCGGCAGGTCGAGCGGGCCGAGCCGGGCGGGCTCGAACAGGTCGCGGGCGGCGGGGGCGGCGGCGGGGCTCGTGGTCATGGCGGGGGCCTTTCCGGGTACGGGGCTTCGGAGTTCGCGAAGCGGAGGGGCGAAAGGGCGGAGGGCCGGGCCTCAGGCGGCTTCAGGCCGCGGTGCCCCGGTCGGCCGGGAAGCCGTGGGAGCGGGCCGCGAGCACCACGGCGAGGACGGGGACGAGCAGGACGAGCGCGCTCCAGGCGAACGCTCCCGCGCCGAACAGGTCGAACAGCAGCCCGCCGAGCAGCCCCCCGAAGGCCATCGCCGCGTTCCAGAGGGTGACCAGCGCGGCCTGCACGGCGTCGGCCGCGTCCCCGGCCACGTCGCCCGCGGCGGTCTGGAGCAGGGTCGGCACGCCGCCCCAGCCCAGGCCCCACAGCGCGGCCGCGGCGTAGACGGCGGGGGTGCTGTCGGTCCCCAGCGCGAAGCCGGTCGCGGCGACGGCGACGAGCAGCGTGGCGGCCACCGTCAGGACCCGCAGCCTGCGGTGGATGAGCGCGCCCACCAGCCAGATGGAGAGCAGCGAGGCGCCGCCGAAGACCAGCAGCACGGTGCCGGTGGAGTCACCGAGGCCGAGGTCGTCGAGGAGCGTGGCGATGTAGGTGTAGAGGATGGTGTGCGCCAGGACGAACAGGAGGGTGACGGTCAGCACCGGCCGCACCCCTGGCCTGCGCAGCGCGACCCGTACGGGCGTACCGGCGGAGTGCTCCCGGCCGGGCTGGTCCGGCACGAAGGCGGCGATCCAGGCGAGCAGCAGCAGGGTCAGACCGGTCATGGCCAGGAACGCGGTCTGCCAGTTCACGGCGTCTCCCAGGAACGTCCCGGCCGGGACGCCGAGCGACAGCGCGAGGGGGATGCCGGCCATCGCCACCGCGACGGCCCGGCCCTCCAGGTGCGGCGGTGCCAGCCGCCGGGCGTAGCCGGCGAGCAGCGCCCACGCGAGGCCGGCGGCGACGCCCGCGACGAACCGGGCCGCCATGGTCAGCGGGTACGCCGACGACACGGCGGTGACGGTGTTGGCGGCGGCGAACCCGGCCATCGAGACGAGCAGCAGCCGCTTGCGCGACCAGCGGGCGGTGGCCACGGCGAGCGGGATCGCGGTGAGCGCGGTGCCGAGGGCGTAGACGGTCACGGTCTGCCCGGCCGCCGACTCGCCGACGCCCAGGTCGGCGCTCATCGCGGGCAGGAGTCCGGCGGGCAGCGTCTCGGTGAGGCTGGTGATGAAGACGGCGGTGGCCAGGGCGAGCAGTGCGGGCAGCGGGAGGCGGCCGGGGCCCGGGGGCGGTGCCTTGCGGGGCGCTGTCTTGCGGGGTGTCCCGGGTGATTCGGCGGGTGCGGTGGCGGGCATGGCGGGTCGTCCTGTTCGTGGGTGTGGTGTGGGTGTGGCGGTGTGGGTGTGGCTGGGGTGTGGTGTGGCGGTGGGAGTGCCACTCAGTGGCGGGGCGCGGGGCCCGGCCGGGCGGTGGCGCAGCCGAGGCCGCCGTCGACGGCGAGCACGGTGCCGGTGGTGAAGGTGGCGTCGGCGGCCAGGAAGAGCGCGGTGCGGGCGACGTCGTCGACGGAACCGCGGCGCCCGAGCGGCGGTGCGGCGTCGCGCCGGGGGCCCCGGGCGGCGCCGTCGGCGGGTGTGCCGATGGCGCCCGGCGAGACGGCGTTGACGCGCACGCCGCGGTCGGCGAGTTCGACCGCGAGCACGTGGGAGAAGGCGTGCACGGCCGACGCCGTCATGGCGTGCACGCCCGCGTCCGGCAGGCCGGGCCGGCAGGCGTCCGCCGCCACCGTGGTGAAGACGATGGCGCCGTCGTCGGCGACCAGCGGTGCCAGCGCCCGGACGGCGAGGTACGCGCCCTTCGTGGCGGCGGTGAACTGCCGGTCGTAGCGCTGCGTTTCGGACTCCGGCTGCGGCTCCGTCTGCTGCTGCGGTTGCGGCTGCGCGGCGCCGGGCTCGGCGGCGACGAACAGCATGTCGACGGTGCCGAGGGTGCTCCGCGCCGCCGAGGCGAGCGCCGCGGCATTCGCCTCGGCGACGTCCCCGGCGGCCCCGGCGGCCCCTGGGTCCCCCGTGTCGCAGGCGACCAGGGTCGCCGCCGTACCCAGCCGGGCCGCCGCCTCCGCCGATCCGTGCGCCGCGCCGCCGGTCAGCAGCACGCGGGCGCCGCCTTCTACGAGGCGCTTGGCGATCGCGAGGCCGACCCCCGTGGTGCCGCCGACGACGACCGCGTTCCGGCCCGTGTACTTCGGCATGGTCCGCTCCCTCCGATCGCTCGTGTCGTGCCGTGTCGCGTCGTGTCTTTCTGCTGTTCTGCCGTTCTGCCGTTCTGCCGGCTTCCGACAGGAACGACTCTGGCCGCGGGCGCTTCGGGTCGGCTGACGATCCGCTGACGGTGCCCCGGAGCGGCTGACGGTCCACTGCCGGTGCTCCGGGACACGCCGTGTAGCGTGCAGACATGCGTTTCGGGGTGCTGGGTCCGCTTGCGGTGTGGGACGCCGCGGGCGACCAGGTGAAGGTCCCCGAGGCGAAGGTCCGCGCGCTGCTGGCCGCGCTCCTCGTCCGGGAGGGGCGGGTGGCCTCCGCGGACCTGCTGGTCGACGACCTGTGGGGCGACGAACCGCCCGGCAACCCGGCCAACGCGCTCCAGGCCAAGGTGTCCCAGCTGCGCCGGGCGATCGGCCGCGACCGCGTGCTGCGCCAGGGCGCCGGCTACCGGCTGGCCCCCGCCACCGCCGACGGCGGCGAGAGCGGCGAGGCGGGTGAGCCGGACGAGGTGGACGCCGCGCGGTTCCTGGCACTGGTCGCCGACGCCCGCGCCGTCACCGACCCCGAGGAGCGCGCCGCCCGGCTGGCCGCCGCGCTGGGGCTGTGGCGCGGCGCGGCGTACGCGGACTTCGCCGACGAGGAGTTCGCCCGTGCCGCGGCCCACCGGCTCGACGAGCAGCGCGTCGCCGTGCTGGAGGAGCACGCCGAAGCCCGCCTCGAAGCGGGCGGCGACCCGCTGCTCACCGGCGATCTCGCCGACCTGGTGGACCGGTACCCGCTGCGCGAACGGCTGCGGGCCGTCCAGCTGCGGGCGCTGTACCGGGCGGGGCGGCAGAGCGAGGCGCTGGCCTCGTACGCCGACCTGCGCGGCCGGCTGGCGGAGGACCTGGGACTCGATCCGGGCCCCGGCCTGGCCGCGCTGCACGACGCGATCCTGCGGCAGGACCCGTCCCTGGCCGCGCGGACGCCCGAACGGCCCGCCGCCGCTCCCGCTCCCCCGGGCGACAACTCCCCCGCCGTCCCGTCCCCATCGCCCGCTGCTTTCCCCGCCGGTCTCCCCTCCGATCTCCCTGCGGACCTCACCCCGCTGATCGGGCGCGACGCGCTGCTGACGCGGGTCGCCCGGCTCCTGGACGGCTCCCGCCTGGTGACGCTGACCGGCCCCGGCGGGGTCGGCAAGACGCGGCTGGCGATCGCCGCCGCACGACGCCTGACGGACGCCGCACCCTCCTCCCCGCAGCGCCCCGACAGCGTCCGGTTCGTCGAGCTGGCCGGCCGGCAGGGCGACGCCGCCGACCTGGCCGCCGAGGTCGCCGCCGTCCTCGGCATCCGCGACGACAGCCCCACGGGCGCCCCGCGCCTCGGCCTCCCGTCGGCGCCCGCCGAACGCCTGGTCCAGGCGCTGCGCGAACGGTCCGTGCTGCTCGTGCTGGACAACTGCGAGCACGTGGTGGACGCCGCCGCGCAGCTGGCCGCCCTGCTGCTGCGCGCCGCGCCGGGGGTACGGATCCTGGCGACGAGCCAGGAGCCGCTCGCGGTCGCCGGCGAGGCCGTCGTACTGGTCGAACCGCTCGAACCGGCGGAGGCGCAGGCGCTGTTCCTGGCCCGGGCGGCGGCCGCCGCACCGGGATTCGGAGCGGCCGAGGACGACGGCGGCCTGGCCGCGGTGGCGGAGGTCTGCGAGCGCCTGGACGGCATCCCGCTCGCGCTCGAACTGGCCGCGACCCGGGTCCGGGCGCTCGGCGTCCGCGAGTTGGCGGACCGGCTCGGCGACCGGTTCGGGCTGCTGACCTCCGGCCGCCGCGACGCACCCGCCCGCCAGCGCACGCTGCGCGCCGTGATCGACTGGAGCTGGGAACTGCTCGGCGCACCGGAACGCATCGTGCTGCGGCGCCTGGCCGTGCACCGCGACGGCTGCACGCTCGACGCGGCCGAGGCGGTGTGCGCGGGCGACGGCGTGGACCGCACGGACGTCCTGGACCTGCTGACCCGGCTGGTCGAGCGGTCGCTGGTGGTGGTCGTCACCGGCCCGACGGGCACCCGCTACCGGCTGCTGGAGACGGTCGCCGCCTACGCCCTCGACCGGCTGCACGAGATGGCGGACGCGGCCGACACCCGGCGCCGACACCTGCGCTACTACCTGGCACTCGCCGAAGGCGCGGAGGCGGAGCTGCGCGGCGCGGGCCAGCAGCGCCGGCTGGCCGTGCTCGACGCCGAGGCCGCGAACCTGCGCACCGCCCTCGACGAGGCGTTCACCCGGCCCGGGCTGTCCGAGCCCTCCGACGCGGCCCGGCTCACCGTCTCGCTGTGCTGGTGGTGGCTCCTGCGCGGCCGCCTCACCGAGGCCAGGCGCCGCCTCCACGCCGCCGTGGAGGCCGCCCCGGGCGATGCCGAACTCGCGCTGCTGCACTACGCGTTCGCCCGCATGACCGGCGAGCCCGCGGCGGCCGTCGGCGGCATCACCGACGCCACCGCGCACGGCCTCGCGGACGGTGTGCCGGACCCGGTGCGCCGCGGCCGGGCCCTGTGGCTGTGCGCGTACGGGGAGTTCAGCGCGAGCGACGTGGCGGCGAGCGCGAAGCTGAACGACGCCGCGGTGGCTCTGTTCGAGGCGGCCGGAGACCGCTGGGGCGTCGCCGCCGGCCTCGCGCTGCGCACGCTGCACCGGCTCTTCACCGGCGACCTGGCCGACCTCGACCGCGACGGTGTGCGCGCCGCCACGGCCTTCCACGAACTCGGCGACCGCTGGGGCGAGTTGCAGACTGTCTCACCGCTGGCCACGTACGCGCAGATCATGGGCGACTACGCCACGGCCGAACGCCGCCAGCGGCAGGGCCTGGCACTGGCCGAGGAGCTCGGCCTGCACACCGAGGTGTCCGCACGGCTCACCGGGCTCGGCCGCCTCGCCCTGCTCGCCGAGGACTGGCCGCGCGCCGCCGGACTCCACGAGCGGGCCCGGAAGCTGGCCGTCGCCCAGGGCTACCGGTTCGGCGAGTCGGCCGCCGAGACCGGCCTCGCGCTCGGCGCGCGCCGCTCCGGCGCCCTCGACGAGGCCGAGGCACGGCTGCTCAGCATGCTGGCACGCTTCGTGTCCCCGGTCGGCGACCACCTGCGGCACGCCGAGCTGGGCTTCACCTCCGAACTGCGCGGCGACCGCCCCGCGGCGCTCGCCCACCATCTACGGGGCCTGGACTACGCGTTCACCCTCGCCGAGCCGCGCGCGTTCGCACTGTCCCTGGAGGGCCTGGCGGGAGCCGAGTCGCTCGCGACCGGCCCCGAGGGCCCGGCCCGCGCCGCGCTGCTGCTCGGCGCCGCCGACGCCGCCCGGCGCAGCGTCGACGCGCCACTACCCGCCGCGGAACGCGCCGACGTCGACCGGATCACCGCCCGCACGACCGCCGCCCTGGGCGAGCAGGCCTACCGGGAGGCCTTCACCCACGGCACGGCCATGGCACCGGAGCAAGCTGCCGAACTCGCCCGCACCCCGACGGCAGGCTGAGCCCGCACCCAGCCGCTCACCGCCAACGCCAACGCCAACCGAACCACCGCCCTGGGCAAGCAGGCCTTCCGGAAGGCCCTCACCCACGGCACAGCCCTGACCCCGGAGCAGGCCGCCGAACTCGCCCGCACCCAGCCACTCATCCCCAGCCGCTCACCCCTTCCTCCGGACGAGGCCTGCCACCAGCCCAGCCAGGGCACCCCGCACCCGGCCCCCGGCTACCGACGGCCGCCCGGCCGCGGCAGCGCCGGCAGCGCCGCCGGCGAGGCGCTCGCGCAGCTCGGCGCTCGGCCATCCCCGGCCGGCTCCCGCCAAGAGCCAGACCGGATCGGTGTGCTGCCACCGCCGGAAGTACCCGACCAGGTCGTCCAGGCACCCGCCGGCCGCCGGGGCACGGCCGGCGTCGAGGCCTTCCAGGTCGGCCAGGGTCTCCTCGAACAGTCGGCGAAGGCCTCCGCCATCGCCGCCGTCGGCCAACGCCTCGGTCCGCAGCAGCACGTAGGGGCCGAACCGGGCGTCGACGAGCGCGACGAACTCGTCGTACAGGGGCGCGAACCGCTCGCCGAGCAGGCCGGTCAGCGCCTCCCGCCGGGCGCGCAGCCGCGCCAGCGCCGTCGGCTGGTCGACCACCAGGTACGGGTAGGCGGCCTCGCCCCACTCCTCCAGCAGTTCCGCGTGCTCCACGGTTCCGGCGTCCTCGGTGTCGGCGATCCTCGCCTCGGCGAGATCCGCGCGGCCGAACATCGCCCACCACAGCAGCGGCGGCCAGTTCTTGGCCTCCAGTTCCATCGCCCCGTCGAAGAAGTCTGCCCACTCCCCCGCCGACCCGTCCGGTGTCCGGGGCTGCCGGGCACTGTCCAGATACAGTCTCGTGCTCATCTCGCCTCCTCGCCTTCACCGGTCGTCACGCGTACCCCTCCTGTTCCTGCGGCCCATGCCTACCACCGGGCACTGACACGGCCGACGGCTGCGCCGGGACGGCCTGGGGGTGTGCGCGCAGGAAGTCGGCGGGGCCGACTTCCTGCGCGCGGCGATGGGGTGGCGGGGATGACCGGGTGCGCCCCGACCCTGCCCTCGCCCCCGACCGCACCCGTCCCTCCCCGACCGCACCTGCCCCTCCCCGGAGGGGCCGTGATCTTCCGCCCCATCCTCGCGTCCGAGCTCGACCGCCTCCTCCCCCTCCTCGTCACCGGCCCGGCCTGCGACCTCACGGCCGACACGTACCGGGCCCGGCTCGCCGCCGGCGAGTACCGCCCCGCGTGGACGTGGGTCGCCGAGGAGGCCCCCGGCACCGCGCCGCTCGCCCTCGCCGTCTGGTGGGGCTCCCCCGGCGACACGTCGCCCGGTGCCCTCGACGCCGTGCTCGTCCACGACACGGTGCGGCCGGCCACCGACCGCACCACCCTGGCCGCCGGGCTGCTCACCGCCGCGCACCCGGTGTTCGCCGCCGGCGCGAGCGCCCCGCCCGCGTACCACCTGTTCCTCCCCGTCGACTGGCACAACCGCCCCGACGCGGTCGCGGGCGTGGACTGGCGTCAGGAGGCGGCCCGCCGGGCCGGGCTGACGGCGAGCGTGGAGCGCCTGCGCTACGAGTGGCCCCCCGGGCCGGCCTCCCGGAGCCATCGGGGCGCCTGCTCTTCCGCGCCGAGCCCGACGACGAGGTCTTCACCGGCCTGTTCCGCCGGGTCCTGGAGGGCAGCCTCGACGCCGCCACCCGCCGGGAGGCCGCCCGGATCGGCGCCGGGGCCCGGGCGCGCGCGGACGTCGCGTTCTACCGCGACACCATGCCCGGCGAGCGTTCCTGTTGGCGCACCGCCCGTACGCCCGGCGCCGAGGTGGCCGGTTTCGCCGTCCCCTCGCGCAACCACGCCTCCCCCGTGGTCGGCTACCTCGGGGTGCTGCCCGGGCACCGGGGCCACGGGTACGCGGACGAGATCCTCGCCGAGACCACCCGGATCCTGGCGGCCGAGACCGACCCGCGGCAGGTCCGCGCCGACACCGACCTGGCCAACACGCCGATGGCCGCGGCCTTCGAGCGCCTGGGCTACCGCACCACCGCCCGCCGCCTTGGTGCTCTCCGCCGGCTGAATCCGCGTCAACCCAGCGCCGCCCGCACCACCCCTGCGGGCGGCCTACCGGTCGGATCGTACGGGAACAACCGTGGCATCAGCCCCCGATCCTCCGAGGAGGACCAGTGAGAGGACCACCGTGCGCCACAGGTGACGCCACCACCGTCACCACCGCCGCCGCCACCGCCACCGCCCGTGCCCGACGTCTGCGACCAGCGCCTCGGCAGCCCGGGGCGGCCGCTCCGATCCATCGACCCTCGCAAATTGAACGGGTTCAAAACATGTGGCAGGCTGGCCCGAACGCGGCGGAGCATCGCCGGCCCTCTGGGCACGCGCATGCGCCGACGCTCCCGAACCAGGGGGTGGGACATGGATCCAGCACACGACGGCCCGGCCGGAGCCGGCCACGGCAGACGGCCGGCACCGCGCCCGGGCAGCCGGGCGCACCGCACGGCCCACCGACTCGGCGGGTTCGCCGGACGGGTGGCCGCGGTCGTCGGGTGCCTGGTACTCGCCTGCACCTCGTGCGCCGCCGCCGGCGGCGAGGTGGCCGTGCTCACGCAGGCCGAGCTGGTCGGGGACTGGAGCAACGCCGCCGGTGCCAGGGTGCACCTGTCGGCCGACCACAGCCTGACGGCGGACGGGATCGACCACGCGATGCACGGCTACTCCTGCTCCACGAGCATGAAGGCCGGCAAGTGGCGGGTCTGGGAGCCGAGCGGCTCGGCGGACGAAGGCACGAACTTCTCGATATCGCCGGACAACGCCGATCTCCCCAGCTGGTGCGGCCTCGAAGCCCAGGTCCAGCACGATGCGAAGGGCTTCAACATCTGCCTCTACCTGGACCCGGACGGCATGTGCTCCGCCGAGGAGCTCCTCCGGAAGGAACCGGCACCGCCCCGGTAGTGCGGCTCCGCCCTCACGGACGCGTCAACGCCCGCCTCCCCGGCGGGGAGGTGACGCCGAAAAACCGGTGGGCCCGCCCCCACCGCGTCTGCCACGATCACCGGATGGGTGCACTGGACGCGGTGGCGGCAAGGGTGGCCGGCGGGGCCACCGTCGAGTTCCGGCCGAGCGGCTCCTCGATGGTCCCGCTGATCCGCAGTCGGCAGCTGGTGGCCGTCGCCCCGGTCGACCCGTCGAAGCTGGAGCCCGGGGACATCGTCCTCGCCCGCGCCGGCACCGTCTACCTGCACCTGGTGTCCTCCCTCGACCCGGCGAGGCAGCGCGTCCAGATCAGCAACAACCGGGGCCGCGTCAACGGCTGGACCAACCGCGCCCGCGTCTTCGGCATCTGCGTCGCGGTCGACGGGGCACCCCGCCCCGGCGCCGCGGCCAAGGCCCGGGCAGCCGACCCCGACGACCGGCCCTGAGCCGGCCCCCGCCCCGACCCCCGGCCCCCTCGGTCGAGCCGCCCGGCCTCACAGGCTCCGCCCCCTCCGGTACCGGTACGGACCAGTACGCTGCCCCCGTGATCGACTCGTCGCCCCGCCCGCTCACCCCCGAAGCCGCCAAGGACCTCCAGCGCCTCCTCGGCGCCGAGATCGGGCCGGGTCTGAGCGAGGACGAACTCGACGGGGTCGAGGCCCGGTTCGGCGTCCGGTTCGCCGCGGACCACCGGGTCTTCCTGGCCGCCGGGCTCCCGCACGGCGCGCGCGAGTGGCCGGACTGGCGCCACGGCGACCCCGAGGACCTGCGGGAGCGACTGTCCCGGCCGGTCGAGGGCGTGCTGTTCGACGTCACGCACAACGGGTTCTGGTACCCGGGCTGGGGGCCGAGGCCCACCGGGGCACCGGACGCGCTGCGGATCGCGCGTACCGCACTGGCGGCCGTACCGCGGCTGGTCCCGGTCTACGGTCACCGCTACCTGCCCGGCACGCCGGGCGAGTCGGGCCATCCGGTGCTCTCGGTCCACCAGAGCGACATCATCCGCTACGGGGACGACCTCGCCGACTACGTCCGGCACGAGTTCACCGGCCGGCCGAACGACCAGCCGGGCACCGGGCCGGGCACCCGGCCGGACACCGGGCCGACCGGACGTTCCCGGGCCCGTGCCACGGTCCGCTTCTGGTCGACCATCGTCGAGGGCTGCCCCGAGACGGCGTTCACCACACCGCACGACCCCTGCGCGACGACCCCGGCGGAAGCGGTCGAGCACCTGCGGATGCTGGCACTGGAGCAACTGATCGGCCGCCGGGTCCACGACGACCAGATGGTCCAGGCCGGGCTGGTCGCGCTGGCCCTCGGCGTCGAGGCCCCGTCCCTCCCCCCGCTCGCCGGCCTGCCCGGCGACGAGTACGGGCGGGCCGGCGCGCTCTTCGGGCAGGTGCTCACCGAACTGGGCCTCGCCCCGGCTCCTCCCGCCGACGGCACCGCCCTCCCGGCGGAGTCGGCCCGCTGGGAACTCGCCCGCTGGTGGCTCCGGTTGATCGTGACGGGAAGTGCGGCACCCGCGACCGGCGGCGGTGCGATCGCCCACGACAGCTGGGGCCCGCTGGGCCGGCCCGAGGCACTGCGGCCACTGGTCGACCTGGTCGACGCCTGGGAGTCGACCGGCCACGGCCCGCGCACCGGGACCGCCTCGGCGATCGTCGCCGAGGCCCGGCGGCTGCTCGCCGGCCCCTGGCCCCCACACGCAGACTGATCCCCGCCCCGCCGGCCACCCGCGTCCCTGGCCGCGCCGCTCCGTAGCCTTGCCCCCCATGGAGAACGGGATCGACCGCGTCGAGGACGGCTGGGACCTCCGCCCGATGCGCGGGGTGGGCGTCGGCGAGGTGGTCCTCGGCAGCACGGTGCGGCGGCTGCACATCGGCCCGCACGGCATCGAGGCGCACGGGCCGGCCGAACTGACGGCGGGCACGGAGACCTTTCCCGTCCACGCCGCGGCGCGGCTCAACCTGGGCAGGGTCACGCAACTGCTCGACCAGGTGGTCGCCGGGGTCCGCGCCGACGACTCGGGCACCCTGAGCGTCCGGTTCGCGAACGGCTGGCGGCTGGACGTCCCGGCGGCGTCCGACGGCCCCGGCTGGACGGTCGCTCTCCGGGGCCGGCACTTCCTCGCCTCCGCGCCGGGTGGCAGCGTGAGGACGTCCGATCAGCGAAGGGGTTGACCGGGCTCCTACCGCTTCAGGACACGTGGGTTGGCCTCCAGGACGTACTGACCGAGGAGTACGCGGTCGTGGAAGGCCGTGCGTGGGAAGTCGGCCGGGCCGACTTCCCACGCACAGCCGTCAGCCTCAGAGCGCGGGCGCCGGCCCATCGCCGACCAGGTCGCAGCTGGCCTCCCACAGCCGGGCCGCCGTCGCGGGGTCGGTCAGGTGGTCCCAGAGGGGTTCGGCCCTGGGCGTGCCGCGCAGTCCGAACGCGCGGGGGCTCCACATCCGGCCGCCGCGCACGCCCGGGTCGAGCACCGCCCGGACGGCGGGCCAGGCGGCGGCGTCCTTGCCCTGGACGACGAGCCCGAGCGGCAGGTGGCGCAGCCGTTCGCCGGTGGTGCGGACGTGCAGCGGCGGGCGGGAGGGGGTGAGGGAGTCGAGCGCGCCGCCGGGGTGGACGAGCACGCTCAGCGTCGTGCTGCCCGAGTCCCGCAGGCGGCGGTCGAGTTCGACGGCGAAGAGCATCTGGGCCAGCTTCGAGCGCCCGTAGGTGCGCTTGGGCCGGTAGTCGCGCGTGCTCTGGAGGTCGTCGAGGTCCAGGCGTTCGGACTTGGCGGCGAAGCTGCCCGTGGTGACGATCCGGCTCCCGGGGGTCGCCGTGAGCAGGGGGCCCAGGCAGTGGGTCAGCGCGAAGTGGCCCAGGTGGTTGGTGGCGAACATCAGCTCGTGGCCGTCCCCGGTCTCGCGGCGCGGCGGATGGTCGAGCGCCACACCGGCGTTGAGGACGACGGCGTCGAGGCGGTCCAGCCCGAGCCCGTCCACGGAGGCCCGGAGCGAGCCGAGGTCGGCCAGGTCCAGGGGCAGGTGCGTCACCCTGGCGCCGGGGACGCGCGAGCCGATGGAGGCGATCGCGGCCTCGGCCTTCGCTCTGTCGCGGCTGCCGAGGACGACGGTGGCGCCGGTGCCGGCGAGCTGCTCGGCGACGAAGTACCCGATGCCCGCGTTGCCGCCGGTGACCAGGACGTTCTTCCCGTCGGCGCGGGGCAGCCGGTGGACGTCCCACGGCGCGGCCTGGGGTACGGAGGGGGTGGCTGGCACGGCGGGGCTCCCGGAGTTCGGAGTGGGTCTGGAGGGACGGCGGGCGGATCGACCGCCGTCCCTCCCCACGGTTCCGCAGGCCGCTCACATCCCACCGGCAGGTCGCCGTCCCCGCTGACAGCCGGCCGACACCGCGCCACCAGCCCGGTCCGATCCCACGCGGCGTCAGGTCCGCTGCCACCCCGGGCCCGGCACGTTGACACCCGGCCGGCGAGCCGGGGCCGAGGCTGGTCCGGCCTCGACACCCTGGTCTCCCAGCGGCGTTGGGACGTGGCCGCATCGTCCCCTTCTCCGCGGCCTCCCTCGGTCTGCTGCTCCTCGCCCTCTGCCCTCTGCCCTCTGCCGGACACTGGGGCCGGATCCGTCGCCCGTTCGGCTGGTGCGACCGTCTGTCAGCGTGCGGGGGTGGAAGATCTGGGACCCGTGGCGTGGCCGCCCGAGCCGATCAGGACCGACAGGCTCGTGCTCCGTCAGCCCGAGGCCCGGGACCGTGCGGCGTTCATCGAACTGCTCGCCTCACCGCAGGTGCACACCTACCTCGGCGGCCCCCGGCCCCGTGCTTGGGTTCTAGGGATCGTTGCAACACTCCAGCTGAGGAGTGCAATGACTTCGAGATCCGCAAGGACCGAACGGGACGGGGACGACGGAAGCCGGTCCGTGAGCGGGAGGAATGCTTCCGGCTCATGGACCAGGGTCTGAGCAGCAGGGAAGCCTGCCGGATCGTCGGGATCAACTCCCGGACCGGCAAGCGGTGGCGCAACGGCAGGAACCCCACTGGCAGGACCACCGGGGCGCCGCCCGCCCGGCGGGCGGCGCCCTCGCCCGGTCCGTCGCGGTACCCGCGCGACGCCCCGCGCCCCTCGGACAGCCCGCCCCGTGACAGCCCGGGGTTAGCCCGCCCGCGTTGTCCTGCGGCCGAGGTCAGACTTGCACGAACTTCCTGGTGATACGTTCTCCCCCAAGGGCGACTCCGCCCGATACACCCGTGCCGCGAAGGCTCCGCGAGAAGAACGTGCATCGAATTCCGAGACCACCACCCGGAGTTCGCCGTCGCCGTCCCGATCCTTCACCGAAGACGCTCCTCCCGCGTACCGGATGACCGACACATCGCAAGGCACCGTGCGGTCCACCGAGTTCCCTGCACGAACGACCCTCAGGCCTGCGTGGTCCACCGAAACAGCAGGAGAAGACATGACGGAGACCAGGAGCATTCACAAGCCGAAGATCGTCGACATCGAACCGGAGGCGGCGAAGACCAAGACGGTGATCAGCATCGAGGGCGATCACCTGGGCGGCGCCATCAAGGTCAAGTTCACACCCGCCACGGGCAGTCCTCAGGATGTCACCCCTGAGGTCCTCAGCAATGAGCTGATCACCGTGAAGGTTCCCGAGAGGCTTCCCGCCGGAAACACCGACGTGACCGTGGAGAACTCGGCGGGCTGGAGCGCTCCGTACGTCTTCGCCGTTCTCCGGTCCTGACCGGCCCGCGATCGACCCGACGTGCCCCGGCCTCCGGAAGGCACCGGAGGGTCGAGTTCACCGGGTCCCCGAGTCCCCCGGGCGAGCCGCACGGGCAGACGCCCGGGTCGTCAACACCCGACCCGACAGCAGGAGGAGCAATGACCAGCACCAGGTCCACCCACAAGCCGAAGATCGACGACATCGACCCCGAGGCGGCGAAGAAGGGGGCGACGATCACCATCAGCGGTGATCACCTGGCCTTCGTGACGAAGGTCCACTTCGATGACGGCTCCGGCCACAAGCAGGATGCCGTCCCGACCGTGGTCGACGATGAAA
The DNA here is from genome assembly GCF_044757205.1 of Kitasatospora sp. NPDC091335. NCBI lineage: Bacteria > Bacillati > Actinomycetota > Actinomycetes > Kitasatosporales > Streptomycetaceae > Kitasatospora > Kitasatospora sp. NPDC091335. The sequence goes on along the minus strand of NZ_JBIVUM010000015.1, from coordinate 17,177 downwards.
CGCTGACCGTGACGGTTCCGGACGGACTGACCCCCGGGACCTACGACGTGACCGTGGAGGGCTCGGGCGGCACCAGCGGCTCCTACAAGTTCGTGGTCCTGAAGTAGGGAACCGGACACGGGTGCAGGCACTCCGATTTCAGCGTCCGGGGAGCCTGCGCCCACCGCTGTCCGGAGGCACCACGGCCGGGAGAACGGCGTGACGCCTCGGCATTCGTGAGGCCGGAGCATCCGGCCTTGACCGGCCGGATGCCGCGTAGGGAACGGACTACGGGTGCCGCCCGGTCGTCGCCGTCGAACGGGTGCCCGAGTATGCCGCGGTGGGTGCGTGGGAAGTCGGCGGGGCCGACTTCTGGTGCTGGATGGTGGCTTGGGTGCGGCAGTGGACGAGGGCGTAGATGATGCGGCGGTCGGGGCTGGGGGTGGTGGCGAGGAGTTCGCCGGCCGCGACGAGGGTGGTCCAGTACCGGGCGGGGTTGCCGGTGCGGGGCATGGGGCGGGCGGCGGCGAGGGAGAGGTAGGCGGTGGTGAGGTTGCCGGTGGTGAACCAGCGCTGGAGGCCGTGCTGGTGACCGGCCCGGATGCCGCCCATGGCGCCGATGACGGTCAGGAACAGGTCGACGACCGCGAGTTCGGTGTCGGTGAGGGACTTGGGGACGTCGAAGACGCCGAGGGCTTCGAGGACTTCGCCGGTGTCGTGCTCGGAGTTCGGGCGGGGGTCGGCGAGGAGGGTGTCGTGGCAGTCGGCGAGGCGGCGGGTGGTTTCGGCGAGCGGGATGGCCAGGGCGAGGCAGACGGCGCGGGCGGAGTGCAGGGGCTTGCCGGAGCGCTTGGCGAGCAGCGCGTAGGTGGCGGCGGGGGTGTGGCCACGGGTGAGCGCGTGGCGGGCGACGGTGGTGAGGTTCATGGAGGGGGTCGGACTCTCAGGCGGTGAGGAGGGAGGGGGTGACGGCGGGGGCGACGAGGACCCAGATGAACTTCCCGATACCGCCCGGACGGGGGGAGTAGCCCCAGCGGTGGGCGAGTTCGTTGACGAGGAAGAGTCCGCGCCCGTGCTCGTCGTCCGGGCCGGCGGTGCGGAGGGTGGGGTGGCCGCTGTCGGCGTCGTGGACTTCGAGGCGCAGGAGGCGGTCGGGGGTGAGGTCGAAGCGGATCTCGATGTGGCGGTCGTCGGGGGCGTCGGAGTGCTGGACGGCGTTGGCGAAGAGTTCGCCGAGGAGGAGTTCGGCGGTGTCGGCGTAGCGCTCGCCGATGGGGAGCCCGGAGAGGTAGGCGCGGAGCAAGTAGCGGGCCAGGGGCGTGGATTCGGTCTCGGAGTCGAGGCGCGCGACGAACATGCGGGGGCGACGGGCAGCGAGCATCAGGGGACCTCGGAGGGGGAGGAGGGGGCGCGCAAAGGGGGCGTACGTCACGCTTTGCATGCGATTGAATGCGTTCCGGTGCCAATCATCGAGGTGCTGGAGATACGGTGGCGACCAAAACGCTGTGTAGGGATCCGTGGCACCTGAAGGAGAAACACATGGCACATCGGCGTCTTGGTAGCGGACCGACGGTGAGCCCGGCAGAGATGTTCGGCGAAGCGCTCCGCTTCGCGCGTGAGCAAGCCGGCTACACGCAGGAGGAGTTGGGCAAGCTGCTGCACGTCGACCGCACGGTGATCACCCGGTTCGAGGGCGGCAGGAGGTCGATGGACCGGGAGACCGTGGAGCGGATCGACGGTTTCCTGGCCATGGGAGGCATGCTGGTCCGACTCTGGGAACGAGTGGACTGGCAAGCGGAAATCGAAAGCCCGGACTGGTTCGGGATGTTCACGGAGCTGGAGGAGACAGCTCTGGCGATTCGAGTGCTTCAGTACAATCGGATCAACGGCCTCTTGCAGTGCGAGGAGTACGTTCACGCGATGATGTGCACCGGAAACGCGCGCAACAACCCGAAGCTGTTCGCCGAGCGGGTCGAAGCTCGGCTGAAGCGACAGCGCCGCTTCTTGACTGCTGATGGGCCGACACTCATGGTGGTGCTTGACGAGAGTGCCATCCGCTCAATCATCGGCGGTCCGGGCGTGATGCGGCGGCAGATGGAACACCTGCTCGCGGTGACTGAGCGCTCGAACATCGTGGTCGAGGTGGCCCCGTTCGATCGTCCGGCGCCGGTGACGCCGTCGACATCCTTCATCCTGATGGTGATGCCGGATGGGAAGGAATGCGTGTACTCGGAGAGCCTGTACCGTGGGCGATTCAGTGACGCCCCATCGGTTGTCGCAGAGTCCAGGCGAGACTTCGACCTGGCACGTACCGATGTGCTCTCGCCGGGGGATACCCGCGCCCTGATCACCGATGCGATGGAGGAGTACCGCTTTGCAGAACGTCGATCTCAAGAAGGCCGCTTGGCGCAAGAGCAGCTACAGCGCGGGCGACGGACGCGAGTGCATCGAGGCGGCCCTTGGCTTCCTCCCCGGAGCCGTCCCGGTGCGTGACTCCAAGGACCCCCACGGCCCGGCCCTCCTCTTCCCCGCCTCCTCCTGGACCTCCTTCATCGAAGCCGTCCGCGGGGGCGAGTTCCCGACCCACCGCCCCTGAACCACCCCTCGCATGTCCCCGCGCCCGCCCGGGTAGGGAGCCCCCGGAACACCGGACTCCCCTGGGTGGTGCGGATTGTCGGTCAACGTCCCCGTACTCGCTGCGGCCACCGTGCTGCTCGTCCTCAGCATGGCCCTCCTGCTGCGACGGTCGAACGAAAGATCCGGCACCCGCGGCCAGGCCACCATGACGTACGCCTGGCTCTGCCTCGCCCTCGCGGCGACCCTCGTCCTCTTCGCCTTCTTCCCTCAAACCGAGGTCCAGGGCTCCGCGTTCGGGTTCTCCCTCGGCGGGGCCGGCGCCTTCGTGTTCGTCGTCCTGCGCGCCATCATGTGGGTGCACGGCAGGGTCACCGAGATCGACCGCGGCAACGCCTCCCCTCCCCCGGCCCGGATCCCGCGTCAGCGCACCGCAGCCACCCGTACCGATCAAGCGCCCGAGACCCTGCGGGAGTTCGTCGTACACCCGTTCCTCCTGGACGGTGTCCGCGGCAAGCGGATCTGCCTGATCACCGGCAATCTCCGCGACCTCAAGTGCGTCGACATCTGGGTGAACTCCGAGAACACCGAGATGCAGATGTCCAGCCAGTTCGAACGCTCGATCTCCGGCACCATCAGGTACGAGGGCGCCAGGCGCGACGAGTTCGGGCACATCGTCGAGGACGTGATCGCCGACGAGCTCTCCGCGAAGGTCGCCGGGAAGACGCCGGTCGCCCCCGGTGTCGCGATCGTCACGGGCTCCGGTGAACTCGCGCGTTCGCACAACGTGGCGTTCGTCGTCCACGTGGCCACCGTCCGGGGCGAGCCGGGAGAGGGCTTCCAGCAGATCGGCGGGATCGACCGCTGCGTGACCAACGCGCTGGCGGCCGCCGCCCGCCTGGGCGCGGACAAGCCGCCGCGGTCCATCGTCTTCCCGCCGCTGGGCGTCGGTTCGGGCCGCGGGGACCGGGAGACGACCGCGCAGCGCATGGTCGCGGCCGCGGTGGGCTACCTGCGGCAGAACCCCAAGTCGCCGCTGACCGACATCTGTTTCCTCGCGCGCAAGAACCTCACCCGCGATGCCTTCCTCTCGGCCCTCGAAGAGACGGCCGGACTGACGTCGACCGGAACACACCAGCGACTCTGAGTGGTTCACCGTCATGACCACCGCACCCAGACGGCACCTGCTCCCCCGCGGAACCGTCCTGCACCGCGTCCACCGCTCCCACCGGTCGCCGGTCGAGTTCAACCCCGGCTCGACCGGGGGCACCCCGCGCGGCGGGCGCTTCGACAGCACCTCCGAGGAGCCGTACCCGTACTACTACGCCGCCCTGAGTCCCCGGACGGCGGTCTTCGAGGTGTTCCTCGACGAGGGCCGGGACGGGCCCGCCGAGGACCCGAAGGTCGGAGCCAGGAACCGGGTGATCTCGGCGGTGGAACTCACCGTGGACGCCTGCCTGGTGTCCCTCGCCGAGCCGGGGGACCTGGCCGCCGTCGGCCAGGGCGAGTGGCTCGTCCGGGGGGCGAAGGAGGACTACCGCAGGACCCGGCAGTGGGCCAGGGCCCTGCGGGCGACGGCCCCCTGGGCGCAGGGCCTGGTCTGGCGGTCGTCGAAGGACAGCGGGGCGAGGTCGGTGGTGCTCTTCGGGGACCGCCTCCGCGAGGGTGCGCTGAGGCCGTTGCCCGGCTCCTCCCGCCACCTCGACGAGGAGCCCCACTTCCAGTGGCTCGTCAGCGTGTTGGCGGAGGACGGCCGGGCACCGTGGACGGGCGGCGACCCGGCGCGGACCCCGTGGGGCGGGCCTGCTGCCGGGTGAGGCCGGCCCCGGCCGGGCGGGGCGGGGCCCCGGCCCGGGTCACTCCCGGCTGCGGCCCAGCAGGGCGGCCGACTGCGGGTCGCCGACGCGGGACGCGACCGCCCCCTTGACCACCGTCAGCGCGGCCGGAAGCGCCGCCAGTGCCGCCGCCTTGAGCGCGCTGATCGACGTCAGGTCGAACCCGTCCGCCAGCAGCAGGCCGAGGAACGCCGCTGCGTACGTGGCAACGGTGCGCTCGACCAGGTCGATGATGAGCTTCGCCATGATCAGGACTCCTTCGCGGTGGAGGCGGTGGGGTGCACGCTCACGGGGCGCCCGGGCCGGGCCGGGCGGCGGGGGTCGGTGCGCGGCGGTCGCGCGGGACGTCGGGGGTCGGCCTTCGGAGGCATGTGGCAGGCGCCGTCGGGGAGTTGCCGCCCTGATGTACACGTTCAGGCCGACGGATCCGACGACGGGACCACCGGACGAATTCCGCGTCCCCTTCCGCACCTCACCCCAGCCGGTCGCTCAGCTCCATCGCGCGCAGGGCCGCCGCCAGCGCCGGTGCGTCGCCGACGTCGAGGGCCGTGTCCGCCAGCTTGATGACGTGCTCGTCCCCGTGCGCCAGGGCCAGCTCGAACACCTCCTCGGGGGTGACCGCCCCGGGCGGGACGCAGGCGACCGGCGCCGCGGGCGCGTACATCGCCGTCACCGCCGCGGAGGCCGTCCAGGCCGCCCGCAGGCTCGCCGGCCACAGCGCCCGCGGGAGCGCGGGCAGCGTGCGCAGCACGGCGTTGGGGGCGGTGGCCGCGTGGACCAGCATCGTCTCCTCGCCGTGGCCGTACGCGGCGTACCGGTGCGTGGCCGCCCGCACCAGTTCGGTGAGGCGGTCGTACGCCTCCCCCGGTTCCGTGACCGCGTCCGCCCACACCGGCAGGGCCGTGACGCGGTCGAGCCGGTCGGGGAAGCCGCCGTCCCGGACGGCGACGGGCGGCACCGCGTCGAGGCCCGCGGCCGCGCCGGCGGCGCCGGGCAGCCGGGCGGGTGCGGCGACGGGCCGGTGGCGGGCGGCCCAGTAGCCGAGGCCGTGGGCGAGTTCCGCGAGCCTCGGCCCGGTTGCGGCGACCCCGACGGCCCCGGCGGCGCCTGCGGCCTCGCCCGCCAGCAGGGTGCGCACCGCGTGGCCGACCCGGATCACCGGGTGCGTCGAACCGCCGTACAGGCCGGGCAGCAGCCGGGGCCACCACCGGGCGAGCACCTCGCGCCAGGGACGCTCCGCCAGCTCCCGCTCGAAGTGGCCGATCCAGTCGGCTACGCGGCCCGGATCGCCCAGCGCCGAACGCCAGTTGGCGTCCGTGACCGGTTCGACGCGGGACGGGAACTCCTCCAGCCTCCGCGCGTACAGGTCGAGCCAGCGGTGCACCGCCCCCGCCTGCCCGTGGGCGGCGAGGGCCTCGACGGCCATCGGCGCGTGGTTGCTGAGCCGCCCGAGCCGCTCGGGCCCGGTGCCGTGCAGCCGGTGGAGCGCCTCGTCCAGAATCCCTGTCGTATCCACGGCAAGGACCGTAGGCGGACGCGGGTCGGGGGCGTAACGGGCCGGAGACCTAAGCCCTTTATCGGAGGAGGATCTTGTGCGTAGGGTGGGGTCACATGAGGCTCATCACCCACAAGACCCTCGCCACCCTCGCGGGGGCGACCGTCGCCTTCACCGGCATCGCCGTCCTCAACAGCGCCCCGGCGTCCGCCGGCCTGGCGCACTTCACCGGGCAGCTCCAGGTCCAGGGCGACCAGACCTACCTGGACGAGGGCACCGGCACCGGCGTCCTCGCCCGCGCCGCCGCTCCGGCCGGCCAGACCTGGGTGTTCGACAAGGTCGACTACGCCTACGAGTCCGTCGGCGTCTTCACCGTCAAGGGCAGCACCTCGGGCAAGTGCGTCACCGCCAAGGGCATCGGGCAGGCCGTCGTCCAGGAGACCTGCCGCAGCGGCGACCTGACGCAGCGCTGGATCATCGACAACAGCCAGGACACCACCCTGATCAGGAGCCACGGCGACCTGGGCCTCGTCCTCCACACCACCGGCGTCGACCAGCCCGTCACCGGCTCCCCCGCCCCCGACAACGGTGGCGGCCCGACCGGCGCCGGCCTGCCCGGCAGCCCCGACCAGAACTGGATCCTTTACCAGGACTGACGCCCACCGGCCCGCGAATCGGAGTGGGAAGTCGGCCGGCCCGACTTCCCACTCCGGGTGGACCAGGCGGTGCGCCGTACAACCGTCCTGGAACGGGTGCGGGCCTTCCGGAACGGCGGAGTCCGGCATCCACGCCGTCGGCCGGAAAGGCCCTCGCGCCACTCCCCGCGCACCACGGCACCATTCCACAGGCGAATGCCGGAGCGCATTTCCACGAGCGTCGAAGGCCCGTCGATCCGTGCCTGTCCAGCCGGTCGAGAACGGCCGGGCAGGGACGCGGAAGGTCACCCCGTGATGGTGAGGAACGGGTCCCACTTGTAGTAGCCCACCAGGTTTCCGTCCCTGTCGATGATCTGGAACGAGAACGTGTAACTGCCGCTTCCAGGGTTGGTCACGTTGGCGGACCAGTAGCTGTTCTGCACCTTCTGCGTGGCGTCGTACTTCGTGTCCCCCGCGCTGGTCGCGGTCGAAAAGGGAAGCCTGGCTTGGGCCGGGCCTGAAGGCTGCGGCTTGCTGATGAGGTTGCTCGTGCTCTCGTAGTCGTAGAGCAGCGCGGCGAAGTTGTCGTCCAGGGAGTACGTGGTCTCGCGCCACCGGATCTCGTCATCCACGTGTGCGGTGATGTTGAGTTCGGCTCCGGTGCTTCCGGACACGGTGTTCGCCTGCTTGACGGTCACGTAGATGTACTTGGCGGCCGCTTCGACCCACGTGGGATTCTTCGGATCCTGGGAACCCGGACCGAGATCGTTGACGATGTCTTCGGCGTTGAACACGATCAGCACCCTGATGAATTCAGGCTGGGGCATTGCCGTCATCCTCCTGCTAGCGTTCGAAAGTGGGCCGCCTTTGTCGGCATCCATCACGCCGTTCCGGCCCACCGGAGGCGACGCCAGCAAGTAGGTACCCGAACCTCTCCCTGTGCAGGGTTTCCTATGGCTCGCCCGCTCGTTTGACCAGGACGTGGCAGTCCTCCTGGTTTCGCGTCTGGTCCCCGACGAGCTGTGGGATCCGTTCAGAAGAGTGGTACCGCCGACGGAGGCGGTCCGGCCGCAAGGCGGCGGCCGGCGCAAGGCCGATGACCGCGAGGTGCTGGCCGGGATCGTGTTCGTGGTCACCGCCGGCATCCCGTGGCGTGAGCTGCCGCCGCTGTTCGGTCCGCGATGGCAGACGGTCTACCGTCGCTTCGCCCAGTGGAGCCGGGCCGGGGTGTGGGAGCGGTTGCAGCTCGCCGCCCTGCCCGAGCTCGGGGATTCCGGGGACACGCGATGGGCTCGCGGGGTGATCGACTCCCTCCGACGGCGTTGCGAGCCGTCGCGGGTCCGGTGACATGGGCAAGGCACCAAAAGAAACGGGGGACTTGGCCCCGGTCGCTAGCCCGTGCGAGCGACCGGGACCGCCCCTCTACCACCCCGCCGGCACCGGGCCGCCGGCGCCGGGCCGCCGCGTTCGGGGCCCCGGGTATGGAGGCCGCGCGGATGTCCCCACCACCTGCCCCGCCGAGGAGCCGGTCCCGGCAGGTACGGCGAACGACCCCTCGACATCGCGGTAGGAGCGGTACCGAGTGATCACGCGGACGGCGCCCCGCCGAGGTGAGCCGACGGATCCTCCGCGCGAGCAGCCTCGTCCGGCCGGTCCGCCGAGCCCGAGGACGGCCGCCCGCCGAGCCGGACGGTGGTGAGGGCGGCCAGGGCCGGGGTGGCGGCGAGGGCGAGGCACACGGGCAGCGGGAGCCGGTCGGCGAGCAGGCCCGCCAGCGCGGTGCCGCCCGAACTGCCCGCGTTGAACGACGCGTTGACCCAGGCGCCGGCCCGGGTGCGGCGGCCGGGGCCGGCGAGTTCGTCGGTGAACAGGTAGGCGGTGGTGAGGGTCGGGGCCACGGCCAGTCCGGCCAGGGCGGCGACGGCCGCCAGGAGCGGGAGCGTCGGGGCGAAGGCCGCCAGGGCCAGCGTGCCGCCGAACGCCGCGGTGAGGACGGCGAGCCTGGCCCGCGCCGGAGCCCGCCAGTCGAGGGCACCGAGGACGAGACCGCCGACCGCGCTGCCGGCCGCCAGCGCCGCCTCCACCCAGGCGGCGCTGGCGGCCTGCCCGTGCCGCTGGGCGAAGACCACCGCCAGCAGGCCGAACGCCCCGAGCCCGGCACCGGCCCCGGCCGCGGCGGCCAGCGGCTGGCGGGTGCGGGCCAGCAACTGCCAGGGGCGCGACCGGTCCTCGGCGCCCGCAGGTTCGGTGCCGGTGCCGGACTCGGTGCGGACGGAGGCGGCCAGGGCGAGGGTGCCGCCGAGGACGAGAGCGGCGCCGAGCACCAGCCCGAGCGCCGGGCGCGCCGTCGCCGCGGCGATCACACCGGCCAGCAACGGCCCCGTGACGTACAGGAGTTCCTCGGCGACGGTGTCCAGGCTGTAGGCCCGGCGGCGCAGGCCGGGGTCGGGCAGCAGGGCGCTCCACCGCGCCCGGGTGACCGGCCCGAGGGGCGGCGCGAACACGCCGGCCGCCACGGCGAGGGCGAGCAGCGCCGGGTAGGGGACGCCAGGGCGCCAGGTGGCCGCGGCCAGGCCGAGCAGCACCAGCGCGTACCCGGCCGCCATCGGCGGCAGCGCCCGGCGCGGGCCGTGGCGGTCGACCAGTCCGGCGCGGACGGGCGAGAGCAACACGCTGGAGGCGCCGAACAGGGCGGTCAGCCAGCCGGCCCGGGCGTAGGAGCCGGTGGTGGCGCTGACGGCGAGCAGGAGTGAGAGGGGGACGACGCCGTAGGAGAGGCGGCCGATGAGGGCAGCGGAGAAGAGCCGGACCGCGCCGGGGGTGCGCAGGACCGCCGCGTAGGACGAAGGCATGAAGGGGTTCCTCGAAGGCTGGCGCGCGCCGCGCGCCGGTGTACCGGGACGCCGAAGGGCCGCCGCACCACCGGGGTGCGGCCGCCGCCTGTGGTCCTAGTCACGCGAGAGGAACATGGGGGCCATGGTAGGCCATCCGACCAGGGGCTTTGCGTGAGAAGTCGGCGGGGCCGACTTCTCGTGCGCGGCGGGGGCCGGGGGGTTCGGCGGAACGGAACGACGACGTGACGCGAACTCTGCACCTTCCACGGCCGGTTCGGCGTCTACGCTGAGGAGCTTGCACCGCGGGGCCGTCTCCGCGACGGCTCCGGAACGGAACAGGAAAGGCTGATCACAGGGGCTCTCCTCGGCCGGTTCCTCGGGGAAGGGCCCACGTCGCCGAGGAGGCCTCATGCCCGACCCTCAGCACAGCCGTACCGCCCCCACCGCCCGACGGCCCAGCGCCCTGCGGCGCACCGTCGCGGCCGGCCTCGCCCTCGTGGCCGGCCTGGCCGTCACCGCCGCCGCGACCCTCCCCGCACAGGCCGCGCAGGCCTCAGAAGCCACGGAGGCCGGCGCCCCGGGGCTCGACCGCTACCACGGGCAGCACCTCGACTGGCACAGCTGCGTCCTGGGCCCTGACGACCGGGACGGCGCCGCCCTCGAACAGGCCGGAGCCCGCTGTACCGAGATCACCGTGCCGCTCGACTACCGCAACCCCGGCGGACGCACCGTCACCCTGGCGGCCTCCCGGATCAAGGCCACCGACACCCGCCACCGGATCGGCGCGCTGCTGCTCAACGACGGCGGCCCCGGCGGCCCGACGATCGGCGCGCCGCCCCGGGTGCACACCGCGCTCAAGGAGACCACCGGCCGCTTCGACATCGTCGGGCTGGACCCGCGCTTCGTCGGCCGCAGCGCCCAGATCGACTGCGGCTGGCATGTCGGCCTCAGCGTCCTGTCCTCGGGGACCGGCCGGGCCTCCTTCGAGCGGCAGGTCGCCCTCCAGCGGGACCTCGCGGCCCAGTGCCGCTCGGCGGCCGGCGACCTGCTGCCGTTCGCGAGCACCCGCGACACGGCCCGGGACCTGGACGTGCTCCGGGGGGCGCTCGGCGAACGGAAGGTCTCCTACCTGGGCCTGTCCTACGGCACGTACCTCGGCACGGTGTACACCCAGCTGTTCCCCGGCCGCCTCGACCGCATGGTCCTGGACAGCGCGCTCGACCCGCGCCACGCCGGGCCCGGGCTCATTCCGAGTCAACTGCCCGGGCTCGACCACGCGTTCACCGACTGGGCGGACTGGGCGGCGGCCCGCCACGGCACGTACGGGCTCGGCCGCACCCGCGCGGAGGTGACCGCCGGAATCCTGCGCACGGAGGAGGCGGCCGCGGCCCGCCCGCTCGTCCTCGGCACCGGCGCCGACGCCTTCGAACTCGACGACTCCCGGGTGCCGATGCTGCTCTTCATGGGGCTCCAGGGCGACTCCGATCCCGAACGGGCTTCCCTCGCCGGGCAGGTGGCGATGCTCGCGGAGGCCGCGGCGGGCCGGCCGGTCACCCCGACGCCGGACACCGTCGGCCTGCTCCAGGCCCTGTTCGGCCCGCAGGGCTCGCCGGCCGGCAGCGCCCTGCAAGCCGTGCTGTGCGCGGACGGCCCGGCCTCCCACGACCCCGAGCACTACTGGCGCGAGATCGAGCAAAGCCGCGCCGAACACCCGCTGTTCGGCCCGCTGCTCGACAACATCAGCCCCTGCGCCTTCTGGGACGCCCCGCGCGAGGCGCCCACCCAGGTGCGCCGCGACGCCCGGGCGCTGATCCTCTCCGCCACCGGCGACCCCCGCACCCCCTACAGCGGCGGCGTCGCCCTGCACAACATGCTGCCCGGCTCGCGCCTGCTGACCCTCCAGGGCGCCGACCAGCACCAGCTGTACGGGATCTACGGCAACGCCTGCGTGGACGACACCGTCAACGCCTACCTGGCCTCCGGACGCCTCCCGGACACCGACCCCACCTGCACCCGCCAGTAGCCGCCCGCCGCGCCTTCGGCGGATGCGGGCGGCGCCGGCCCGTGAGGCGAGTACTCACGGGCCGCCCGCCGCCCCTCACCGCACGCCCTTCCGTGCGCCCCGGACTCCTCCACCGGCCGGTACGGCGGCACGCGTACGAGGCCAGGTACGCGAAGCGGGCCCGCTGCCCCGCGTCCCCCTGGGTGCTCCACCACGGTGAACCCGGCTCCGGAGCGGAGAAGGAACGGCTGGTCACAGGGGTTCTCTCGCTAGCTTTCCGGGGAAGAGTCCCACGCCGCCAAGGAGGCGTCATGGCCGGTCCCCACCGCAGCCGCTCCGCTCCCGCCGCCCGGCGGCGCCGTGCCCTCCGGCGCACCGTCGCGGCCGGCCTCGCCCTCGCGTCCTGCCTGACCGTGACCGCCGCGGCGACCGCCCCCGCAGAGGCTGGCGCCCCGGAACTCGACGGCTACTACCGGCAGCATCTCGACTGGCACGGCTGCGCCTTGGGCCCGGACGACCAGGACGGCGCCGCACTCGAACGCGCCGGCGCCCGCTGCGCCGAGATCACCGTGCCACTCGACTACGGCGACCCCGGCGGACGCACCGTCACCCTGGCGCTCTCCCGCATCGCCGCCACCGACACCCGCCACCGGATCGGCGCGCTGCTGCTCAACGACGGCGGCCCCGGCAGCCCGACGATCGGCGCCCCACCCCGGGTGCACGCCGCCCTCAAGGAGACCGCCGCCCGCTTCGACATCGTCGGGATGGACCCTCGCTTCGTCGGCCGGAGCACCCCGCTGGACTGCGGCTGGCCGGACGGCGGCTTCTACTCCGCCGGAACCGGCCGCGCCTCCTTCGATCGCCAGGTCACCTACCAGCGGGACCTCGCGGCCAAGTGCCGCTCCACGGCCGGGGACCTGCTGCCGTACGCGAGCACCCGCGACACCGCCCGGGACCTGGACGTGCTCCGGGGCGCGCTCGGCGAACGGAAGATCTCCTACCTCGGCCTGTCCTACGGCACATACCTCGGCACGGTGTACACCCAGCTGTTCCCCGGCCGCTTCGACCGGATGGTCCTGGACAGCGCACTGGACCCGCACCACACAGGACCCGCCCTGCTCCCCCACCAACTGCCCGGCCAGGAACACGCGTTCGCCGACTGGGCGAGCTGGGCGGCGGCCCGCCACGGCACGTACGGGCTCGGCCGCACCGGCGAGGAGGTGACCGCCGGAGTCCTGCGCACCATCGACGCCGCCGCGGCCCGCCCACTCGTCGTCGGCAGCGGCGCCGACGCCGTCGAACTGGACGACACCCGGGTGCCGGTGCTGCTCTACGTGGGGCTCCAGGGCGACTCCGACCCGGAACGGGCCGCCCTCGCCGGGCAGATGACGATGCTCGCCGAGGCCGCGGCGGGCCGGCCGGCCACCCCGTCGGCGCCGACCGCCGCCCTGCTGCACCTGCTGTTCGGCCCGCAGGGCTCGCCGGGCGGCAGCGCCATGCAGGCCGTCCTGTGCGCGGACCGGGCGGCGCCCCGCGACCCCGAGGACTACTGGCGCCGGATCGAGGCGGCCCGCGCCGAGCACCCGCTCTTCGGCCCGATGCTCGGCACCATCAGCCCCTGCGCCTTCTGGGACGCCCCGCGCGAGGCGCCCACCCAGGTGCGCCGCGACGCCCCGGTGCTGCTCCTGTCCGCCACCGGCGACCCGCGCGCCCTCCACCGGGACGGCCTCACCCTGCACCACCTGCTGCCCGGCTCACGCCTGCTGACCCTCCAGAGCGCCGACCAGCACGGGCTGTACGGGACGTACGGCAACGCCTGCGTGGACGACACCGTCAACGCCTACCTGGCCTCCGGACACCTCCCGGACACCGACCCCACCTGCACCCGCCGGTAGCCGGCTACCGCGCCTCTATCGGATGCGGACGGCGCGAGCTGGGTGGACAACGGCTACGTCTTCACCCGGCCCGACGGCCACCCCATCGAACCCGCCACCCTCACCCGCCACTTCAACGCACTCCTCCGTCGCGCACACCTCCGACAGATCCGCTTCCACGACCTGAGGCACGACCGCCACCCTCCTCCTGAAACAGGGCGTCGAACTCGTTGTCATCAAGGAACTCCTCCGCGACCCCGCCGAGCCCGCCACCCGGCCCGACGACGGCGACGAACCGCCCGTTTGTGCAGCACCCGTCCGTTGACGTTGCCGTCAATACCGCAAAAGAGCCCCACCGGAGCCATCCCGGTAGGGCTCTTTCTGTCTGCCAGATGATCCTTCTTCATTACCGCAGAGGCGATATCAACCGGCCGCGAATCAATCCTTAAACAGGACTCTCCAGATACGAGAAAACAGAGCCATACTGTGCACGCAAATTCGGATTGCCGAAATATGCCAGTCGAACCAAATCAAGAGCTTCTTGGGTTCTCCCGATCGAAACAGCCAGCGCCGCTCCGAGCGTGGCGCGATTACCGGCACTGTAACCCAGGAAAGAGGCTGCCTTCTGAACACCATCCCGACAAATCGCAAAGAGCCCGTCCACGGATGCAGTTTCCCTCAGATACGGGAGGACAGAGTTGGAAATGGCTCGCAACACGTTCGCTTCCAAGGCGGCCGCCGACGCGTCATCCTTGAATAGCCACATGCCTACTCGCTCACACGCAATGGACTCAAGGGGAGCAGAGATACGGCACGAATCCAGCGGCTCTGGATCGGCTGGCAGCATCTCCTTGTAGATCGCTAGGACACTCTCCGGCGACACGTGGGTATTGAGAACAAGCTGGGCGCTATCCCGCGCGTGTGCAGGGCGCACGAATAGGCCAAACTCAACCTCCTGCTTCACGGCACCGATCGAGCGGACAAACGACAGCGAACCCCCAGCGAAGCCCTCGGCCTTCAGGATGGCAGCTGGGACACCTTGAATGACAGGCTGAATAAGGCGCCGATAATCCGACTTCGACGGGGGTTTCACTATCGATACACCTCAACTATGGAGTAATTGCATCAAAGACGCCGATTATATTGAATCCCTTTGACTGCCCGATGCCGGTTGGGACATTGCCCTGACCAACCCAGTTGTCAAAGTCGCGCTGCTCCGGGGTACGGGATGCGCCGCCCGACTTTACCTCAATTCCGACATAGTTACCACCCCCGAGATCGATCGCCCCGTCGTAGTACCTAGTTTGGCCGCCGTTGCCAGTTACAGCCACTGTGCGCCTGACTATTGTGTGCCCCTCGGTCTCAAGATGATCCCAGACATTCGCTTCGGCCGAGGCGCCAACTCGGGTACCGGTCGAGCTTGCGAAATGACCCTTCGCATCTCGAATCGAACCATCCGGGTGCTGGAATAGGCCGTTCCCCAAATCAATCGGGCCACATCCAGGACCGGTATTGTGCACCAGTACCGGGGTGTTGCCCGCCAGCACATAGTACGTGTGCTACGCGACCCCTCTCCACCTGCTTTTTCGCAGGTCAACGGTGATTTGACGGCCCATCGGCGTCCGTGGATGTGCGCCGAAGTCCGTGGTTGTTGCCGTCGCCACTGCCGTCAGAGGTATAGACCAATCACCCTTCCGCTGGCTGCGCGCGTGATCTTACTGCCATGCTCCGGGCTCGGCGCGGACGATGGTCCGCGCGGTTTGCTCGTACGACTGATGACCAGTCTGCGCACAGTGTCCGGCGATCCAGCGCGTCAGTTCCTCCGGGGTGTGCAACTCACCTGACGCGGCGCCACAGTCCTGTTCTTCGCCCGTGACGCAGATGGCCTCGAAGGTCGGCAGCGCCAGGAAGTCAGCGACGGTGGTCACGTGGTACTCGCGGAAGCGGTAGCGGCTGGTCGTGCCCATCAGCGCGCCCCTTGCCCGAGTCGTGCCATCTGATCCCCCGGGTCGTTCGTCTCGCTGAGGTTGCCTGCCAGCGTGCTGATGCTTACGGCGTCAGGCATCCTCGGCCCCCTCCTGTGGGGCCGCGATGCGCTGGCCGCGCGAGTCCGCGACCCTGAGGGCGTCCGACAGCGCCTCGGCCAGCCGGCAGGCCAGCCAGCGGTATTCGAGGGCCGGCAGCGCCCGCGCTCCGGGGGCCAAGTCCTTGCGGGCGTATTCCAACAACTCCTGGCCCATGCTGAGCTGCACCGCCTCGATGCCGTCGGCGAGCGTGGAGAGGTAGCCCCTGCCGTCAGTGCTCAGGTAGCACGGGTTCCCGTCCGGGGTGGTCCACGGCAGCAAGCGGGGGCCCGTCACGCCCGACGCCGCGTCGTACAACTCCCTGCGGCGCAGACGATCCGCGTCGCTCCTCGGCATGCTCACAGTGGGCTCCCGGCCTCGGTCGCTGGATGGGGACTCGGCGACCGTAACCGTCTGACTACTCGTCACTCCATGGATGCGGCAGCGCAGATCGCAACGCTGGGTCGGCAAACTGCCACGCTGCGTGGCACCTATCCGACGACGCCCAGGTAGGCGGCCATCTCGCGCATGTCGCTGGTCAGGGTGCGCTTGCGCTTGCTCAGGATCTCCTGCATGGTCTCGGCGGCGGAGTTCTGATGCCTCAGCCACTCCGGTGCGGCTTCGCGGGCGAGGGCCAGTTCGTCCATGGCGGCCGACAGGTCACCCGTCCGCGTGTGGGCGCGTGCCATGTCGAGGGTGAAGCGGTTCCCGTCGTTCGTGCTGGGCCTGCCCAGACGCTTCCACGCCTTCGGCGACAGCTCCGCCTCCTCCCCCACCTTGCGCACCACCGCGCGGGCGTCCCCGATGACCATGGGATCTTCGAGCGCCTTCAGGGCCACGGTCACCGGTCCGAAGACGGACCAGTGCCGGGAGACGTTGCGGTGCGCCGTGCCGACAGCAGTCGCCGCCACCCGCGCCGCCTTGCGGTACTCCTTGGCCTCGTCCGGGCGGTTGTTCCGCGCCGCTGCGGCGGCGGCCTCCATCGCCAGACCGCCCCACACCGCGTAGTGGTCGGGCTCGGCCCCGGTGATCTTCGGCTCGACCACGTCCATGCTCTGGGTGGCGATCCGTTCCGCCTCGTCCAGCCGGCCTTGCCGCACCAGCAGCCAGCACATGCCGCCGACGCCGGACCCCGCCGCGAGCATGTCCCCGGCCCGTCGGGCGTCCGCGATGGCACCGCTCAGGGCCGCGTACGCGATGTCATACTGCCGGACCTGAGTCAGGTACGTGCCGGCCAGGCGCAACGTCTCGGCGCGGGCCAACAGGGCCTGCCGGTGCTCTTCGCCGCCGTCGTAGTAGGCAACGGCCCGCGCGGCATCCCGCAGCAGGCCCGGCAGTTGAGCGGCGACGCTCTTGTAGCTGTCGGAGAAGTACAGCACCCTCGCATCTCGAACCGTTCGAGCGTAGGCGCGAAGGTTCGGTTCCTCGCCCGCGGCTTCGGCCTCCTGGTCGACGAGCCCGACGGCCGGGGTGAGCGCGGCGCGGAGCTGAATGAGGTTGACCCGGTTCGGCTCCTCGGTCCGCCCTACAGGTTCTGGGGCGTCGGAGGCGATCAGCGCCGCTGTGGTCACGCCCAGCGCCCGTGCCAGGGCGTGAAGCGTCTCCATGCGGACTGTTCCGCCCTGCTCCACCTTGCGTACCGTGGCCGGCGACATGCCCGCCGCGTGGGCCAGTTCCTCCTGGCTCATCCCGGCCCGACGCCGGTACTTCCGCACGTTGTCCGCGAGTTCCGTAGTCATCTGCTCACCTACCTTCAGCGCCACGGTACGCCGGGCGGGCGAACTGACCGAGGCTAGGAGCTGTCCGGCCGATCATGTGACTATTGCCTGCCTTGGTCGTTGGTCGGGGCATGGGGCGGGGAGATCTGACGGATGCCGAGTGGGAAC
>NZ_JBIVUM010000014.1:0-240199 GCF_044757205.1 Kitasatospora sp. NPDC091335 | reverse complement strand
GGTGGCAGTCTGAAAATCACCCGTCACGCCCCTCTCCGGGCCACCCCCTGCGCCGCCCCCGCCCGCGGCGCGTCCCTCTCGCCGGGGAGGGAGGGAGGAAAGGGTGGGTGGGTGGGAACAGGAGGAAAGGGTGGGTGGGCGGGAACAGGGGGACAGGTGGGTGGGTGGGAACAGGTGGGTGGGTGGGAACAGGGGGAGGGCACTGGGGGCAGGGGCAGGGGCAGGGGCAGGGGCTGGGGGAAGGGCGGATGTGCGGATATTCGGAGAGATTTTCTCCGAGTGGCGCGGCGCTAGCATGGGGGAGAGATTTTCTCCGGTTAGGGAGTTGTGGATGAGGGCCGACGCGGAACGCAGCCGGCGCAGGATTCTGGACGCCGCCTGCGAGGTGTTCCTGGAACGGGGGCCGGATGCCCCGCTGGACGCGGTGGTCCGGCGGGCCGGGGTCGGTCCGGCCACGCTCTACCGGCGCTTCCCCGACCGGGAGGCGTTGGTCCGCGCGCTGGTCATCGACCTGCTGGGGCGGCTTGCCGGGGCGGCCGAGGAGGCGCGGGGTGCCGAGCCGGATCCGTACCTGGCGCTGCGCCGTTTTGTGCACGCCGCCGCCGATCTGCGGATGGGCGCGGCGATCGTGGTGCTGCTGGAGCGCCTGGTGGTGGACGAGGAGCTGGTCGCCGTCCGCCGGGGCGCGGTGACCGCTGTGGAGGGGCTGCTGGCGGCCGCGCGGGAGGCCGGGCGGCTGCGTCCCGACGTCGGGATGGGGGACCTGGTGCTGCTCTGCGTCCGGGTGTCCCGTCCGCTGCCGGGTGGCTTGGCGGCCCTGGACGCGGACGGCTCGCTGGTCCACCGGCACCTGGACCTCGCGCTGGCCGGTCTCGCCGCGGCCCCGGACGGCCCGCCGGGCCGGGCGCTCGGCTTCGACGAGGTGATCGCCGCCGCCGGACGTCCCGGTGAACCGGTGCCGGAGGCCGGGGACAAGGCGGCGAAGCAAGTGGAGACGGGTGCGTGAGCGGCGTGGACGACGAGCTGGTGCGGGTGTGGCGGGCGGCCGAGCGGGAGCCGGGGGCGGTGCTGCTGGACGGCTTCCACGTGCTGAAGCACGCGCTGCGGTTCGGGGGGGACGTGCGGCGGGTGCTGACCGCGGACCGGGGGGCCCTGCTGGGGTTGGCGGGTGAGCTGGCGCCGGATGTCGTTCCGGCGCTGGACGGGCTCGCGGTGGAGCTGCCGGAGGGGGTGCTGCGGACGCTGGCGCCCCGGTTGCATCCGACCGGGGTGATCGCGCTGGCCGGGCGGCCCTCCCCCGAGGCGAACCGGGCGGTGCTGGAGCGGCGGCCGCGGCGGGCGCCGGTGGTGCTGCTGGAGAATCCGCGCAACCTGGGGAACGTGGGGGCGGTGATCCGGCTGGCGGCGGGGTTCGGTGCCGCCGGGGTGGTGACCACCGGGGACCTGGACCCGTGGCACCCGACGGTGCTGCGGGGCAGCGCGGGGCTGCACTTCGCGACCGCGGTCGAGCGGCTGGGTCTCGCCGAGTTGCCCGGCGGGCCGTTGTACGTACTGGATCCGGAGGGTGCGGACATTCGGGAGGTGCCGTTCCCGGACGACGCGCTGCTGGCCTTCGGCACCGAGCGGCACGGTGTCTCGGACGAGCTCAAGGCGCGGGCCGACCGGTTGGTGGCGGTGCCGATGCGGCCGGGGGTGTCCAGCTTCAACCTGGCGACCAGCGTGGCGATGGGCCTCTTCCACTGGATGTCGGGGAAGCGCTGAGGCGCGGTGCCCCGGTGGGCACCGCGCCTCGGCGGGGTGTCAGGAGAAGAGCCGGCGCCAGGTGTCGGGGCCGGGGTAGCCGTCGGCCTCGCCGCCGCGCCAGCCCTGGGCCTGCTGGAAGGCCTGGACGGCCCTGCGGTCGCTCTCGGTCCAGCGCGCGCCGGGGCCGACGCTGTACGAGCCGCCGAAGCCCTTGCGGACCAGCTGTTCGCCGAGCTGCCGGACGTGGTCGTTGTTCTGCCCGGGGCCGAAGTACTGCGGGCCGGGGAAGGCGGGGGCCCCGGTGACGGGCGGCGGCGGCAGCGGGGTGCCGCCGCCCCCGCCGCCCCCGCCGTCGATGTTGCGGCCCTTGCCGTTGACCAGGTAGTCCCAGGTGTCCTTGCCGGGGATGCCGTCGGCCTCGCTGCCGCGCCAGCCCTGGGCCTGTTGGAAGGCCTGGGTGGCCCTGCGGTCGCTCTCGGTCCAGCGCGGGCCGGGGCCCGAGGTGTAGTACGCGGCGCCGCCGCGCTGCACCAGCATCTGGCCGAGCTTGGTGACGTTCGCGTTGTTGGCGCCGGGGCCGAAGCTGCCGGCGCCGGGGAAGGCGGTCGAGGAACTGCCGCCGCCGCCGTTGCCGCCGGTGGACAGGCCGGTGTAGCGGTACGGGACGTAGGAGCCGGAGTTGTTCCAGTACGCGTACGGGGTGGAGCGCTTCTTGGTGGAGGGGCCGGTCTGCTCGTAGGCGATGTACTTGGTCCGGGAGGAGTCGGCCCAGCCGCCGAAGATCGTCACGTGCGAACCGGACTGTGGGCTGGCCGGGTTGTTGTAGATGAGGATGTCGCCGGGCTGGAGGTCGTTCTTGGCGATCCGCTCGGCGAAGTTCGGCAGGGTCCAGGTGGTCTGGCTGCTGTTCAGGCCCCAGGCCATCGAGACGAAGCCGGAGCAGTCCTGGCGGTAGCCGTCCGACCAGTAGCGGCTCATGCTGTACGGCACTCCCTGGTCGACCCAGGTCTGGGCGCGCTGGATGATCTGTGCCCGGGTGAGCGGCGCCGCGGCGGCGCGCGGGGCGGCGAAGGTGCGGGCGCCCGGTGCCTGGCCGTAGAGGCCGCTGACCTCGCCCTGGGGGGTCGGGGCGGACTGGGCGGCGCTGTTCCCGCCCGGCGTGGGGCTGGGGGCGGCGGTGGCGGAACCGGCGGCGGCCGCCCCGCCGCCGATCGCGGTGCCCACGGCGGCCATCAGGACGGCGGCCCGGCGGCGGACGCTGCGGGCGGCGGCGTGGCCGCCCTCGTGGACCGGCGCGGCGTGCAGCCGTGCGCGGCGGCGGGCACTGCAGCCCCCGCATATGCAGTCCTCCGCCGGTTCGACCTCGTCGAACTCCATGAGCGGGGACAGGGGGTCTGTAAGGGTCATGCTCCGCCTCTTTCCTGCGGTCTTTCCTGGTCGTCGCCTGACGACGGGACAGGAAGGGCCTTTCCCGGACCATTCCGCGTGTTATCCGGACCAAAGTCCCAAAGCGGGCGGGGTCCCGTCACGGTGGGTTAGGCCGAACGGGTGAGACCCGTTCGGCTTCCGGGCGTGGCGGGGGCCGCCGGGAGCGGTTAGGGTCCGAACGGACCTGAGGTGCGGTCAGCGCGGAATGGCGGCCGAGTACTCGGGTCCGGTCCAGGTCAGCGGGGTGGCGTCGACCAGCTCGACCACGCCGGTGACGGCCAGTTCGACCATCCGCTCGGCGCCGGGGACGCCCTGCCGGGCCTCCTCGGACCAGTCGGTGCGGGCCTCTCCGGTGACCAGCAGTGCCCCGCCGGTCTCCCAGTCGGGCAGCAGTAGGCCGGCTCGCGGGTCCAGCTCCAGGTTCCCGAGCGTCAGGAACATGCTGTTGCCCGGGTACTCGGGCCAGCGCAGCCGGTCCGGGGCCACCGGTGCCAGGAAGCCCGGGTACCCGCCGCGGTGCGAGGCGTCCACGCTGCCGTCCGGCCCGGTGCTGGCGACGAAGAAGGTGTCCGCGGTGGCCACCGTCAGGCGCTGGGCGGTGGTCAGCGCCCGACCGGTGGCGACCGCGCGGGGCGGTCCCGCGGCCGGGCGGTCGGCCGGGGTGCGGCGCTGGATGTACTTCGGGCAGTTGGCGACCACCTCGTCGGCGTGCACCAGCAGCCCGCCCCGGCCGTCCGGGACGGAACGGCCGTTGAGCCGCATCCGGCGCCGGCCGGCCGGGTCCAGCGCGATGGTGCCGACCCGGGCCGGGCGGGCCAGCGCGCCGGCCAGTGGATCGGCCCCGGCCGGGAGGGCGGCGACCGCCATGGTCCGCTCGTCCGGTGCCGACAGGAAGCCGGCCGGGCCGGCCAGCTGGGTGGCCCAGACCCGGCCCTCCGGGTCGGCGGCGCCGACGACCAGCATCCGGCGTTCGGCCA
This sequence comes from Kitasatospora sp. NPDC091335, assembly GCF_044757205.1. NCBI lineage: Bacteria > Bacillati > Actinomycetota > Actinomycetes > Kitasatosporales > Streptomycetaceae > Kitasatospora > Kitasatospora sp. NPDC091335. The sequence goes on along the minus strand of NZ_JBIVUM010000014.1, from coordinate 236,051 downwards.
GGAAGCGGGCGGCGACCGCGGGGACGGTGCTGCGGATCGACCGTCCCGCGTGGTCGGCCCGTTCGGTCCGGCCGGCCCGGGCCTGGGCGGCCCGCTCGCCGGGGTGGTACGGCGTGCCGGGGCCGTTCGGCGTGCCGGGGCCGTTCGGCGTGTCGTCGGTGGTCACGGTGGGCTCCCCCGGTTCGCGACGGCCTAGAAGAAGCCGCAGGTCGGGGCGTCGGTGGTGGGGGCGGCGGCCTCGGTCGTGTCCACCCCGGTGCGGGTGTAGACCTCCAGCCGGATGCCGTCCGGGTCGGTGAAGAAGATGCCGCCGGAGGCCGAGCCCTCGCTGTGCGGGACGACGCCGTCGTAGGCGAACCCGGCGCCCAGCTCGCGCAGCAGCCGCTCGGTGGCGCGGATCTCGTCGAGGCTCTCGACCTCGAAGGAGAGGTGGTGCAGGCCGGGAGCGGCGGTGGCGAAGGCGCCCGCGCTCTGCTGCCAGAGCGTCACCACCAGGCGGCCGTCGCGGCCGAGCAGGGCGTAGCGGCGCTCGGGGTCGGTGCCCTCGGCGGTGATCTGGAGGCCGAACACGGCCCGGTAGAAGTCGACCGAGCGGGCCAGGTCGGTGACGTTCAGACCCACGTGGCCGGTCTGGAGGGTGCGGAGCTGGGTGGTGGTGGACATGCCTGGTCACTCCCGGAGGCTTCGACGCCCGGCGAGGCCATTGCCTAACCGGTAATAGCGAGAGTAGGAGTTAGGTGATGCAGCGTCAACCGGTTCGAGGCGTCGGACCGGTCGGGTGCGGCATGCGAAAGCCGAAAGCCCCGCCGGACCGTCAGGTCGGGCGGGGCGCGGTAGGGGTGTGGGAGGGAGGGAGGGGTTTGGGAGGCAGGGGTGTGGGAGGCGGCGAGGGAGAGGCGGGGCGGGGCGGGGCGGAGGGGTGCAAGGGGGGAGCCGCTGCTACGCCCACTCCCAGCGGATGCCGATGTGGCCGGGCTGCTGGTCCGGGGCCAGGACGTGGGCGCTCGCCGAGGCGCCGATCCACAGCTGTTCGCGGCGGTGGTCGACGTCGGCGCCCGGCTCGCGGTCGTAGCGCTCGCAGTGCGCCGGGACGGCCGCCGGGTCGAAGTGCACCTGGAGCACGTACTCGCGCACCGGGGTGGCGAAGCGGCGGCTGTACTCCAGGGTCGGGCCGCCGGGCGGGATCTCCACCTCGTACTCGAAGACCGTGCTGTCGCCGAGGCCCAGCGGGCGGTCCAGCATCAGCTCGCCGACGGTCAGCCCGGCCTCAGGGCGGCGGCGCACCCGGCCCAGCCGGCCGTGCCGCACCGCGGTGATCTCCGGGCAGCCGGCCGCCTCCTCGTCGGCCATGTGCACCACCAGGCAGCGGCCGACGCCGCCGACCGTGGCGCGCACCACCTGGCGCATCCGCAGCAGGTTGCCGCGCCGCTCGGCGTCCACGTAGTAGGAGTCGTGGATGCTCAGGCGCTCCAGCTCGCCGGCCGGCGGGGCGTTCAGCTCGGCGAAGATGTTGGCGATCTCCTGCTCGCCCGGCCAGACGTCCTCCAGCCCGAGGTGGCAGGTGTTGGCCGCGGCGGCCCAGCGGCCGCGCGGGCGCGGCGGGCCGAGCAGGGAGGAGAGCGCGCTGTGCGGCAGGCCGAGCAGTTCCTCCAGCAGGTGGACGGCGCGCAGTGAGCTGGCCCGCTCGGGCTGGCTGCGGCCGCGCCGCCAGTAACTGAGGGTCGTGACGCTGACCCTGACGCCGCGCCCGGCGAGGGCGGCGCGGATGCGGTCCAGGCTGAGGCCGCTGGCCTCGATGGCCAGGTGCAGGGTGTCCGCGAAGCCGCCGACGGGGGTGAGCCGTCCCGGGGGCGGTGCGGCGGGGGCCGGGCCTGCCGGGCCGGTGTGCTCCGTGTGCGACCCGACCAGTCGCAGCCGAGCGGCGTCCTGAGGCTGCTGTGCGGCCATGCGGTGACCCTCCCCACCAGGTGAGTTCGGTGCGACCGGGCCGACGCCGGGGCGCGCCCCCAGCGGCTTCACCGAGCTTTGGGGAACCCTACGCACGGTCGAGAGGCTACGTCATCAGTCGTGCGTATGACAGTGGTCACGGTCGGTGGACCGAAGGGTTGACGATCAAGAAACAGCCCGGAAACACGCGCTTCGCGGCGCCGGGACGGCCGGGCGCGCGACACCGCCGGGGCGGGCCCTGACGGCGCCGCCCCGGCGGGGGTCCTGTGGTGCTGCCGGCGGTGTCAGCCGACGTTCAGCGCGACGTCGTCGATCACGAAGCCGGTCTGGAGCGAGGAGTCCTCGGTGCCGGTGAACTTGACGGTCACGGTCTGGCCGGCGAAGGAGGTCAGGTCCAGGGCGCGCTGGACGTAACCGGCGGCGGCGTCCGCGTTGGAGTAGGTCGCCAGCGTGGTGCCGTTGGCCTGGACGGTCAGCTTGTCGTACGCGGTGGAGCCGGTCTCCGCGGTGTCGACGTGCAGCCAGAAGGTCAGCTTGGCGGAGGCGCAGCCGGCCGGGATCGAGACGGTCTGCGCCATGGTGTCGGTGTGGGTCGAGCCGTAGCCGTCCATCCAGGCCTTCCAGCCGCCCGAGTGGGCCAGCTGGGAGGAGCTGTTGTCGACGACGCCGCTGGAGGCGGTCCAGGGGGCGGCGGTGCCGCTCTCGAAGCCGCCGTTGGCGACCAGCTGGGCGGCGGTGCAGCCGCCGGACGGCGGGGTGGTGCCGCCGCCGAGCAGGGCGGTGGTCAGCGCGTCGGCGACCGGGGAGCCCCAGCCGGTGACCTGGTCGTAGCCGGTCCTGGCGGGGAAGTCCTGGTTGGCGCCGCTGGTCACGTCGTGGAAGGTGCTGCCGTAGCCGCTGCCGTTCGCGACCGCGTACAGCCGGGGGCTCGCCTCGCCGAGGGCGGGCTGCCCGGCGGCCTTGGCCTTCTGGTCGAACTGGGCCGCGTAGCCGGACCAGAGCGGCGCGGCGGCGCTGGTGCCGCCGTAGACCTGCCAGCTGCCGGCGGTGTAGATCGCGAAGCCGCTGGCCGGGTCGGCGTCGGAGGAGACGTCGGGGACGGTGCGCATGGTGCCGCCGACGCCGGTGCCGGTCTGCCAGCTCGGCTTGGCGAACACGGTGGAGACGCCGCCGCCGGCGGTGCTCCAGGCGCTCTCCGAGGAGTAGGTGTTGCTGCCGGAGACCTTGAGGTTGGTGCCGCCGACGCCGGTCTGGTGGGGACTGGAGGCCGGGAAGTCGACGGCCTTGACGGTCGAGCCGCTGGTGGAGCGGGTGCAGTCGCGGGAGCCGTCGTCGCCGGAGGCGGAGAAGATCGAGATGCCCTGGGCGGCGGCCTGCTTGAAGGCGTTGTCGACCGCGGTCATCGAGGAGGCGGTGGTGTCGGGCTCGCAGGAGCCCCAGGAGATCGAGATGACCGAGACCCGGTTGTCGGTCACGATCTTGTTGGCCATGTCGATCTCGCCCTGGTCGCTGTTGGGCGCCTCGTAGACCAGCTGGGTGGCCTTGGGTGCCGCGCCGCGGACGATCTCGCTGTCCAGCTCGACCTCGCCCTGGCCCTGGCCGGGGGCGGAGTCGTAGGAGGCGCCGTCCACCGACACGGTGGTGACGGCCGGGCCGGTCAGCCCGTACTGGGCGTCGTAGGTGGTCAGGTTCGAGGACTTGTAGCCGTCGAACTCCCACAGCGCGACCGTGGTGCCGGTGCCGTCCGCGCCGGTCTTGTTGAGGTTGTAGGCGCCGGTGTACTGGGCCGGGGCCATGCCGCTCGGGGTGGAGTTCGGGGTGGAGTTCGGGGTGGAGTTCGCGGTGCCGGGAGTGACCGCGCTCGGCGTGGCCAGCCGGTTCTTGCGCACCGCGTGGTTGTCCAGGCCGCTGACGCCCTGGACCACGGCGGCCAGGTCGGAGGGGATCGAGGCGGCGGCGTCGTTGGCGAAGAAGGCGCGCTGGAGCTGCGGGTCGAGGTACGCGCTCTCGTGCGTGCCGAAGGCCTGGGAGACCTGGGCGGTGGTGCCGTGGGCGTTCACCGCCTGGCGGTTGGCGCTCACCTCGGTGACGGTCAGGCCCTGCTGGGCCAGGTAGGCCTTGACCTGGTCGACGGCGGCCTGGGTCGGGCCGAACCGCGCGGTGAACTGCTCGGGCGTCAGGTAGTGGCCGTACTCCGGGGTGCCCGGGGTGGCGACCGCGGTGAGGAGGCGGTCCAGGGCGTCCTGGTCGCGCAGCTTCAGGCTGACGGACACCGAGATCTGCTGCGCGGCCGGGACGTCGCCCTTCTTCTCCGAGTGGGCCACCGCGGGGTTCACGGTGTTCGGCAGGGCGACGCGCGGGGTGGCGTTGGGAGTGGCGGCCTGCGCGGTGGAGACACCGAGCGAGACGGCGGTCAGCGGCAGCACGGCTATCGCCGCGGCGAGGGCAAGGGAGCGGGGGCGCAACGGATCCTCCTCTGGCCGGCTGTGGGGGCCGGCAAGGGACCAGGCGTTCAGGGGGTCGAGAACGCTGGCTCGAACATGACAGAACCCGTGTGCGAAATGACTCATGGCCAGGCAATTCGTTGCTAAAAAACAGTCAACTGTGGAGGGCGGGGAACCCGGCGGTTCCATACGGTGAATGACGGCGTCCCGGGCCGCTCCCGGCCGTCCGGGCGCCCGTAGAATCGGACCGGGCCGAGGGAGGACGATGACTGAGGTGCAGCCGGATCCGCGGGACCCGCGGCCGCTGATCGGCGAGCCGCTCGCGATCGACCTGCTCAACACGCGCTGGGCCGGAACACCCGTCAACGACCTGCTCACCGGTGTCGAGGGGTACGCGATCTGGCTCTCCTCCGCCGGGCTGAGCGCGCGCTGCGCGGCCGACGAGGCGGGGCTCGCGGCGATCCGGCAGACCCGCGAGGCGGTCCTGCTGGCCGCCCGGGACGCCCGCGAGCGGGGCGGCCTGGGCGCCGCGGCGCGGGACGGGCTGGACGCGGTGCTGGCGCACGGACGGATCCGGCGGACGGCGGGGCCCGACGGGGCCGAGGAACTGGTCGAGACCGACCGGCCGCAGTGGCTGGCGCCCTGGCTGGCGGCGGACGGCTTCCTCGCGCTGCTCGGCCAGGGGGCGCACCGGGTCAGGCAGTGCGCGCACGAGGCGTGCATCCTGCACTTCTTCGACACCTCGCAGAACGGGCGCCGGCGGTGGTGCCGGATGGCGGTGTGCGGGAACCGGGCGAAGGCCGCGCGGCACTACGAGAGGGCGCGGGGCTGACCGGCGGCCGGGCGCGGGCGGGCGCGGTGGGCCGCGCCCGCCCCGGGGACGGTCAGGCCGGGGTGCCGAGCCAGCCGGTGAGGGCGGTGCGCAGCTCGCCCTGGCCGGGGTCGACGGAGGCCCAGGCGACGTAGCCGTCCGGGCGGATCAGCAGGACGGTGTCGCGCAGCTTGCCGTGCGGGTCGGCGGGGGCGGCGCAGACCAGCCGGTCCGCCCAGGGCTCGGCGGCGGCCAGCTCGTCATTGCTGACCAGGACGAACCTGCCCGCGCGCAGCGCCTCGTAGAGCCGCTCGGGGGCGGCCGGGGCGCCCTCGACGGGCCTGCTCAGGGCGGTCAGCCGCAGGTCGGGCACGCGCTTGCCGACCTGCGGGTGGGCGTCCTTGGGAGCGGGGTAGGAGATGCCGATGCCGGAGACCAGCCGGGCGCCGCGCTCGGTGACCGGGTCGAGGTGGCTGCCCAGCGCGGTGAGCGCCCCGCGCAGGGCGCGGGTGGGGGCGGACTCGGCGAGCGCCAGCCGGATCAGCGCGCCCGAGGTGCGCAGGACGGTCCTGCCGACCGGGTGCCGCTCGGTCTGGTAGGTGTCCAGCAGCGCGTCGGTGGTGTGGCTCCGGAGCGCTGCGGCGAGCTTCCAGGAGAGGTTGGCGGCGTCCTGGAGGCCGGTGTTCATGCCCTGGCCGCCGGCCGGGGAGTGGCAGTGCGCGGCGTCGCCGGCCAGGAAGACCCGGCCGGAGCGGTAGTTGGGGGCCTGTCGTTCGTCGCTGTGGAAGGTGGAGCTCCAGCGCACCTCGTGCAGGCCGTAGTCCTCGCCGAGGATGGCCCGGGTGAGGGCGGTGAGCTGCTCGGGCGTGGGGGTGGTGCCGTCCGGGTAGCGCTCCTCACGGTCCCAGGCGATGATCCTGGACCAGCCGTCGCCGAACGGGGCGATGAACGCGAAGCCGGCCTGGTTGGCGCCGACGGTGATCGCCTGGCCTGGCTCGCGCTCCAGCCGGACGTCGGCCAGCACCACCGAGTCGACCACCGACTCACCGGGGAACGGGATGCCCAGCAGGTCGCGGACGGTGGAGTGGACGCCGTCGGTGGCGACCGCGTACGCGGCGCGGTGGCTGCCGCCGTCGCGGGTCTCCAGGGTGACGCCCTCGGCGTCCTGGCGCAGTCCGGTGACCTCGGCGCCGCGCAGCACCGTCGCGCCGGCCTTCTCCGCGCGCTCCAGCAGCAGCCGTTCGACGTTGTACTGCGGGGTGATCAGGACGAACGGGAAGCGGGTCGGCAGTGAGCCGAGGTCGACGCCGAAGCGGTCGAACATCCTCAGCTCGCCGAGCGGACGGCCGGTGGCGATCAGCCCCTCGGCCAGGCCCCGGGCGTCCAGCAGCTCCAGGCTGCGGGCGTGCACGGCGAACGCCCGGGTGAGGTTGGACTCGGCGGCCCGCTTCTCCAGCACGGTGACGCCGACCCCGGCGGCGGCGAGGTCGCCGGCCAGCAGCAGTCCGGTCGGTCCGGCACCGACGATCAGGACGTCGGTTTCGGTCGTCGGCTTCACGGCCATGTATCAGCTCCCGTTGCTCAAAGGGCGGTCGGACGCCGTTCCCGGCGTTCTCCCAGCCTCCATCATCGCGGGCGCTGCCGGAGGTGTGAACCGCCGGGCCCCGGAGCCGTGAACCGCCGGGCCCCGGCGGTGGGTGACCGCCGGGGCCCGGGTCCGTCCCAGGGGGTGCCGGACCGGCTCAGGAGTGCCGGCGGATCTCCACGGTGCGGAACCGGTTGGCGACGAACGCGCCGTCGCAGTACGCGGAGTTGGCGGCCGGGTTGGCGCCGGTGCCGTGCAGGTCGGAGAAGGCGGCGGTCTGGTTGGGGTAGACCCCGCCGGTCAGGTTGAGCGAGAGCGAGACTCCGGAGTCCAGCGCGGCCTCGACCAGCAGCGCCTCCACCTCGGGCGAGGTGGTGTAGCCGGACGCGGTCATGGCGCCCTTCTCGCGGACCGTGGTGCGCAGCAACTCGACGGCGGCGGCGGTGGATTCGACGGCGACGGCGAAGGAGACCGGGCCGAAGCACTCGCTGCGGAAGACCGCGCGGTCGTCCGGCTTGTCGGCGTCCAGCCTGACCAGCGCGGGGGTGCGGACGGTCGCGCCGGGGAAGTCCGGCGAGGTCACCGCGCACGGGGCGAGGGCGAGTTCGCCGTACTCGCCGCCGGCCGCGGCGACCGAGCGCTGGAGCACGCCGGGGTTGACCACGGCGCCGAGGACGGCGGCGGCGCGGGCGTCGTCGGAGAGCAGGCCCTCGATCGCGCCGGCCAGGTCGGTGACCACCTGGTCGTAGGACTTGTCGCCCTGGTCGGTGGCGATGCCGCCGCGCGGGATCAGCACGTTCTGCGGGGTGGTGCACATCTGGCCGCTGTAGAGGGAGAGCGCGAAGGCCAGGTTGCCCAGCATGCCCTTGTAGTCGTCGGTGGAGTCGATCACCACCGCGTTGACGCCGGCCTTCTCGGTGTACACCTGCGCCTGCCCGGCGTGCTCCTCCAGCCATTCGCCGAAGGCGGTGGAGCCGGTGTAGTCGATCAGCTTGATCTCGGGGCGGACGGCGAGCGCCGCGGCGACGGTGCCGCCCTCGTGCTCGGCGGCCAGGACGACCAGGTTCGGGTCGAAGCCGGCCTCGGCGAGCACCTCGCGGGCGATCCGCACGGTCAGTGCGAGCGGCAGCACGGCCCGCGGGTGCGGCTTGACCAGCACCGGGTTGCCGGTGGCCAGGGAGGCGAACAGACCGGGGTAGCCGTTCCAGGTGGGGAAGGTGTTGCAGCCGATCAGCAGCGCGAGGCCGCGCGGGACGACGGTGAACTCCTTGGTCATCACCAGCGGGTCGCGCTTGCCCTGCGGCTTGGTCCAGCCGGCCTGCCGAGGCAGCCGGGTCTGCTCGGCGTACGCGTAGGTGACGGCCTCCAGGCCGCGGTCCTGGGCGTGCGGGCCGCCGGCCTGGAAGGCCATGCCGTAGGCCTGTCCTGTGGTGTGCATGACGGCCTGGGCGAACTCGTGGGAGCGGGCGTTGATCCGGTGCAGGATCTCCAGGCAGACGGCGGCGCGCTCCAGCGGGCTCGCGGCGGCCCAGCCGGGGCGGGCGGCGGTGAGCGCGGCGATCAGCGCGTCCGGGTCGGCGTGCGGGTAGCCGATGCCCAGCTCGACGCCGTACGGGGAGGCCTCGCCGCCGACCAGGTCGCCGTCGGCGGGGTGGCCCGCCAGGGCGAAGGGCTCGCCGAGCAGGGCGTCGAAGGCGGCCTTGCCGTCCGCGGGGCCGCTCTCGCCGTACGCCTTCGGGAACTCGGGGTAGGGCGACCAGTAGTCGCGTGCGGCGGCGGCGGCCAGCGCGGCGTCCAGGGTGGCCTGGTGGCGCTCGACCAGCTCGCTGACGAGGGGGTGGGTGACCGCTGCGGACATCTGTGCGCTCCTCGGAGGGCCTCGGAAAGCAGGACGGGACACGCCCAGAGTAACCGAACGATCGGTCGGCTCACGAGGGTGCGGGGCGGGGAATCCGGGCAAACGGACGGGGGCGCGTCCGTGGTGGACGCGCCCCCGTGCGGGTGCCTGGTGATCCGGGTCTACGGCACGCCGAGCTCGAAGATGACGTACCCGGCGTACCAGCCGGAGGCGACCGCTCCGGTGCCCAGGACGGTGGCCAGCACCGGCAGGCTCAGCCTGCGCAGTCCCACCGCCAGCGCGATGAACAGCGGGAACGCCGGCAGCAGGTAGCGCGAGACGTTGCCGAAGATGCCCAGGCTGCCGAGCACCGAGACGATCGTGGCCAGCGTGTAGGCGGTCAGCACCAGCGGCGGGCGCAGCCGGATCAGCAGCGCGATCAGCGCCGGCAGGCTGAGCACGATCAGGGTGGCGAACACGTCGGGCACCCCGAAGGCGAAGGGGTAGTCGTTGCGGCCCAGCAGCACCCCGCGGACCGCGTGCCAGGTGCCCTGCCCCCAGTCGAAGTAGTGCAGCCAGGCGTCGTGCTGGAGACGGAAGTAGCCGCCCCACTCGCCGGTGCGCCAGCCCACCCAGCCGACGTAGCCGAGCAGGCCGACCGGGGCCAGCAGCATCGCGGCCAGCGGGCGCAGGACGCCGCTCTCCCGGCGGTACAGCTCGACCAGCGCGGCCAGGCCCACGGCGCCTATCAGTGCCGCCGAGGTGGGCCGGTTGAGCCCGGCGACCAGGGTGATCACCCCGGCCGCGACCCACTGCTTGGTCATCACGCAGTAGCAGGCCCAGGCGGCCAGCGCGACGAACAGGGAGTCCGAGTAGACCGCCCACTCGGCGCCCGAGCCCGGGGCGATCGCCCAGATCCCGGCCGCGATCACGCCCGAGCGCACGTCCCCGGTCAGCTTCTCCACCACGGCGTAGATGCCGGCCGCGGCGAACAGCGAGGCCACCACCGAGACCAGCATCCCGGCGCCGTACAGGCCGAGGCCGGTGACCTCGGAGACCCCGCGCATCAGGCCCGGGTAGAGCGGGAAGAAGGCGGCCGAGTTCTGCTCGATGCTGAAGCCGACCGGCCCGTTCGGGATCGGTACGATCGCCGGGTGGTACCCGAACTGGGCCACCTGCTGGTACCACCAGCCGTCCCAGCTGGCCACCACGTCCCAGGGGTTGGCGCCGCCGCCGAACCGGTCCGGCTTCTTCGCGTACTCGCCGGAGAAGGAGAGCAGCTTCATGAAGACGGTGAAGCCGACCAGCTTCAGCACCGCGTAGCACCACACCGCGGGACCGAAGCGGACGACCAGCGCCCGGCCGCGGTCCTGCCAGGTGCGCGCGGCGTCCTCCGGCCCTCCCTCGCTGCGCTGCTCGGGCACGTCGGAGGCGACTGCCGGTATTGCGTTCATCAGCCGTGGACCCCAGCCTGCTGGACGTGGACGGATCGTCCGCAGATTCTAGGGCCTGCGCCTCGGAAGTGGTGTGGACCAGCGGGCCCGATCGCGTACCGGCACGGACGGCCGGGGATACTCGGAGGATGGCCGATCACACCACGCGCACCGCCTACACCGTGGAGTCACTGCTCGCGGTGACCGTCGACGTCTTCAACGAGCGCGGCTACGACGGAACCTCGATGGAGGACCTGTCGCGGGCGGCCGGGATCTCCAAGTCCTCCATCTACCACCACGTGCGCGGCAAGGAGGAACTGCTGCGGCTGGCGGTCGGGCGGGCGCTGGACGGGCTGTTCGCGATCCTGGCCGAGCCGGCCGCGGTCGGGGGCCCCGCGGTGGAGCGGCTGGAGCACGTGGTGCGGCGCACCGCCGAGGTGCTGCTGGCGGAACTGCCGTACGTGACGCTGCTGCTGCGGGTGCGCGGCAACACGGCCACCGAGCAGTGGGCGCTGGAGCGCCGCCGGGACTTCGACCACCAGGTCGCCGAGCTGCTGCGGGCGGCGGTCGCGGACGGCGCGCTGCGCTCGGACGTGGAGCCGCGGCTGGCCACCCGGCTGCTGTTCGGGATGATCAACTCGATCGTGGAGTGGTACCGGCCGGGCCTCAAGTCCGCCGACGGCGTCGCGGACGCGGTGGTCCACCTGGCCTTCGACGGGCTGCGGGCGCGCTGACCGGCGCGCCTCAGTCGGGCGGCACCTGGTCCGTCTCCTCGAAGATCAGCATGGTGCGGGTGCCGAGCACCTGGGGGATGGACTGGATGCTGCCCAGCACCAGCTCCCGCAGCGCCTTGTTGTCGGCGGTGTGCACCAGCAGCAGGACGTCGAAGTCCCCGCCGACCAGCGCGATGTGCGCCACCCCCGGCAGCTCCAGCAACTGCTCGCGCACCGTCCGCCAGGAGTTCTGGACGATCTTCAGGGTGACGTACGCGGACGCGGCCTGACCTGCCCGTTCGTGGTCCACCCTGGCGGTGAAGCCGCGGATGATGCCGTCCTCGACCATCCTGGAGATCCGGGCGTACGCGTTCGCCCGGGACACGTGCACCCGCTCGGCCACCGAGCGGATGGAGGCGCGGCCGTCCTGTTGCAGCAGCCGCAGGATCGACCGGTCGACCCGGTCGAGTCTGGACATCTGTTCAGCCGACATGACCCCCCACCCTCCCCGATTGGACGTACTGCCCCCAGTCGACCGCCCGGCAGGCCGAATGTCCACCACCTTGTCACGCTTCTGGTCAAGATGAACAGACGACCGAACAATCGGTAGGGAGCCCCCCGCGACCCCTGGAGGTGCCCCGAGATGACCGTTCTCGACCACAGACACCGCACGCCGGTGCCCGGCTGGATGCCCGGGGCCACCGCCCCGCGCACCGATCCGGCCCCGCTCCTCCCGGACCTCTCCCCCGTCCGGGTGCTGGGCACCCCCGCGCTGGAGAAGCACGACCCGGCCCTGCTGCGCGAGCTCCACCGGCGCCTGGTCGTCGGCCGCCGGTACAACCAGCAGGCCACCACCCTCACCAAGCAGGGCAGGCTCGCCGTCTATCCGGCGTCCACCGGCCAGGAGGCCTGCCAGGTCGCCGCCGCGCTGGTGCTCGGCGAGCACGACTGGCTCTTCCCCAGCTACCGCGACACCCTCGCCGTGGTCTCCCGGGGCGTCGACCCGCTGGAGGCGCTGACCCTGCTGCGCGGCAACGCCCACACCGGCTACGACCCGCGGGCCAGCCGCACCGCCCCGCTCAGCACCCCGCTCGCCACCCAGGCCCCGCACGCCGTCGGGCTGGCGCACGCCGCCCGGCTGCGCGGCGAGCCGGTGGTCGCGCTGGCGATGCTCGGCGACGGCGGCACCAGCGAGGGGGACTTCCACGAGGCGCTGAACTTCGCGGCCGTGCTGAACGCCCCGGTGGTCTTCCTGGTGCAGAACAACGGCTACGCGATCTCCGTCCCGCTCAGCGCGCAGTCCGCCGCCCCGAGCCTGGCCCACAAGGCCGTCGGCTACGGCATGCCGGGCCGGCTGGTGGACGGCAACGACGCGCCCGCCGTGCACGCGGTGCTGACCGAGGCGGTCGAGCGGGCCAGGGCCGGCGACGGCCCGACCCTGGTCGAGGCGCTGACCTACCGGATCGAGGCGCACACCAACGCCGACGACGCGACCCGCTACCGCACCGAGCCCGAGGTGGCCGCCTGGCGGGAGCACGACCCGGTCCTGCTGATGGAGCGCGCGCTGCGCGGACTCGGCCTGCTGGACGACCGGCTGGTGCAGGAGGCGGCGGACGAGGCGGAGGCGCTGGCGGCCCGGATGCGGGCCGAGTTCCACGCCGACCCGGAGCTCGACCCGATGTCGCTGTTCGCCCACGTCTTCGCCGAACCGACCCCGCAACTGCGCGAGCAGGCAGCCCAGTTGGCCGCCGAGCTGGCCGCCGAGGCGGAGGTGGCCGACTGATGGGCACGGCGACCTCGACCCGGACCGCCTCCATGGCGCAGGCGCTCAACTCCGCGCTGCGGGACGCCATGCGCGAGGACCCGGCGGTGCACGTGCTCGGCGAGGACGTCGGCGCGCTCGGCGGCGTCTTCCGGATCACCGACGGCCTCACCGCCGAGTTCGGCCCCGACCGCTGCCTGGACACCCCGCTGGCCGAGGCCGGCATCCTCGGCACCGCGATCGGCATGGCGATGTACGGGCTGCGCCCGGTGGTCGAGATGCAGTTCGACGCCTTCGCCTACCCGGCGCTGGAGCAGCTGTTCTCGCACGTCGCCAAGATGCGCAACCGCACGGCGGGCAGGCTCCCGCTGCCGATCACCGTCCGCATCCCGTACGGCGGCGGCATCGGCGGCGTCGAGCACCACAGCGACGCCTCGGAGGCGTACTACGCCGCCACCCCCGGCCTGCACGTGGTGACGCCGGGGACGGTCGCCGACGCGTACGGGCTGCTGCGCGCCTCGATCGCCTCCGACGACCCGGTGGTCTTCCTGGAGCCCAAGCGGCTCTACTGGGGCAAGGCCGGCTTCGACCCGGCGGCGCCGGTCGAGCCGATCGGCCGGGCGGTGCTGCGGCGCGCCGGCACCTCCGCCGTGCTGATCACCTACGGCCCCTCGCTGCCGGTCTGCCTGAAGGCGGCGGAGGCGGCGCAGGCCGAGGGCTGGGACCTCGCGGTGCTGGACCTGCGCACCCTGGTGCCGTTCGACGACGAGACGGTCTGCCGGGTGGTGCGCTCGCTCGGCCGGGCCGTGGTGGTGCACGAGGCGAGCGGCTTCGGCGGCACCGGCGCGGAGATCGCCGCCCGGGTCACCGAGCGCTGTTTCCACCACCTGGCCGCGCCGGTGCTGCGGGTCACCGGCTTCGACGTCCCGTACCCGCCGCCGATGCTGGAGCACCACCACCTGCCCGGGGTGGACCGGATCCTGGACGCGGTCGCCCGGCTCCAGTGGGAGGACCGAGGATGATGCCCGTCGTGCGGGAGTTCCGGCTGCCCGACCTCGGTGAGGGGCTCACCGGGGCGGAGGTGGTGCGCTGGATGGTCGAGGTCGGCGAGGTGATCGCGGTCGACCAGCCGGTGGTGGAGGTGGAGACCGCCAAGGCCGTGGTGGAGGTGCCCTGCCCGTACGGCGGGGTGGTCACCGCGCGGTACGGCGAGGCGGGCGAGGAGATCGCCGTGGGCGCGCCGCTGGTGACGGTCGCGGTGGCGTCGGGCGGGACGGCCGCTTCGCCGCCCTCGGCCTCGCCTGTTGCGTCGCCGTCCGCGGCCTCGTCGTCGCCCGCCGCCGAGGTCGAGCGGCCGCTGGTCGGGTACGGGGTCGCCGAGCCGGGCCGGGGCGGGCGGCGGCGCCGGGTCGGGGCTCCGGCCCCGGCCGGAGCCGGCGGTGTGGCCGTGGCCGTCCGGGCTCCGGCGGTGCCGGCCGGTCCCGCGGTGATGCCGGTGATCTCGCCGCTGGTGCGGCGGCTGGCCCGGGAGCAGGGGGTCGACCTGGCCGCGCTCACCGGGAGCGGGCCGGACGGGCTGATCATGCGGGCGGACGTCGAACGGGCGGTCGCCGCCGGGGTGGCGGACCCGGTGGTGGCGTCGGCGTCGGCGTCGGCTTCGGTGCAGGGTGGCGTCGTCCCGCTGCGCGGGCTGCGCAAGGCGGTGGCCGAGAAGCTCAGCCGCAGCCACCGGGAGATCCCGGCGGCGACCTGCTGGGTGGACGCGGACGCCACCGAACTCATGGCGCTGCGACGACAGTTGAACGCCACGCCGGGGCCGAAGGTGAGCGTGCTGGCACTGCTGGCGCGGATCTGCACGGTCGCGCTGGCGCGCTTCCCCGAACTCAACTCCTCGGTGACCGCCGACGGTTCTGGCATCGTCCGGTACCCGGCGGTGCACCTGGGGTTCGCCGCGCAGGGCGAGCGCGGCCTGGTCGTCCCGGTGGTGCGGGACGCGCAGGGCCGCAGTACCGAGCAACTCGGCGAGGAGCTGGCCCGGTTGACCGAGGCGGCGCGGGGCGGTGCGCTCACCCCCGCCGAACTGACCGGCGGCACCTTCACGTTGAACAACTACGGAGTGTTCGGCGTGGACGGCTCCACCCCGATCCTCAACCACCCCGAGGCGGCGATGCTCGGAGTCGGCCGGATCGTCGCCAAGCCGTGGGTCCACCAGGGGGAGTTGGCGGTCCGGGAGGTGACCCAGCTGTCGTTCACCTTCGACCACCGGGTCTGCGACGGGGGCACGGCGGGCGGCTTCCTGCGGTTCGTCGCGGACTGCGTCGAGCAGCCGGGGATGCTGCTGCGACAGCTCTGAGCAGGGCTTCGAGAGTACGGCTTCGAGTACGGCGCCGGGCGGTGCGGGCACGGTCGCCCTGGGTGTGCGGAGGGCCACCCAGGGCGACCGCGGGCCGGGGAGAGTAGCGCGTTCCCGGCCCGGTTGTCCGGGATTCGCGTGATTCGTCGGCCGCGCGGCCCTGGCGTGCCAGGCTGCCTGGGCGCCAGCAGGGACAAGCCAGGCGGTGGCGCAGGCCGGCCGGAGGCGAAACGATTCTCTTGGGTACTCGAAACGTTGCGGTGAAGTCCCGCGGAACAGTTCTGGTCCGCACCGGACGCGGCTCGGCGGGGGTCGCCTCCGTCCCGGGCCTGTCGGAGGCCGCGCCCGAGGGGGGCACGTCCAAGGCGGCGGCCGTCCGGCCGCCGAGGCCGTCGGACCAGCAGCACCTCCCGCCGCCGGTGCCGGCGGACGCGCCGACTGCGGTGCTGCCGACGGTGCTTCCGCCGGTGCCGGTGCTTCCGCCGGTGCCGATGATGGAACCCGTCCGGCCGGTGGTCCCGGCCTGGCCGCCGGCCGTCCCCGTACCTGCGGCCGTGCCCGTCCCGGAGTTCCGTCCGCCGTTCGCCGACGCGCCCGGTCTCAACCGGGCGGGCCCCGGCGACCGGTGGAGCGACGCCTGGGGCGTACGGACAGCCGCCGGACGGCTCCGGGCCGCGCCCCTCCCCGCCGCGGGGGCGGGCCGGCCGGTGGAGGAGCCCACCGCCAGGGACGTCGAGGTGGTCCGGTCCTGCCTCGCCGCCGTCGAGCCGGTCGCCGACCGGGCCACCGGGCACTTCTACGCGCTGCTCTTCCTGCGCCACCCCGAGCTGCGCTCGTTCTTCCCCGCCGCCATGGACGCCCACCGCGACCTGCTGTTCCGCACCCTGCTGACCGTCGTGCGCCAGCTCGACCAGCCGGCGGCCCTGCGGGCCACCCTGGCCGGACTCGGCCGCGGCCACCGCAGGTACGGCACCCTGGCCGCCCACTACGCCGCGGTGGAGGAGTGCCTGCTGCGGACACTGGCCCGGTACGCGGCCGACCGCTGGGACGCGGAGGCCGATCAGGCCTGGCGCCGCGCCTACCGGATGACCGCCGCGACCATGATCGAGGCCGCCGAGGAGGACGCCCGCACCTCGCCGCCCTGGTGGCAGGGCGAGGTCGTCCGGCACGAGCGCCGCACCCGGGACGTCGCGGCGATCACCGTCCGGCCGGACCAGGCGTACCCGTTCCGGGCCGGGCAGTACGCCGCGCTGGAGACGCCCTGGTGGCCGCGGGTCTGGCGGCACTACTCCTTCGCCTGCGCACCCCGCGGGGACGGGCTGCTGACCTTCCACGTCAAGGCCGTCCAGGCGGGCTGGGTGAGCAACGCGCTGGTCCACCGGGCCGCGCCGGGGGACGTGCTGCGGCTGGGCCCGGCGGCCGGCTCGATGACCGTCGACCACGCGGCCGGCGCCGACCTGCTCTGCCTCGGCGGCGGCACCGGCATCGCGCCGGTCCTGGCCCTGGTCGAGGAGGCGGCCGAGTACGGCGTGCCCGGCCGCCGGGTCGAGGTGTTCTACGGCGCCCGCCGGGCCGAGGAGCTGTACGGGCTGGCCGGACTGCGCGAACTGGCGGGGCGTCACCCCTGGCTGACGGTCCGTGCCGTGCTGTCCGGGGGCGGCCCCGCCGGGCGCCTGCTGACCGGTGAACTGCCCGAGGTGGTGGGCAGGTTCGGCCCGTGGGCCGGCCGCGAGGCGGTGCTCAGCGGGCCGCCCGCGATGGTGCGCCGGGGCGTCGGGGTGCTGCTGCGCGCGGGAGTGCCGGCCGAGCGGATCCGGCACGACCCGGTCGGCGGCCCGGCCCTCGGGTGATCACCCGAGATCGGGTGCGAGGAGCGCGCGGATGCCCTCGACGTTGGCCGCGAGGTACGCCCGCAGCCGGGGCGGGACCACGTTGACCGAGGTGACGCCCTCGCGGGTGAACGGCAGCCGGACCACCTCGTACTCGCCGTGCGGGTCCGTCACCTCGGGCCCGTGCCGCCGGCTGAGGTCCATCGAGGCGAGCCGGCAGACGAAGAAGTGCTGCACCTTGACCCCGTGCGGGTGCAGCAGGGTGCCGTCGTCGTGGTGCGTGTGGCTGATGGTGTCGACGAAGGCGGGCACCACGTCCACGATCTTGCCGCCGAGCTCCTCGTCCACCTCGCGGTGCAGCGCCTCGACCACCGTCCGGTCCTCAGGCTCGACCCCGCCGCCCGGGGTGATCCAGTACGGGTGCGGCGAGCCGGGACGGACCCGGCGGATCAGCACGATCGAGGCCGGGCCGTACGGATCGTCCGGGTCCAGCTCCAGCAGGATCGCCCGTGCGGTGCGCTTCACCACGGGGCGCGGTGGCGGGGTGCGGTTCTCGGGGCCCATGGCCACCTCCGGGGCTGGCGCGTTGTGCGGGAGTCTCCCGCGCCGGAGCCGGGGCGAAACCAGGAGAACGGGTCGAAACACCCCGGGATCGGGTCGAAACGCCGACCTGGTCGGGTGCATCCGTTCGGAGTCCCGCTGTGCTGCAATGGGCAGCCATCGGGCGAAGCGGAGGTTTCGTCCCGCATGTCCATTCTGGGCACGGACCTGTACGAGGGACTCGGGCTGGGGGTTGGGTGGCATGGATCGGATCGCGCGGTCGTTCGAGCAGGTGCAGTCGTTCGCACAGGCACAGTCGTTCGGGGCCGCGCAGGAACCCGGGGAAGCCGTGCCGCGCGGCACGGCCGCGGACCGCGGGCCCACCCTGATCGGCTCCGTCCAGCGGGCGCTGCGGCTGCTGGAGGCCGTCGGGGGCTTCCGGCACGGCGCGACCGCCAAGCAGCTGGCCAGGGCCGCCGAACTGCCCCTCGGCACCGCCTACCACCTGCTGCGCACCCTGGTCCACGAGGGCTACCTGCGGCGCTCGGAGGGGCGGTTCTTCCACGGGGAGGCGCTCGACGGGATAGCCCGCTCCCGCGCCGGGCACGGTGATCCCGGCCTGCGGGCGCGGATGCAGGCGTTACGGGACGAACTCGGCGCCGCCGTCTACTTCGCGCTCTACCGGGACGGCGAGGTCCAGGTGGTGGACGTGGTCGAGGACCCGAACCGGCCCGCCGTCGAGCCCTGGGCGGACTTCAGGGCCACCGCCCACGCGCACGCCATCGGCCAGTGCCTGCTCGGCCAGCTGCCCGAGGAGGAGCGCCGCGACCACCTCTCCCGCCACCCGCCCGACGGGCTCACCCCGTCCACCCTCAGCGGCGAGACCGCCGTGCTGCGCCGGCTCGCCTCGCTGCGGCCGACCATGCCCGTGCTGGAGCGGCAGGAGTACGCGCTCGGCACGGTCTGCGCGGCCGTCGCCATCACCATAGGCCCGGTGGTCGCCACCATGGCCCTCTCGCTCCCGGTCGAGCAGTCCGACCGGCTGGTGCCCGCCGCCCGCCAACTGCGGCGCGGGGTCGGGGCGATGAGCCCGGCGTTCATCCTCTGACCCTACTTGGTCTAGACCGATGCCGATTCGTTCACCATTTGAAAAAGCACACCTTGTCCACTACATCCCCAAACGTGGACGATGATGATCGAACGTGGATTGGTTGCATAAACCGTCACAAAAACCGTCGAAAACATGTCCGGCCGCCATCGGGCCAAGCACCACCGGCGGCGTGCGGGCAGAACGAGAGGTACTGGCGCCATGCAGCACAACACAGTCCAGGGACACCTGGTGATGAACCTCGTGGTCTCGCACGAGCTCTCCTTCCGCCTCCCGGTGGACCTGGCGTACGAGGCCGACGACCCGTACGCCGTCCGGCTCACCTTCCACCTGCCCGGGGACGCCCCGGTCACCTGGTTCTTCGCGCGGGAGCTGCTGCTCGACGGGATCAGCGGCCCGGCCGGCGAGGGCGACGTGCACGTCCGCCCGGTCGGCGAGGAGCTCTCGGAGGTCTGCATCGTGCTGCGCTCCCCCGACGGCGACGCCCTGCTGCGGGCCCCGTCCGCGCCGCTGATCGCCTTCCTGGCGCGTACCGACCGGCTGGTGCCGATGGGCCAGGAGCTCACCGGACGGGACATCGACGCCCAGCTCGCGGACATCCTCAAGGGGCGTGAGAACGCGGGGTGAACGCTCCGGGGGCCGTCCGCCCGCACCGTGACGACGAAGGGGCCCGTACCCGGTGGAACACCGGGTACGGGCCCCTTCCGGGTGCCCGCACGACATCGGTCAGTCGTCGTCCAGGGCCAGGTGCAGGCCCCAGGCGACCAGGCTGATGATGAGCGAACCCACCAGCGCGGAGCCGAAGTTCACCACGTGGAAGTCCAGGCTCAGCTTCCCGGAGGCCCAGGAGGTGAGCAGGAGCATCAGGGCGTTGATCACGAAGGTGATCAGTCCCAGCGTGAGGATGAACAGCGGGAACGAGAACAGCTTGACCACCGGCTTGATCAGCCAGTTGACCACGCCGAACACCACGGCGACGCCGAGCACCGTCAGCGCCTTGTGCTGCCAGTCGGCGTTCCCCTGGGCGAGTTGGATGCCGCTGACGATCCAGGCGGCGACCCAGATGGCCGCCGCGTTGATCAGTGTCTTGATGACGAAACTCTTCATGCCGCCCAAGCCTGACAGGAACCCCGGTCCCAGCGGAACCACCGGACGGCGGGTCGGTGGCGAACGCCAGGGGGCGCGTAGGCGGACGGACGGGCCCGGGGGCCGAGCGGCCCGCCGGTTAGGGTCGCCCCATGAGCACCAAGACGCTGACCGAAGAACTCTGGGCGGCCATCGAGCCGGTGTACGCCGAGATCCTCGCCCACCCCTTCCTGGCCGGGCTCACCGACGGCACGCTGCCGCGCGAGGCCTTCCGCCACTTCGTCGTCCAGGACTCGCACTACCTGCGCGACTACGCCCGCGCGCTCGCCGTCTGCGCCGCCAGGGCGCCCGGCGAGGAGGACGTCAGGGCCTTCGCCGACGACGCGGTCGGCGCGCTGGCGGCCGAGCAGGGCATGCACGCCGAGTTCCTGACCGCGTTCGGCGGCAGCGCCGAAGAGGCGGCCGCCGAGCCGGTGCTGCCCACCACCCGGGCCTACACCAGCTACCTGCTGGCCACCGTCTACGGCGGCTCCTTCGCCGAGGCGGTCGGCGCGGTGCTGCCCTGCTACTGGATCTACGCCCGGGTCGGCGAGGCGCTGCTCGCCCAGGGCTCGCCCGACCCGCTGTACGCCAAGTGGATCGCCACCTACGGCGACGAGGCCTTCCAGTCGGTGGTCCGCCGGGTGCTGGCGCTCACCGACCGGCTGGGCGAGGAGCTGTCCGCGACCGAACGCCGCAAGGTGGTCGGGCACTTCGTGACCACCTCGCGCTACGAGTGGATGTTCTGGGACGCCGCCTGGCGCGGCGAGCGCTGGCCGGTCTGAGCCCGTGCGGCCGGCCTCCCCGGTGTTCCGGGAGGGCCGGCCGCACGCGGGTGTGCTCAGCCGGTGACGAAGTAGCCCGTCAGGTCGGCGATCAGGTGCACCGGTCCGCTGTGGTTGTAGACGGAGTAGGTGCCCCTGCCGGTGACCGCGGTGGTCGCCGAGTTGGCGACGGTCTGCCCGGGCTCGAAGTTGACCGTGGAGGTGTCCGGCCGCGTGCCCTGGCCCTGGCCCCGGAACACCGTGAGGTAACCGGACTCGCCGGCGTCGGTGACCGTGAGGTTGGCCTCGACGCCCATCGCGTTCGGGACGGAGCCGTCGGTGGGAACGGCCTGGAGGTCCGTGGTCGACAGCGGCAGGAGCTTGCCGCCGGCCTCCCGGGTGTCGCGGATGCGCACCGGCGTCCTGAGCGCGCTGAAGAGCCCCTGGCCGGACTGGCCGTAGGAGCCGACGACGTCCACGATGACGTGCGCCCAGCCGGCGTGGTTGTAGATGTCGATCTTTCCGTCGGCCCCGACCGGCACCACGACCTGGTTGGCGACGGTCCTTCCGACCGGGAAGTTGACGTTCGAACCGGAGGCGGGCCGCGGTGATCCGCTCGGGTACGCGGTCAGGTAGCTGTCCCAGGTGCCGTCGGTCGCGGTGACGTTGAGGATCACCGAGGTGGCGTCCGCGGTACCCAGCTCGGGGCGGCGGACCTGGTAGGTGCGCACCGCGTCGCCGCCGAGCCGTCCGGTGCCGTCCGTCCGGCTGTCGGCGATCCGGACCGGGTTCAGCGGGCCGTACTTGTCGGTCGCCCCGGGCCGGTAGTAGCCGACCACGTCGAGCACGACGTCGGTGGTGCCCCAGTTGTTGTAGACGGTGATCCACGGGGAGGTGCGGCTGACCGGGCCGACCGCGACCGTGACCAGGTTCGAGACGGTCTGGCCGGCCTTGAAGTTGATGCTGGAGGTGGCGGGCCTGGTCCCCGGCTGGCCGGGGACGGAGCCGATCGACAGGAAGCCGTCGGCGGTCGGATTGGTCGCGGTCACGTTGACCACCACGGCCGTGACGTCGGCCGGGACGACGGAGTAGCACTCCTGCGGCGGGTGGCTGTGACAGCCCGTGGCGAGCGGGGTCGAGAAGTACTCGCCCGCCTGGAGCGGCCGTGCGGTGCGGGTCGCCGGGACCTGGTTGTAGTCGCGGGTGTCCAGGACCCGGGTCGGGACCATCCCGGTGAAGCCGGCCGGGGCGGTGACGTCGGCCGCGGCGGTCGCCGGTGCGGCGGGAGTGGCGGGTGCGGCGGTGGCCACGCCGGCGGCGAGGGCGGGAGCGGTGAGGCTGAGGGCGGCCAGGGCGGCCAGGGAAACGGCTGTACGGGCTCGCATGATCGGACTCCCCCGGATCGACGGTGCCGGACCGGCCTGCTTCCGGCACTGGTTGGACGAACGGGAAGCCCGGAGGTTGCGCGTCCGTCCGGGTGAATTCTCGGGGGTCCCCCGGGGGGACGGGATCGGGGTGATCTCGGGGTTCTCTCCGGGCCGTTGGGCCTCGTTCCCGCACTCGCGCCACCGTACGATCGAAGTACCGAAAGCAAGCGGGATGCGGCACCGGACGGCGGCCGACCCGAGGGGAGAAGAGGAACCGACATGGCTGAGCTCTGGAAGTCGCTGCCCTCCTGGGTGCGCAACATCGTCATCCCGGTGCTGGTCCTGGTGCTGGCCTGGAACATCGTCGCCTTCGTCTTCGGCGTCGTCGGCGCGCTGCTCTCGATCGTGATCAAGCTGCTGGTGGTGGTCGGCATCGCGGCCGCCGTGGTGGTCCTGGTGAAGAAGGCCGCCAAGGGCTGACCGGCTTCCCGTGACGCCGCCCTGAGGCCCGGCCCCCCGCGAAGGGGGAGCCGGGCCTCGGGCGTTCCCGGGAGCGGGGCCGCTACTGGTTGCGGTAGTAGCCGAAGAGGTCGGCGATGACGTGGGTCGTGCCGGAGTTGTTGGCGATGTCGAACCGGCCCTGGGGGTCCACCGGGATGGTGGTGTGGTTGGGGACGTCCAGGCCCGGGCTGGCGTTGAGGTTGCTGGTGCCGGGCTTGGCCGTGCCGGTGGCCCAGGCGGTGAGGTGGGTGGGCTCCGTGGTCCCGGTCGCCGTCAGGTTGACCACCGCGGCGGTCGCCCCGGCGGGCACGCCGCCGACCGTACGGCTGGAGGACGGACCGAACGGGCCGCTGTCCCGCGAGTCCAGCAGGCGGCTCGGCGTGACCGGGGTGAACAGGCCCTTGCCGTCCGGGCCGTAGTAGCCGAAGACGTCGACCACCAGGTGGGTGGCGGCCGCGTTGGTGAAGAGCTCGACGCTGCCGTCCGCGCCCAGCGGGACCACCACCTGGTTGGGGATGTTCCGGCCGGGGACGGTGTTGAGGTTGGAACCGGCCGCGGGGCGCTGGGTGCCGCCGGGGTAGGCCGCGACGAAGCCCGCCGAGGTGGACCCGGTGGCCGTCACGTTGAGCACCGCCGAGGTCGCGTTCGCCGGCACACCGCCGGCGCCGGCGACCTTCAGCCGGCGGGCGCTGCCCGAGGTCAGCGGGTTGTCGTCGGACCGGGTGTCCAGCAGCCGGGCCGGGGCGACGGAGGCGAACCGGTCGGTGCTGCCGGCCGTGAAGTAGCCGAGCACGTCGGCGACGGCGTGCACGTAGCCGGAGTTGTTGCGGATCACCACCGTGCCGTTCGGGCCGACCGGCACGGTCACCAGGTTGGCGACGTCCTGGCCGGGGCCGAAGTTCACGTTCGAGGTGGCCGGCCGGGCGGCGGCGGACGGGTAGACGTCCAGGTGGCTGGTGGCGGTGCCCTGGGTGGCGGTCAGGTTGATCACCACGGCGGTGGCGTTCGCGGGCACCAGGTTGCCGGCCGAGCCGGAGACCCGGTTGCGGATGTCCAGGTCGAAGGTCGAGCCGGGGCCGAACCGCGGGTAGTGGCTGCCGGGCTGGCGGGTGTCCATGATCCGGGTCGGCGTGATCGCGGTGAAGCCGGACGGGGCGTAGTCGACGGTGACCTGCCGGGTGCTGGTCACGGTCGCGCCGGAGTCGTCGGTGACGGTGGACTTCACGGTGTACGTGCCGGGCTTGGCGTACACGTGGCGCTCGGTGAAGTAGCCCTCGTTCGGCTTGGCCGGGCCGTCGCCGAAGTCGAAGGAGTAGCCGCTGATCCGCCACGGGCTGGTCGTGGTGACCTTGGCCCTGACCGCCAGCGGGTCGCTGCTGGTGTCCTGGTCCACCGCGAGGGAAGCGGTGAGCGGCTTGTCCTCGCCCGCCTGGACCGGCCAGGACAGCTCGCCGGTGACCGAGCCACCGAGGCCGTCGGTGACGGTGACCTTCGGCCGGTAGTCGCCGGGAGCGGTGTAGGTGTGGCGGACCGTCGGCTCGGCGGAGGTCACCGGATCGGTGCCGTCGGCGAAGTCGAAGGTGTAGCCGAGCGTCGTCTTCCAGGTGTCGGTCGCCGTCGCGGTGAGCTCGACGGTGAATGGCGCGGGGCCGGTCGGGGCCTCGTGCACGGTCCCGCGCGCGTCCAGCCGGACCTCCTGGAGGCCGACGACCTCGTACGCGCCGCGGTCCCGGTAGCTGCTGTCCGGTCCGGTGTTGGCGACCTCCGGGTGGTCGACCGCTCCGTGGCCGAGCAGGTCGACGGCGGGGGTGCCGGGCGTCTGCGGACCGGCGGAGTCGATCGCGGTGCCCGCGGCAGGGCCGGTGGCGGCCTTGGGGACGGACAGCGGCCAGAAGGCGTCGTCGAACTGCACGTAGCCGTTCAGGTCGTGCTTGCCCTGGCCGGTGGCGGCCAGGAGGTCTTCGGGGGTCCTGTAGACGGCGCCGGCCCACTTGTAGGTGTCGGCGGAGGGCCATCGCAGGGTGTTGTAGTCGAGGGTGGTCCCCGCCGTCGAGCCGGCGGACACCTGGACGGTGCCCAGGGCCACGACGTTGTCGGTGATCGTGGCATGGTCGGACGAGCCGGCCAGATCGAGGACGACCGAGGTGTTCCACGTCGTGTGCGTGGTGTTGTGGGTGATCGTCGCGCCCGGGGCGTCGGTCAGCGAGACCGACGAACCGTACACGGTGACGAAGTCGTTCCCGGCGATCACCGTCCCGGTGACACCCGGGCCGGCCGTCACACCGCCGCTCGTTCCGCGGACGACCGACCGCTCGACCCTGACACGGTCGCTGGGCCCGGTGATCCTCACGGCCGGCCGGACAGCCGCGTTGTTCTCCTGCTCGATCCAGTTGCCCGAGAGCTCGACCCGGCTGACGCCGTCGAGCTCGAAGCCAGGCACGTCGAAGCCGGAGAACACGATGTCGTGCTGGCCGGATATCTTCACCGGCTGCCGCAGCGGACCGGAGATGGACGGGATGTCCGGCGACTTGCCGAGACGGCCCGCGCCGCGGAAGGTGATCGGCTTGCCGGGCTCTCCGGAGTGCCGGACGGTCACGTCCTCGATGTAGCTGCTCTGCGCGACCTCCACGGTCTGGCCCGGCAGCACTCGGTCCGCGGCGGCCTGGATGGTGCAGAACGGTATGGCCCGGGTGCCGGGGCCGCTGTCGTCGCAGGTGGAACCATGGTCCTTCACGTACAGCACGGCGGCCGGTTCGGCCGCCACCGCGGGCAGTGGCAGGCCCACCACCGCGGAGATCACGGCGGCGCTCAGGCCCGCCGCATGACGGATGCGCACGGTGCGTTTCCCCCAAGAGTCGTCAAAGCCGCGGACCCCCCGGGCGGAGTGCGGGCCCGGGTGGGCCGTGCACGCCCTGATGGAGTGTCTGCGGAGCGTTGGTGAGCATTATGGGGGCGGGGTAGGACGGTTTCGGCCGTGGGGTGCTCCGGGCGTCGTCGGCCGGCCCCCCGGTGACACGCTCTGGACCTGCGGCGATCCGCTCGCTACCGTGTTGGGCGTCGTGTGCAGGCAACACCGCCTGCGACGCGGGAGCTCGGAGCACCGGGCTGAGAGGGCGCTGACCGGGACGTCGACGGACGGACCGACGGCTGCGTCGACCGCAGGAACCTGACCGGGTAATGCCGGCGTAGGGAGTAGAGGTCTGATGACCACGTTCGAAGCACAGCCGCAGTCTGCCCAGGGCGCCCCCAGCAGCGAGCGCACCGGCTACCCGACCCCGGCCTGGCGCAAGGCCCACCGCGAGGGATCGCGTCCCGACCTGCGCGTTCCGTACCGCGAGGTGCAGCTCACCAACGGCAGGACCGTCCCGCTGTACGACACCTCGGGCCCGTACACCGACCCGTCCTACGAGCCCGACGTGCGGCGCGGCCTGCCCGCGCTGCGGGACGCCTGGATCCGCCAGCGCGGCGACGTCGAGGAGTACGACGGCCGCGAGGCGCGCCCCGAGGACGACGGGATCAGGCACACCTCGCCGCGCGGCGGCAACCTGCGCAACCTGGACGCCGTCTTCCCTGGCCGTCCGCGTCGCCCGCTGCGTGGCCGCGGCGGTGTCGCCGTCACCCAACTCGCTTACGCCAAGCGGGGCGTGGTGACTCCCGAGATGGAGTTCGTGGCGCTGCGCGAGGGCCTGGCGCCCGAGTTCGTGCGCGCCGAGGTGGCCCGCGGACGGGCCGTCATCCCGGTCAACGTGAACCACCCGGAGGTGGAGCCGGCGATCATCGGCACCAACTTCCTGGTGAAGATCAACGCCAACATCGGCAACTCGGCCGTCACCTCCTCGATCGAGGAGGAGGTGGAGAAGATGACCTGGGCCACCCGCTGGGGTGCCGACACCGTCATGGACCTCTCCACCGGCCGTAACATCCACACCACCCGCGAGTGGATCCTGCGCAACTCCCCGGTGCCGATCGGCACGGTGCCGCTCTACCAGGCGCTGGAGAAGGTCGACGGCAAGGCCGAGGAGCTGAGCTGGGAGGTCTACCGGGACACCATCGTCGAGCAGTGCGAGCAGGGCGTCGACTACATGACCGTCCACGCCGGCGTGCTGCTGCGCTACGTCCCGCTCACCGCCCGCCGCAAGACCGGCATCGTCTCGCGCGGCGGCTCGATCATGGCGGCCTGGTGTCTGGCGCACCACCGGGAGAACTTCCTCTACACGAATTTCGAGGAGCTCTGCGACATCCTCGCCTCCTACGACGTCACCTTCTCGCTCGGTGACGGCCTGCGCCCGGGCTCGATCGCGGACGCCAACGACGAGGCCCAGTTCGCCGAGCTGGAGACCCTCGGCGAACTCGGCCGGATCGCCCGCGAGCGGGACGTCCAGGTGATGATCGAGGGCCCGGGCCACGTCCCGATGAACAAGATCAGGGAGAACATGGATCTCCAGAAGGAGATCTGCGACGAGGCGCCGTTCTACACCCTCGGCCCGCTCACCACGGACGTCGCGCCCGGCTACGACCACATCACCTCGGGCATCGGCGCCGCGATGATCGCCTGGTGGGGCACCGCGATGCTCTGCTACGTGACCCCCAAGGAGCACCTGGGCCTGCCCAACCGGGACGACGTCAAGACCGGCGTGATCACCTACAAGATCGCCGCCCACGCCGCCGACCTGGCCAAGGGCCACCCCGGCGCCCAGGCCTGGGACGACGCCCTCTCCGACGCCCGCTTCGAGTTCCGCTGGGAGGACCAGTTCAACCTGGCCCTCGACCCGGAGACCGCCCGGTCCTTCCACGACGAGACCCTCCCCGCCGAGCCCGCCAAGACCGCCCACTTCTGCTCGATGTGCGGCCCGAAGTTCTGCTCGATGAAGATCTCCCAGAAGATCCGTGACGAGCACGGCGACGGTTCCACCGCGGTGAACACCGAGTTCGACGCCGAGGCCCTGGCCGGCATGGCCGAGAAGTCGGCCGAGTTCGCGGCCCAGGGCAACAAGGTGTACCTCCCCCTGGTCGACTGACGCGGGACACCCGAGCGCCGCCCTCGATCACCTCGGGGCGGCGCTCTGCCGTCTTCGGCTACTCCTCGGCGCCGCCGAAGACCGTGTGGTGTCCGCGCGCGGTGTCCATGTACTCGCGGACGCGGTGGATCAGACCGTCGCGGAGTTCGAAGACCAGGCAGTAGTCGTTGGCGTAGTGGTTTCCGTTGGCGAGCGTCGCGGTCATGGTCTCCTCCACCACCACGCGGTCGCCGTCGGCGTGGAAACCGTGGAAGGTGACGTCCACGTCACTGGCGAACAGGCGGGAGAAGTCCTCGGCGAGGAAGCGCGTGATGACTTCCCTGCCGACCAGGTGGCTGGGGCAGTCCAGCGCGGTGGCCGTCGCGTTCCCCGGAGGCGCCAGCCACTCGGCGTCCTCGGTGAAGACCGCGGAGATCCGGTCGGCGTCGTGGGTGGCGAACGCCTTCCAGGCGGCCTGGACGATGTCGTGGCTGCTCATCGCGTCGCGGTCGGGGTGGGCGCCGGGCCGGGGGGTCGATGAAGCGGCCTCCAGGGTGCGGCGGATCACCGCCGAACCGTGCTCGACGGACTTGGGCCCCAGCATCCGGGGCGACGGCGTCGAAGGTCTTGAAGATCCTTGCGGGCCGTTCTGTCGTACCCGGCGGGTACCGTTCGCGGCATGCTGTCCGCATCGACCCTCGCGGCCCGGTCGGAGTTCACCGTGGCCGTGGTGGGGTGCCCGCCGCTGGTGTTCGCGGCCGACACATGATCGAACCGGTTTTCACCCGAATGGTTGCGGCTTCAGGTCCGCCGGCATGCGAGTCGGCCGTGGCGTCGGCACATTGAAAGCATGCTCGAAGCATACGAGAAGGTATTGGTGACCGGCGGGCTGGGATTCGTCGGACGGCACCTGACCAATTCTCTCCTCTTTCTGGGGAAAGAGGTGACCATCATCGACAACGCCAGGACGGCGATGAGTGTCGAACCGCCGTCCGGGGTCACCTTGCACCTGCTCGACATTCGTGAGGGCGATGCCATCGCCGAAGCCGTCGACGGTGCGGAACTGGTTTTCCACGTCGCCGCGAACGCCAACGGGACGCTGTCGGTGACGCAGCCGCGTCTGGACTTCGAGATCAACGCCCTCGGCACCGTCTCCTTCGCCGAGTCCCTGCTCAAGTCGGCCGTCCGCCGGGTCGTCTACGTCTCGTCCGCGTCCGTCTACGGGACGCCGCGGCGGTTCCCGATGGACGAGGACCACCCGACGCGGCCGTTCGTTCCGTACGGCGCCTCCAAGCTCAGCGGCGAGATCTCCTGTCTCGCGCTCCACCACGCGTGCGGCCTGCCCGTGGTGGTGGGCCGGCCGTTCTGCGTCTACGGGCCGGGCGAGAACCCGCACGAGGCGATGGTGGAGGTCGGCCGCTTCCTCCGCTGGCACCTCAACCACCGCCCGATCCAGATCGTCGGGGACATCGACCGGAAGACCCGTGACTTCGTCCATGTCACCGATCTGGTCCAGGGGTTGCTGACCATCGCCGACCGGGCGGAGCTGGGTGAGGTCTTCAACATCGGCTCCGGTACGGAGACGTCCATGCGGCAGCTCGTCGGCGCGATCGGCGAGGCGACCGGCGTGACGCCCGAGGTCAGCGTGATCCCGGAGATCGAGGACGACACCTACCGGCTGGTGGGGGACATCTCGAAGCTCCAGGGGCTGGGCTACCGGCCGGCGGTCGCGCTCACCGAGGGCGTGCGGGACGTGGTCGACCACCTCGGCGCGAACCCGGAGCTCCCCGGCAGCCCGACCATCTTCTCCCGCGGCCAGCACGGCGAGTCCTGATCCGGGCTCCGCTGTCCGCATCGCCGTCGCCGTTCACCGGCCCGAGCCGGGCGGGCACTGCTATATTCAAGAGAGCTGTTGGTTTTATATAGCGGAGGCGAATATGAGCGTGACGACCATCGATCTGGATGACGACGCCCTGGCGAAGGCTCTCCGCTTCTCCGTGGGCGCGACCAAGAAGGAGGTGGTGAACACCGCCTTGCGCGAGTACGCCGAGAGACACGAACGGGCCGCCCGGCGGGCTCGGCACTTCCAGGCCGCCCAGGAGTGGGACTACGAGGGGTGGCAGCAGCTCCGGGAGGCCGAGAAGCGAGGGGAGGGATGATCCGCTACCTCGCCGACTCCACCGCCGTGTGGCGGTTGCTGCGCGAAGAGCATCTGAACAACGCGTGGGGTGAGGACATCGACCTCCGGGTCATCGGATCGTGCGCTCCCCAGCGCACCGAGTTCCGGCGCTCCGCCCGCAACCTCGCGCACTACGAGCAGATGGGCGAGATGTTCGCCGACCTGTATCCCGATGTGCCTCTGCCGAAGAACACGTGGGGCTGGATCGAGTCCGCCCAGTTCAGGCTCGCTCAGAGCGGCGGAGCGGTCCGGGCGCTGTCCACCGTCGACCTGATGGTCTGTGCCACCGCGGCCCACCACGGGCTGATCGTGCTGCACGACGACAACGACTTCGTCACCGTCGCCGGGGTGCTGACCGATGTGCTTCAGCGCAGTGTCCGGGACGTTCCGCGCTAGCCGGCGGGCTGGGGCCGCAGGGCGGGCGGATCCGGCGGAAGAATTTTCCGTAGGAGCGATGAGTTTTCGGAGCGGCCCCGGTCTACCCCTGTGCAAGCGACGACGTGACCACGGAGGAGACACCGAGATGACCGAGAACCTGGGCGAGCTGACCATCACCCGCGAGCTGCCGGGCGGGCCGGCCGCCGCGTTCGAGGCGTACTTCGAGCCGGAGCAGTTCGTCCGCTTCTGGGGGCCGGTCGGCACCCACGTGCCGCTGGAGACCGTGACGATCGAGGCGCGGGAGGGCGGACGGTACGACAGCACCATGGTGCTCGACGAGACCGGTGAGCGGTACCCGCTGAAGGCCGAGATCACCGGGATCAGGGCCGGCGAGTTCTTCGCGATGGTGGAGGAGAACACCGGCATGCGGTCCACCCTCACCTTCACCGACCTCGGCGAGGGCCGCACCCGGGTGGTGCTGCACCAGACCGGGGTGCCGGAGATGTACCGCGGCCCGGAGGCCGAGGCCGGGCTCAACTCCAGCTTCGACCGCCTGGTCGAGCACCTCGCCGGGCGGAACTGACCCGCGCGCAGCGGGAGTTCGCAACTCTCGGGGTGCCGTCCCGGCCCGGTTCGCGGGGTGGGGCGGCACCGCTCAGTTGGCGGCGTCCTGGGGGTACCAGCGCAGTTCGACCGTGTTGCCGTCCGGGTCCCTGACGTAGAGGGAGGTGGCGGTGCCGCGGGCGCCGTAGCGGGAGACGGGGCCGTCGAGGACGGTGAAGGTGCCCGCGTCGACGACCTCCTGCCAGTCGAGGGGCTCGACGGTGAGGCAGATGTGGTCGACGTTGGACTCGTGCCGGGGGCCGTGGATCAGGTCGATGATGGTCTCGGGGGTGACACGGACGGAGGGGAAGGACACCTGCCCGGCCCGCCACTCGTCGACCCGGACGGGGGCCAGGCCGAGCAGGCCCTGGTAGAAGGCCAGCGAGCGTTCGACGTCGGCGACGTTGAGGACGAGGTGGTCGAAGGCTACGACGCGCATGGTGATCGGTTCCGTTCGGGTACGGCTGCTGGGGACGGGTTCCACGATCCTCCTGGTCGGACGCGGCATCAACGCTGGATGACCGTACGATCGTTGAGTAGGATTCAACGATCGAGGGGTGGGGCGGGATGCTGGAACGGCAGGAGACCGAGGTCTTCCTCGCGCTCGCCGAGGAGCTGCACTTCGGCCGGACCGCCGAGCGGCTGCACCTGAGCACCGGGCGGGTCAGCCAGCTGGTGAAGAAGCTGGAGCGCCGGATCGGCGGCCCGCTGTTCGACCGCACCAGCCGGTCGGTCCGACTCACCGCCGTGGGGCGGCAGTTGGCGGACGACCTGGTCCCGGTGGTGGCGGCGATGGACGCGGCGCTGCAACGGGCGGAGGACGCCGGCCGGGGTGTCACCGGGAGACTGAGCGTGGCGTTCCTCGGTGAGTGGACGGCGCCGGTGCTGCTCAGGGCGGTCGCGCTGTTCGGCGAGCGGTACCCGGACTGCCGGGTGGACGTGCGCGAGGCGCAGCTCGCCGACTCCCGGTCGAGCCTGGCGGACGGCTCGGTCGACGTCCTGATCGCCTCCTACCCGTTCGACGGCATGGCCCGCGGCCCGGTGCTGCTGACCGAGCGGCGGGTCCTCGCGGTGGCCGCCGGGCATCCGTTGGCCGCCGAGCGGTCGGTGTCGGTCGAGGTGCTCGCCGACCACCCGGTGGTGCAGTACCCGGCCGTCACCTCGGCCGGTTTCAAGCGCGACCGCACGCCCGACCGCACCCCGTCCGGCCGCCCGGCGCCCAAGGGGCCGTCCGGCGCCACCTTCTCCGAGCTGCTCAGCCTGGTGGCCATGGGGCGCGGCGTCCTGCCGGTCGGTGAGCACTCCCGCCGCTACTACCCGCGCCCGGACGTCGCCTACGTGCCGATCCACGACGCGCCCCCGATCGAGCGCGGCCCGGTCTGGCTGGAGAGCAACACCACCGCCCGGGTCCGTGCCTTCGTCCAGGCGGCGACGGACGTCGCCGAGGGCCGGGACGGCGGGACGGGGCCGCTGTGCGTCCTGGCGCAGGAGTGACCTCCGTCGTACCGCCCGGCAGCCGGGTGACCAGGGGAAATCCGTTGGCGGACGGCGACGGCCCGGAGGCAGACTGCCCCGCATGACCGAGCGGGACGAGAAGCCGGACGAGTCGACCGAGCGCCACGTGACGGCCGAGCGCCACGTGACGGCCGGGCGGGACGGCGGCGCGGCCGGGCCGCTGGAGTGGTGCGTGGTGGCCAACGTGGCCGCCACGACCACGCACGGTCCGGCCGGTACGGACGGTCCGCACGGTGCGGAGCCGCGGTCCGGTCTCCGGCACTTCGCACCGGGCGCGCGGCTCTGGGTGTCGCCGCCCCGCTACCGGGACGAGGACGACAGCGTGCACGTGGTCGGTCTGCACCGGGGCCGAGGACGGCGCCACATCAGCATCGTCATCCGCCGGCGCCACCTGGAGAACTTCCGGGTCCGCGGTCTGTACGACCCCGGCGTGCCGCGCGCCAGGTGGCGGAGCCCGTTCTGGAACCTCGACCGGGTGTGGTGCTGCCCCGCCCTGGCGCAGCCCTGGGCCGAGCGCTGGAACGCGGTGGCGGCGGGGCTGCCGGTCGGGAAGGAGCGTCCGCCGTGGCCGGGCCGGTTCGGGGACGGGCCGCTCGCCGAGCCCTGCCCGCACGGCGCCACTGCCGCCGGGCTGTGACGGGGCCGCAGGAAGGCACGCGGTCAGGGCGTCGACTGACCTGATGATCAGTCAACTCACCGTGCGCCGAAGGTAGTAGTGCACGGTGAGCACGGCGAGCAGCGGGCCCCAGGCGGCCAGTGGCAGGTAGCAGATCCAGAACGCGACGGTCTGCCAGCCGTGGGTGACGATCCCGCCCCGGTCGCCCCGGATGGTCAGGCCGAGCGAGAACATCACCATCGCGTACGGGAAGACCATCAGCGCCGCCGAGCCCAGCCCGGCCGGGATCACCGCGGCGAGCACCGGCACCGGCCGGCCGCCGAGGACGGGGATCCGGCGCGGCCAGACCTCGCCCCAGCGGGCGATCAGGCCGAAGCAGAGGAGGGCCAGCGCCTCGCTGACCACGCTGAGCGCGAGGATGTACGCCCAGCCGCCGTCGAAGGAGGCCGGGTCCTGATCCGGGGGCGTCGGGCCGTGGTGGAGCAGCGGCAGTCCGAGGACGAAGCCGCCGATCCGCCAGAGGCAGGAGGGCAGGACGGCCAGGGTGATGGCATACCCGGTGAGCACCGCCCAGCGGGGCACGCCGGGGGCGGGTGTGCCGTGCAGTCGTGCCGCGATCGTCCGTGCGCCCATGGTTTCCGCCTCAGGGACCGGGCGGACGCCGTCCGTCCGCCACCGGCTGCCACGCTTCCGGAGCGGCCCGGCGGGGGCGTCCTCACCCGGGCCGAACCCGCTCCCCCGGGCGGGGGAGCGCGCCGGTGCCCGGAGGATGACGGCTGGCCAGGGCGGACCGCTCCCGCCGGGCGCCGACCGCGGCGACGGCGGCCGCGCCGAGGGCGGACAGCGCGAGCAGCTGGACGGCCAGCCAGACGACCGGACGGCCGAACAGGACCGGGCCGGGGAACATCGCGGCGGTGACCATCAGGAAGAGCAGGTAGCCGAGGGCGCCCAGGACGGCGCCGGTCCCGGCGAGGGCGGCCCAGCGGGCGGCCCCGGGCAGGGCCGCCGGGCGCGCCCGGCCGCGCAGGCGGCGGACGGCGCCGGTCAGCGCGTAGCCCGCGAAGCCGGTCAGGCAGAGCAGGGTGGCGACGGCCTCGAACCAGACGGACCGGTACCAGGGGAGCGGGTCGAGCGCGCGGCTGCGGATGTCCTGCGGCGGGGCCGGGTCGGCGGAGGCGGTGGGCAGGCCGGTGGCGAGCCGCTGGATCCAGGCGGCCTCGGTCGCGGCGTAGTCCGCCGGGAGCCGGTCGGGCCGGTCGTACCCGTCGTCCCCGGTCAGGTGCAGGTTGTGCCGGACGCCGGGGAGGGTACGCAGCGTGTAGTGGGTGTTGCCGCCGCGGTCGAGGGCCTGGCGGATGATCGTGGCGCTCTCCTCGGGGGCGGCCTCGCGGTCGAGCGTGCCCCACTCGGCCAGGACCGGCTGCCGGACCCGCTCCCACGCCGGCACCGGGTCGTAGCCGGCCTCGGGGAACAGCCCGGCGGCCGTGAGCTGACGGACCGAGGTGTCCGCGAGCGCGCTGACCAGCGAGCCGGAGACCCCGGCGTGGCGCAGGTAGCCCCGGTACGCCCAGGCCTGCTGGCGGGCGGGGGTGAGGCCGACCGCGCCGACGGTGACCAGGTACGCCGCCTCGGTGGAGCGGGAGGCGGCGAGCGAGGCGACCCAGGCGCCCTCGGAGAGGCCCCACAGGCCGACCCGGTCCTGGTCGGTCTCCGGCCGGGAGCGCAGCAGCCGGACGGCGGCGAGGGCGTCGTCGGCCAGCTGTCCGTAGTCCCGGCGGGTCATCGAGTAGCCGTCGGCGCGCTTGTCGAAGACCAGCGTGGTGACGCCGTGCCTGGCGTACGTCTCGGCGGCGGCCCGCAGTTCGGCCAGCGGGCCCGGGCCGGCCGCGGGGAGCATGACCAGCCCGGGGCCGCGGGTGCCGGCCGCCGCGGTGGGCGGGGCCGGCACCAGGCCGTGCAGGGTGGTGCCGTCGGCGCCGGTGAAGTCGACGCGGCTGGGGACCGGGTCGCCCGCCGCGTCCGTCGGGGACGCCCCGCCCGTCGCGCCGGCCCCGCCCGTCGCGCCGGCCCCGCCCGTCGTACCGGCCCCGCCCGTCGCGCCCGCGGGTCCGGCGGCGGCGAGCAGCCCCAGCAGGGCCGTCAGCAGGGCGGAGACCGCCAGCACGGTCGGTCGGGTACGGGACGGTCGGACGGTTCCGGTGCGCATCGCTGGTCTCCCCCGGTCGTTCTCCACGTGTGGGTTCCACCCTGGCGGGCGGTGGAGTCGGGGGCGATGGTGGCCGCACCAGGACCGGGGGTGGGGATGTCCCCAGGAAGCGGCCGCGGCGGCCGGGGAGCGGAGGGCTCAGCCGACCTCGTCCGGGCCGGTGAAGCCGGGCGCGGTGTACCCGGGTCGGGTGAAGTCGGGCGGGGTGAAGTCGGGCGAGGTGGCGGCCGGCCGGGGCGTGCGGCCTCCGGGATCGGTCAGGCCGTCGGGGCCGGGGCTGGTGTACGCGGGGGAGCTGTACCCGGGGCTGCTGAAGTCGGGCCCCGCGTCACCGGATTCCGCACCGGCTGCCACCTGCGGCCCCGACGCGGCCGAGCCCGCCGCCGAGCCCGCCGCCGAGCCGGGTACCGGCGGCAGCGCGTCGAGCAGGTACGGGAGCAGACCGCGCTCGCGCAGCGCGCCGCGCCACTCGCCGTGGGCGTCGGAGAGCGCGGCGGCGAGTTCGGGGTCGGTGCCGGCCGGGGCGGTCGAGGCGCCGTCGCGCAGGGCGGTGAGCAGCAGCCCGATGATGCCGATGGCCATCGCGGCGACCCCGGCGGCGAGCGCCACCCACCCGGCGGTGACCAGGGAGCGGGCGAGGCCGAGGCCGGGGTCGGCGGCGCGCAGCAGGTAGCCGGCCAGGAGGAGGCACAGGGCGGCGGCCCAGGCCAGGATCGGGGTGAGCACGGTGAGGACCGGGAACAGCCCGGCGCCGCCGTCGGCGGAGCGCAGCTGGGTGAGCAGCCCGGGGGCGGTGGGTTGGGCGTCGGGCGGTGGCGGCGGCGTGCTGTGCGGGCTCGCGCGCAGCCGGGTGTAGTGCGCGTACTCGGCGGCGGCCGCGGCGTTGACGCGGTCGGCGTCGCGCAGGGCGCGGACGCGCAGCTGGTCGGTGGTGAGGGCGCCGGGCGCGCGCAGGGCGGCGAGGACGGCGCGGTCGCGCAGGGCTTCCGTGAGGAGGCGCTCGTACTCCGGGCGGTCCTCGGCGAGCAGTGGCGGGGGGTTGGACATGGGGACCCCGTTCGTGCGGACCCCGGTTCGTTCCGCCCCGGGGGCGCGCGGCCCTCAGGGCGCCGAAACGGGCGCGGAGGCGGGCCGCCGGACGGGCGGCCGGGTGTGGTGTGCCTCATGGTAGGGGCGGGCGTACCCGGGCTGACAGTCGGTTTCCGGAATTTCGCGCCCCGGGACGCGCGCGTGTGACGGCCCGAGCGCCGGGAACAACTGTTCCCCGCACCTCGTCAGTTGACGATCGGTCGACGCCTCAGCCGACCGGCAGCCGGGCGATCAGCAGCCGTCCCTCCATGGTCACGCCGCCGTCCATCGCCACCGCCAGGTCGTCCGCGTACACGTACGGTCCCGGGATGTGCGGCGGCTGGCCGTCGTCGTTGTGCACCGCGCCGGTGAGGTACGGGATCGGGCTGTGCCCGTGCACGATCCGGCTGCCGCCGTAGGTGTCCAGCAGCTCGTGGACGGCGGTCGGGCCGGCGTCGCCGCGGAAGGCGAACCGCTTGGTGAAGCGGCGGAAGCAGTCCCACCACTCGTCCACTCTGCCGTCGGAGAGCAGCTCGTGCACCGCGTCGTTGACGTCGGGGATGGACTCGCCGTACTCCAGGTACGCGGTGGTGTCGGAGTGCAGCAGCAGGTGGCCGTCCTCCAGCGCGACGGCGGGGAGCCGGGAGAGCCAGCTGACGTGGTGCGCCTCCAGGCGGTCCAGGTCGTTCTGCTGGCCGCCGTTGAGCCGCCAGGCGGCCAGGAAGGAGGCGGTGCCCGCGGTGGACTGGACGGGCTCGTCGCCGTACTTGGAGGCGCCGAGGAAGAGCAGTTCGTGGTTGCCCATCAGGGCGCGGCAGTAGCCGCCGGCCGCGGCTGCCTCGGCGGCCAGCTGCATGACCAGGTCGATGACGCCGATGCCGTCGGGGCCGCGGTCGGTGAAGTCGCCGAGGAACCAGATCCGGGAGCGGCCGGCGGACCAGTGGCCGTCGGCGTCGATCAGGCCCTGGTTGCGCAGCTCGGCGCGCAGCTCCTCCAGGTAGCCGTGCACGTCGCCGACGACGTAGACCGGGCCCGGCGGCTCGTCGGGGCCGGGGGCCGGGTACGGGTAGGTCGGTGCGGCGGGGTCGGCCAGCGGTGGGCCGAGCTCGATGGTCGGCGGGTCGTCGCGGCCGGCGAGCTGGAGCGCCGGGGAGGGCTGGTCGGGCAGGGTGGGCTCGTAGCCGCCCTGCTCCCGGTCCTCGTAGCCGCCCTGGTTCTGCCCCTCGTAGCCGCGGCCGTCCTCGTAGCCGCCCTGCTCCTGTCCCTGGTACCCGTTCTGCTCCTGGTAGCCGCCCTGCTCCTGCCCTTCGTAGCGCTCCTGCCCCTCGTAGCCGTCCTGTCCCTGGTGGGCGAAGGCCGGGGCGGGGTCGACGCCGATCCCCTGGGCGTGCACGGTGTGACCCTGGCCGTCGGCGGGCCAGTGCTGCTCCAGGTAGCGGGCTCCGCCGTAGCCGCTGTAGGTCTCCCCGTCGTACGTCTCCCCCTCGTAGGGCGGGGCGGGGTAGCCGGGCGCGGGGTCGGGTTCGTAATAGGTGCCGTACGGCAGCACGTCGAGGTCCGGCTGGTGGCGGAGGCCTGAGTGGGGGTGCTCAGGCCCGGAGAAGCGGTCCTCGGGTGTCATTCGCCCATCATAGGAAGACCACTCTCCCGGCGTCGTCACCTGGTGGGTATCCAATCCTCCGGAGCGTCAGCCGGGCGGCCCCACAAGGTCCGTTTTGTCCCGGCTCGGTACGGTCTCGTCAACTCTCGTCGAGCGCTCGTCGCGCCCCGGGCCCGTGCCCCCTCGGCCCGGTCGGGGCGAGGGGGCACGGTGGTCTAGACCTCGCCCGGGGGCCGGGGCGGGCTGACGGTGGTGCGCGGACTCCGGCGCTGGGAGGACGCGCGGACGATCAGCTCGGTCGGCATCAGGGTGCCCGGCGGCGGCCCGGTGCCGGCGGTGCGGAAGCGGGGCGGGAAGAGCCGGGCGATGTCGACGCCCGTCCCCGAGTCCACTCCCTCGATCGCGTCGATCAGCAGGTTGACCACCGTGGTGCCGATCTTGCGTGGCTTGAGCGAGAGCGTGGTGATCGGCGGCTCGGTGGTCGCGTAGACGTCGCTCTCGCTGCAGCAGACCAGCAGCAGGTCGTCCGGCACCCGCAGGCCGTACCGGCGGGCGGCGGCCAGCAGGTCGGTGCCGTTGGGGTCGAACAGTCCGTAGACGGCGTCCGGCCGGTCGGGGCGGGCGAGCAGCCGGTCGGCGGCGACGGCGCCGGCGGCCGGGTCGTGCGCCGGGTAGGTCTCGTACACCGGCTCCTGGCCGACCTTGGCGCACCAGCCGAGGTAGGCCTCGGTGGAGAGCCGGGTGTAGGTGTCGGTGCTGGTGCCGGTGAGCAGGCCGATCCGGCGGGCGCCGGCTTCGGAGAGGTGGTCGAGGATGCCGAGCACGGCGGCCTCGTGGTCGTTGTCGACCCAGGCGGTGACCGGGCAGTTGCCCGGCTTGCCGTCGCTGACCACCGGGACGCCGGACCGGTAGAGCTCGCTCACCAGGGGGTCCTGGTCGGGCGGGTCGATCACCACGGTGCCGTCCAGGGCGATGTTGCCCCAGACGTCGTGGCGGGAGGAGGCGGGCAGCACCACGAGCGCGTAGCCGCGGCCCAGGGCGGCGCTGGTGGCGGCCCTGGCCATCTCGGCGAAGTAGGCGAACTCGGTGAAGGTGAAGGGCTCTTCGCCGTAGGTCGTCACGGTCAGCCCGATCAGGCCGGACCGTCCGGTGCGCAGGGTGCGGGCCGCCGCGGAGGGGCGGTAGCCGAGGCGCTCGGCGACCTCGCGCACCCGGCTGCGGGTTTCGTCGGGCAGGCGGCCCTTACCGTTCAGCGCATCGGAGACAGTGGTGATCGACACTCCGGCGGCTGCTGCCACATCCCGGATGCCGGCCCGCTCCAGACGCCGTGAGGTGGTGGGACGCCGACCGCTCTGGTTGGCTGCTGCTGTCATGGCGGACCGATCGTATGGCTCCTGCCAAGGGTCTGTGACCGGCGCATCGGAAGCCCTCGGAGATACGTTTCTCCAAGAGTGAGCCGGGGTGCGCCCCTTCGATACCCGCCTGAAACCAGGCTTCTTACCTCTGACATGTGCCAAAGGAACCGGGCAGAATGGCTGATCTGCGCCTGTAACCCGTCCGGGCATCTCACTCCTACGGGTGAGGGCGCTCGATATGGTGCAAGGCACCCGACCGGGGTGGTCCGGGCGCGTCACGAGGTTCCGGGCACGGAGGCGAACCCGTCCGTGGCGGGCGAGCGCACCGGAGCGCGCACCGGAGAGTTCAGCAACTGGAAACGGAGTACGACCGTGAGCAGTGGTACGTCAGCGCAGGGTCCGCGGCTGCGGCCGACCCTCGACGGCATCCCCACGTACAAGCCCGGCAAGCCGGCCGGCGCCGACGCCTACAAGCTGTCCTCGAACGAGAACCCGTACGAGCCGCTGCCCGGCGTGCTGGCGGCGGCGGTCGAGGCGGCCGGGTCGTTCAACCGCTACCCCGACATGGGCGTCAGCGAGCTGGCCTCGGTGCTGGCCGAGCGCTTCGGGGTGCCCGTCGAGCACATCGCCACCGGCACCGGCTCGGTCGGCGTCGCCCAGTCGCTGATCCTCGCCACGGCCGGCCCGGGCGACGAGGTGGTCTTCGCCTGGCGCTCCTTCGAGGCCTACCCGATCATCACCCAGGTCGCCGGCGCCACGCCCGTCCCGGTGCCGCTCAGGGAGAACGGCGACCACGACCTGGACGCGATGCTCGCCGCGATCACCCCGAACACCCGCCTGGTCTTCGTCTGCAACCCCAACAACCCCACCGGCAACGTGATCCACCGTGCCGAGCTGGAGCGCTTCCTGGACGCCGTCCCCGGCGACGTCCTGGTCGTGGTCGACGAGGCGTACATCGAGTTCATCCGCGACCCCGAGGTGCCCAACGGCATCGACCTCTACCGGGACCGCCCGAACGTCTGCGTGCTGCGCACCTTCTCCAAGGCGTACGGCCTGGCCGGCCTGCGGGTCGGCTTCGCCGTCGCGCACGAGCCGGTGGCGGCCGCGCTGCGCAAGACGGCCGTCCCGTTCGGCGTGAGCCAGCTCGCCCAGAACGCGGCCGTCGCCTCGCTGCGCGCCGAGGAGGCGCTGCTGGTGCGGGTGGAGGCGCTGGTCGAGGAGCGCGCCCGGGTGGTGGCCGGGCTGCGCGCCCAGGGCTGGGAGATCCCGGACTCGCAGGCCAACTTCGTCTGGCTCGGGCTCGGCGAGCGCTCGCCGGAGTTCGCCGCCGCGTGCGCCGAGGCCGGCGTGATGGTGCGGCCGTTCCCCGAGGGCGTGCGGGTGTCGATCGGGGAGGCCGAGGGCAACTCGATCTTCCTGTCGGTGGCGGAGGCCTTCCGCAAGTCGCTCTGACGTCCTAGTCGGGTCCGCAGGGGCGCGTCGGTCCGCCGGCGCGCCCCTGCGGCGTTCCCCGCGCTGCGTCGAGCGCGTTCCCCAGGCCCCTGCGGCTGACCCCGCGGCGCTTCGAGCGTCCTCCCGGAAGACTGTGGATCACTGGGAGTCCGCTGGGAGTTCGGCCAACGACGACCCACGGAGCGGCCAAGGCGCCGACGGAGGACGGGTCATCCGTCCGGAATGCCCGGATTCGGCCGGTCAGTCTTCTCCCAGCCCGCGCCCAGGGCTCCGCAAGAGGTCCCCGGGAAGCTGTCCGGCATGAAGGTGCTCCCACGGCGGCGAGGCGCCGTCCTCGTCAACTCCGCGCTCGGCGTGGCCCTGCTGGGCGGCGCGGCCCTCGTGTACGCCACGGTCAGCGGCAGCTCGGGCCCGGCGTCCGCCAAGCCCGCTGCCCGTACCGCGACGGTGTCCAAGGGCACCGTCCTGGCCACCGTGTCCGGAACCGGCACCCTGGCCTCACCGACCGACGCCGCCCAGGACTTCACCACCGGCGGCCGGCTCACCGAGGTCCGGGTCGCGGTCGGGGACGCCGTGAAGAAGGGCCAGGTGCTCGCCACCGTCGACACCACGGCGGCCCAGCAGCAGGTGGACACGGCCCGGGCGGCCCTCACCACGGCCGAGGTCAACCTCACCAAGGCCCGGGCCGGCGTGACCACCACGACCACCGAGCCCCTGCCGGGCGCCACCTCCGCCACCGCACCCGGCGGCGGGGCCGGCAGCGGTGGCCGCGGGGCGGGCGTGAGCAGTACGCCCGCCCCGCAGACCACCACGATCACCACCACCAAGGTCGACGACGCGGCCGTGGCCCAGGCCCAGCAGCAGGTCACCACCGCGCAGACCAGCCTCACCAACGCCCAGGCGGCGCTGGCCGGGACGACCCTGACCGCCTCGGTGGACGGCACGGTCGCCTCGATCGCGGGCAAGGCCGGCGACACCGTCGGGGCCACCGCGAGCGGCTCCTCCGCCGCCTCCTCCGCCGGCTCCTCCGGCAAGTCGACCACCACCGGCACGGGTGCGACGGCCGCGCCGAGCGGCTTCATCGTGCTCACCAACCCGACCGGGATGCAGGTCACCGCGAACTTCTCCGAGCTCGACTCGCTCAAGCTGAAGAAGGGCGAGGCGGCCACCGTCACCCTGAACGCGCAGTCCGACACGAAGCTCAACGCGACCGTCCTGTCGGTCAGTTCGCTGCCCAGCGGCAGCGGTTCCGGTGGCGCGGCCGGCTCCGCCGCCGTCCAGTACGCGGCCACGCTGCAACTGAACGGCGACACCGGCGCGCTGCGCACCGGTCTCAGCGCCACCGTCCAGGTGATCACCGGCGAGGCCGACAACGCGCTCTCGCTGCCCACCACCGCGCTGTCGGGCACGGGCGCGAGCCGGACCGCGACCCTGGTGCAGCCGGACGGCAGCTCCGAGCGGGTCACCGTCGGGGTCGGCGTCGAGGGCGACAGCACGGTGCAGGTGGTCTCCGGGCTGAAGGAGGGCGACAAGGTCGAACTCCCCACCACCAGCGGCGGCAACGGCTTCCCGAACGCCTCCTTCCCCGGCCTCGGCGGCAACCGGGGCGCGGGGGGCGTCGGCGGTGCGGTCCTCCCGGGCGGCAACGGCGGTAACGGCGGCAACGGCGGTAGCGGCGGTAGCGGCGGTAGCGGCGGTAGCGGTGCCGGCAACGGCGGCGGGGCCGGCCGCGGCGGCAGGGGCTGAGAGCGGTCATGCGTCACGTCATCGACAAGCGCGTCCCGGCGCGGCCCGCCCCGGTGATCCGGATCCGCCGGCTCACCAAGGCGTACGGCCGCGGCGACGCCACCGTGCACGCGCTGCGCGGCCCGTCCGACCCGCGGACCGGCGGACCCCAGGGCGTCAGCCTGGACATCGAGCAGGGCGACTTCGTCGCCGTGATGGGCAGCTCGGGCTCCGGCAAGTCCACCCTGATGAACATCCTCGGCTGCCTGGACGTCCCGACCTCGGGCAGCTACCTGCTGGACGGCACCGACGTCGGCCACCTGGACGAGCGGCAGCTCGCGCTGGTGCGCAACCGCAGGATCGGCTTCGTCTTCCAGTCCTTCAACCTGGTGCCCCGCACCACCGCCCTCGCCCAGGTCGAGCTGCCGCTCGCCTACGCGGGAGTCCGCACCGCCGAACGCCGTCGCCGGGCACTGGCCGCGCTCTCCCTGGTCGGCCTCGCCGACCGGGCCGGCCACAGGCCCAACGAACTCTCCGGCGGCCAGCAGCAGCGCGTCGCGGTGGCCAGGGCGCTGGTGACGGCGCCCGCGATGCTCCTCGCCGACGAGCCCACCGGCAACCTCGACAG
Source organism: Kitasatospora sp. NPDC091335 (assembly GCF_044757205.1). Taxonomy (NCBI): domain Bacteria; kingdom Bacillati; phylum Actinomycetota; class Actinomycetes; order Kitasatosporales; family Streptomycetaceae; genus Kitasatospora; species Kitasatospora sp. NPDC091335. Next base: position 193,610 of record NZ_JBIVUM010000014.1, on the reverse strand, counting down.
CCGCTCGACGGAGGAGGTGCTGGCCCTGATCGACGCGCTCAACGCCACCGGCCGCACGGTCGTGCTGATCACCCACGAGGACGAGGTCGCCCGGCACGCCAAGCGGGTGCTGCGGCTGGTGGACGGGCAGATCGTGAGCGACGTCCGGCAGGCCCCGGTGGAGGGCCCGCCACCCCTGCTGGGCGTGGCGGTCGCGGAGGTGCCGGCGTGATCCTCTGGCAGACGCTCCGCTTCGCCGTCGGCGGCCTGGCCGCCAACAAGGTGCGCTCCGCGCTCACCATGCTCGGGGTGCTGATCGGCGTGGCCTCGGTGATCCTGCTGCTGGCGGTCGGCAACGGCTCCTCGGTGGCGGTGAAGGACTCGATCACCTCGCTCGGCACCAACGCCCTGACGGTCAGCTCCGGTTCGGCGAACGGCGGCTCCCGCGCCACCTCCTCGGTCAGGAAGCTCACGGTCGCCGACGCCAAGGCGCTGGCGAGCGGGGCCTCGCCGGACGCGGTCAGGTCGGTCGCCCCGGTGGTCACCACCAGCGCGACGGCGCTGCACGGGAACATCTCGTACAGCCCGGGGTCGATCGTCGGCACCTACCCGTCGTACTTCGAGACCGCCAACCAGAAGGTCGCCCACGGCGAGTACTTCACCGACGACGACGTGCTCGCCTCGCGCAAGGTCGCGGTGCTCGGCGCGACGACGGCCAAGCAGCTGTTCGACACCGAGGACCCGGTCGGCAAGCCGGTCGTCCTCGGCGGCACGCCGTTCACGGTGGTCGGCGTGCTCCAGGCCAAGGGCGGCAGCGGCTTCACCGACCCGGACGACGTGGTCGTCGCCCCGCTCCCGACGGTGCAGAACTCCTTCACCGGCTTCGGCCCGGTCAACCAGATCCTGGTCCAGGCCTCGTCCGCGGACTCCACGACGGCGGCCCAGTCCGAGATCACCCGCGTCCTGCTCGGGACGCACGCGATCGCCGACCCGGCCAAGGCGGACTTCCGGATCACCAGCCAGTCCTCGCTGCTCACGGCGAGGGAGAGCACGACGAAGACCTTCACCGTGCTGCTCGGCGCGGTGGCGGCGATCTCGCTGCTGGTCGGCGGGATCGGGATCACCAACATCATGCTGGTGACGGTCACCGAGCGGACCAGGGAGATCGGCATCCGCAAGGCGCTCGGCGCGCCGCGCGCGGTGATCCTGGGGCAGTTCCTCACCGAGTCGACGCTGCTGTCGGTGATCGGCGCCGGGTTGGGGGTGGTGGCCGGGATCGTCGGGTCGCACTTCAGCATCGTCGGCATCAAGCCGGTGGTGATCCCCGAGTCGGTGCTCGGCGCGTTCGCCGTCGCCGTCGCGATCGGGCTGTTCTTCGGCAGCTACCCCGCCAACCGGGCCGCCTCGCTGCGGCCGATCGACGCCCTCCGGCACGAGTAGGACTCCACTTCATGAGCAAAGAGACCGCCGAGACCGCCGGGACCGCCACGGTCGGGGCCGGCACCCCGGCCGAGCAGCTCGCCCTGCTCGCCACCCCGCCGGACGGGCGGGACGTGTCCGCCGAACTGGCCGCGCCGCCACGGCGGAAGCTGCCCTGGCTCAGCCTGGTGCTGGCGGGGGGAGTGATCGCCACGGGGGCGTTCGCGGGCGGGGTCCGGTACCAGCAGGACCACGGGGCGTCGGGCGGGAAGTCCGTTCGTCCGGCGGCTGCTCCGGCCGCTGCCGGCGGCGGGTACGGGCAGGGCAACTCCCGTCGTGGGGGCCAGGGCCAGGGGCAGGGCCAGGGCGCACAGGGGCAGAGCGGCCAGGGCGGGCAGGCCGGTTTCGCCCGTGGCACGGTCAAGGCGGTCGACGGCAACACCGTCTACCTGACCGACACCGACGGCAACACCGTCAAGGTCACCACCGGCGACGCGACGAAGGTCCAGCTCAACAAGGAGGGCAAGGTCGCCGACCTCCAGCCCGGCCAGAGCGTGACCGTCGTCGGCACCCCCGACGCCAACGGTGGCTACACCGCAAGTCAGCTGGTCGAAGGCGCCGCTGGTACGGGCGGCTTCGGTGGTGGCGGCGGTGGTGGCGGCGGTGGCGCCGGCGTCCCCAGGAACCCGTCCGGCGGCTGACCCGGAGCCGTCGGACGACCGCGAGGCCCTCGCCCCCATGCCGGGCGAGGGCCTCCGCAGGTGCTCAGCGGCGGTCTCGGCGTGCCGCAAGGCGTTGACGATCAGCTCGCAGAGGGCGAGTTCGGCGTTGAGGATGGTCTCGGTGTCCCAGGCGGCACGGGTGAGGGCGTCCCGCGGGGCCTGCCGGGTGAGGGTGATCGAGGGGGTGCTACGGGTGCACACGGGATCCTCCGGGAGGCTGTGGTGTGGGGAGGGGGAGCCGTGAGCCAGGCCGGGGTGCGGTTGGCTCCTCGGCAGGAGGGCGGCAGGCGCCTACTACCCTGCACGGAAGCGTGGTTGACGATCCGTCGGATCGGTCTGGGACGACCCTGGCGCGGGTCGCCACAGATTTGTGGCGACCCGCGAGGAGTTCCCCCGAACATGGCAGCGGCTCTGAGGCAGACTGATCGCATGGCTCTTCGATCGAACCCGACTCTTCGCCAGCTGAGGTTGGGTGCCGAACTGCGCAGGATGCGGGAGCAGGGCGGCCTCGCGGCAGCCGGCTCGCAGTTGATGTCCGTGCAGCTGATGGCGCGGTCGAACCCCGTGAGTCCGACGAAGGGCACGTCGGCATCCGCATGAGCGCCCGCAGGTCTGCGGCCTTCCTCCAGGAGACGAAGGCCGGCGACGTCGACCACCTGTTGACCAGCGTCGCCTGACGCATCGTTCCGGTGGCCCCTCGCTCCTCCGCGAGTGGCCGCCGTTCTCCAGGGAAGGGCAACACCGATGCTGTACCGCGAGATCGGAACCGACCGGCACCGGGTGAGCGCACTCTGCCTCGGCGCGATGACGTTCGGCACCACCGTCGACGAAGGCACGGCCACCGCCGTCCTCGACCGCTTCACCGCCGCCGGCGGCACCTTCATCGACACGTCGAACAACTACGCCTTCTGGGCCCCCGGCGCGGACGGCCACGAGAGCGAGGAACTGCTCGGCCGCTGGATGGCCCGCCGCCGCAACCGCGACGAGCTGGTCATCGCCACCAAGGCCGGCGCCCGCCCGGTACCCGGGCTGCCCTTCCCCGAGCACATCGAGGGCCTCTCCGCCCCCGCCCTCCGCCGTGCCGCCGAAGGCAGCCTGCGCCGACTCGGCACCGACCGGCTCGACCTCTACTACGCCCACCTGACCGACCCGGCCACTCCTGTCGGCGAGACCATGGGCGCCTTCGCGGACCTGGTCGCCGACGGCAAGGTCACCATGCTCGGGTGCAGCAACCACAGCGCCGCCGAACTCGCCGTCGCCAACTCCCTCGCGGCCGAACGGGGCCGGCCCGGCTACCAGTGCGTCCAGCAGCGCCACAGCTACCTGCAACCCGGCCCCGGCGCGGGCTTCGGGGTCCAGAAGCACGCCGACGAGGCCCTGCTCTCCTACCTCGCCGACCACCCGGCCATGACCCTGCTCGCCTACTCGCCCCTCCTCGGCGGCGCCTATGTCCGCCCCGACCGGCCCCTTCCCGACCAGTACGACCACCCGGCCGCGGAGGCCCGACGGGAAGCCCTCGCCGAGGTGGCCACGCAGACCGGGGCCACCGTCAACCAGGTCGTGCTCGCCTGGCTGCTCGGTCACCCCGTCCCGACCGTCCCGGTCATCGGCGTCAGTTCCGTCGCCCAGCTCGACGAGAGCCTCGCCGCCGTCGACCTCGTGCTCACCCCCGAGCAGCTCCACCGGCTCGCCTCGGCCGGGGCCTGACCGTCCGTCCGGAGGGGTGGGTCCAGCCCCACCCCTCCGTGGGGCTGGACCCATGGGCCGCCCGCCGTCCGCTCCGTAGCGTCGTTCCCACAACGACTCGGAGGGAACGGAACCATGGCGACCACGACCCACCAGGGCGCCTTCACCACGGTGAAGAAGTACGTCGCGCTGTTCGGCGCCGGCGGTGCCGTCGTCCTCGGCACGGTCGCCGTGATGGCGTCCACCGGTCACGAGACGACCCCGTTCATGTGGATCCGCGGCGCGATCTTCCCCCTGCTGGCCCTCTTCCTCCACCGCAAGGCCACCGAGGCGGCCGCGGGGTCCCCCAAGGCCTTCGACCGCCTCCGCACCCTCTCCACCGTGATGCCGATCGCCATCATCGGGGTCGATCTCGTCCCGGGCCTCTGCCCGCCCTGGTACGCCGTCCTCCAGGGCCTCTCCGCCCTCGCCCTGGTTCCCGTCGCCGTCCTCACCCGCGCCTCGGCCCTTGCCGCCGCCTTCCCCAAGCCGTAGCCGCCGCACCGGAAGTCGGCCCGCCCGACTTCCGGTGCGGCGGGGCTCTGCCGAATCCCGATGGGGCCCATGGGTCCTGTCGGGATTCGGGTTGTCTGTCGGCGATCCGATGCCTGGTGCGGACGTATACGAATCACTCGCTGCTACGTTTCCCCCGAGCAGGAGGACCTGCCCGAATCGGAGCCCATGAGCATGGGCGCAGGGAATGTCCGAGGAGGAATCACGTGAGCATCATGAGGAAGATCGGCGTGGTCGCGGGGGCGGTCGTGCTCTCGGGCACGGCGATCGGCGTCGCTTCCGCGGTGGCCGACGACGAGGCGGTGCGGGACGCCGGCGTCGCCTTCCGGGCGAAGGCCCAGAACGAGCTGTACGACACCAACCTCGCCCACCCCAAGGACACCGGGGTCACGACCGAGACTCCGGAGCTGGGCGTGGCGGCCCAGTCCTGGAGGTTCAACAAGGTCGCGGAGACCCACGAAGGGACCGGGGTCTTCACGATCGAGGCGGACACCTCCACCGGTCTGTGCATCACGAACGACGGGTCCGACCGGCCGGTGCTCCTGGAGAAGTGCAACGACGGGAACATGGCGCAGCGATGGTTCGTGAACTCCGCCCTGGAGCACAGCACGATCGTGAGCGAGAAGAACAAGAACGAGGCCCTGGCAGCGGAGGGCGCGGGTCAGGTCGTCAGACTCGTCGAGGTCTTCGGCAAGCCCAACGTCAACCAGCTCTGGACCTTCATCTACTCCGGCCAGTAGGCGTACCCGGTCCCGAACGCCGTCGGTGAAACCGGGGGCCGGCGGTGCCGCCCCGTCGGGCGACTATTCGACGGGGCGGCAGCGTGAGCGAAGCGGCCTGTCCGCACCCGGATCCCGGGTCCGGGGTCCGGCACGGCTCAGGCGGCCTGGCCGCCACCGGCGGCGGCCGTCCCGGAGGTGCTCTCCAGGACCGCCTCGACATCGACCGTGACGTCGACCAGGTTGCTGACCACCACGCCGCCCCGGTCCACCGTGTCGTTCCAACTTACGCCGAAGTCCTGGCGGTTGATCCGGGTGCCGGCGGTGAATCCGGCGCGCCGTCTGGGGCCCAGGTCGCGCCCGTCCTCCCACCAGGGGGTGTCCCACTGGCCGAGGTAGCTCACGTCGAAGGTGACCGGGTGCGTCACGCCGCGGATGGTGAGCTCCCCGGTGACCTCGAAGCCGCTCGCGCTCACCTGGTGGACCCGTGACCCGACGAAGTGCCAGGCCGGATGGTGTTCGACGTCGAAGAAGTCGGCGCTGCGCAGGTGCGCGTCCCGCTCGGGCGAACCGGTGTACACCTGGGTCGCGTCGATGGTCGCCTCGACCCGGGCCCGCTCCGGGGCGTCCGGGTCGACCTCCAGGAAGCCGGTCACGTTCTTCAGCTGGCCCCGTACGTAGGTGACCATCATGTGTCTGGCACAGAACTCCGCACCCGTGTGGCTGGGCTCGAAGAACCATTTCGTGGTGGCCATGGCGACTCCGTGAGGTGATGCCGGTGATTGCCCCGAGCCCCCTCCAGCCAGCGTAGGACGATGCCGGACTGGCAGCACCGCCACGGCCGGGCCACGCTGGTGGGGACGGACCGCCCAGCCGAGGAGGCAGCTATGACCGGCGAGCCGATCCCGGGAATCGACCCCACCGCGGTGCCCAGCGGCGACGGCTGCGCGGAGTGCCTGGCAGGTGGTGGCTGGTGGCTCCACCTGCGCCGCTGCGCGGCCTGCGGCCACATCGGCTGCTGCGACTCGTCCCCCGCCCAGCACGCGACGCGGCACGCGCGCCAGGCCGGCCATCCGTTCCTGGTCAGCTTCGAGCCCGGCGAGGACTGGTTCTGGAACCTGGAGACCGACGCCTACTACGAGGGCCCGCCGCTGGCCCCGCCGACCGCCCACCCGCCCACCCAGCCGACCCCGGGCCCGGCCGGAAAGGTCCCCGCCGACTGGCAGTCCCACCTCCACTGACGCCCCACCCCGGCCCCGGCGAATCGTTCCGGCGGCTCCTCGCGGGAGGCGAGGAGCCGCCGGGCCACCCACCGCGCCCGCCCACCGTGCCCTCCTCCCACCGCCGGCGACCGGTGACGCGCGTGTGGGCTTTCCCCGGACGCTGTTTCCGCCGGCCCAGTGGCCGCCTCTACCCGTGTACAGCTCCGTACCTTCGACCAGGCCGGTCCGGGGGCCGGGCTGCTGCCCGTACGGCTGTTGTCCGTAGGCCGGCGGCGGGCCGTAGCCGGCTGTTGAGGGAGTACAGCGCAGCTTGACCATTGATCCCGATCTCATGCCCGTACACGGGCGTTCATGGGCCGGCGGCCTCCCGTCCGCTCGGGTGCGAGGGAAAACCGCGCGACTCCCGCGGGCTGGTCCCCTACGGTGAACGCGCCCAGGGCGGCCGTCTACCGCCCGTCGATGTGGCGCGACCAACGCGCCCGCACACCAGGGGGTTCCCTGTCATGACGCGCACCCTTGTCACAGAGCTTCACTCGCACCTCGGGGAGACGGTCACCGTCTACGGGTGGGTGAACACGCTCCGGCTCCAGCGGCGCATCCAGTTCGTTCTGGTCCGGGACCACACCGGTCTCGTGCAGGTCACCCATCCGCGCGGTGGGGAGGGCGACGCCATCGAGGCCGCCTTCGAGCACGTGACGGTCGAGTCCGCCGTGAAGATCACCGGCAGGGTGGTGGAGAACCCGCAGGTCAAGCTCGGCGGGCTGGAGATCGTCCCGTCCCGCGTGGAGGTCGTCTCGCCGGCCGGGCCGAAGCTGCCGATCGACGAGAGGACCGGGATCGACCAGCGCCTGGACTGGCGTTTCCTCGACATCCGCCGCCCCGCCCAGCACCTGGTCTTCGACGTCCAGACCACCGTCGAGCGGGCGATGCGCGAGGTGACGGCCGAGGAGGGCTTCACCGAGCTGCACACGCCGAAGCTGATGGGGACGGCCTCCGAGTCCGGCGCCGAGGTGTTCGAGGTCGGCTACTTCGGCCGCACCGCCTATCTGGCCCAATCCCCGCAGTTCTACAAGCAGATGGCGATCGCGGGCGGCATCGACAGGGTCTTCGAGATCGGTCCGGTGTTCCGGGCCGAGCCGTCCTTCACGTCCCGGCACGCCACCGAGTTCACCGGGGTCGACGTCGAGATCGCCTGGACCGACGGGGTCGAGGACGTGATGGCCTTCGAGGAGCGGATGCTGCACCGCGTGCTGGCCGCCGTGGCCGAGCGGCACGGTGCGGCGATCGCCGAGCACTTCGGCAGCCGGGTCGTCGTCCCCGAACTGCCGTTCCCCCGCGTCACGATGGCCGACGCACTGGCCGGGCTGCGGGCCACCGGATGGGACCGGGAGGGCGTCAGGGAGGACCTCGACCCGGAGGGCGAGCGCGCGCTCTGCGCCCTGGTCGCGGAGGAGACCGGGCACGAGTTCGTCTTCGTCACCCGGTTCCCCGCCGCCGTACGGCCCTTCTACCACCTGCGGCCCGAGGACGACCCGACCGTCACCGAGTCCTTCGACCTGCTGTGGAAGGGCGTGGAGATCACCACCGGCGCCCAGCGTGAGCACCGGTACGAGCGCCTCGTCGCCCAGGCGCGGGAGAAGGGCATGGACACCGGCCCGCTCTCCGGCTACCTCGACTGCTTCCGCTACGGCACCCCGCCGCACGGTGGTCTGGGGCTGGGCCTCGGCCGGCTCCTGATGCTCGCCCTCGGCCTGCCCTCGATCCGTGAGGCCACCTTCCTTTTCCGGGGGCCGCACCGCCTCGAACCGTGAACCCCAGGAGGGGCCGGGACAGCGGAAGGGCCGCGCCCGAGGAGATCCGTTCCTCGGGCGCGGCCCTTCCGCCGTCTGCTGCTGTCCGCCGCTGGGGTCAGGTGCGGCGGAGGGCCTCGGTGAGCCGGTTGGCGGCTTCGATGATGGCCTGGGCGTGCAGACGGCCCGGGTGGCGGGTCAGCCGCTCGATCGGGCCGGAGACGGAGACGGCGGCCACGACGCGGTTGGAGGGGCCGCGGACGGGGGCGGAGACCGAGGCGACGCCGGGTTCGCGTTCGCCGATGGACTGTGCCCAGCCGCGGCGGCGGACGCCGCTGAGCGCGGTGGCCGTGAAGCGGGCGCCCTGGAGGCCTCGGTGGAGGCGCTCGGGCTCTTCCCAGGCGAGCAGCACCTGGGCGGCGGAGCCGGCCTTCATCGGCAGGGTGCTGCCGACGGGGACGGTGTCGCGCAGGCCGGAGAGTCGTTCGGCCGCGGCGACGCAGATGCGCATCTCGCCCTGGCGGCGGTAGAGCTGTGCGCTCTCGCCGGTGACGTCGCGCAGGTGGGTGAGGACGGGGCCCGCGGTGGCGAGCAGTCGGTCCTCGCCGGCTGCGGCGGAGAGTTCGGACAGGCGGGGACCGAGGATGAAACGGCCCTGCATGTCGCGGGTGACCAGACGGTGGTGTTCGAGTGCGACGGCGAGTCTGTGGGCGGTGGGGCGCGCCAGACCGGTGGCGGCGACCAGCCCCGCCAGAGTGGCGGGGCCCGACTCCAGTGCGCTGAGCACCAGAGCGGCCTTGTCGAGAACGCCGACGCCGCTAGTGTTGTCCATAGCCTGATATTGCAGTCTCAGGTAGCGAGACGCAAGTCTGTTTCCCAGGTCGCCATCCTCGCAGATACCCGCAAAGCGGCTCCTCCGGGATCCGATGTCTCGGATGATGGACACGGCGAAGGGCGCCCCCCCACCGTCGAAGCCGAACCGAAACGGGGGATCGGAAATGGGTGTTCAAGCGGGGGATCGAGACGGGGGATCGAAATGGCGGAAGCAGCGAAGGCAAAGGAAACGGCGGAAACGGCCGTGGAAACGGGAGAACCCGACGCAAAAAGCCCCTGCCGTGTCACTGTCGGACACGGCAGGGGCCTGAAAAAGAATTCGGCGGCGTCCTACTCTCCCACAGGGTCCCCCCTGCAGTACCATCGGCGCTGAAAGGCTTAGCTTCCGGGTTCGGAATGGAGCCGGGCGTTTCCCTCTCGCTATGACCACCGAAATGATCGGGCCGGGCAATTGCTCGCGCATTGCCTTCGCCTCGTGGACAATCCTAGCAGGCAGCCGCAGCCGCAGCCGCAGCCGCAGCTGTTCGATTCGGTCTCGGAAGCCGGAGAAACGCGGCGGCGCGTGAGCGCGAGGTGGCGGGGTGCCGGGCCGGGGGTCCAGGCGAGGTGCCGAGCGGGGCGTGCGACGCGGTGGTGAGGAGCGGGCGTGAGGGGGATCACCCGTGCCGGGTTCCCCGCCCCGGCGCGCGCTCGACGTGTCCACGCCCGTGCGCACACCACCGAGCCCACCCCTGCGCGCCTGGCGCCCAAAAACTGCCCGATAAGGTGTTAATCCAACATTCATCCATGCCGCATAGCCTCCGAGGGCTAGCCTCATGCTGAACGTCACCGTCCGACCAGGAGGCGAAAGCCCCGTGCAAGGCACTGTCACCACACCAGGCGGATCATCGGTGGCCGGGGGCCAGGGCGAGGCGTTCCTGCTCGTCGTGGACGACGAGCCCAACATCCGCGAGCTGCTCTCCGCCTCGCTGCGCTTCTCCGGCTTCCGCGTCGCCTCCGCGGCCACCGGCACCGAGGCACTCGAACTGGTCGCCGCCGAGCGCCCCGACCTGGTCGTGCTCGACGTGATGCTCCCCGACCTCGACGGCTTCACCGTCGTGGAGAAGCTGCGCGAGCGCACCAGCCGCGGACAGATAGCCGGGCCAGCCCACGGGCACCCCGGCGACCACCTGCCGGTGCTCTTCCTCACCGCGAAGGACGGCGTCGGCGACAAGGTGCAGGGCCTGGCCGCCGGTGCGGACGACTACGTCACCAAGCCCTTCAGCCTGGAGGAGCTGATCGCCCGGATCCGCGCGATCCTGCGCCGGGCCGGCGGGCCCGCCGAGGACGGCCGGCTGATCGTCGCCGACCTCAGCCTCGACCCGATCGCCCACGAGGTCACCCGGGGCGGCATCCCGGTCTCGCTCTCCCCGACCGAGTTCAAGCTGCTGCACTACCTGATGGCCAACGTCGGCCGGGTGGTCTCCAAGTCGCAGATCCTCGACCACGTCTGGGCCTACGACTTCGGCGGGGACCTCTCCATCGTCGAGTCGTACATCTCCTACCTGCGCCGCAAGCTCGACTCGGGCCCGGCGCACGGCCCCAAGCTGATCCACACCGTGCGCGGCATCGGCTACGCCCTGCGCCGTCCCCCGCAGGGCTGACCGGGCCCACTCGTCGTGTTCGCCAGGTTCTCCTCCCGGCTGTCGCTGCGCGCCCGGCTGCTGGTGCTCGCCCTCGTCCTGGTCACCACCGGGCTCGTGGTCAGCGACACCTTCGTGCTCGGCACCGTGCGGTCCCAGCTGGTGGCCCAGCTGGACGAGCAGCTCCAGCGGTACGGGCCGCCGCTCTCCCGCAAGCCCCCGGGGCAGCTGATCACGCCGACCGCGGGCCGGCCCGCCGTCACCAGCCGGAAGGTCAGCCTGCCCAGCCAGTACCTGGTGCAGTACCTCTCCTCGGACGGCAAGGTCCAGGCACTGATGCGCCAGCCCGTCTCGGACAGCGACCCGGCGCCCCAGCTGGCCGGGCTGGACCCGGCCGACACCCCCGACGTCCCCTTCGACCTGCCCGACCAGCGCGGCCACCACAGCTGGCGGGTGCTGGTGCTGCCGCTCCAGGCCCCCCGCGGGCAGGCCCCGAGCGCCAGCGCGTACGCCTCGCCGACGGTCACCCCCAGCCACGTCATGGTGGCGGTCTCCCGCGAGGACATCGACGCCACCATCGGCAGGCTGAGCACCTCCTTCCTCGCCATCGGCGGCGGCGTCCTGGTGCTGATCTCCGCGCTCGGCTTCTTCGCGGTGCGGGCCGGGCTGCGGCCGCTGCACCGGATCGAGGCGGGCGCCGAACGGATCGCGGCCGGCGAGCTGTCGCACCGGATGCCCGAGCTCTCCCCGGGCACCGAGGTCGGTCGGCTGTCGATCGCGCTCAACGGGATGCTCACCCAGATCGAGGCGGCCTTCGCCGCCAGCGCCGAGTCCGAGGCGAGGATGCGGCGCTTCGTCGCCGACGCCTCGCACGAACTGCGCACCCCGCTGGCCGGGATCCGCGGCTTCGCCGAGCTGTACCGGATGGGCGCGTTGCCCACCGAGTCCGACGTCAAGCGGACCATGACGCGGATCGAGAGCGAGGCCGACCGGATGGGCGCCCTGGTCGAGGACCTGCTGGTGCTCGCCCGGCTGGACGAGGAGCGCCCGCTCGACCTCGCCCCGATGGACCTGCGCACCCTCGCCGCCGACGCGCTGCACGACCTCACCGCGCTCGACCCGAGCCGCCGGGTCTCGCTCACCGGACCGGCCGGCAACGGCGCGCCCGGGGCGGCGCCCGTCCTCGGCGACGAGGCGCGGCTGCGGCAGGTGGTCACCAACCTGGTCGGCAACGCCGTCAAGCACACCCCGGCCGGCACCCCGGTCCGGATCGGCGTGGGCTCCGGCCCCGGCGGGATCTGCCTGCTGGAGGTCGCCGACTCGGGCCCCGGCCTCACCGAGGAGCAGGCCCAGCGGGTCTTCGACCGCTTCTTCCGGGTGGACGCCTCCCGCAGCCGGGACAAGGGCGGCGGCGCCGGCCTCGGCCTCGCCATCGCCACCGCCCTCACCCGCGCCCACGGCGGCACCCTCACCCTGCACACCGCCCCGGGCGAGGGTGCGACCTTCCGCGTCGAACTCCCCCGCCAGCGCTGACCGGTCTCCCGGCTCCGAAACCCCTCGTTCGGGTGAACCGGTAGCCGTTCACCCACTCGTCCCCTCAGTCGTGTGCGACCGTCCAGCCGTTGCTTGTGCGAGATCGCGCGGGCTGATCACACTGGACGGGAAATGAGGTGTTCCGATGAGCGCGGTTGCTATTGAGGAGACCGGCGTGGACCTGGACCAGGCGCTGTGGGAGCTGTGGAAGTCCATGGACGTCCCCGAGGGCGTCCATGTGGAGATCATCAAGGGGTTCGAGGTGTCACCCACCGGTAACAGTCGCCATGCGCGCGTGAACAGGCGGTTGCTCGGGGCCCTGTTCGGTCACCTCCAGGGTTCCGGATGGTCACCGGGCAACGACTGCAACGTCATTCACGGGCTCAAGGTGTTCATTCCGGACGCCTACGTGGCCCCCGAGGACGACGAGGAGATCGAGCATCCCGAGGGCCTGGGCCTGCTCGCCTCCGGAATCCCCCTGGTCGTCGAGACCGTCTCGCCCGGTGCCGAGGGCCGCCGTCGCGACCACGTTCTCAAGCGCCGCGCCTATGCGGCAGCCGGCATCCCGGTGTACGTGATCATCGACGATCACGACGACGGCGGCGCCGTGATCATCCTCAGCGGGCCGGACCCCGAGTACGGGGACTACGCCACCTCGACCCGGGTCCCGTACGGCAAGGAGGCCGTGATCCCCGAAGGCCCGGCCAAGGGCTTCGTGATCGGCCCCGAGATCACCGGCGAGCGCCGTGGCTGAACGCGGGGGAGCGTCGTTCAGGCGGGACCTCTCGGAGTGGCGGATCGTCCTGGTCGCCTGGCGGCTGCTGGTGCTCCAGGCGGCGGATCCGGTGGTGGGGGCCGGGATGGCGGAGCACTCGACGTACCGGGCGCATCCGTGGCGGCGGGTGGAGCACACCCTGGGCAGCGGGCGGCGGCTGTTCTACCAGGACGCGGAGACGCTGCGGCGCGAGATCGCGCGGCTGGAGCGGGCGCACAAGCGGATCCGGGGGACGGGACCGGACGGGCGGCCGTACGACGCCCGGGACGCGGCGACCAGGGCGTGGGTGCTGCTGACGCTCTTCGAGTGCGTGGCCGAGATGCGCCGGCTGGGCGGGGACGGGTACGACGCCGCCCAACTGGAGGAGGCGTACGCCGAGTTCAGGACGGCGGTCGCCGCCTTCGACCTCCCGGAGGGCGAACTCCCCGCCTCGGCCAAGGAGTTGCCGGCCTACTTCGCCCGGTACGCGCGCGAGCGGCTGGAGTTCACCGAGGCAGTGCGCCACCTGCTGGACGATCTGCTGCGCGAGGCGCCCCGGCCGCGCCGGCTCCGGTTCCTCGGCGACGCCGGGTGGCGGGTGGTGCGGGGGCTCGTCGCCCGGCTGATCCGCGAGCTGACGGTGGCGGACCTGCCGCCGGCGGTGCGGGAGCGGTTCGGGATGGTCAGGACCCGGCGGGCCGCGCTGCTGTCCGCCGTGCTGCACCGCGGCGCCGGCGCCGTCGTCCCCCTCCTCCCTGACCGGCTGCGCTACCGGACCCCGGAGGAGCGGTCCGATCCGGGGACGCGCCGCTACCGCCCGCGCCGGGACACCCGCGGACCGCGGCTGGACCGGTTCTTCCGCGAGGTGCTGGACCAGACCGGCGACGGCTTCGTCACCGTGCACGACCTGCGGGCGATGGCGCACAACGTCTGCTGGCAGCTGGAGCTGGACGAGGCCGCCGAGGCCAGGGTCCACGAGGCCTTCGACAGCTGGTGGGAGCAGCTGCGCGCGGCGATGGACGCGAACGGGGACGGGAAGGTCAGCCGGGAGGAGTTCGTGGCGGCCACCCTGGCCGGCTGCGACCGGGACGAGGCGTACCTGGAGCGGGGGCTGCTGCCCGCGCTGCGGGCGGTGTTCGACGCGGCCGACTCCGACGGCAGCGGCTTCCTGGAGTTCGACGAGTACCGCGCGGTGTTCGGCGGCCCGCGCGTGCATCCGGTCGAGCTGTCGCACGGCTTCCGCCAGTTGGACACCGACGGGGACGGGCGGATCACCCGGGAGGAGTTCCTCCGCGGCTTCACCGAGTTCTTCACCGCCCGCGCCGACTCCGTCGCCGGCGCCGAACTGCTCGGCCGGGCCTGACCGGCGCAGGTCAAGCGGGGTTCCGGCCTGTCAAGCGCCGGTTCGGCCAAGATTCGCGCCCCTGCCGCCCACTCGTTCGTTGTCCCGGCCCCCGGCCCCCGGCGACTGCGCAGACTTGTGGGCGGCGTCACCCACCGTCGCGCCGTGTCAACCCCACCCCGCCTGCGATTTGCTCGTAAGGATGATGGATACTGCTCCTTGTGAACGTGTTCACGTTCACAAGCGGACAAGCTTGCGTGGTTGAGCAACGGTCTACGGCTATAGATGAAGTTTGTCCGGAAGATGCCCGTCATCACGCGGGCAGGTTGGGAGAGAGGGCGACGTGGAACTGGCAATCGCTCACGAGACCATCGCGCGATGGCAATTCGGCATCACCACCGTCTACCACTTCCTCTTCGTCCCGCTCACGATCAGCCTGGCCGCGATCGTGGCCGGTCTGGAGACCGCCTGGGTGCGGACGAACAAGGAGAAGTACTTCCACGCCACCAAGTTCTGGGGAAAGCTCTTCCTCATCAACATCGCGATGGGCGTGGTCACCGGCATCGTCCAGGAGTTCCAGTTCGGCATGAACTGGTCCGACTACTCCCGCTTCGTCGGTGACGTCTTCGGCGCCCCGCTCGCGATGGAGGCGCTGATCGCTTTCTTCTTCGAGTCCACCTTCATCGGCCTGTGGATCTTCGGCTGGGACAAGCTGCCCAGGAAGATCCACTGCGCCTGCATGTGGATGGTGGCGCTCGGCACCGTGCTCTCCGGCTACTTCATCCTGGCCGCCAACTCCTGGATGCAGCACCCGGTCGGCTACGCGATCGACCCGGCCACCGGCAAGGCGCAGCTGACCGACATCGTCCGGGTGCTGTTCCAGAACACCACGCTCGTGGTCGTCTTCCACACCCTGACCGCCGCCTTCCTCACCGGCGCGGCCTTCGTGGTCGGCATCGCCTCCTTCCACCTCTGGAAGGCCAAGCGCAAGCCTGAGACGGCCGACCCCAAGCGGACCGCCGCGATGCGCACCTCGCTGCGCCTCGGCCTGGTGCTCGCGGTGATCTTCGGCGCCGGCACCGCGCTCAGCGGCGACACCCTCGGCAAGGTGATGTTCGAGCAGCAGCCGATGAAGATGGCCGCCGCCGAGGCACTGTGGGAGACCCAGTCACCGGCGCCGTTCTCGGTCTTCGCGGTCGGCGACGTCAGCAAGGGCCACAACTCGGTCGCCCTGGAGATCCCCGGGATACTCTCCTTCCTCGCCCACAACGACTTCAGCTCCTCCGTCCCCGGCATCAACGACACCGCGGCCGCCGAGGCCGCCCAGCACGGCGGCGACCCCAAGGACTACATCCCGAGCATCTTCGTCACCTACTGGGGCTTCCGCCTCATGATCGGCTTCGGGATGACGTCCTTCCTGGCCGGCCTGATCGGCCTGTGGACCACCAGGAAGAAGCTCTTCCTGCACCCCGAGTTCCGCACCGGCGAGACGGAGGTGCCCCGGCTGATGCTCACCCCCAAGCGGGAGCTGGGGCCGCTGCTCACCAAGTGGAGCTGGCGGATCGGCATCCTGACCATGGGCTTCCCGCTGATCGCCAACAGCTTCGGCTGGATCTTCACCGAGATGGGCCGTCAGCCCTGGGCCGTCTTCGGCCTGATGACCACGGCCAGCGCGGTCTCCCCCAACGTCAGCACCGGTACCCAGATCGGCGCCCTCGCGACCTTCACCACGCTGTACGCGATCCTCGCGGTCATCGAGGTCAAGCTGCTGGTCAAGTACGCCAAGGCCGGCCCGGAGGTGACCGAACAGCCGCCCACCAAGGACCCGTCGCTGCGCGGACCGTCCTCGGACGAGGACGCCGACAAGCCGCTCGCGTTCGCGTACTGAGGCACCAGGACCACTGGGGAACTGAGGATCTGACATGCAACTCCACGACGTCTGGTTCGTGCTGATCGCGGTCCTGTGGATCGGCTACTTCTTCCTGGAGGGCTTCGACTTCGGGATCGGCGTGCTGACCAAGCCGCTGGCCAGGAACACCGCCGAGCGGCGGGTGCTGATCAACACCATCGGCCCGGTCTGGGACGGCAACGAGGTCTGGCTGCTGACCGCGGGTGGCGCCACCTTCGCGGCCTTCCCGGACTGGTACGCGACGCTCTTCAGCGGCTTCTACATCCCGCTGCTGGTCATCCTGGTCTGCCTGATCGTCCGCGGCGTGGCCTTCGAGTACCGGCACAAGCGCGACGGCGCCCGCTGGCAGCGGAACTGGGAGGAGGCCCTCTTCTGGACCTCGCTCATCCCGGCCTTCCTCTGGGGCGTGGCCTTCGCCAACATCGTGCGCGGCGTGGACATCGACGCGCAGAAGAACTACACCGGCGGCCTCTGGGACCTGCTGAACCCGTACGCGCTGCTCGGCGGTCTGGTGACGCTCGCCCTGTTCACCTTCCACGGCTCGGTGTTCGCCGTCCTCAAGACGGTCGGCGGGATCCGTGACCGGGCCCGTACGGCCGCGCTGTGGTCGGGGCTGGCCACCGCCGTGCTGGCGCTGGTCTTCCTGGTCTGGACCCAGGCCGAGCACGGCAACGGCCGCAGCCTCGCCGCGCTGATCGTCGCGGTGATCGCCCTGGTCGGCGCCCTGGCGGCCAACCAGCTCCGGCGCGACGGCTGGGCGTTCTCGCTCTCCGGGGCGACCATCGTGGCCGCGGTCGCGATGCTCTTCCTGGCGCTCTTCCCGGACGTCATGCCCTCCAGCCTGAACCCGGAGTGGAGCCTGACCGTCAGCAACGCCGCGTCCTCGCCGTACACGCTGAAGGTGATGACCGTCGTGGCGGCGATCTTCACCCCGCTGGTGCTGCTCTACCAGGGCTGGACGTACTGGGTGTTCCGCAAGCGGATCGGTGTCCAGCACATCCCCGGGCACGACCCGGCCGCCCCGCTCGACCAGGCCTGACGCCGTGAAGCCGGTCGACCCCCGACTCCTCGGGTACGCCCGCACCACCAGGGCCTTCCTCGCCGGATCCGTGCTGCTCGGCGCGGTCGGCGCGGCCCTGGTGGTCGCCCAGGCGAGTCTGATCGCCGAGATCGTCGTCCGCGCCTTCCAGCGCGGGGCGACGCTCGGGGAGCTGACCACGCCGCTGCTGCTGCTCGCGCTGACGGCGGTCGGCCGCGGGCTGACCGGCTGGCTCACGGAGCTCACCGCCCACCGGTCCGTCGCCCGGGTGAAGTCCACCCTGCGGCGCCGGCTGCTCGACCACGCCACGGCGCTCGGCCCGTCCTACCTGGCGGGCCGGCGCACCGGCGAACTCACCACCCTCGCCACCCGCGGCATCGACGCGCTGGACGACTACTTCGCCCGCTACCTGCCGCAGTTGGCGCTGGCCGTGGTCGTCCCGGTGATCGTGCTGCTGCGGATCGTCGGCGCCGACTTCACCTCGGCCGCGATCATCGCCGGGACGCTGCCGCTGATCCCGCTGTTCATGGTGCTGATCGGGATGGCCACCCAGGCCAGGATGGACCGGCAGTGGGACACCCTGGCCCGGCTCTCCCACCACTTCCTCGACGTGGTCGCCGGGCTGCCCACCCTCAAGGTGTTCAACCGGGCCCGCACCCAGGCCGCCACCATCGCCAGGATCACCGCGGACTACCGCCGGGCCACCCTGCGCACCCTGCGGATCGCCTTCGTCTCCTCCTTCACCCTGGAACTGCTCTCCACCCTGTCCGTCGCGCTGGTCGCCGTCACCGTCGGCTTCCGGCTGGTGGACGGCACGCTCGACCTGGAGACCGGGCTGCTGATCCTGGTGCTCGCCCCCGAGGTGTACTTCCCGATCCGCCAGGTCGGCGCGCTCTACCACTCCAGCGTCGAGGGACTGACCGCCGCCGACGAGCTGTTCCGGGTGCTGGAGACCCCGCTGCCCGCCGCCGGCACCACCCCGGCGCCCGCCCTCGCCGGGGCGTCGATCGCCGCCGAGGGCCTGGTCGTCCGGCACCCCGGGCGGACCGAGCCCGCGCTGGACGGAGCCGGGCTGACCCTGGCTCCCGGCTCCGCCACGGCCCTCACCGGCCCGAGCGGCGCCGGCAAGTCCACCCTGCTGGCCGTGCTGCTCGGCCTCACCGCCCCCGAGTCCGGCACCGTCCGGATCACCGCCGCCGACGGCCGCTCGTACGACCTGGCCGAGCTGGAACCGGCGAGCTGGCGGCGGCAGATCGCCTGGGTGCCGCAGCACCCGCACCTGTACGCCGGGACGGTCGCCGAGAACCTGCGGCTCTACCGGCCCGAGGCCACCGACGAGCAGCTCTGGACGGCGCTGCGGGCCGCGCACGCGCTCGACTTCGTGACCGACCTGGCGGCCGGGCTGGGGGAGGACGGCGCCGGGCTCTCCGCCGGGCAGCGCCAGCGCCTCGCCCTCGCCCGGGTGCTGCTCGCCGACGACCGGCCGCTGGTGCTGCTGGACGAGCCGACCGCCAACCTGGACGGCGCCTCCGAGGCGGCCGTGGTGGACGCCGTCCGGGCGCTCGCCGCCGACCCGGCGCGCACCGTGCTGGTGGTCGCGCACCGTCCGGCGCTGCTGGCCGTCGCCGACCGGCGGGCACGGCTGGCGGGGCCCGCCGCCGTCGCGTCCGCCGCCCCGGTCACCCCGCTGGCACACA
Organism: Kitasatospora sp. NPDC091335; assembly: GCF_044757205.1. Taxonomy (NCBI): domain Bacteria; kingdom Bacillati; phylum Actinomycetota; class Actinomycetes; order Kitasatosporales; family Streptomycetaceae; genus Kitasatospora; species Kitasatospora sp. NPDC091335. Next base: position 174,790 of record NZ_JBIVUM010000014.1, on the reverse strand, counting down.
GCGGGAGGCCGACCCCGGCCCCCGCCGCGCCCGAGGAGCCGGAGCCCGAGGGCGGCAGCACGCCCCGGCTGGCCCTGTCGATCCTGCTCGGCGCGCTCGCCCTCGGCTGCGCCGTCGCGCTGATGGCCACCTCCGGCTACCTGATCTCCCGGGCCTCCGAGATGCCGCCGGTGCTGTACCTGATGATGGCCGTCACCTCGGTGCGGGCCTTCGGCATCGGCCGCAGCGTCTTCCGCTACGCCGAGCGGCTGGTCTCGCACGACGCGGTGCTGCGCGGCCTCGGCACCCTGCGGGCCGCCGTCTACCGGCGGCTGAGCGCGCTCGCCCCGGCCGGGCTGCCCGCCTTCCGGCGCGGTGACCTGCTCTCCCGGCTGGTCGCCGACGTGGACGCGATCCAGGACCACTACCTGCGCTGGCGGCTGCCGGCCGCGGTGGCGGGCGTGGTCGCCGTGGCCTCGACGGCGGCGCTGGCCGCCTTCCTGCCCGCCGCCGGGCTGGTGCTCGGCCTCGGGCTGCTGCTCGCGGGCGTGCTGGTGCCCGCCCTGGCCGCCCGCTGGTCGGCCGGCGCCGAGCGGCGCCAGGCCCCGGCGCGCGGCCGGCTGGCCACCGCGGTGGTGGACGCCTTCACCGGCACCGCCGAACTCACCGTGGCCGGCGCGCTGCCCGGCCGGCTGGCCGCCGTCCGCGCCGCCGACGCCGCGCTGACCGGGCTGGCCGCCCGCTCGGCGGCCACCACGGCGCTCGGCACCGGGCTGATCGCGCTGCTCACCGGTTTGACCGTGACCGCCGCGGCCGCCGTCGGCGTCCAGGGGGTGCGCGCCGGGGCGCTCGCTCCGGTCTGCCTGGCCGTGGTGGTGCTGACCCCGCTGGCCGCCTTCGAGGCCGTCACCGGGATGCCGCTCGCCGTCCAGGCCCGCCAGCGCAGCCGCGCCGCGCGGGCCCGGCTGGACGAGGTGCTGGACGCCCCCGCGCCGGTCACCGAGCCCGCCGAGCCGGTGGCGCTGCCGGAGCAGCCGCTGCCGGTCGCGGTGCGCGGGCTGACCGTCCGCCACCCCGGGCAGGCGGTGGACGCCCTCACCGGAGTGGACCTCGACCTCGCCCCCGGCCGCCGGATCGCCGTGGTCGGCCCGTCCGGCTCCGGCAAGACCACCCTGGCCCAGGCGCTGCTGCGCTTCCTGGAGCCGGGCTCCGGCACCGTCACCTTCGCGGCCGGCCGTCCGCAGGCCGTGGACGCCGGCGCGCTCGCGGGCGAGGACGTCCGCCGGGTGATCGGGCTCTGCGCCCAGGACGCGCACGTCTTCGACAGCTCGCTGCGGGAGAACCTGCGGCTGGCCAGGCCGGGAGCGGGGGAGGACGAGCTGCGCGCCGCGCTGGCCGCCGCCCGGCTGCTGGAGTGGACCGAGGGACTGCCGGACGGCCTGGACACCATGGTCGGCGAGCACGGCGCCCGGCTCTCCGGGGGCCAGCGCCGGCGGCTGGCCCTCGCCCGGGCGCTGCTCGCGGACTTCCCCGTCCTGGTCCTGGACGAGCCCGCCGAGCACCTCGACCTGCCCACCGCGGACGCGCTGACCGCCGATCTGCTGGCCGCCACCGAGGGCCGGACCACCGTGCTGATCACCCACCGGCTGGCCGGGCTGGACGATGCCACGGTCGACGAGGTGCTGGTGCTGGACGGCGGGCGGGTGGCCGAGCGGGGCCGCTGGTCGGAGCTGGTCGCCGACCCGGACGGGCGGCTGCACGCGATGCGGCGGCGGGAGCGGGAGGCGGACGGGCTGCTGGGACAGGAGGCGGACGGGGTGCCGGAGCGGGCGTCGGACGGGGTGCCGGAGCCGGTGGGCCGCTGATCAGGGGCCGCCGGTCGCGCCGCCCTTTGTCTGAAAAGCGTACAAACTAGGCTTTCTCCATGGACCCCACGCCGGACCCCACGCCGGACCTCCCCGAGGCCACTCCCGAGCCGACCCCCCACCGGGTGCCCGAGATCGCCTCGCTCGGGCTGGACACCCTGGTCACCGAGGTCGCCGAGCGCCTGCAGTCCGCCGCCGCGGTCACCGACCGGATGCAGCGGCTGCTGGAGGCGGTGGTCTCGATCGGGGCCGGGCTGGACCTGCACGCCACCCTGCACCGGATCGCCGTCGGCGCGGCCGAGCTGGTCGACGCCCGGTACGCGGCACTCGGCGTGATCGCCCCCGGCGGCACCGGCCTGGCCGACTTCATCCATGTCGGGGTCGACGACGAGAACGCCGCCGAGATCGGCGAACTGCCGGCCGGCCGGGGCATCCTCGGCGTGCTCATCGACCGCCCCGAGCCGCTGCGGCTGACCGACCTCGGCGCCGACCCGCGCTCCTCCGGATTCCCGCCGCACCACCCGCAGATGAGGACCTTCCTGGGCGTGCCGATCCGGGTCCGCGCGGAGGTGTTCGGCAACCTCTACCTCACCGAGAAGATCGGTGGCGGCGCCTTCACCCCCGAGGACGAGCAGGTGGTGCACGCGCTCGCCGCGGCGGCCGGCGTGGCCATCGAGAACTCCCGGCTGTACGAGGAGGGCCGCCGCCGCGAGCGCTGGATCGCCGGCGCCGCCGCCGTCGCCACCGCCCTGCTCTCCGCCGAACAGGCCGAGAGCGCGCTGACCGTCGCGGCCGAACAGGTGCGGGAGCTGGCGGACGCCGCGCTCGGCATGATCCTGCTGCCGACCGGTCCGGAGGGCGGGGGCGAGGGCGACGGGCAGATGCGGGTCGCGCACGCCTCCGGTGAGCTGGCCGAGTTCGTCCGCGGCGAGCTGCTGCCCAGGGAGAGCTTCGCCGCGCAGCTGCTCGCGGGGGAGAGCGTCTACCTGGACGACATGTCCGGCGACCCGACCGTGGTGATCCGGCTCGCCCGCCGCTTCGGCCCGTCCATGGCCGTGCCGATGGTCGCCGCCGGGCGGGTGCTCGGCGGGCTCTGCGTCTGGCGCCCCTGCGGCGCCCTGCCGTTCACCGACAGCGAGAAGCAGCTCGCCGAGACCTTCGCCTCGCAGGCCGCGCTCGCCCTGCGGCTCGCCGAGGGCCAGCGCGACCAGCAGCGCCTGGCCGTCTTCCAGGACCGCGACCGGATCGCCCGCGACCTGCACGACCTGGTGATCCAACGGCTGTTCGCCACCGGGATGATGCTGGAGAGCGCCGCCCGGCGGGCGATCGTCCCCGAGGTGAAGACCGGCATCGGCAAGGCGGTGGACGAGCTGGACGCCACCATCCAGGAGGTCCGCACCACCATCTACGCCCTCCAGCACGACAACCACGGCGACGCGCCGGACACCCTGCGCACCCGGGTGCTGCGGGAGGCCAGCCAGGCCGCCGCCGCGCTGGGCTTCAAGCCCTCGGTGAGCTTCGTCGGGCCGGTGGAGAGCCTGGTCGGCGAGAAGACCGGCCGTCAACTGCTGGCGGCGCTGCGGGAGATGCTCTCCAACACGGCCCGGCACGCGCGCGCCTCCCGGGTCGGCGTGGAGGTCGACGCGACCACCCACCTGGGCGAGGACGGCCGCCCGGTGGGCGGCGACCCGGAGTCGCTGGACCGGGGCGGGCGGCCCGGGGTGCTGCTCACCGTGACCGACGACGGGGTGGGCATCCCGGCGGGCGGGCGGCGCAGCGGACTGCTCAACCTGACCCGGCGGGCCGAGGCGCTCGGCGGCGACGCCTGGCACGAGAGCGGGCCGTACCGCAAGGGGACGATGGTGCGCTGGACGGCCAGGCTCTGACCGGGGCCGTGGACCGGGGGCGTGGACCCGGCCGTCGAATCCGGGGGCCGATTCCGGCGCGGGGACCTGCGCTGATTTCGGATTTGCCGCTTTCCGACCGCGGATTCATCGGTCGGTGAGCGAACCGGAACACGTTCCGTCGGTTTCGGCCCGTGACAAGTGAAAGTTAAACGAGAGAGAACTTCCCGACCAACGGCGCAAGTTGTGAACGTTCTGGGCTTTCGGGGTCTCCGTGTGCACACATAGCTTTGCTCCGCTCGGAGGGGAATCCGGAGGGCAACCGGACGGAGGGGGCAGTGAACGCTGCCGGCCGCGGTCACACCGCAGCAGGGGCAAGTCGAGGGGGTTTCCGCGCCGAACGGGCAGCGGACGGGCGCTACCGCTGGCAACTGAAGGCGCCCAACGGACGGGTGGTCGCGATCACCCCGGCCGCGTTCGAGACGGCCGGCGAGGCGGAGCGGGGCTTCGACGGCCTGCGCGTCGTGGCGACCGATCTCACCGCACGCATCACCCACGTACGGGAGGGCATCGGCTGGATCTGGGTCGTCCAGGGCTCCCGCAGCCTTCCCGAGGTGCGTTCCAGTCGCGCGTACGAACGGTACGCGACCTGCCAGAACGCGTTCCGGCGGTTCGTGGTGCTGCTCGCCAAGCAGTCGCCGCGCGAACTTCCTGAGCCCGCAGCGCCGTTGAGACGCGCCGATGGCCGCTGAGCGGCGCGGCCCGCGGCTGCTGATCGTGCCGACGGCCGACCGGGGCCTCGGCTGGGCGCTGCGGGCCGCCAACGGGCGGCCGCTCGGGGTCGGCGTGCGGACCTACCGCAACGAGGAGGAACTCGCGCAGTCCGTGCGGCAGTTGCTGATCGAACGGGCCGCGCTGCGATGTTCGGTCGGACAGTCCGAGGGGCGCCAGTGGGTCTGGGCCGCCTACCTGCCGGTGCGCAGCACCCGGCCGGGGGCGGCCGCCGCCGTTCCGGTCGCCCGCAGCGCGCGGGGGTACCTGCGGCGGGACCAGTGCCAGGCCGGGATCGAGGGGTTCCTGGCAGGACTGCAGAAGGTGGGGCAGGAGCTACGGCGGTCCGGACGGGACGGCCGCTGGCCGTTGTAAGGCGCCGCGTCATGACGGTCCGTCGATGTGACGGACCGTCATGTCGGCGTTTCCGGATCCGCTGCCCCGCGGTGCCGCCACCCGCGCTTCCGTCCGCTTTCCGGATGCCTCCGTGCGCTCCCGGTGCATCCGCCTCCGTTCGTGCTGTCCCGGTGAAGGGCAGGTTTCCGGCAACACTCCGAGCAGCCTCCTGGAGAAGAACGTCGACCGGGCGCGGAGGCCCGATGGTGCCCCTGCCACGTGCGTGCTGACCAGTGGCTAAACCTCGCCGAACCGATGAGTCGACATTCCCCGGCCGGACTCGGCCTCCCTTCCGGCGGAACCTCCCCGACGGCCAGGATCGGCACTGCCGACGAGGCCGCAGCGGACGCGGCCACAAGGCCCCGGACTCCCGACCGGAGTACGGGTTCACGCGATGTACGTCTCTCCCCCGGAGGAAGAGGAACATGCGTAAGACCGCTGCCAAGCTGCTCACCGTCGCCGCCCTGGCGACCTCCATCGCCACCGTCGCCGGCGGCACCGCCGTCGCCGACCCGGCCGCCGGTGTGACCCCGCGCGCCATCGACATCGTCGGTGTCGGATCCGACACGACCCAGTCGGTGCTGAACCAGCTCGCCGCCGACTACAACGCGTCGCTGACCAACGCGAGCACCCCGCGCCTGTACAGCTGGGACGCGACCCCGGCCGGCACCATCACCACCAAGACCGGTGCCACCGCGATCACCCGCCCGAACGGCTCCGGCGCCGGTGTCAAGGCCCTGGCCACCAACACCACCGCCACGGTCGACTTCGCCCGCTCCTCGCGTGGCCCGGCGACCGGTGACGCCACCGGCCTCGCCTTCGTCGCGCTCGCCAAGGACGCGGTGACCTGGTCCGCCAAGCTCAACGGCAACGCCCCGGCGGCGCTGACCCCGGCGCAGCTCAAGGGCATCTACCAGTGTGACGTCAACTTCCGCACCTGGAACCAGATCGACTCCACCAAGCCGGCCGTCGCCATCAAGCCGGTTCTGCCGCAGGCCAACTCCGGCACCCGTGCCTTCTTCCTGACCGCGATCGGCAACCCGACCCTGGGCTCCTGCGTCACCGACGGTCCGGAGGAGAACGAGGGCACCGACTCCCGCCTCGACGACCCGAACGTGGTCTTCCCCTACTCCGTGGCCCGCTTCCTCGGCCAGACGGTCGGCGGCCACAGCACCGCGACGGACGCCCCGGGCAACCTGACCCTGCGCAACGTCACCATCAACGGCACCACGATCGTTCCGGTGGCGAGCAACGTCATCAACAGCACCTTCGCCAACTCGCAGTTCGGCCGCGTGGTCTACAACGTGGTCCGCAACACCGAGTGGACCGCCACCGACGCGCACGGCGTCGCCCTGCAGGCGATCTTCGGCGAGGACGGCTGGATCTGCAACTCCACCCAGGCCACCAACGACCTGAAGAGCTACGGCTTCCTGCCGACCGCCGCCTGCGGTGTCGCCACCCTCACCTGATCGACCCTGATTCCCTGCACAACCTGCAGACCTGGCGGTCACGGGCCTCGTGCCTGTGGCCGCCGGCCCATCGGTCCGGTTCGGCTCCACGTCGCCGCGACCGCACAGCCGGGACGCGACCGCTCCCCGCCGACCGTGGCCCGCGGCTTCCTCCGCCAGAGCCGATCCTCCGGGCCGCCTGTCGACTGCCGCCCCCGCCGCGGTGAGGCACCCCTGAACTGCCGGTCGTCCGACCGGTGTACCACCAGCACCAATTCTCCCTCTCCCAAGGAGTTCAGCATGTCCCGTACTCCCGCCCGGCTGCTGGCCGGCAGCGTCGCGGTCATCCTCGCCGTGACCGGCCTGAGCGGTGCGGCCGCCGCCGACAGCGCGCCGGCCGCCGTGACCGGCACTGCCGTGGCGACCGTGAGCACCACGTTCGTGTCCTCCGCGGCGCAGAACGGCGTGGTCGTTCTCCCGCTGCCGGATGCCGGTGTCTCCTACAACTCGGCCGAGGGCCTCAAGGTCTCCTTCCCGGTGACCGGCGGTTCGGTCAGCCTCCAGGGCTACTACGGCGAGGTGCAGCTGGGCGGCAGCCTGCTGTTCATCGACTACTTCACCGGCAAGAGCGTGCGCTTCAAGCAGCTCGCGTTCAACGCCGAGGCCTGGCGGCTCACCGGCGTGCCGGAGGGCGGGACCACGGCGGTCAACCTGCTGAAGCCGGCCGGCGTGGCGCAGACCGGGCACAGCGGAACCACCCAGACGCTCAACTCGTCCGACTTCAAGGTGGATGCCTCGGCGGCCCAGTACCTGGACACCCAGCTGAAGACCACCTTCTTCACCGCCGGCCAGTCGGTGGGTTCGTTCTCCCTGACGGTCAACGGCTGACGCCGTCCGACCCCGAGAGGCCCGCGCCGTCAGGTGCGGGCCTCCCCGTGTGGATTGGCCAATTCCGCTACGGAGTCGCCGCGTTGGGCCCTCGTACACGTGGGCGACCGGATCCGGCCATGTGTGGCGGGCCGAATGGATGCGTACCGGAATCGCCGGTCGCGCCCGCAGCCCGATCCCCCTCGCGTCGCGCATCCCGGCGGCGCGGATCCGCACGGAGGTGCCCGTCATGAGAGTCCGATTGCCCGTCCGGAGAGAACCGGGGGGGTGGAGACGCCGACTGCCGTCGATCGCGCTGGTGTGGTCGGTGGTGGTCGCGCTCGGCGTGGTGCCCATCGGCCTGGGCACGGTGGCACCGGCCACCGCGGCGACCGGGTCCGCCACGACCGTGGAGGGACCGGAGGTCTGGATCCCGGAGAGCCAGTCGAAGGGCCCTCACGGCAGCATCACCGTCTCGCAGACCAAGAACCTGACCAACCAGGTCATCCAGGTGTCCTGGACCGGGTTCACCCCGACCGTGGACTTCATGGGGGCGCCGGTGCCGGTCACCCCGGTGTTCGGGGACCTGGCGCGCTACCCGGTCAGGGTCTACCAGTGCCGGGGCGCCGACCCCAAGATCACGGACTGCTACGGGAGCACGCTGTACAACACGGACCCGGAGAAGGGCTTCGAGCAGCCGAAGCCCGCGCCCGGCATCACGACGCCGGACTTCCCGAGCAACATGGCCCTCTCCCCGACCGGGCCGGACGGCTCCGGCTTCGCGAACATCGAGGTCTGGACGGCGGTGCAGAGCCCGACGCTGGGGTGTGACGCCACCCACCCGTGCTCGATCGTGGTCGAGCCGAACTACGGCGGGGACAGCATCGCGATCTGGAACCGCAAGGGCAAGACCAACTGCGACAACCACGACGCCGACGTCACCGCCGACGGGTACGTTCCGACGGCGACCGACAAGGTCATGGGCCAGGGCAACGTCCGCAACCAGCTCACCACCAGCGAGCAGTGCGCGTGGCAGAACCACGTCGCCATCCCGCTGCAGTTCGCGCCCACCCCGGCCGAGTGCGAGGGCCGGACCGCCGACATGACGCTGGCCGGGCTGGAGATGGCCAACCGGGCCATGCAGCAGTGGCGGGCCGGCCTCTGCCAGGGCAGCGCGCCGCTCGCGCTTCAGTACAGCTCGGCCGGCGGGGAGCCGCAGGCCCGGGAGGACTTCCTGGGCGGCCGCAAGGACGTGGCGCTGACCGCCCGGCCGGACCGGGAGCCGCCGGCGAGGCCGTACGTCTACGCCCCGCTGACGACGACCGGCATCTCGGTGGTCTTCGTGGTGGACGATCCGGGGACGGGCCGTCAGATCCGCGACATGAAGCTCAACGCCCGGCTGCTGGCGAAGCTGCTCACCCAGTCCTACTCGCCGGCCAGCTCCGACATCGCCTCGGTCCGGGGCAACCCCGACTGCTTCTTCAAGGATCCGGAGTTCCTGAAGCTCAACGTCCTTCCGCCGGCCTCCGGGCTGGCCTGGCCGACGTTCTGCAGCACCGCCAACTCCAGCCCGACGGTCGTCGGCGGTACCACGGACCTGGTGCACCAGCTGACCTCGTGGATCGTGTCGGACCCGGACGCGGCACGCTTCCTGGACGGCGAGCCCGACCCGTGGGGCATGCACGTGGACACCTTCTACCTGCGTCCCACCTTCTCCGGGTACCCGGTCGAGTCCTTCATCCGACAGGACTCCTCGGGCATCGCCGGGGCCACCGAAGACCCGTTCGACCGGTGGAAGCAGTACGAGTGGAACCCCAACACGATGGGGCTGGGCGACATGGCCCGCAAGCTCCTCCAGAACACGCCCAACTGCACGGTCGCGAGACTCAACGGGGACGGTACCCATCCCGCCTGCCCGGCCATGCCGCCGGGTGAGCGGACGCTGTTCACCGTCATGGACACCGGCCAGGCGAAGGCCTTCTCCCTGCCTGAGGCCCAACTGCTCAACCCAGCCGGCCAGTTCGTCTCACCGGACGGCTCCGGCTTCCAGGCCGCGGTGGCCGACATGCCGACCGACCCGGCCACCGGCGTGCAGCAACTGCCGTACGGCGTCGCCGACACGGCCTTCTCGCGGGACCAGCGGGCCTACCCGCTGACCACCGTGCAGTACGCGATGGTGCCCACCCAGGGCCTCCCGGAGGCCAAGGCGGGGGCGGTCTCCCAGTTCCTGAAGACGGTGACCACCACCGGCCAGGTGTTCGGCTTCGAGCCGGGCAAGCTGGCGGCGGGCTTCCTGGCCCTGAACGGCGCCCAGCGCCAGCAGGCGGCGGACGCCGCCAAGCACGTGGAGGCGCAGGACGGCAAGCTGCCCGGCAACCAGGTCGCCCCGACGACCCCGCCCGCCGAGGGCGGCGAGGGTGCGGCCGGCACCGGGGGCACCGGGGGCACCGGCTCGTCCGGCTCCGGTGAGGGTTCCGGGGGCACCGGCGGCACCGGCGGCACCGGGGGCACCGACGGCAGTGGCGGTACCGGCGGAACCGGCGGCACGACCGGCGACGGTTCGTCCGGCTCCGGCCTCACCGGCGGCTCCACCGGCGGTACCGGAACCACCGGCGGCACCGGGGCGGTCGCCCCGGCCGCCGCGCCGGGCGCGAAGCCCACCGCCACGCCGAGCGCGAGCGGCGGCCCGCTGGCCGCCGCACCGGTGGCGGCCGGGACGCCCGCCGCGGACCGCTCGGGCGCGGCCAGGCTGCTGCTCCCGGTCGCGCTGATCGGTGGCCTGGTGCTGCTGGTCGGCGGCCCTGCGGCGCTCATCCTCGGCGGCACGCCGGCCGGGGAGCGGGCGCTGAACGGCCTGCGCAAGGGCTGGTCGCGGGTGCGCCGCCGTCCGTGACGCGCACGCCGTCCGTACGACCCGGCGGGGCCGCCGTTCCGGCCCCGCCGGGCCACCCTCAGGGCCTGGGCTCCGCCCCGGCCTCCGTACCCGAGCACGGAGATGCAGCCATGACAGCCGCCGCCGAGCCCGCGGCAACGCCCGCCGGGGCGCCGGGCCGACCCGATCGCGGACCAGACACCGACGTTCCCCGCGTCATCACCGCCCCCGCCACCCCGGCCGACCGGGTGTTCCGCGGCGTGCTGCGGGTGGCCGGGCTCTCGGTGTTCGCGATCATGGGTCTGATCGCCTTCTTCCTGCTCCTTCGCGGCACGGACGCCTTCCGGACGGTCGGCTGGTCCTTCCTGACCGAGCAGAAGTGGCAGACCGCCGCCCACAACTTCGGTATCGCCGCCGTGCTGCCGAACGGCCTGTTGATCGCCGTCATCGCCCTGGTGATCGCCGTTCCGGTGGCGCTGTGCACCGCGGTCTTCATCGCCGAGTACGCGCCCCCGCGGCTGCGTGCCACGCTGATCTCGCTGATCGACCTGATGGCGGCGATCCCCAGCATCGTCTACGGCCTGTGGGGCCTGTTCTTCCTCCAGCCGAGGATCGTCGGCTTCGTCCGCTGGATGGCCAACCACCTGGGGGAGTACATCCCCTTCCTCAAGGTGCGCACCGGGGACATCGGCACCTCCTACACCTCCTCGACCTTCATCGCCGGCGTGGTGGTCTCCCTGATGATCATTCCGATCATCACCTCGCTCAGCCGGGAGGTCTTCTCCCAGGCGCCGCAGGGCGAGCGGGAGGGCGCGTACGCGCTGGGCTCCACCCGCTGGGGGATGGTGCGCACGGTCGTCCTGCCGTTCGGCAAGGGCGGCGTCATCGGCGCGGTGATGCTGGGCTTCGGCCGCGCGATGGGCGAGACCATCGCGGTGGCGCTGATCATCTCGCCGAACTTCAAGACCATCACGCACATCCTGGAGAACGGCGCCAACTCGATCTCGGCGCTGATCGCGCTGCGCTTCGGCGAGTCGGACAAGCTCTCGCTCTCCGCGCTGATGGCGGCCGGCCTGGTGCTGTTCGCGCTCACCCTGGTGGTCAACGTGGGGGCCGGCTTCGTGATCAACCGGTCCCGCTCCGGCGCCTCGACGGCGGACTGAACATGACGGACGGTCGATTTCTCCGCCTCCCGGCCGACCGCGGCCCGAACCACCGTGAAGGGACCACCCGATGACCACGCTCGACCTGCCGCCGGCCGCGGCGTCCGGGCCCGCCGCCGGTCCGGTGCCCGCCGCCGGTCCCGCACCGGCCGGGCCCGGCGAACCCCGCCCCGAGAAGAAGGTCAAGCTCGGCGGCGTCACGCGTGAGGACGTCCTCACCATGGCCGGCGCCCTGGTCGGCTCGCTCGGGCTGAACTGGCTGCTGTACGAGCGCGTGCTGCCGTTCAGCGGCGCTTCCGGCTTCGTGATCTGCTGGTACGCGCTGTTCCTGGCCGGCTACTTCGCGCTGGGCCGGCTTCAGTGGGGCGCGATGCTGGTGCGCGAACGCCTGGTGTCCGTGGTCGCGTGGAGCGCCGGGATCGCGGTCGTCGCGCTGATCGTCGACCAGATCGGCTTCGTGGCGAGCAAGGGCATCGAAGCGGCGAGCCATCTGAACTTCTTCACCGAGTCGATGGAGCGCACCGGCCCGCTCTCCCCGATCGACTCCGGCGGTGCGCTCGGCGCGATCGTCGGATCGCTCGAACAGCTCGGCCTGGCAACGCTGTTCGCCGTTCCGCTGGGCATCGCCGCGGCGGTCTTCATGTCCGAGGTCGGCGGCCGGATGGCGCGGCCGGTGCGGACCCTGGTGGAGGCGATGACGGCGCTGCCGTCCATCGTCGCGGGGCTCTTCGTGCTCGGCATCGTGATCATCACCTTCGGCTTCGAGAAGAGCGGCTTCGCGGCCTCGCTCGCGCTCACCGTGATGATGATGCCGATCGTCACCCGGGCCTCCGAGGTGGTCATCCGGCTGGTGCCCGGCACCCTGCGCGAGGCCTCGTACGCACTGGGCGGCAGCCAGTGGCGCACGGTGTGGAACGTGGTGCTGCCCACCGCCCGCCCCGGCCTGATGACGGCCGTGGTGCTCGGCATGGCGCGCGGCGTCGGCGAGACCTCACCGGTGCTGCTCACCTCCGGCTTCACCTCGCAGTTCAACGGCAACCCGTTCTCCGAGCACCAGGTGTCGCTGCCGCTGTACATCTGGAACTACGTCAAGCAGCCCTACGACGGAATGATCTCGCGAGGCTTCGCCGCCGCACTGACCCTCATGGGCCTGGTGCTGATCCTCTTCGTCACCGCCCGTGTGCTCGGCGGACGGCAGCCCGGCCAGCTGACGCGGGCCCAGAAGCGCGAGCTCAATCGCAACGCCCGCCGCCTCGAGGCGGCTGCCGCGGCCGCCGTCGCCCGTCCGTCCGTCAACCAGCCGAAGAAGCAGTGATGCGCCGTACAACCACCCTCGGAACCAGAGGAGTTCACATGTCCTGGGAGGCCGCAAGGCGCTCCGTGGCCCGACTGGCGGCAGGGCTGCTGTCCCTGCTGCTCGCCGCGGCCTCCCTGCTGCTGGGACAGAGCGTCCCGGCGTACGCGGCCTCGGTCGCGCTGAACGCCGACGGTTCCAGCTGGGCCGGCCCCGCCATCGACCAGTGGCGCCAGGACGTCGGCCCGCTGGGCATCCAGATCAACTTCAACCCGATCGGCTCGGCGGCCGGTCGCAACGCCTGGAGCCTCGGGCAGGACGACTTCACCGCCACGGACGTGCCGTTCCGCTCGCAGGACGACACCGGCCTCAGCGGCGAGCGCCGCAGCGGCGGTCAGGGCACCAAGGAGAACCCGGTCTACGGCTACTCCTACGTGCCGATCACGGCCGGTGGGACGACCTTCATGTACAACCTGGTCGTCGGTGGCAAGCAGGTCCGCGACCTGCGGCTCTCCCCGCAGACGGTCGTCGACATCTTCACCAACAAGATCACCAACTGGAACGACCCGAAGATCACCGCCGACTACGGCAAGACCCTGCCGAACCTGCCGATCACCCCGGTGGTCCGCTCGGACGGCTCCGGTGCCACCGCGCAGTTCACCCGGTGGATGCAGCACACCCACCAGCAGCAGTGGGAGGCCTACTGCAAGGGCGTCAACGGCGTCCCCTGCGGTGACTACACCGAGTTCTTCCCGTCCTCCGGCCGGATGACCGCGCAGAGCAGCTCCGACACCGTCGCCGGCTACATCAAGGAGCCGAACAACCTCGGCACCATCGGCTACGACGAGTACGCCTTCGCCAAGCGCTCGAACTGGCCGGTCGTCAAGGTGCTCAACGCGGCGGGCTACTACTCCCTGCCGACCGCCTCCAACGTCGCGGTGGCGCTCACCGCGGCGAAGATCCGCGGCGTCGACGACAACACCCCGGCGACCGACCCGAACTACCTCCAGCAGAACCTCGACGGCGTCTACACCATGGACGACCCGCGCGCCTACCCGATCTCCAGCTACAGCTACGTGATCGTGCCGCGCGCCGGGGCCGCCCAGCCGGTGCCGCCGCGGTTCAACAACGACAAGGGCTCCGCGCTCAGCCGCTTCCTCTCCTACGTGCTCTGCGAGGGCCAGGGCGAGGCGGACGGCCTCGGCTACTCGCCGATCCCGCGCGGCCTGGTCAAGGGCGGTCTGCTCCAGACCAAGAGCATCCCCGGCAACGCCAGCCCGGTGAACCCGGACACCCTCGCCAACTGCGCCAACCCGACCTTCAACTCGGCCGGTGAGCTGACCGTCCTCAAGAACGCGCCGGCGCCGAACCCGTGCGACAAGAAGGACGCGGGGGCCAACTGCGGCGGTCAGGCGACGAACGCCGGTTCGGGCGGCGGCACCGGCGGCAATGGCGGCAACGGTGGCTCCGGCGGGGCCGGCGGCACCGCCGGCGGCAAGGCCGGTACCGGTGCGGGCGGCTCCGGCTCGGGTGGTGCCGGCGGTACCGCCGGTGGTGCCGGTGACCCGAACGCGGCGGGCGGTGCCGGCGGTACCGCCGGTGGTGCCGGTGACCCGAACGCGGCCGGTGCTGCCGGTGCCGCCGGTGACCCGAACGCGCCCGGCGCCGGCGGTGACGGCACCGAGGACGTGATCGACCCGCAGACCGGCCAGGTGGTCGCCCGCGGCCGCGGCGGATCCACCGAGGTGGCCGCCAACGTGGTCGAGGTCAGCGGCAGGCCCGAGGACTGGATGCTGTCCTCCCTGACCGCGCTGGAACTGCTCGCCGTGGTGCTCGTCCCGCCGCTGCTCGGCCGCCGGCTGCTGCGCCGCCGCAACGGCTCGGGCGGCACCTCGTGACCGCCCCGGTGCTGGAGAAGCCGGTCGCGCCGCCCGCGCCGGAGCGGCCGGCCGCCCCCGTCACCCCCGCCGCCCCGGCCAGGGCCGCCGTCTCCGCCGGGCGGCGGCGGTTCCTCCAGGGCGCCTGGGCGGTCAGCCTGGCGGCCGCGCTGGTGCTCGGCTTCGTCGGCTTCCTGTTCACGCTCTCGCACGTCCAGCAGCGGCACTACCAGTCGACCGCGTACAAGACCTTCCGCGACCAGCTGGCCAAGGCGGTCGCCCCGACCGGCGCGGCCGCCGACGGCGCCCCGGTGGCGCTGCTGGACATCCCGGCGATCGGCCTGCACCAGGCCGTGGTGGTCGAGGGCACCACCGGCCGGGACCTGATGCGCGGCCCCGGCCACCGCAGGGACACCGCGCTGCCCGGCCAGGGCGGGGTCGCGGTGGTCTTCGGCCGCGGCGCCACCTTCGGCGCCCCGTTCGCCGACCTGTCCAGGCTGCGGGTCGGCGACAAGATCGAAGCCACCACCGGGCAGGGCAAGTTCACCTACACCGTCAACGTGTACGGCGACGGCGACCACCCGGTCGTCGACCCGGCCCGCAACCGGCTCGTCCTGGTCACCGGCGACTCCGACTGGATCCCCGGCTCCACCGTGCTGATCGGCGCCCGGCTGGAGGGCGACCCGCAGCAGAACCCCGGCGGTCGCCCCGCGACCATCCCGTACGACAAGGCGCTTGCCGCGGACAAGGGCGCGCTGGCCACGCTCCAGCTGTGGTCGCTCGGCCTGCTCGGCACGGTGGCCGGCGCCCTGGTGCTGGCCCGGTTCTGGCGGCGCTCGGCCGCGTACCTGAGCCTCGCGCCGGTGGCCGCCGCGCTGCTCTGGGCGGTCTACGAGAACGCCGCCGCCCTGCTGCCCAACCTCTACTGACGCGCGCCCGGAGGACCGTTCCGATGACCGACGCACCACTGACCGACACCCCCCTGGTCGACTCCTCACCGGCCGACCCCGTCGCCGACACCATCACCCTCCCCCCGGTCGCCCCCGCGCCGCCCGCCGGGACGTACGGCGCGGAGCCGTACGGCGCCGACGGCCGGTACCAGGACGGCGAGCCGCTGGCCGGGCTGGAGACCCGGGAGGTCTCCGCCTGGTTCGGCAGCCGCAAGGTGCTGGAGCGGGTCTCGCTGGCGATGCCGGCCGGCGAGGTCACCGCGCTGATCGGCCCGTCCGGCTGCGGCAAGTCCACCTACCTGCGGATCCTCAACCGGATGCACGAGATGGTGCGCGGCGCCGCCCTCGCCGGCGAGGTGCTGCTGGACGGCGACGACGTCTACCGGCCGGGCCGGCGCCCCGCCGAGGTGCGGCGCCGGATCGGCATGGTGTTCCAGCGGCCCAACCCGTTCCCGGCGATGTCCATCCAGGACAACGTCTCCAGCGGGCTCAAGCTGGCCGGGATCAAGGTCTCCAAGGAGGAGCGCCGGCACCTGGTGGAGACCAGCCTGCGCCGGGCCGGGCTCTGGGACGAGGTGTCCACCCGGCTGCACACCCCGGGCGGGGCGCTCTCCGGCGGCCAGCAGCAACGCCTGTGCATCGCACGGTCGTTGGCCGTCTCGCCGGACATCCTGCTGATGGACGAGCCCTGCTCCGCGCTCGACCCGACCTCCACCCGGAGGGTCGAGGAGACCATCGACGAACTGCGCGGGCGGCTCACCATCGTGATCGTCACCCACAACATGCAGCAGGCCCAGCGCGTCTCGCAGTCCTGCGCGTTCTTCCTGGCCACCCACGACACCCCGGGCCGGATCGTCGAGGCCGGGCCGACCGAGCAGATCTTCGGCAGCCCGCGCGACCAGCGGACCTCGGACTACGTCAACGGCCGCTTCGGCTAGGCCGGCCAGCCGGTTGTGCCGGTCCGGGCTGTGCCGGTCCGGGCCGGTGGGGCGGCTCCTGCGGCCCTACCGGCCGAGGAGCCGCTCCAGCACCGCCGCGACGCCGTCCTGCTCGTTGCTCACGGTGTGCAGCGGCACCGCAGCCAGCACCCGCGGGTGCGCGTTGGCGACGGCGTAGGCGGTGCCGGCCCAGGCCAGCATCTCCAGGTCGTTCGGCATGTCGCCGAAGGCCACCACCTCGCTCCGGTCGATCCCGCGCCCGGCGCACCAGCGGGCCAGCGTGCTGGCCTTGGTGACGCCGGGCGCGCTGATCTCCAGCAGCGGGATCGCCGCGGAGCGGGTGATCTCGGCCAGGTGCCCGGCCGCCTCCCCGGCCTCCGCGAGGAACTTGTCCGGGTCGAGGTCAGGGTGCTTGGCCAGCAGCTTGAACAGGCCCCGGACCGGACCGCCGGCACCCAGCAGCTCCTCCGCGCTGCCGACCTCGTGCTCCAGCTCGTCGCCCCACATCGGCACCGCGTACCCGGCCTCCCTGGCCCAGCCGCCCGGGTACTCGAAGGCGAACGCGGTGCCGGGCAGCCTGGCCCGCAGCGCCTCGACCACCGCCAGGGTGGTCTCCACCGGCAGCGGGAAGCTCTCCAGCAGCTCGCCGCGCCGCACGTCCACCACCGCGCCGCCGTTCGAGCAGATCGCCACCCCGTGCCCGCCGATGTGCGGGCTCACCTGCCGCATCCAGCGCGGCGGCCGCCCGGTCACGAACACCACCTGCACCCCGGCCGCCTCGGCCGCCGCCAGCGCCGCGGCGGTGCGGTCGGAGACGGTGCCGCCGGAGCAGAGCAGGGTGCCGTCCAGGTCGGTGGCGATGAGGCGGAGGGCGGTGCGCGGTTCGGTCACCGGTCCATCTTCGCCCATCGGTGCCCCGAGGTCACCGTCACGGGCCCGCGCCCGGCCGCCGTCCTCGCCGTGATCAAGCCCTTCATGCGCCGTTTCCGGCCGATCCGCCCGCGCCGGTGGTCCCCGGCAGGACACGCCGGGCATGACTGCCCACGGCCACCCCGTCGGCAGGAAGAGCCATGCCCACACGCCAGCTCAGTGACCAGCCGCCCCAGACCGCCCGCCCCGACCCCGGCGACCCGCAGGCGCCCGCCGCCTCGCGCGACCCGGTCCTGCTCGGCGACGTCCTCTTCCACACCCTCGCCGACCTGGCCCGCCGCACCGCCGCCCCCTCCCTCCCCGCCCAGCGCACCCGCCCCCACCCGTAGCGCCCGGCCGGGGCCCGCAACCGGCCCACCCGCCCACGGCCGCGCCCGCTCACGGGCCCTCGAAGGCACAGCCCACCGCTACGGGCGATCGGACGCCCAGTGGACGTGATACCCCTGACCCGCTCCGCCCGCCGGCGCGGGCGGTGCGGGGCCGCCGTTCAGGAGCGGAGGCGGTTCAGTGCCGCGGTGACGACGCCCTCGACGGAGGCCGGGACGTCGGTGGGCCGGCCGGTGAGCTCGACGACGGCGACCCTGGTGCCGGTACGCAGGACCGCGGCCCCGCCGCTGACGGCGCCGTCGCCGTTGTAGGACAGGTACCAGCGGGCGGTGCCGCCGTTGACGGTCAGGGTGTGGGCCGCGCCGTAGTACCAGTGGCCGGCGGGCTCGTCCTGGCACTCCTGGACGAGCGCGACGAGCTGCTTCTCCCAGCTGTCGGCCGCGGTCCCGGTGGGGGCGCTCGCAGCCGACTCCTTCAGTCGGCTGTCGGTGTCGAAGGTCCAGGTCACGGACGCGTACCCGGTGGCCTTGCCCGCGGTCAGGCCGCGCATCGTCTCCTCGCCGGAGCAGGCGGACAGCCCCTCGCGTCCGGTCAGATCGATGGTCGCGCCGACCGGGTTCAGGCCCTGCCGGGAGGAGTCCTCGCTCTGGACGAGGCCGGCGGAGCCGAGTCCGGGCGCGGCGGCCGCGACCGCGGCCGGGTGGGCGGTGGCGCCGGTGACCGGCTGGGCGGCGACCGCGGCACGGTGCGCGGCGTCGGGCGCGGTCCCGTCGGCGGTGGCCGACTGGCTCCCGCCGACGACGCTGACCGTGATCAGTGAGGCGGCGAAGCAGGCCGCGGCGGCGACCCGGTTGCGGCGAACGGACTTCTGCTGGACGGCCTGGTTCTCGGTCATCTGGTCCCCCTGCTGGTCGGGACGCCTGCTGCGTCCTCGTACGACCGGGGAGATGCCGCCGGAGAAGGGAAAGTTGGAGCCCGGACCGGCTGTTTCACAGCTGTGACAGAGCGGTCCTGACCACACGGTCCATCGCGGCCGTCCCCAGGCAGGCATCGACCTCCAGCACCGCGTAGTGGTTGCCGCTGCGCAGCACGGCGATGCCGCCGCAGGGCTCCTTGCCCTCGGGCGCCGTACGGGTGGTGTTGAGGGATCCCTGGTAGCTGCCCATCCAGCTCGCGGTGACGTCCGGGGCGAGCCGCACCGTCGTGGTCCTTCCGTAGACCCAGTGCCCCGGCGCCGCCTCCTGGCAGGGCACCTCCTCCAGCAGCAGGCGGTCGGCGAAGTTCTGTGCCAGGGAAGGGCTCTGGGCCGCGGCGGCGACCTCGCGGGCGACCTGGCCGTCGTGGTCGGCGGACCGCGTGGGGTCCTCCGGGGAGGTGCGGGGGCCGGTCATCAGTCCGCGGAAGTGGGCACCGGGCCCGCCCAGGGTCTGAGTGAGGGTCTTCTCGCCGGAGCAGGCCGCGTTGGCGTAAGCCCCGTCGCCGAAGCGGTCGGTGACGTGGATCCGCCCGGTGTCGAGGTCCGGGCCGAACGCCGCGGGCTCCAGAAGGTTCGCGGTCGTCACCGGCCCGGTCGCACCGGTCGCACCGGTCGCACCGGTCGCACCGGTCGGTGAGCCGGAGGCCGAGGTCCCGGGCGCCGGGACGGACCCGTCGGGCGTCGCGGGAGCGGACGCGCCCGAGGGCGGTGGCAGGACGAACCGGCCGGTCACCAGCCCGAGCGTGGCGGCGGCGACCAGGGCGGCGACGGCGGACCGGGGCCGGACGACGGCGTGGCCGCCGCCCACCGCGGGACCGCCCTTCACAGACCGGTGACCAGGCGCTCGCGCATGAAGCGGCGGGCCTGGTGGATGCGGTCCTTGACCGTGCCCAGCGGAACGTCCAGTTCCTCGGCCACCTGGACGTAGGTCAGGTCGCCGAGGTCGCGCAGCACGAAGGCCTCCACCAGGGTGGGGTGCTGCCGCTCCAGCGCGGCCAGCGCCTCCATCAGGTCGAGCCGGGTCCCGGCGATGACGCTGGTGGTACGCGGGTCGACGGACTCGGGGAGGTCGGCGTGGCTGTCCTCGGCGCGCCGGCGCATCGAGCGGTAGGTGGACCGGGCGGCGTTCGAGGCGATCACCGTCACCCAGCCCAGGAAGGAGCCGTGGCCGCCGTACCCGCCGAGGTGCGTGCTGATGGACAGCAGCGCGTCCTGCGCGGCCTCCTCCGCGTCGGCGTGGTGGGGCAGGAAGCGCGAGCAGCGGCGCAGCACCACCGGCCGCAGCTTGGCCAGCAGGTACTCCGTCGAGCCGGGCTCCCCCGCCTGAGCGGCCGCCACGAGCCGTTCCAGCTCGCCGTCCTCGAACACCCGGATCCCCCCGTTCCGCCCCGCCCGGCACCGTCTGGCACCCCGCCCGTCGAACGGGAGTTCCGCACTCCCCCCGACTCCGGCAGAATGCTGCCACATGCGCAAGCTCGGCCGTTACCTCCTCCAGGAGCGGCTCGGAGCCGGCTCCTTCGCGACGGTCTGGAAGGCCTACGATCCGGAGCTCGACACCGAGGTCGCGGTGAAGGTGCTGGCCGAGAACTGGGCCGCCAACGCGGATGTGCGCGAGCGGTTCCTGGCGGAGGCGAGGCTGCTGCGCCGGATCGCCAGCCCGCGGGTGGTCCGGGTGCACGACGTCGGGGTGCAGGAGGACCGGCCCTACTTCGTCATGGACCACGTACGTGGCGGCACCCTGGCGGACCGGGTCGGGCAGTGCGACCCGCAGGAGGCGCTGCGGCTGGCCGCGGAGGCGGGCTACGCGGTTCAGGTCCTGCACGAGGCGGGCGTGGTGCACCGCGACGTCAAGCCGTCCAACCTGCTGCTCGCCGCCGGCCCCGCGCCCGCCGCGGTGCTGGTGGCGGACCTGGGCAGCGCCAAGCAACTGGCCGACGCCTCCGGGCTGACGGTGACCACGGGCACGCCCGCGTACATGGCACCGGAACAGGCCTTCCAGACCGGCGGGTTCGACGGGAGGGCCGACGTGTACGCGCTGGCCGTCGTGGCCTACGAGCTGCTGACCGGGCAGAAGCCGTTCGGCCCGGGCGGACGCGCCACAGCCCTGATGACCGACCGGCAGACCGCCTCGACGCTGCCGGCGCTCCCCGCCGGAGCGGAGCTCCCGCCGAACGTCGCCGTGCTGCTACGGGCCGCGATGTCCGTCGAGCCGGCGGACCGACCGCCGACCGCCCAGGCCTTCGCGGACGCGCTGCTGGCTCCGGTCCCGCAGTCCCGGCCGCCGGAAGGCCCCGGGTGGCTGACCCCGCGCGCGGTCTGGCTGGCGTCGGCCACGGCGTTCACGGCGGCGACCCTGCTGAGCTGGCTGCGGCGCTGAAGCGGTCGTCAAGTCGGAGGGCCCCGGCCGCTGACGGCTACCGTAGGGTCGCTGCCATGCGACTGAGCACGGTGATCCTCCCCATCCACCGGTGGAGCGAGGGGCAGAAGATCTGGCGGCGGGCCGAGGAACTCGGGTTCCACGCCGCTTACACGTACGACCACTTGAGCTGGCGGTCGTTCCAGGACGAGCCGTGGTTCGGCTCGCTGCCGACGCTGACGGCGGCGGCCACGGCCACCGAGCGGCTGCGGCTGGGCACGCTGGTGTCCTCGCCGAACTTCCGGCACCCGGTGATGCTGGCGAAGGATCTGATCACGCTGGACGACGTGTCCGGTGGGCGGTTCACGCTGGGGATCGGGGCCGGCGGGACGGGCTTCGACGCGACGGCGCTGGGGCAGGACGCGTGGTCGCCGAAGGAACGGGCGGACCGGTTCGGGGAGTTCGTGCCGCTGCTGGACGAGCTGCTGCGCAACGACGCCACGACCCGCGAGGGGACGTACTACTCGGCGGTCGAGGCGCGGAACGTCCCCGGCTGCGTGCAGACCCCGAGGCTGCCGTTCTACGTGGCGGCCGCCGGGCCGCGCGGCATGCGGCTGGCCGCCGAGTACGGGCAGGGCTGGGTGACGTACGGCGACCCGAAGGGCCCGGCGGACGTGCCCGTCGAGCAGGCTCCCGGTGTGGTCGCGGCGCAGGTCGGGAAGCTGACCGCGGCCTGTGAGGCGGCCGGCCGGGACGTGGCCGGGCTGGAGAAGGTGCTGCTCCAGGGTTCGACCGCGGAGCGGCCGCTGGCCTCGCTGGACGCGTTCGTCGACTGGGCGGGCACCTACCGGGAGATCGGGATCACCGAGCTGGTGATCCACTGGCCGGTCCCCGACTCGATCTTCGAGAACGACCTCGCCGTCTTCGAGCGGATCGCCACCGAGGGCCTCGCCCAGCTGGGTTGAGCGGCGGACGCGTTGAGTGGCGGACGCGTTGAGCGGCGACAACGGCCTGGCCCGAGCACTCCAGGGGTGCTCGGGCCAGGTCGTTGTCGCCGGGGGCCGCTAGGATCTGGGCGATTTCCCGGGGGGTGGGTTCCGGAGTCGCGGATTCCTCATGCCCCGGCCGAGTGTGTCGAGTCCAGGACGAAGGACGGCATGACCAGAGAGATATCCAGGGGCATCCGGCCGCGCCGGTCCACCGCGGTGGCGCTGGCGGCGGTGACCGGGCTCGCCGTGGCGGGCCTGGCCGCGCCCGCGGCCTCCGCCGACAGTGGTCCGGCCGGCACTGGTCCGGCCGACGCCGTTTCGATCGGCGAGGTGTCCTTCCAGCGCCAGGTGCCGCCCTCCGGGGGCAGCGTCCCGGTGTCCTTCCAGGTGTCGGACTCGGTCGCGATCTCCCAGGTCACGGTGACCGGTCACGGGCCGGTCGCCCCGGGCTGCGCGCCGACGGCCTCGGCCGCCTTCCCGGCCGGCACCTTCGCGACGACGGTCTCGTTGGACCTGTCGTTCGCCCCGGCCGGCACCACGCAGGGCCCGAACGGCGCGCTGCCGGCGGGCTGCCAGGCCGGCCTGTACGCGCTGGAGATCGCCGTCACCGACGCGAACGGCACGCACAGCTTCGGCGCGGTCGGCACTCCGCTGGCCAAGCCGCTGGACGTCTCGGTGGGCAGCGCGGGCACCTACGTGGCGGTGGCGCCGCAGCGCGTGCTGGACACCCGCAACGGCAGCACGCTCCGCGGCCGCGGTGTCGCCTCGCTGAAGGTCGCGGGCACCGCGGGCGTTCCGGCCGACGCCGTCGCCGTCGTTATGAACGTCACCGCGACCAACGCCGGGGACGCCGGGTTCGTCACCGTCTACCCGGCCGGCCGGCCCGCCCCGATCACCTCCAACCTGAACCACACCGCGGGGCAGACCGTCCCCAACGCGGTGACGGTCCAGCTCGGTGCCGGCGGCGCCGTCGAGCTGCTCAACGGCTCGGACGGCAACCTCGACCTGGTCGCCGACATCACCGGCTACTACGTCCCCGACACCACCGGTGCCGTCTACACCGGCTTCAGCCCCAAGCGGGTGCTGGACACCAGGCCCACCCACGTGCCGGCCCGCGGCACGGTCACGGTGGACCTCTGCAGGCAGGCCAGGATCCCGTACGACGCGACGGCGGCGGCGCTCAACGTGACCGTCACCGACCCGCAGGACGTCGGCTTCCTGACGGTCTACCCGCACGGGCAGGCGCTGCCGAACTCGTCGAGCCTCAACTTCGGCCGGGGGCAGACGATCTCCAACACGGCGATCGCCCGGCTCGGCACCGACTGTCTGGTGGACGTGTTCAGTTCGGCGTTCGCGCCGGTCGACATCGTGGTCGACGCCTCCGGCTACTTCGTCCCGGACACCAGCGGCCAGACCACCGACGGCGTGCTGGTCACCGGCACCCCTGTGCGGCAGTACGACAGCCGTCAGGGCGGCGGCCCGATCCCCGGCGGCAGTTCCCTGCTCGGCTGGGGCATGAAGCCGCGCGACCGGGGGGTCGGTTCGCTGCTGCTCAACGTGACGGCCACCAACCCGACCATGGACAGCTACGTCACGGTGTACCCCGACGCCGGGCCCGCGGACTCGGCCCCGACCGGCGCCGGGCTGCCGAACGCCTCCAACCTGAACTTCACGGCGGGCCAGACCATCCCCAACATGGTCAACGCCGCCGTGGGCGCCAACGGGTACGTGGACTTCTTCAACCACGTCGGCAGCACCGACCTGGTGGTCGACATGTTCGGGTACTACACCACGGGTATCGGCGCGAAGTCGGCCGCCGCCGTGACCGGCAAGTCGGCCGCCGCGGCGCCGTCCGCCTCCGGGGCCGCTTCCGGCACCCCGCTGGTGAACCCGCTGGGGCTGCCCGTGATGGCCACGCGGACCGCCGCGGGCCGTCCCTGATCCCTCCGCGACCGACGGGTGCCGGCCTTGTGGGAGGCACCCCCGTCGCCGTACGTCGTCACCGCGTACGGCGCCGGGCGGCTCACATCACGTCGAGCCGCTCGGCGCCGCCCGCGCAGCCGAGTTGCCTCCCGGCGGCGCGCTCGGCGAAGCCGCCGGCCAGCCGGCCCATCCGCTTGCGGCCGGGTTCGTCCGCGAGGGCCCTGCCGTCCTTGCCGGTGAGCCTGACCACGGCCCGGTAGCCGGTGCTCCTGCCGTCCAGCACGCATTCGAAGTTGGCCGCCCCGCGGCTGTCGCCGCCGGTCAGCTCGGCGCCGACCGAGGCTTCGGCGGTGAGCAGCAGCCCGCCCTCGCCGTTGACCGAGCACCGGACGGACGCCGGGGTGGTCGCGTCCGCCGTCCGGTGGTCGGTCTGTACGTAGACCCGGGGAGCGCCGCCGAGCAGCGCGGTGACGTCCGGGTCGTCGAGCAGGCCGAGGCACTCGCCGTGCGACAGGGCGACGGCCGGCGGCCGGTAGGCGGTGTGGCCGAGGTACAGGTGCCAGCCGAGCAGGCCGCCGCCGAGCAGCAGCGCGGCGCCGCCCGCGGTCAGGGCCCGGGGGTGCTTCACCGGCAGAGCTCCTTCGTGAGCGCCGCCAGGGCGGCGCGGTCGACCTGTTCGAGGGCGTCGAGGCCGTCCGCACCGTCGGCGCGGGCCGCCTCCCCGGCGGTGACCTGCACCTCGACGTAGCCGCTCGGGCCGGTCAGGCAGTACTGGGCCGCGACGGCGCCGCCCGGCCAGGCCGCGGACAGGCCGGGCACGTCGAAGGGGCGGGCGTCCCGGCGCCGGGCGTCCGCGGAGGTCAGGGCGATGTCCCCGGTGCGCAGGACGGACGTCACCGTGAGCACGGTGCGTCCGTCGATCCGGACGGTGCAGGTCTGCTGGTCGGTGGCGCGGACGCCGGAGCGGATCCGCTCCTCGGAGTCCTGCCGGCCGGGCGGCAGCAGCCGTCCGAGCGGGGTGTCGGCGCCGGTGGGCTGCCGGCAGAGCTGGGCCGACCGTCCTGCGGCCTCGACCGGGCGGTGGCCCTGCCAGTCCCGGTAACCGATGTACCCGGCGGCCGCCACCGCCACGACCAGCACGGCCGGCAGCAGCAGCGGATCGTGGAGGCGCCCCGCCCACCGGCCGGCCCACCGCCCCGCCCACCGGCCGGCCAGGAGCCGGGCCCAGCGGGCCGCGAGTCCGCTCACGCGTCGCCCTTCGCGTTGGTGCTCACGTTGTTCGCCGTGCCGCGCGCCATGCCCTGGAGGGAGCTGTCGCGGGCGCTGTTGGCGAGCCGGTCGATGTCCTGGCGGGTCACCCCGGTGCCGGAGCCGGCGTCCCTGACCGCCTGGTCGGCCCCCCGAGCCACCCGGCCCTCGGCCTCGGCGGTGTGGTTGCGGCTCTCCTGGCGCCCGTCCTCGGTGGTGTCCTTCTTGTTGGCCTCGATCACGCTCTCGGCGATCGAGTCGACGATCTCGCCCGCGATCTCGCCGCCGAGCGGGATCTTGTCGGTCACGGTGCCGATGACGGAGTTGAAGGCGGTCTTGCCGTAGCCGACGTTCTTCTCCAGCGCGTCGTTGAACTCCTTGTCGGAGGCGGCGTGCTGGTTGTGCACCTCGTCGACCCGGGCCTGGTTGAGGTAGCCGCCGACGACGCCGCCGGACTCCGCGTCGTGCTTGATGTCCGACTCCAGCCGGGCGAAGTCGGTCTGCCCGCTGTCCAGGTGGCCGCGGATGAGGGCGGTGGTGTACGCCTGGTTGGCGTTGGTCACCGCGCCGTACGCGTCCGGGTCGCGTCCGAGCGCGTCGAGCAGCCCGGCCACGGAGGAGGCGTCGAGAGCGGCGGGGGAGCCGTTGACCGGCAGGTCGGTGCCGTGGGAGAGGGAGTTCTGCACGTCGCCGATGTACTCGGCGGTCATGTGTCCGAGGCTGCCCCGCATGGCGGCGAGCTTGCCGTCGCCCTTGATGTCGTCCAGCGCGCCGTCGTCGCCGTGCCGGCCGAAGGTGTCCACGACCCGCTTCATCAGGTCGGACTGCTCGGTGGTGTGCCGCTCCGGCGGGACGGGGCCGGGCTCGTCGTACGGGTGGCCGGTGGTGGCGGCCTCCAGGGCGCGGCCGAAGGCGGCCGGCCCGGCCTGCTTGCTCTGGTCCCACACCGTGGAGTCCCGCGAGGTGGTGTCCGGGATCCAGTCCTTGTCGTGGGCGTAGTAGTCGAAGTAGTCCGAGGGCTTGGGCTTGCCGCCCTGGTTGACCGTGCCGTCCTCGTTGTACGCGGTCGGCCGCTCGGTGAAGAACGTGTCGGCCGCCTCCGGGCTGTGCGCGAGCGCCTCCAGCACGGCGGTGGTGGGGCGGAAGCCGGAGCCCGCCTCGTCGCCTCCGCTCAGGTTGAAGCCCTGGATCCTGGAGCCGGGCATCGGGGCCGGCCAGTACCTGTCCTGGGTGTCGAGCTGGGTGACGTGCTCGGCGATCGGGTTGATGAAGTGGGCGTCGTAGTTCCCGTTCATCAGGATGCCGGAGAGCACCTGGTAGCCGTACGGCACGTAGTCCAGGCCCGAGGCCCGGTACGGCTTGTCCCAGACCGGCTGGGAGCCGGCCTTGCGCAGGGCGGCGGCCCACTCGTCGGACAGGTGCGGCTCGTTGGTGGTGCGGGTGGCGGTGGCCAGGCCGAGCCCCAGGTTCTTCTGGAGCCGCTGGTAGGCCTTCCAGCGCGGGTCCTTGTCGTCGCGGGGGTGCGCCGGGTCGCCGACCATGCCGTTCCAGGACTTGATCAGGCCGTCCGGGCCGAGGTCCTGGTAGAACTTGGTGGCGAACTTCGGGTCGTCGCCGTGCGAGGCCAGCAGCGAGTTCAGCTCGGTGAGTTCGGGCTCGGTGATGTCGCCGCCCCTGGCCGCGAGCCGGGCGGCGCGCTTGCCGTCGGCCTCGGGGCCGCCGCCGATGGCCTTGCCGTTGAAGGACTTCTGCGGGTCGGTCGTGCTGTCGGCGCGCAGCGCGTAGGCGATCCGCTCGTCGGCGGCGGTGGCCTCGGCGACGGCGGCGTCGATCGCCTTGCGGGCGGCCTCCGCCTTGGCGCCCCACTCCTTCTGGTAGTCCCGGAGGGCCTCGTGGTCGTGCCGGGTGGCGGAGTCGGCCGGGGGCCAGCTGACGGTGCCGTTGTCGGTGACGGTCAGTCCGGCGGCGCGGGCGTCCGCGACGGCCTTGTCCAGCTTGGCCTTTGCCGCCTTGAACTCGGTCGACGCCTCCTTGAAGATCGAGGCGAAGGCGTTCGCCTCGGTCACGGCGGCGGTCAACTGCTCGTTGGTGCGCTGGAGTCCGGGGCGGGCCTGGTCCGCCGAGGGGCCGCTCCAGCAGGCGGAGTTCACCTTGGCGATCACCGTGCTGCCCCAGTCGTCGTCCATCGACTTGATCTTCTGGGCCACGGTGGTCCAGGCGGTGACGGCGTTGTCCAGGACGCCGAAGTCGGCGGTGCTGAGTTCGTGGAAGTCGACCATCGCTGGGGGTCCTCTCAGGCGCCGAGGTCGTGCTGGACGGCCGACTCGTTCTGCCGGTAGCCGGCGGCGGTGGCGCGCAGCGCCTGGGTGGTCTGTCCGACGGTGGCGCCGAGGGCGGCGACGCACTGGTCCCAGGTGCCGGCGACGCCCTGCGCGGCCTTGCCGGTGCTCCAGTCGGCGAGCGCGGTGGAGACCTTGGCGGTGGCCTCGTCGGCGCCGCGCCCGTCGGCGTTGAGCCGGGCGTGGATCTGGTCGGAGCTGTTCCCCGCGGCGGTGAGCGCGCCGGGGTCGGCGCTGAAGCCACCGCCACCGCCGCCACCGCCGCCACCGGCCGCCGAGGCCGAGTTGATCCGGGTGCGGGCCGTCTCCTGGGCGCGGGCCTGGGCGGTCAGGTTCCCGTCCGCGTCATAGGCCCAAGGGTTCATCATCCGGTCGAACGCGGTCGCCCGGTCAGACATGTCGATCGATCCCCTCCGTGCCGGAGCGCTGCTGCTCCAGCACCCCCGTCGGCAAAGAGTTCGGCAAGTACGTCAAGATGCCGACAAAGAGTACAGGCGGGTTCCGCCTTTGCCGACCCCCTAGGGGTGCGGGGGCCCGACGTCATACCGCAGCAGCAGACGGCCTCGTCATTCCAGCTCATGCCCCTTGCCGGACAGGACCGTTACGTTGGTCGACGTGTCCACAGCTGTCATCAAGACGGACGGCCTCACCAAGAGGTTTCCCCGCGTCACCGCCCTCGACCAGCTCACCGTAGAGGTGCGGCCGGGTGTGGTCGGTCTGGTCGGGGCCAACGGCGCGGGCAAGTCCACACTGATCAAGATCCTGCTCGGGCTGGCCCCGGCGACGTCGGGCCGGGGCGAGGTCCTCGGCCTGGACATCGCCACCCGGGGCCCCGAGATCCGCGCGCAGGTCGGCTACATGCCCGAGCACGACTGCCTGCCACCGGACGTCTCCGCGACCGAGTTCGTGGTGCACATGGCCCGGATGGCGGGCCTGCCCGCCACCGCGGCCCGTGAGCGCACCGCGGACACCCTGCGGCACGTCGGCCTGTACGAGGAGCGGTACCGCCCGATGGGCGGCTACTCGACCGGCATGAAGCAGCGGGTCAAACTCGCCCAGGCACTGGTGCACGACCCGAAGCTGGTGCTGCTGGACGAGCCGACCAACGGCCTCGACCCGGCCGGCCGGGACGAGATGCTCGGGCTGATCCGCAGGGTGCACACCGACTTCGGCATCTCGGTGCTGGTCACCACCCACCTGCTCGGCGAGCTGGAGCGCACCTGCGACCACCTGGTCGTGATCGACGGAGGCAAGCTGCTGCGCTCCTCCTCCACCGCCTCCTTCACCGAGGCGACGGCCGTCCTCGCGGTGGAGGTCACCGACCTCCCGGAGGACCACGGCGCGGAGCCGGGGCCGCTGGTGCGCGAGCGCCTCGCCGCGGCCGGCCTGTCCGTCCAGTCGGAGGGCTCGCACCTGCTGCTGGTCCGGCTGGCCGACGACTCGACGTACGACACGATCCGCGACACCGTCGCCGGTCTGGGCCTCGGCCTGGTCCGGCTGGAGCAGCGCCGCCACCGGGTCGCCGAGCTCTTCACCGACGACGCCCAGCACACCGACGCCCAGCACACCGACGCCCAACAGGCCGACGCCCAGCAGGCCGACGAGGCCCAGGACGCCGGCCGGGGCAGGGACACCGAGCAGAGCAAGGGAGGGACGAACGATGGCGCTGCCTCCTGAGACCAGGCCCACCGACACCGGCGTCATCCACGACATCGGCTACCGCGGCTACGCCGGCCCCCGGCTCGGCCGCGCCTACGCCACCCGCGCGCTCTTCACCCAGAGCCTGCGCGCCGCGTACGGCCTCGGCCGCTCCGGCAAGTCCAAGGTGCTGCCGATGCTCGTGCTGGGCGTCATGACGCTGCCCGCGGTGATCTTCGTGGCGCTGGCGATCGTGATGAAGCGGGAGGAGCTGCCGGTCGAGTACGCCGGCTACCTCTCCAACTTCAGCCTGGTGGTCTCGGTCTTCCTGGCCTCCCAGGCCCCGGTGCTGCTCTCCCGGGACCTGCGCTACCTGACCGTCCCGCTCTACTTCTCCCGCCCGATCACCCACTCCGACTACGTCCGGGCCAAGTTCGGCGCCATGGTCTGCGCCCAACTGCTGCTGATGACGGCCCCGTTGCTGGTGCTGTACGTCGGCTCGCTGCTCGGCGGGATGGATTTCGGGCACAACACCGGGCACTTCCTGTACGGCCTGGCCGCGGCCGTGCTGTACGCCCTGGTGCCGACCTCGGTGGCCGTGCTGATCGCGGCCACCACCCCGCGCCGGGGCTTCGGGGTCGCCGCCATCATGGGCTACCTGACGGTCAGCACCGCGCTGGGCGCCATCGCGGTGGGGATCAGCAACCCCTCCAACGGCGGCAGCGACGCGATGCAGTGGTCGGGGCTGATCTCGCCCACCTTGCTGGTGGATTCCGTGGTCAACGAGCTGTTCGGGCTCGGCGAGGGCTTCGACCGCCGGCACGCGCCCGGCGGCCTCGGTCTGGTGGTGTTCGCGCTCGTCGCGGTGGCCATGGTGGCGGGCTCGTACCGGCTGCTGCTGCGCCGCTACAGCCGCGTCTGATTCGACAGCAGGGTCTGAGAGAGGGCGGCATGGCCACCATCAGCATCGACAAGGTCTCCCGGTGGTTCGGGAACGTGGTCGCGGTCAACGACATCACCATGTCCATCGGCCCGGGCATCACCGGCCTGCTCGGGCCGAACGGCGCGGGCAAGTCCACCCTCATCCACATGATGAGCGGTTTCCTGGCCCCCTCCAGCGGCTCCGTCACCCTGGACGGCGCGCCGATCTGGCGCAACCAGCGGGTGTACGAGCAGATCGGCCTGGTGCCCGAGCGGGAGTCGATGTACGACTACCTGACCGGCTGGGAGTTCGTCCTCGCCAACGCCGAACTGCACGGCCTGCCCCAGCCGGGTGCCGCCGCCCGCCGGGCGCTGGACCTGGTGGAGATGGCCTACGCCAAGGACCGCCGCACCGGCACCTACTCCAAGGGCATGAAGCAGCGGGTCAAGATGGCCTCCGCCCTGGTCCACGACCCGTCGGTGCTGCTGCTCGACGAGCCCTTCAACGGCATGGACCCGCGCCAGCGGCTCCAGCTGATGGAGCTGCTGCGCCGCTTCGGCGCGGACGGCCGCACCGTGCTGTTCTCCTCCCACATCCTGGAGGAGGTCGAGCAGCTGGCGCGGCACATCGAGGTGGTGGTCGCCGGCCGGCACGCGGCCTCGGGCGACTTCCGCAGGATCCGCCGGCTGATGACCGACCGCCCGCACCGCTACCTGGTCCGCTCCAGCGACGACCGCCGGCTCGCCGCCGCGCTGATCGCCGACGGCTCCACCTCCGGCATCGAGGTGGACGAGCGGGAGCGGGCGCTGCGGATCGAGGCGGTCAACTTCCAGGGCTTCACCACCCTGCTGCCCCGGGTCGCCGGGGAGGCCGGCATCCGGCTGTACACCGTCTCCCCGGCGGACGAATCGCTGGAGAGCGTCTTCTCCTACCTGGTCTCCACATGAGGACCCCGGACCCCGTGCTGTCACCGACCAACCGGACCCAGGAAGGGGCCGACCGACCATGAACCCCACCGTCGCCAGGCTGACCCTGCGCGGGCTGCTGGGCCGCCGCCGCGGCCTGTTGCTGCTGGTGGCCCCCGTCCTGCTGCTGGTCGCCGCGGCCATCGCCGCCGGATCGGACGCCGACGAGCACCGCATGACCCTCAAGATCGTCGGAGAGCTGGGCCTGGGCACCCTGGTCCCGATCCTCGGGCTGGTGGTCGGCACCGGCGTGATCGCCAACGAGATCGACGACGGCTCGATCGTCTACCTGCTCGCCAAGCCACTGCCCCGGTGGCGGATCGTCACCACCAAGCTGGCCGTCGCGATCGGCGTCACCTGGCTGTTCTCGGTGGTCCCGACGCTGCTGGCCGGGCTGATCCTCTACGGCACCCAGGACGGCGTGGCACTCGGCTACACCGTGGCGGTGCTGGTCGCCGGGGCCGCGTACAGCGCGCTGTTCCTGCTGCTCGGCGTGGTCACCAGGCACGCCGTGGTGGCCGGGCTGGCGTACGCCCTGATCTGGGAGTCGCTGGTCGGCAACTACGTCGAGGGCGCCCGGACGCTGAGCATCCAGCAGTGGGGCCGGGCGGTGGCCGGGGCGGTCGCGGGGGAGGACGCGATCACCGCGAGCGTCTCCCTCGGAGCGGCCGTGCCGCTGCTGCTGGCGGTCACCGTCGGGGCGACGGTGTTCGCCTCGGTGAAGCTGGCCGGGCTGACCCTCGCGGGCGAGGAGTGAGCCCGGTACGGATCACCGCCGCACGGTGGTGATCCGTACGGCGGTGATCCGCGGGGCGCGGCCCGGGCGGGGCCGGCGGGTGGTTCAGGAGGCGGTTCCGAGGGCGCGGTCGCGGCCCGCGCCCCAGCCGGCCGCGCCGACCACCAGCACCAGGACCAGCATCAGCAGCAGGGTGGCGTCCCAGCCGCCGGTCAGCTGGTGCAGCGCACCGGCGCCGACCGGGCCGACCGCCGCGACCAGGTAGCCGATCGCCTGCGACATCCCGCCCAGCTGGGCGGCGCCGCCCGCGGTGCGGGTGCGGAGCACGATGAACGCCAGGCCCAGGCCCAGCGAACCGCCCTGGGCCACGCCGAGGATGGTCGCCGACACCCAGGCGGCGGAGACCGGCGCGACCAGCAGCAGCGCGATGCCCAGCCCGTTCAGGACGGCCATGGTCACCGCCAGCGCGCGCTGGCTGGTCATCCGGCCGGCCATCAGCGGCACCAGGAAGGCGCCGGCCACCTGCACCAGGTTGGAGAAGGCGAAGACCAGGCCGGCCTGGCCGCGATCCATGCCGTGGTCGGCCAGGATGGTCGGCATCCAGGCGACCAGGGTGTAGACCAGCAGCGACGAGATGCCCATGAAGAGGCTGATCTGCCAGGCCAGCGGGGACTTCCAGATGCCCTCGATCGGCTTGCCGGCCGTGGCGGCCGCGGTCGCCGTCCCAGGCCGCCCCTGCTGCTCCTGCCGTTCCTGCCGGGAGCGCAGCACCTGCGGCAGCCAGGCCACCGCCGCGACCAGCGCGAGCAGCGACCAGGCGCCGAGCGAGGCCCGCCAGCCGCCGCCGAGCGCGTGCTCCAGCGGGACGGAGGTGCCGGCGGCGAGGGTCGCGCCGACCAGCATGGTGGTCGAGTAGACGCCGGTCATGGTGGCCGCGCGGTCCGGGAACTCGCGCTTGACCAGGCCCGGCATCGACACGTTCAGCACCGCGATGGCCACGCCGATCACCACGCATCCCGCGTACAGGGCCGCCACCGAGGGCAGCACCCGCAGCAGCACGCCCGCGCCCAGCACCAGTACCGCGCCGAGCACCACCCTTTCGGTGCCGAAGCGGCGGGTCAGCCGGGGGGTGAGCGGGGCGCCGACGCCCTGGAACAGCACCGGCACGGTGGTGATCAGCCCGCTCGCGGTGGCGGACAGGCCGAAAGTCCGCTGGATCTCGCCGACCATCGGGGAGACCGCCGCCAGGCAGGCGCGCATGTTCAGCGCGACCAGCACGATGCCGGTCAGCAGCAGGAACGGATGGGCCAGCCGGGCGCGGACGGGGAGCGGGGCAGGAGTGGTGGCAACCGGCTGCTGGGCGCGGGTGACGGCCATGGGTGTGCTGTTCTTTCGTGAATGTGCGTGGAAGCGGACGACGGAAGGGGAGGCTCGCGCCGTCCTACTTCCGGGCCGCGATGGCCGCGAGCAGCTGCTCGACGGCCGCGGTCGGCTCGGCGAGCAGCGCACGACACGCGGCCTCGGCGAGGTCCGGGTCACCGCTCTCGATCGCGTCGACCAGCGCCTCGTGGGTGGCCACGACCGCTTCGGGCATCTCGTGGTCGCCGAAGGCGGAGGTCATCGACTCGCGCACGGAGGCGCCGAAGTAGCGGTACACCTCGGTCAGCGCGGGGTTGTGCGCGGCCTCGACGACGGCGGTGTGGAACTCCAGGTCGTGCTCGACGGTGGCCTCGCGGCTCGCCCGCTCGGGGTGCGCCGCGAACACCTCGGCCTCGCGGGCCAGCGCGGCCCGCATCCGCCGGACGTCCTCGGGGGTGTGCCGCAGCGCGGCCAGCCGGGCGCCCTCGGTCTCCAGCGCCGCGCGGACCTCCAGGACGTCCCGGATGCCCGAGCGCTGGACGCCGCGCAGCACGGACGCCGGGTCGCTGGTGGAGCGGACGAACGTCCCCTCGCCCTGCCGGGAGACCAGCATTCCGGCGTGCACCAGCACCCGGATCGCCTCCCGCACGGTGTTCCGGCCGACCTGCAACCGCTCGGCCAGCTCGTGCTCGGTGGGAATCCGCGACCCCACCGGCCACGCCCCGGCCGCGAGCTGCCCCCGCAGCTGCTCGATCGTGGTGTCGACCAGGGAGCGCCGTCCGGCCGCCTGCAGACCGCCGCTCATGCCGGACCTCCCGTCGTCACCGCACACGTCATCATCGGTCGGCGGTCATCCTACAACCGCTTGCCCGGTCATCCTACAACCCACCCCTGAACAGCACGTGAACACCCGATCGTCCCTCCGGACGGCCGCTGCGCGGACAAGTGGTCCCCGCGTCCCACCGGGGACACGGCGACCTGCGCGCGGTGGGGGCCGCCCACCGGAGGCGTCAGCGCTGCGGGTAGAGGCGCTCCAGGACCTCGGCGACGCCGTCCTCGTCGTTGCCGGCGGTGACGGCGTCGGCGACCGCGAGGAGTTCCTCGTGGGCGTTGGCCATGGCGACGCCGTGGGCGGCCCAGCCGAACATCGGGACGTCGTTGGGCATGTCGCCGAAGGCGATGGTGTCGGCGGCGCGGACGCCCAGGCGGCGGGCGGCGACGGCCAGTCCGGTGGCCTTGGACAGGCCGAGCGGGAGCAGCTCGACCACGCCCGCGCCGGCCATCACCACGCCGACCAGGTCGCCGGCGGCGCGCCTGGCGGCCTCGGCGAGGGCGTCGTCGGTCAGGGCGTGGTGCTGGATGTACAGCTTGCCGAGCGGGGCGGTGAGCAGCCCGTCGCGCTCGACCCTGACGACCGGGAGCTCGGAGCCGATCTGCAACTCGTAGCCGGGGCCGGCCAGCACCTGGCCGTCGAGGCCGTCCTGGTTGGCGGCGATGGCGAGCGGGCCGGTCTCGGCCTCGATCTTCTCGATCGCGAGGGCGGCCAGCCGCCGGTCCAGGGTGAGCGAGGTGAGCAGCTTGTGCGCGCCGGCGTCGTACACCTGGGCGCCCTGGCCGCAGACCGCTATCCCGGTGTAGCCGATCTCGTCGAAGACCGGGCGGGCCCAGACGGCCGAGCGTCCGGTGACGATGATGTGCAGCGCGCCCGCGCCGGTGGCCGAGGCCAGGGCGGCGCGGGTGCGCTCGGAGACGGTCTCCTCGCTGGTGAGCAGGGTGCCGTCGAGGTCGGTGGCGACCAGCCGGTAGGGCAGGTCGCCGCCGCCGGGGGCTCCGGGGGCTCCGGGGGAGGCGGGGCTGGGGCTGATGGTGCTCATGGGCCGTGCGTCTCCCGGGAGTGGCGGGTGGTGCTGGGTGCTGCGGACCGGGCTACTTGACCGGTTCGAGGACGGTCCGCCCGCCGAGGTACGGCCGCAGTGCCTCGGGCACGACGACCGAGCCGTCGGCCCGCTGGTGGTTCTCCAGGATCGCCACGATGGTGCGCGGGACGGCGACCAGGGTGCCGTTCAGGGTGGCGAGCGGGCGGGTCTTGCCCTCCTCGCGCATCCGGATCGACAGCCGGCGGGCCTGGTACTCGGTGGTGTTGGAGGTCGAGGTGACCTCGCGGTACTTGCCCTGGGTGGGGATCCACGCCTCGATGTCGAACTTGCGCGCGGCCGAGGAGCCGAGGTCGCCGGAGGCGACGTCGATCACCCGGTACGGCAGCTCCAGCGCGTTGAGGAAGTCCTTCTCCCACTGGAGCAGGCGGCGGTGCTCGTTCTCCGCGTCCTCCGGAGTGGTGTAGACGAACATCTCCACCTTCTCGAACTGGTGGACGCGGATGATGCCGCGGGTGTCCTTGCCGTAGGTGCCGGCCTCGCGGCGGAAGCAGGAGGAGTAGCCGGCGTAGCGCAGCGGCAGCTTCTCGGCGTCGAGGATCTCGTCCATGTGGTACGCCGCGAGCGGGACCTCGCTGGTGCCGACCAGGTACCGGTCGTCCTCGGCGAGGTGGTAGACGTTCTCGGCGGCCTGGCCGAGGAAGCCGGTGCCGTCCATGGCGGCCGGGCGGACCAGGGTCGGGGTGATCATCGGGATGAAGCCGGACGCGGTGGCCTGGGCGATCGCCATGTTGACCAGGGCGAGCTCCAGCAGCGCGCCGACGCCGGTCAGGTAGTAGGAGCGGGCACCGGCGACCTTGGCGCCGCGCTCGGTGTCGATCGCGCCCAGGATCTGGCCGAGCTCGACGTGGTCGCGCGGCTCGAAGCCCTCGGCGGCGAAGTCGCGCGGGGTGCCGATCTCCTCCAGGGTGACGAAGTCCTCCTCGCCGCCGACCGGGGCGGCCGGGTCGATGAGGTTCGCCAGCGAGCGGAGCAGGCGGTCCGCCTCCTCCTTGGCCGCACCCTGTTCGGCGTCCGCGGCCTTGACCGCGGCGGCCAGGTCCTTGGTGCGCTGGAGCAGGGCGGCCTTCTCCTCGCCCTTGGCCTGGGCGACCTGCTTGCCGAGCACCCGCTGCTCGCTGCGCAGTTCGTCGAAGCGGCTGCCCGAGGACCGGCGCCGTTCGTCGGCGGAGAGGAGGGCGTCGACCAGGTCGACGTCCTCGCCACGGACGCGCTGCGAGGCGCGCACTCGGTCAGGGTCCTCACGAAGCAGGCGAAGGTCAATCACAGGCCCAAGCGTACCGGTCGGCCGTTCCTCCACCGGTACGGCTTTTTCCCTGGGGATAACTCCTCCCGGCCTGTGGATAACTATTGTGGGGAACGCGTGGGGGACGCTCCGGGGGTGGGTTATCCACAGGCCGGGGCCCGG
Source organism: Kitasatospora sp. NPDC091335 (assembly GCF_044757205.1). Classification (NCBI taxonomy): domain Bacteria; kingdom Bacillati; phylum Actinomycetota; class Actinomycetes; order Kitasatosporales; family Streptomycetaceae; genus Kitasatospora; species Kitasatospora sp. NPDC091335. The sequence goes on along the minus strand of NZ_JBIVUM010000014.1, from coordinate 138,476 downwards.
GCCTGTGGATCAAAGGGGAGGATTGCCTTCCGCGTGAACGAATCAGGGAATTGAGGTTTCAAACCTCAATGAACCTTCCCGAGTGAGGGAATTGAAGCACTCGGATGGGTGATTTGCTGGCAACCGGGTGACTCTGGTCCGATTGGTCATCTCTGCGACGCAAACCGATGGTCCGACCAGGTCTGGGCAATGGCTATACCGGTTTGTCGACTCGTCCCCAGGCCTGTGGATAACTCCGGGCTGTGGACAGCGGAGGGGCCTGTGGACAGCGGTCGCGGCATCGGGGCCGCCTGTGGATGACGGGTCGGGTCACCCGCCCCTCCCGATCGACCCGATCAAAAATGGTCGGAAACGGTCGAAAAGACAGCGGAAAGACAAGAGGTGTCGCTCGGATGTCCCGAAGGTCTCGGCTGTCCCGAGGCCCTCGGAAGCCCTGAGGCTCTCGGCCGCCCCGGCGCCTCAGATGTCCCCGCGGCCGTCGAGCGCGCGGGAGAGCCAGTCCGCCGCCGAGACGAAATCCTCGTCCGAGGTGCCGGGACGCCGGTGGGTGGACTCCTGCCGGTCGGCGCGCGGATAGGAGCCGAGGTACCGCACCTGCGGGCAGATCCGCCTGAGCCCCATGATCGCCTCGCCGACCCGGCGCTCGGACAGGTGGCCCTCGCAGTCGATCAGGAAGCAGTAGCTGCCCATGCCCTCGCCGGTCGGCCTGGACTCGATCCGCATCAGGTTGACCCCGCGCACCGCGAACTCCTGGAGCAGTTCCAGCAGCGCGCCCGGGTGGTCCGCGGGCAGCCAGACCACCATCGAGGTCTTGTCCGCGCCGGTCGGCGAGGAGACCCGCCCCGGGCGGCCGACCAGGACGAACCTGGTGGCCGCGCTCTTCGCGTCCGCGATCTCCTTGACCAGCGGATCCAGCCCGTAGATCGGCGCCGCGAACTCGCCCGCGAAGGCGCCGTCGTAGCGGCCCTCGGCGACCAGCCTGGCGCCGTCCGCGTTGGAGGCGGCCGACTCCCAGCTCGCCTCCGGCAGGTTGGCCGCCAGCCAGCGCCGCACCTGCGGCTGGGCCACCGGGTGGCTGGTCACCGTCTTGATCCCGGACAGCTCGGTGCCGGGCCGCACCAGCAGCGCGAAGGTGATCGGCAGCAGCACCTCACGGTAGATCATCAGCGGTGTGCCGGCGGCCAGTTCGTCGTTGGTCGCGGTGACCGCGCCCTCCACCGAGTTCTCGATCGGGACGAACGCCCCGGCCGCCTCCCCGCCGCGCACCGCCTCCAGCGCCAGGGCCACCGAGGACAGCGGCACCAGCTCCCGGGTGGCCGCCTCGGGCAGGGTGTGCAGCGCCGCCTCGGTGAACGTGCCGGCCGGTCCGAGGTAGGTGTAGCGGGTGGCCGACATGACGCCTCCGGGAGATCTCGGTGGTGCGCGGGCAGGGTTGCCGAAGCAGTCACCCTAACGATTCCGCGGCCCGGGCAGGAACGTGTCTCACGGACGGGGGCCCGCGGCGCCCGGCCTCGGGGAACTACCCCTCCAGCAGCTGCTGCCCGAGGTAGCCTCCGGCCGGTGCGCCCGGCGGCAGCACGTACAGGCCGCTCGCCTCGTGCCGCAGGAAGCGGGAGAGGCCGTCGCCCCTGGAGAGCTTGCGCTGCACCGGCGTGAAGCCCCGGCGCGGGTCGGCCTGGAAGGCCAGGAAGAGCAGTCCGGCGTCCGGTGAGCCGTCCGGCAGCAGCCCGTCGTGGTACGAGAAGCCCCGCCGCAGCATCGCCGCCCCGCCGTTGGCCGCCGGGGCGGCGACCCGGACGTGCGCGTCGGAGGGGATCGCCAGGGTGCCGTCCTGGCCCTGGGCGGTGAGGTCGACGGGGGCGCGCTCGCCGGCCCCGGCGGGCGCACCGAGCGGGGCGCCGTCCGACTTGCGCCGCCCGATCACCCGTTCCTGCCGGTCCACCGGCAGCGCCTCCCAGTTGTCCAGCAGCATCCGGATCCGCCGGAACACCAGGTACGAGCCGCCGGCCAGCCAGGCCGGCCGGTCGCCGCCGGCGGCGCAGAACACCTTGGCGGCGAAGCCCTCCTCGTCCGGCCTGGGGTTGTTGGTGCCGTCGATCTGGCCCATCAGGTTGCGTCCGGTCACCGGCTGCGCGGCCGCCCCCGGGGTGCGGGCGAAGCCCGCCGACTGCCAGCGCAGCGCCGCCGTGCCGGCCGCCAGCCGCTGGAGCACCCGCAGCGCGTGCACCGCCACCAGGGCGTCGTCCGCGCCGATCTGGACGAACAGGTCGCCGTCGCCGCGGGCCGGATCGAGCGCGTCACCGGGGAAGGCGGGCAGCGGTTCGAGCCCGGGCGGCCGGCGGTCGGCCAGTCCGGCCCGGTCGAACAGGGTGGCGCCGAAGCCGAGGGTGAGGGTGAGCGAGCAGGGCCCGGCGTCCAGCGCGACCTGGTTGTCGAACTCCTCGGCCGGCTCTCCGGCGGTCAGCCGGTCGGCCGCCCTCGTCCAGCGCTGCAGCAGGGTGCGCAGCCCGTCCCGGCCGACGCCCTCGGTCAGGTCGAAGGCGGCCAGCTGCACCCTGGCCTGCGGCGGGTCGGTGATCCCGGCCTGGTGCTCGCCGCGGAACGGCACCCGGGCCGCGCCCAGCGCCCCGCCCGGCCGGCCGGCCGCGGGGGTCGCCGTACCGGGCCGGCCGTCCAGGACGACCGCCCCGGCGACACCCGCGCCGGCGCCGGCCAGCAGCCCGGCCCCGGCGGTGCCGAGCAGCGCCCGCCGGGTGAAGCCCGGGTGCCCCGTCGAGACGTGCGGCGTGGACCCGTGCCGCGTGGACTCCTGCTGTGTCGAAACGTCCGCCACCTCGCTCACCCGATCTTGAACTGCTGGGTCGGGGTGGTCTGGTCGATGTCGGAGGAGCGGATCTGCACCGACACCACCCAGGTGCCCGCCAGCGGCAGCTGCGCGGTGCCGCTCCAGCGGCCGGTGCCCTCCGGGGTGAGCGCGACCGGCAGCGGGCCCAGGTCGCGGTCCGGCAGGGTGAAGGCGAGCTGCACCTCGGGAACGTCCACCGGCTGCCCGTCCGCGCCGACCAGCGCGAGCTTCACCTCGTTCGGGCCGGTCCTGGCCGGGTTGAGGGTGACGGTCGCGGTGCCCTTGGCGTTCGGCGTCCGGCCCTTGGTGTCGTACGGGAGCTTGAGGTCGACGGTGCGGCCGGGCTCGGTCTGCGGCGCCGCCGCGGCCCCGCCGGCGGCCGGTGCGACGGCCCCTGCGGTGCCCTCGCCCTTGACCTCGCCCGCGACCCGTCCGGGCGGCGAGTTGGTGAGCATCGTGGTGACCACCAGCACGGCCACCGCGACCAGCGCCTCGACCAGCACCGAGCGGCGCAGCCCGGCCCGGGTCGGGGTCAGCCCGCGGTCCCGTCCGGCGCTGCGCAGGGCGTCCCGCTGGCGTTCCAGCTGGGCCTGCCGGAGCGGGTCCTCGCTGTGCGCCGCCACGGCGACCGGCTCCGGCAGTTCGGCCTGTTCGACCTCCACCGCCTCGGCCGGGGCCGAGCGCAGCCGGGCCAGCCAGGACCGGGAGATCCAGGCGACGCCGAGCATCACGACCACGCAGCCGCTCTTCACCAGCAGCAGCCGCCCGTACTCGGTGCCGGTCAGCGCGCCCCAGCTGCCCAGCCCCCGCCAGGACTGGTAGATCCCGGTCACGGCCAGCACGGCCACCGAGCCGAAGGCGATCTTCGAGAAGCGGTCCACCACCCCGGCGCCGACGCCCTCGCGCAGTGCCACCAGCAGCGCGGCCAGCCCGCCCAGCCAGAGCGCCATCGCGATCAGGTGCAGGATGCCGAGCGGCAGCGCCAGCCAGACCTGGATGCCCACCGAGGCGTGGTCGGCGCCGACCCAGGTCGCCGAGAGGGCGACCGCCAGCACCAGCCCGGCCACGCCGAGGCCGAGCCGGACCTCGCGCTGCGGCCGTTCGGCGGCCCGCCGCTCCAGCTCGCGCAGCTCGGCCGCCTCGGGGTCGTCCTCGGAAGCCCCGGAAACCACGGATCCCTGGTCCTCCGGCTTCGGCCCGACCGGCCGCGGCGGCTGCCCCAGCTGCCCGACCAGCAGCGACAGGAACACCCCGCTCGCCGCGAGCAGCAGCAGCCGGGCGGCCAGCGCGGTGCCGATCCGCTCGTCCAGCGTGGCGCGCACCAGCGACAGGTCGAAGGCCTGCCCGACCCCCGAGCCGCGCTCGTACGGGCCGCGCAGCATCAGCACCGCGACGGTGGAGACCAGCAGCGCCGTCCAGCCGGTCATCAGCAGCCGCTGCACCGGGCGCCGGGCGGTGCCGGCCGGCCAGCAGAGCAGCACGAAGGCGGCGGCGCCGACCAGCAGCGCGAAGGCCGCGTACGCGACGGTGCGTCCGGTGCCGTACAGGGCGGCGACCAGGCCGTCGGCCTCGGCGCCCTGCAACGCGGTGGCCGACACCGAGGTGTCCGAGGGCGCGCCGATGGAGAAGGTGAACGCCCCGCCGATCGGGTGCGAGTCGTCCGAGACGGCCCGCCAGGCCACCGTGTAGGTGCCGTTGCCGAGCCCGCCCTTCAGCCCGACCCTGGCGGTGTTGCCCTTGCCGTCGGCGTGCGCCGGGTTGCCGGTGTCCACGGCCTGGCCGGCCGGGTCGAGCACCCGGACGGAGTCGCCGGAGAGCGAGACGGACTCGCTGAAGGTCAGGGTCACGGCCTGCGGGGCGGTGGCGACCACCGAGTTCTGCCGCGGGTCGGTGGAATCCAGGGTGGCGTGCGCGGAGGCCGGTCCGGCGCCCGCGAGCATCAGCGCGAGCAGCGCGCCGAGCACTCCGAGCACCCCGGCGATCCGGCGGTGGGCGGCCTTCTCCGGGCCGGCCGGCTGCGTGGTGGCGGTCCCCATGGTTGGCGGTCCCCTAACTCTGGCCGGGGCGGTAGGTGAGCTCCTTGACCGGCACCCTGACGGAGATGGTGCCGGACTTGGCGAAGGTGAGGTCGAGCTCCAGCTCGTCACCGAGGGCGGGGGCCTTCTGCCATCCCATGATCATGAGGTGGTTGCCGCCCCTGGCGAGCTGCAGGGCACCGTGCGCGGGGACGTCCAGGCTGTCCACCTGCTCCATGGTCGACGCGGTCGAGCGGTGCATGGTGACCGACCCGGCGGCCGGGCTGGTCACCTTGAGCAGCTGGTCCTGTCCGCCGTCGTTGTTGACGGTCAGGTAGCCGGCCGCCATGCCGCCGGCCGGGGGCAGCGGGATGTAGGAGTCGGCGACGCTGAGCCTGGCCGGGCCGGCGGCGGCACCGTCCTGGCCGGTGCCGCCGCCGGTGCCGCCGTCCGTGCCGCAGGCGGCCAGGATGGCGCCGCCGCCCAGGGCCGTCGCGACGACGGCGCCGAGCAGGGCGGTGCGGCGGAAGCGGCGGGTTCCGGTGGTCACCGCGGTCACGCCGCGACCCCCTTGGCGATCAGCGGCAGGTCGTGCTCGTACGTCTTCTCCTCGGTGCCGCTCATGTAGAGCACGTGCGCCTTGTCGTCCGAGGGGAGGAAGGCCAGCACCTGGGCGCCGTGGGTGGAGGTGACCGTGCCGTCCGGGTTGACCACCGGGTCCTCGATCATGATGCCGAGCGACTTGGCGGCGGTCTTCACCTTCGCCAGGTCCCCGGTGAGGCCTATGAAGTCGCCGCCCATCGAGTCCAGCCAGGTACGCAGCACCTGGGGGGTGTCGCGCTGGGGGTCGGTGGAGACGAAGACGACGTTGATCTTCTTCCGGTCCTCCTCGGGGAGCGCCTTCATCGCGACGCCGATGTCGCCCATGGTGGTCGGGCAGACGTCCGGGCAGCTGGTGTAGCCGAAGAACAGCAGGGTGGCCTTGCCGTTGGTCTGCTGCCGCAGGTCGAAGGGCTGACCGGAGGTGTCGGTCAGCTGGAGGTCCGGCTTCTCGAAGTTCCTGGCGAGCTTGGTGCCCTGGTACGGGGTGTCCTCCTTCTGCCGGGTGACCTTGGCGGCGGTGCCGTCGCCGCCGGAGGAACCGCAGGCGGAGAGGGTCAGGGCGGCGGCCAGCGCGAGCGCGGCCGCGCCGGCCAGACGGGTGGTGCGGGTGGTGCGGGGCATGGGAGTTCCGATCGTGCGCGGTGAACGGCCGGCGGTCCGGGCCCGGGGTGGGGTCGCGGACCGCCGGCGCGGGGGGTCAGGAGGCGGAGCCGCCGCTCCTGCGGCGCAGGCCGAGCACGCCGACGGCGGTGCCGATCACACCGACCACGATGCCGACCACGCCGAGGGTGCGGGCGGTGGAGTCGCTGGACTTGGCGTCGCCGGAGGCGGCGGCGTGGTCGGAGCTGCCCCCGTTCGCGGCCGGGGAGGCGGTCACGCCATGGCCGTCGCCCTCGGCGGCCTTGGTGAGCTTCAGGACGGGGGCGGGCTTGGCCGGCTCGGGCTGGCCGTCCTTGCTCTCGTCGATCCAGCGGACGACGTCGCCGTTGTCGTAGGTCTGGAGGGTCTTGAAGACCAGGCTGTCGGAGTCGGTCGGCAGCGGGCCGAGCGAGACCCGGAACTCCTGGAACTGGCCGGGGGCGATCTTGGTGCCGGCGTCGGCGGTCCAGGTGATCTTGGAGACGGCCTCGGTGACGTCGTTGCCGTGCACCTTGATCGGCTTGTCGAGCTTGGCCTTCTCGACCGCGGCGGTCCAGCCCGGCAGCGGCAGGGTCCGGACCGAGGCCAGCGGGTGGTCCAGCGGGAGGTTGACCTCCAGCTTCACCGTGCCCGCCGTGTCGTTCTCGTTCGGCACCCGGAAGTCGACGGCCGTGTAGCCGCCCTGGGCGGCCGCGCCCGGGTTCACGGTGACGTGCGCGAAGGCCGGGCCGGCCAGCGCCACCACGGAGGCGGCGGCGGTCAGGGCGACGGCGGCGAGACGGCGGGCGGGAAGGGAACGCATGATGCGGGTCTCCGATCGGAGCTCGGCGGCGGCCGGTACCGGGCGACGGACGTGAGCCGTGCCGCGGGGGCCGCGCCTGGGGACGTGGGGGGCAGAGCCTCGGGCCGCCCCGGTGGTCGGGGAACGGCCGGACGGTGCGCACACCGGGCGTCCGGTACGGCCAACGGGCCGCCGGGAACGCCGGTCAGTACGCGAGGGCCCCGCACGGCGGACCGCGCCGCACCACGCTGTGCCGCAGCACGGCACCCGCGGGGAGCGGGCCCGTCCCGTCCCCGGCCCCGAACCGGCGGGCCGGGCCCGCCACGCCGAACAGCCCGCGCAGCAGCGCGGCGGCCAGCGCGAACGCCGTCCGCAGCGGCGCCGCCCAGTGCTCCCTGGCGGCCGTGGCGGCCACCCGCAGCAGCCGCCACAGTGCCGCCTCGCCGCGCCGCAGCCACCAGCCCGCGACCAGCGCGGCGGCCAGGTGCCCGGCCAGCATCGACGGCGTCATGCCGAACACGCCGGCCTGCCACCAGGGCGCGGCGGTGTACGCGTGCGGGTCCAGGCCGGCGGAGGAGACCAGCTGCTCCGGCGACGGGCCGCCGGACAGGCCGGCCAGCGTGCCGGGACGGGCCTCGTTGCAGATCAGCCGGCCGGCCACCTGCGGCACGGTCAGCGCCGCCGAGCCGCCGTGGTGCATGCCGGGCATCGAGCCGTTGAAACCGTGGAAGAGGCAGTGCAGTCCGAGCTGCCCGGCGCCCAGCGCCCCGGCGATGCCCGCCAGCGAACGCTCCCGGCCTCCGCCTGCCGCCGCGAACGCCAGCATCGCGGCGAAGCCCGCCGCCAGCGCGGTCGGCGGCACGTTCCCGCCGCCCGCCAGGGCGTGCCCGGCGGCCGCGATCAGGGTGCACACCAGCGCGAACGGGACGGCCCGGGCAAGCCGCAGGTCCCAGGCGGCGGACCCCACCGGCCGGGCCGGTCCTGGGGCGCCCGGGAGCGGGGCGGCGGCGAGGGCAGTCATGGCCGGGCCATCCTCTCATTGCGTACGCCGCCGACACGGGCAGGGTGGGAAATCCCTACGAATGCCCCTTTCGGCAGCGGCGTGCGGGGTGACCGACGCGCCGCCCGGCACAGACCCCGGCCCCCAGTCCATCCGCCGAACGGGCGGTAGCGGCCCCCGGGAACGGTTCACCGCCGAATCGCCCGGAGATACCTAGTTGTATGTGGAGCCGCAGCCAGGAGGGACCTCCCGTGGACATCTGGTGGACTCTGCACCTCAAGCGCGACCCGGCCAGCGTCCCGCTGGCCCGGCGCATCCTGCTCGGTGCGATGGCGACCGCGGGCGTCGACCCGCAGATCGCGGACGACCTCGGGGTCGCCCTCAGCGAGGCCTGCGCCAACGCCGTCGAGCACGGCGCCACCGGACGGCCCGACGACCTGTTCCAGGTCACCGCCTCGATCTGCGGCGACCGGCTGCGGATCGAGGTCACCGACTCCGGCCCCGGCCTGCCGGCCCTCGCCGGGCCGGCCGCGCCCGCCCGCCGCCCGGCCGCGTCCGCACCGGCGGCCCGCCCGGCCGTCACCGGCCGGGGCCCGCACCGCACCCGCCGCGGCCGCGCCACCGTCCCGTCCCGGGTGCTCACCGCCCACCGCCCCCGCCGCGACGGCCACCCGTACGACACCCACGTCCTGCCCTGCGGGCCGACCGCCCCCACCCTGCGCCCGGTCGACCTGGACACCCTCCCCGACCTCACCGCCGAATCCGGCCGCGGCCTCTTCCTCATCCACGCCCTCACCGACCACGTCCAGCTCCGCAACCACCCGCTGCGGGGCGCGATCGTCAGCTTCGACAAGATCCTCAAGTGGCAGGACGGCGCCCTGCTCCGCGCGGCGTCGTAGGGGGTGTGGCTCTCTGACCTGCACGAATGGCCTCTTCCTGGGCCCAGGTCGCGGCGAACGCGAGGCCGGGATCAGGCTGCCAGGGCACACGTGGGGCACATGCCCTCGGATTTCGGCGCGTGGTGCCCCGCCTTCGCACCAGGAAGCACCCGGTCGATTGCGGAGCGGGTCCGCGACTCACTCGTCGGCATCAGGTGGGTGTAGGTCCGGAGCGTGAAGCCCGGGTCGCTGTGGCCGAGGTAGGCCGCGAGCGCCTTGATCGTCTCTCCGGTATCCAGCAGCACCGAGGCGTGGGCATGCCGCAGGGCGTGCATGCCGTCGTCCGGGGCCGCCTGGAAGTACTTCGCCCCCTTCTCGCGCGGCGGGATCACCCCGGCCGCGACGAGCGCGAGCTTCCATGCGCCCGCGTTGAAGACGCTGCGGTGGTACGGCTTGGAACTGTCGTCGGTGAAGAGCAGGTTCGCCGTGTGGTCGTCGCCATCGGCGAGACGCCAGGGGAGGGTGACCCGGGTCGGCGGGAACTTCTTCATGTGGGCCTTGAGCGCCCTCGCCAGTCCATCGGGCAGTGGGACCTGTCGGACCTTGCCGCCCTTCGGCAGCGCGAACACCATCGTCTTGGCCACGAAGCGCACCTGCCGACGTACCGTCACCATGCGGCGGCGGAAGTCGATGTCGTCGACGGCGAGAGCGAAGACCTCGCCCTGTCGGAGCCCGCAGCCGAACGCGACGGAGCCGCCGGCCTGGAAGCGCTCCGGCAGGCCGTTGATGACCGCGTGGACGCGCTCCACGGACCACGGCACGACCGGCTCTTTCTCCACCTTCGGGAAGCTCACCGACTTCGCCCGGCAGGGGTTGGTAGCGATCGCGCCGTCGTCAACTGCCGCATCCAGCATCATGATCAGGATGGAGCCGTACCAACCGATGCTGGACGGCGCGAACCCTTCGTCCTGAAGTCGCCTTATCCAGCGCTTGATCGTGGTCGGCTTGAGTGCCCGGAGCTCCAACTTCCCCAGGCGGGCCACGATGTGGTTGCGCACCACGCCGTCGTAGCGCTCCAGGGTGGTCGGGCCGGGAGTGGCGGCCTCCAGCCACGTCTCGGCGTACTCGCCCACGGTCGTCTTCCCCGCGTTCGGGTCGATGTAGGTGCCGTCCCTGAGCGTGACCATGAGCTCGGCGGCGCGGTCATCGGCCTTCGTCTTGAGCTCGAAGTCCTCCTTGCGCTGGACATCGTCGGGGTCGCGGTAGCGAACCTGCCAGCGCTTGCTCTTGCCGTGGTCGGCGCTCGGGTACTTGCCCTTGTGCTCACGGTAGGGCTTGTCGGTCGGGCGGGGGTAGGTCTTGTGCCAGGTGTCGTAGACGGTGGCCATTCGGCTCCTTCGGGTTGGAGACATGGAGATACGCGCCGGGTGGGCGGCGGTGGGTAAAGGGGGATTTTCCTCGCGGGCGAACCGCAGATCCGATAAGTCGCGATCAATGCTTTCTTCGGGCGGGTGTTGGATATTCATCGACCGGCGGGCGTTTGTCAAATGGACGGTGCTTGATCGTCCCGTCAGCGGCCGATAGTGCCAAATAGTGTCAGATCGTCCCGGGAAATGCGCGAGCCTTCGCGAGAGGGGCATGTGGCAGTGGCCTGGGCCACGCGTCCTCACTGGGGGAGTGCTGTCGGTGGCCCAAGCGCGCTGGCCTGGCGCGCTCAGCAAGATCTTTTCCGTGATCTTCCCGAAGTCCTTGCCCAGGGGATATCCCGGCTCCTACGGTCTTAATGGGCGCCGTCACCTGCGGGCGGCAACTTCGTGCACCCAGCCAGGGTGGGTGATGCTCGGTCCGTTTTAGGTCCCGAGCCGCAGGCCGGTCATACTCGCCCGGATCGCGTTCGCAGGAGGCCCCCGCGAGGGGGTTGGAGTCTTTTTAGGAAATTCTCCGATCTCCTGCTGAACTTCCATCGCTCACCCGAGCAGGCGGCCCGAAAAGGGACCGTCTATTTCGGCCTGCCCTTGTTCCCTGCCCATAGGAGATACGTGCCCAAGCCCTTCCGCGCCACCACTGCCGACCGCCGCCCGCTGGCCACCGCCCAGGAGCTCGCCGACCACCTACAGGTGCCCCTCGACACCGTCTACGGGTGGAAGCACCGGGGCCAAGGCCCGAAGGCGATCAAGGTCGGCCGGCACCTGCGCTACCGCTGGACCGAGGTGGAGGCATGGCTGGACGATCTGAGCTCAGGCCGCGCCGCCGCCTGAGCACCACCTGCACGGTCAGCTTCCACCCCCGGTCCCCGCCGCCCAGCGCGTCGGCGGGCCGTACGGCCCTTCCCCACATCACCGCTCGACTCGGCGGTCCCGGACTCCACGGTCCGGGAGCGCAGTTAGGAGACTCCTTGGAGAGCATGCCTTCCACACCCTCGACGGGACCGGTGTCGGTTCCGGACTCTGCGGACGGCCGTCGTCCGTCCGCTGCGGACGGTCCGGACACGGGGACCGAACCCGGGGACGGTCCGCAGCCTGTGGCGGAACACGGGGACCGGTCCCGGACCATTTCGACGGACGGTGGTCCGCAGGCGCGGACCGAGCGGACCGTTCCACCGGACGGGGACGGACCGGCGGACCGGCCTGCGGTTCCGTCCCGGACCGCCGGTCCGCAGACGGGGACCGTCCGGATCGACGGTCCGGTGACGGGGACCGGTGTTGCGGACGGTCCGGTCCCGTCCGGTCCGGACGACGGTCCGGTCCGGTTCGGTCCGGAGGCGGTCCCGGTGGTCCGCGCGGACCCGGGTGCGGTGCTCCTGGACGAGCTGCGGTCCACGCTCGCCCGGTTCGTCGTGCTGCCGTCCCCGCACGCGCTGGACGCGGTGACGCTGTGGGTGGCCGCCACGCACGGGCAGCCGGCGTGGCAGCATGCGCCCCGACTGGCGGTGGTTGGTCCGGCCAAGCGCTGCGGCAAGTCGCGGCTGCTGGACATCGTCACCGAGACGGTCCACGACCCGCTCATCACGGTGAACGCCAGCCTGCCCGCCGTCTTCCGCTCGATCACCGAGGACCCGCCGACCCTGCTGGTGGACGAGGCCGACACGCTGTTCGGCACGTCGAAGGCCGCCGAGCGGAACGAGGAACTGCGCGGCGTGCTGAACGCCGGTCACCAGCGCAACCGTCCGGCGGTCCGCATGGTTGGCAACGGACCGGACATGAGGCCGGGCAAGTTCCCGACCTTCGCGATGGCCGCCCTGGCCGGGATCGGCGATCTCCCCGACACGATCATGGACCGCTCGGTGGTCGTCCGGATGCGCCGCCGCGCGCCGGGCGAGAGCGTGCAGCCGTTCCGCTCGGCCCTCAACACCAAGCCGCTCCACGACCTGCGCGACCGCGTCGCCGACTGGCTCCGCCCGCTGCTGCCGAAGGCGGTGGGGACGCTGCCGGCCATGCCGGTGACCGACCACGCTGCCGACACCTGGGAGCCGTTGGTGATCGTCGCCGACCTGGCCGGCGGTCACTGGCCCGCCACCGCACGCGCCGCGTGCGCGGCGATGTGTGCTCACGAGGCCGGTCTGGACGACGACGGCGACGGTGCCAAGATCCGGATCCTGCAGGACATCCGGACCGTGTTCACCGCTCTCGGCGATCCGCCCGCCCTCGCCACCGCCACCCTCCTCGCCCAACTGCGGGCGTTGGAGGAGGCGCCGTGGGCTGAGTTCGGCGTCAGCGGTCTGACCGCGCGCGGACTGCAGCTCCTGCTCAAGGACTTCGGCGTCTCCTCGTCCAACATCCGCTTCCCCGACTCCCGGCAGGCCAAGGGCTTCGTCCGAAACGACCTCCTCGACCCGTGGCGGCGCTACTGTCCCGAGCCGGCGCCGCTGCAGGCCGAAGGAGACAGCGCGGCCTGACCCAGCCCCGCCGAACCCGTCCCACTCGTCCCACCCTCTGCGCTCCCGGGCCCGTCCGGCCTGCCTGGGGACGGGTGCGACGAGTGCAACCGGTCCGCCGGTACCCGCCGCCCTGGCCCCCGAGCGGGCCGGGGCGGCACCCCGACCACCTCCCGACTCGTAAGGACCCATGAGTGCACCGTGACACCGACCCGACCATCGACGTCAACTCCCCATCGCAGCAGGGAACCGAGGGCCTCGCGGCAGCAAGTTGGGCCGTGTGGAGTCCACACGGCGCCGCCGCCCCGGAGGGGGCGCCGGCCGTCGCCGCTTCCGCCCCGGGGGTGGCAGAAGCGGCGACCGGTTCCGGCCCAGGGGTGCCGGTGGAAGAAGCGCCGCAGTCGGTGAGTTCCTCCGGCCTTGCCGAGCGCGATCCCGGCGTCATACCCGGGATCCGGCACCGCCAGTACCTGAAGATGCGCCGCCGCAACCGCTGCCATCCGGTGTTCAGCGACGAGGAGTGGGCCGACGTTCAGGCCGCCGCCTCAGCGAGCGGCCTCAAGCCCGGCGGCTACGCCGCCGCCGTCACCCTGGCCGCAGCCCGCAGCGACAACCCCGAGGCCGCTGTCGCCGACACCCGCCGCCTGCTGCAAGAGCTGATGGAGGCCGACCGGCAGGCCGCCGCCATCGGCAACAACCTCAACCAGATCGCCCACAACCTGTGGGTCGGCGGCACATCGCCGGCTCACCTGCAGCACGTCTTCGACCGCGTCGTGCAGAGCCTGGACGGCATCGACGCCGCCACCGCCTCGATCATCGGAAGGTGAACACGCACTGATCCCCAGCATCGACCACAACTCCGGCGGCACCTACGCCCTCATCCAGTACCTCTACGGACCGGGCAAGGCCGACGAGCACGAGGACCCGCACATGATCGCCTCGTGGAACGGCCTCGCCCCCGACCCCGCCCCAGAGCGCAAGCGTGGCCCCAGGGACACCATCGCCAAGCTCGCCGCCCAACTCGACCTGCCGGTCAACGCCCTTGGGCCCGAGAACCGGCCGCCCACGACCGTATGGCACTGCTCCGTACGGGCGGCACCCGAGGACCGCATCCTCTCCGACACCGAGTGGGCCGCCATCGCCCAGCGCATCCTGCGCGCCACCGGGATCGCGCCCGAGGGCGACACCAAAGCGTGCCGCTGGGTCGCGGTACGGCACAACGCCGACCACATCCACATCGTCGCCACCCTGGTGCGCCAGGACGGTCGCACACCGAAGAACGGCCGTGACTTCACCCGCGCCCAGTGCGAGGCCCGCAAGATCGAAGTCGACTACGGCCTCCGGCGGGTCCGACCGGGTGACGGGACCGCCGCCAAGCGCCCCACCCAGGCCGAGCAGCACCGTGCCAAGCGACTCGGTCACCCCACCACCGCCCGCGAACAGCTCCGGACGAAGGTCCGGCTGGCGGTTGCCGCCTCCAGTAGCGAGGAGCAGTTCTTCCTCGCCCTCGAAGAGTTCGGCGTCCTGGTCAAGCCGCGGCGGCTTCCGTCCGGCGACATCGGCGGCTACAGCGTGACCCTGCCGGGTGAGACGGCATGGTTCAGCGGCAGCACGCTTGCCTCCGACCTGTCCCTGCCCAAGATCCGCCAGCGCTTCGCCAGCATCGAACCTGGCGCCGGCACCGGTGATCAAGCCGCCGCCTGGCAGCGCGCCGCCCGCACCACCGAGGCCGTCCCCCACACCCTGCGCGCCAGCGACGACCAGGTCGGCCAAGCTCACATCGCCGCCCTCGGCGAACTCCTCGACATCACCGCGGCCCTCAGCCCACTCCCGTACCGACCACAACTCCGAGCCGCCACAGAGGTGTTCGAACGCGCCAACCGCTCCCGCATCAAACCCCACCACCGCAAGGCCAGCACCCTGCACCGCGTCACCCGCGAACTGCTCTACACGGGTGGCACCAAGGACGGAGAAGTCCTCGCCCTGGTCCTGTTCGTGATCGCCGCCGCGGTGATCGCTGCAGCCGAATGGCACGCCCAGCGCGGCCATCAGCAGCAGGCCGAGGCCGCCTGGCAGGCCAGCACCCACCTCGCCGCTGCCTACCAGCAGGCCGCCGCCCAGCCGCTGGCCGACCTGGCCCACCGCACCCCCGACACCCGTGCCCTCACCCGCTGCCAGCACACCGTTCGGACCGTGCTGCCCAACCACGCCGAGAGCATCACCGCCGACCCCGTCTGGCCCGCCCTCGCCACCGTCCTGGCCGACGCCGAACAAGCAGGCCACGACATCGGCGAGGCCCTCGATCAGGCCGCCCAGCCGCATGACCTAGCGGGCGCCAACTCGCCTGCCCAGAAGCTCCTGTGGTCCGTGCGAGCCCGCAGCCGAGAGACCGCCACCGGCCAGCGCACCACCGCAGCCCGGACCAAGCCCACCAGGGCACGCGCCAGCGCCACGCCCGCCGTCGCCCCTGCGCTGGTCACCGGCCCGGCCACGAACGACCCCACCCGTCGACGCTGACCCCGAGAAGTGGAGAACCTGCTGCGCCGAGCCCCGTCCAGCAGCCTCAGCCCCCGATCAGCCGCCACCAGCTGCCAGTACCAACCCCAACCCTTCGGAGAATTCCCCACTTGTTCCAGTCTGACTGCCGCCGCGACGTGTTTCTCCTGCTGAACGACGCCGACTTCATCTACCGTCCCGACACCAACACTTGGTCTCACAGCGACGGACGCCCCTTCACCGAGGAGGAACAGGCCACCGCCCACGACGCCACGGACGTGGAGCTGGCAGTCCTCTCTTCCACGCGGAAGATCCTGCTCGAACACGGCCTCGGCGACCCCGCCGCAGCCCTCCGCATCCTCCGATACCGGTACTCCATCAAGTTCCCGGACGGCGCCACCGACGAGGACATCGTCGCCGTCATGACCGACAGGGACCGCAGCGAGTATCAGCGCCTGCGGGGCATCGTCCGCACCGACGTTCGCCCCGAGGTCGTCACCCTGCTGCTCGATACCAACGTCAAGGCAACGCTCGACTCCAGGACCTGGACCCGCCACGACGGGCGGCCCTTCACCAAGCAGGAGCGAGCCCTTGTCGGCAGCTGTACCCCCAAGGAGGTGGATGCCGCCCGTGCACAGATGCAGCTCGAACTCGACTTCGAGGAGGAACGGGAAGCCGATGCCTCCCGTGCCTTCTGCGCGCTGATGGACAAGTACTTCGACGACGTTCCGGACGGCACCCTGATCCGCGATCCGGCCTCCCGCATGACAGCAGAAGACCGCGTTGAGTACCTGCGTCTCTCAGACATCCTCGGCCCCGAGATGGGCGTCATCACGGACCGAACAGAGGAGTGACCCCACATACGCCTCGGCTGGACAACTGGACCGCCAAGGCGTCGATGTGATGTTCATTCCGGCGGCCGGGAACCGTCCCGGCCGCCGTGCGTCGTGTGAGCCTGCGACTCCCGCCAGGCCCAGGCACCAACCCTTGGCCCTCTCGACGCAGCGGCCCTACTTGCGACGGATCGCCCCGGTGGAGAAGAACTGCACGAGGGCCGCGGCGATGTGCACCGCCGCTATGGCTTCCGCAACGGTTTCCCGGTCCGTCGCGTGTTGCTTGCCGTGTCGGCTGGTCTGCCCGCTCCACAGCAGCGACATCATCGATCCCACCATCTCGATCCCGTCTCCCAGGTTCCTGCCCTCGATCTCGAAGAGCAGCTTCTCCTTGAGCTTGGGCAGTTCGCCGATCATCGTGCCAAGCGTCGCCCGGGCGTGGGCCGGCTGCAGCGTCGCTTGCGCCGCGCACTCGACCGCCTTGATCGCCTCGCTGTAGGCCACCACCGGGTCTGGTGTGACCGCGTTGGCCCGGGCGAACGCCTCCTGGAGATGCTCGGACGCCGACCCCCGCTCCGGTCGGCTGCCGTTCGCCACCGCGTCGCGTACGGCGTGCTCAACCCCTGGGTCGATTCGCGCCACCAGGGCCTTGCCGTCCTCGCGGATCGTGTACCGCGAACGCGCGTCGTCGAGAAGCACCTGCAGATCTCGCCGCGTCACGGGCTGCAAGCCGGTCAATGATTCGAGTACGGAAGGCATCAGCGGAATACTCGGCCACGGGCTCGGGGCGGGGTCGGCAGTCAGCAGGTCAAGCAAGGCATCGACGGCTTCGAGCAGCTGTTCCGCAGGTGTCCAGTGGGCGAGGCGCTCGGCGTAGTCGACGTGCCTGTCGTTGTACTGATCGTCATCCCGGACCAGCACAAGGTCACAGCGCACCGCAACGCGCCGCGTCGCGTCCCCGTCTTGATGCCAGGCAGCACTGTGCAGCCACTTCCGCAGTGGCATCTCCAACCCGGGGGGGACGCTCACGAGCAACGGAGCGGGCGCGCCGTCGCGGTGGGTGAATGGGGTCCAGGGCGCTGTCATCTGCCCACCGTAGGGCCTGGATTCACGGGGCCGCAGCAGGAATTCAACGAGCTGATGACCGAGCATGAGATTCCCTCCCGCGCCGCCCCGGGGGCTGGAAAGCCACAGGCGATCACGCCGACCGGGCGGCTCGCGGTCGTCGCCTCGGACGGCGACGTTTGAGCCCTGAGGCCCGCCCAGAGATTAGATTGGGCGGGCCTGCGGGAGGCGCGGCGCCGGGCTGATCACGTCAGGAAGGTGGCTGCCCGTTCGTCGAGTTCCTGGGCGGCAGAAACGCCACGGCTCTTGAACTGGGCGAGGCTCTTGCGTATCTCCAGCACCGAACGGTGGGTGCGGACAGGCTGCACGCCGGCCATGGCGTCGAGCGTGTGGTTCCAGGTGTCGCACGCCTGCTCGATGCCGCCGTCCGCGAGTTCCATCCTCGCCTGGGTCACCAGGTCGAGCGCGAGGATCCTCGTGTAGGTCGTGGCCGGTTGGGTGGCCGCCGCTGCCGCGTAGTTCTCCGTGGCGCCCTTCCGGTCGCTGAGCCGGGAGAAGACCTTGGCACTACGGGAGTTGGCCGTGGCGCGCGATGGGCCCCAGGAGAGGGCCCAGTACGGCATCGCGTCGCCGCCTGCGTCCTCGTAGCGTCTGTGGCTCTCTGCGCCACCTGGGACTGGTGAGCGTGGCCGCCCCGGCCAGAGGGCGCTCGATCGTCCGGTACTTCTCGGTTTACGGCGACCCGCAGATCCCCAAGCCCGGCTCGCACTCCTGGATGGTTCCCTGGCTGGCCCTGTCCGCGCACACAGGTCGGCCGATGCGGCTCAACGGCGGCGGCCACCAGGTGCGCGACATGGTCCACGTCGAGGACATCGCGCACGCCACGATCCTCGCCCTCGTCGCCGACCAGGCCGCCGGACAGACCATCAACATCGGCACCGGCATCCCCACCTCGGTCCGGCGGATCGCTGAGCTGGTCGCCGCCCACTACCCCCGCGCCGCTTTCGTCGAGACACCCATGCCCGAGGGCGACCCGCGCGGAGGTTACGCCGACACCCGCAGGGCCGCCGACCTGCTCGGCTGGCGCCCCGCCGTCACCCTCACCGAGGGCGTGGACCGCTACGTGAACTGGCTCAGGACCACGCCGGGCGCCATCCCGGACTGGTTCACTGCCGCGCCGACCGCCTCTATGGCCGCCTGAACGAAGGGACCGCTTCCATGCGCGTCGTGCTCCTCGACGGAGCCGGATACATCGGCTCCGTCGCCTCCCACTACCTCGTCTCCCACGGCCACCACGTCACCGTCGTGGACGGCCTGATCTACAACCGCGGGGACGACCCGGGCCAGCTGCTGCCCAACACCACCGCGTTCGTCTCCGGGGACCTGCGCGACCCCGCCCTGCTGGCCGACGTCTGCGACGGCGCGGACGCCGTCGTGCACCTCGGCGGGATCGTCGGCGAACCGGCCTGTCGACTGGACGAGGAGCTGGCCGTCGAGCTGAACTACGCCGCCCCGATGATCGCCGCCGAGGCTGCCGCCGGCGCGGGCGTCGGCCAGTACGTGTTCTTTTCCTCCTGCAGCGTCTACGGCAGGCACGAGGGCACCGTGGACGAGGACACCGAGCCGAACCCGCTGGGCATCTACGCCCGGACCAAGGTCCTCGCCGAACGACGCCTGCCCGACGTACTGGCCGGAGTCAGCAAGTTCACGACCCTTCGGCTGGCGACCGTCCACGGCTCATCGCCCCGCCAGCGTCTGGACTCCGTCGTCAACTCCATGGCTTCCCGCGCGGTCGCCACCGGTCGCATCCCGCTCAACGGCGGCGCACAGCGCCGACCCCTCGTCCATGTCGGTGACGTCGCCGAAGTCCTCGCCGGCGTCA
This sequence comes from Kitasatospora sp. NPDC091335, assembly GCF_044757205.1. Taxonomy (NCBI): domain Bacteria; kingdom Bacillati; phylum Actinomycetota; class Actinomycetes; order Kitasatosporales; family Streptomycetaceae; genus Kitasatospora; species Kitasatospora sp. NPDC091335. Next base: position 119,565 of record NZ_JBIVUM010000014.1, on the reverse strand, counting down.
TGGCCGAGAACCTGGCCGGGGCGTGGAACGTCGGCAGCGACCAGGAGAACCACACCATCGCCGACATCGCCGAGACGGTCGCTGCCGTCGTGCCCGGCTCGAAGATCCAGCGCGGGCCGGAGCGGGACGAAACAGACGCCCGCGACTACCGCGTCAGTTTCGCCCGGCTCCAACGCCACATGCCCGGGGCGTGCGCCACCGCGCTCAAGCACGGCGTGCAGGAGATCGCCGACCTCCTCGCGACCCGCACGATCGCTGACCCGGACGAGCCCCAGTACGACAACCACCGGGGGCTGGCGGACGCCTTTACCGCCGACAGGGTGCGATCCCTGCGCTCCCTCGCCTGTCGGCGGTATCAGGCCGAGTACACCGCCGCCACGTGGGGGAGGCCGTGACAACAACCGCACCGTTCCTTCCCTGGAACCGGCCGTCCATCGGGGGCGAGGAGGAGGCCGAGGTGATCCACACCCTGCGCTCGGGCTGGCTCACCCACGGCCCGAAGGCAACCCGGTTCGAGGAAGTCGTGAAGACCCCACTCGGAGCCGAGGACGCGTTCGCCGTCTCCTCGTGCATCGCCGCCCTGCACCTGGCCTTCCTCGCCGCCGGCATCAAGGCGGGAGACGAGGTGATCACTCCGAGCCTCACCTTCTGCGCGGCCCCGAACGCCGTCGTCCAGTGCGGAGGCACACCGGTGTTCACCGAGGTGGATCCGGTCACGTTCAACATCGACCCGGGGGCGGCCGGGCAGGCGATCACCTCCAGGACGAAGGCCATCGTGGTCATGCACTACGGCGGCCACCCCTGCGACCTGCCGGCCTTCCGCAAGCTCGCCGACGACCACGGCCTGGTCCTCATCGAGGACGCCGCCCACGCTTTGCACGCCTCGCGTGACGGTCTGCAAGCGGGCAGCATCGGCGACCTGGCGGTGTTCTCCTTCTACGCCAACAAGGTCATGACCACCGGCGAGGGCGGGATGATCGTCGGCCGCGCGGACCTCGTCCAGGCCGCCCGCCTCCTCGGCCGACACGGCATCGACTCCTCAGTGTGGCAGCGCCACGGCAAGCGCCGCACCGCCGACTACGAGGTCACCGTGCCGGGCCTGAAGTACACCATGCCGGACATCACGGCCGCGGTCGGGATCCAGCAGTTCCAGAAGCTGCCGGACTTCACCGCCCGCCGAGCCCAGATCGCCGCCTCCTACGACCGGTCCCTCGCCGGCCTTCCGGGGTTGCGGCTGCCGACCGTGCTGGACGGCGTCCAGCACGGCTGGTTCCTCTACCCCGTCCTGATCGAACCGCTCGGTGGCCGGAGCCGCGACACAGTTGCCGACCTGCTCCTCGACGCCTACGGGATCGGCACCAGCGTCCACTTCAAACCGGTCCACCGACTCGCCGCCTACCGGTACGTCGACTGCGACCTGCCCGTCACCGATCAGATCGCCGCCCGGCAGCTGTCCCTGCCGTGCTACCCGGCCATGACCAGTACGGACGTGCAGCGCGTCATCGACGCGATCCTCGCTGTCTGGTCCTGACCCGCAACTCCGCGAGGCCGACTGTCAGATGACCGGCGGCCGACCCAGCCTGGTCATCTGCCACACCGTGCTCCACCGCATCGGCCGACGCGGAGGACACGGCGTCCGAACGCCCTCGAAGAAGCCGGACCACCAAGCCTTGAGACCGGAGAGCGGCGGCCGCCGCACCACCGTGTACAGCGCCCAGGAGGTGAGGTAGACGGGCACCAGAACGGCAGGCAGATGACGCTTCGCCAGCCACACCCGATTGCGTGCCGTCATCCGGTAGTAGGTGGCGTGCCGGGCCGGATCGGTGCGGGGATGCTGCAACACCAGGTCGGCCCGGTAGTAGATCTCCCATCCGGCATCGAGCGCGCGCCAGGCGAAGTCGGTCTCCTCGTGCGCGTAGAAGAACTCGGCGGGGAACAGGCCGACTTGGTCGATCACGCTCATGCGGATCGCGTGCCCGCCGCCCAGGAACGTCGTGACCGGGCCGGACTGCAGCGGATCGCTCGCGCCGAATCGGGGGACGTGGCGGCGCTGGGTGTACCCGGTCTCGTCCGCGATCCGGAAGGACACCACACCGAGGCGCGGATTCTCTTCGAAGGCTTCCCGGATCAACCGGAAGGTGTCGGTTCGGGGAAGCAGCCCGTCGTCGTCCAGGACCACCAGGACATCGACACCGCCGAGTTCACGCAGCCGCTCGACGCCGGCATTCCGCCCTCCGGGGATGCCCAGGTTCTCGGGCAGCTCGACCGCGTCCAGCCACTCCGGCAGCTCGGGCAGTTTCACGCCCTGCCCGAGCACCACGGCCCGGGTGCTGCCGCCGCCCTCCTGGGCTTCGACCGAGTCCAGGAGCGCACGAAGCTCCTTCGGCCGGTTGCCCATCGTCAGCACCACCACGCCCAGCGTGACGCCCATCGCACCCGATCCCATCGAGGAGTCCTTCATGATCTCGCCGACACAGGAAGCGGCCGACGCGCCGTTGCGCGTACTCGCCGAGACCCGCAGGCTCCCGGACCACCAGCACATGGACCAGCACACCCTGAGCTGGATCGCCGGCAACCGACCCGCCGGTCCCAGTGCCCCGGCCACGATGCCACATCGCCCGACCCTGCTGGTACCCGACGTTTCCTGGTTCGCCAGCCCGGCCGTGATCAACTCCATCCACGGCGCCATGCACAACGCCCGCGTCAGCCTTCTCGTCCAGTTCCTCGCCCAACATCACGAGCCCGGTCGTGATCAAGCCCTGGCCCTCGCCGCCGCAGCGGCCTGCCACGACTGCCGACGGCACCACGACCGCGACGACCCCGGCCACGGCGAACGCGCCGCACGCTGGCTCGCCGGCAACCTCGACACCGTGGCCCGCACCTTCGGCCAACCGGTCACCACCGAGACGATCACTGCCGTCGCGCTCCACGACGTCCCGCACGACAACTTCACCGACAGCCAGGCCGACGCCTACCGGCAGAGCCCGCACCTGGTGGACCTCCTCAAGGCCGCCGACGCACTCGACCGCTACCGACTGCCCCTCCGCCGCTGGTGGCCTGACCCGAGCCGCCTCCGCGTAGCCCTGCCGGCGTGGCTCCCGCCGGTCGCGTTCGACCTGGTCGTTCACAGCGAGCAGGCACGCCTCGACGGCGCCACTCACGGCGAAGCCCTGGAACACGCACTCCACACCGTGCTGCCCGAGTAGGAGGACCCGTTGCACGCCGATTGGGAATACGCCCACACCAGCTACAACGCGCCGGTCTCGCGCCCGTCACCCGCCGGGCTCGCGGAGAGCGAAGCCGACTGGGCTCACCGCCTGGAGACGCAGACCCCGAACGGCTGGCTCCTGCGGGACAACGCCATGCTCCGAAGCCTGGCCAGCGGCGCCCCGATGCACCTGCTCCACCTGACCCGCGACCTGGGCACCGTCCGCAGCAGCGGGCACCTCTACGCCTCCACCGGCTGCCTGGTCGGCGCCATCTACGGGGCGCCTCTCACTCCGACCGGTAGCGCCTTCCGGCCCCACAACCTCGGCTCCTACCTGCTGGAAAGCAGGCAGAACAGCACACCGCTCATCATCGAGGTCACCCCCGGCGCTCCAGCGCCCGCCAAGGGCATCGACTACCTGCGCCTCGGAGGTATCCACCTGAGGACGTACCAGACGTACCGGCATTTCCTCACCGAAGCCGAGGATGACGATGTGCTCCGGTCCGTCGTGGACCGGGTGCGCGTCGCTGCCCCGTTCCTCGACATGCTCCTGCGCAACGCCAGCGGTGGCACGACGCCGGACGGGTCGTTCATCGACACCCTTGCCGTCACGGTCCCGGTCTTCCCCTACCTTGGGTACCTCTACTTCGAGACCGTCGCCGAGTACTTGATGCTCCACTCCACCAGCCGGGCGACCAAGGAGTACGCCCACCGGGGCGAGCTCAACAACCGCCTGTACAAGGAGCTCGCGTTCTCTGCGGTGCGGGGGATGGGAGTTCTCTTCGACCTCGGGCGGTTCGCGCCGGACTGCGCGCGGCTCCTCGAACTCGTCGAGCGCATCGAGCCCGGCCTGGCATCCGGCCTGCCCGGCCATGTGCGACGCCGGCTGTCCCACCTGTTCGCCGCCACAGCCCTTGCCCCGGATCAGGACGCCTCCGCCCTCACCTTCCACCGGGCGGACCTGGACACACTGGCGGACACCGCCCCGTACCTCCTCGGCCAGCTGATCTTCCGGGAGATCCGGATCGCCGACCGCTACCCGCAGCTCTACCACTGCTTCGAACAGGTCAAGGCCCTGGAAGCGTGGAGCTACTGGAACTCCGAGCGCATCCCGACGCCGTTCAACGGCACGACCCCCAAGGGGGAGATCGGCATCAATCCGGCCCACCCGCATGCCGGCTTCTCGGTCTGGACGGCGGAGACCTGCGAACGGGGGCTCCTCCACCCGGTCGAACAGATCGCCGCAGTGCCGGCCCCTCGCCTCGTGCCCTGGCTGGTCGCTCCCCTACGGGACAGGACGGAGGAGGAACGATGGTTGAACCGGCACCTGGCGCCCGCGAGTTAGCTCCTGCCGGGCTGTCGAGCAGCTGGCTCCCCCACTGACTCGCCCCGCACCATCGAACAGGAAGCAGGCCACTATGCAGCACCGCGTCCGCGCCGTCCTCCTCACCCCGAACGACACCATGCTGCTGATCAAGCGCATCCGACCTGGCATCGACCCGTACTGGGTGATCGTCGGCGGCAAGATCGAACCGACCGACGTCAGCCCTGAGGAGGCCCTGCTGCGCGAGGTCCGCGAGGAGATCGCGGGCGAGGCGGAGATCGTCAACCTCCTCCACACCATCGAGACCGCCGACGAACGCCAGGACTTCTACCTCGCCACCATCGAGAAGTGGATCTTCGAGGACCGCACCGGCCCCGAGTTCAGCCAGGAAGGCCGGGGCGAGTACCTCCTCGAAGAGATCCCCCTGACCGCCGCCGCCCTCGACGCGGTCAACCTCCTGCCCCAGGACTTCGCGGCCGTCCTGCGCGAGGCCGTCGAGCGCGGAGAACTCCTCGCCGTCCGTTGACCGCAAGGGTGGCCGGGTTGGCTCGGCCACCCAACATCAAGCGCCCCTTGCGGCCTCGCGTTCAGCGATGAAGTCGTCGAGGAGCTGGAACAGGACTTTGATCGCGTGCTTCTCGTCCTTGGACGGTAGGTCCGAGATGTTGTCCCAGCCGTCGGGGAGGGCGATGTGCAGGACCTGGCCGGGCCAGGCATGGTTACAGTCACGGCCTCGGCGGGCGACGAGCCACTCGTGCCAGCCGGTGAGGAGGACGGGGCCGCCGTGGCGGCTGGCGTGTTCGTCGTAGCCGGTCAGGAAGGCGGTCAGCTGGTGGAAGGAGCTGCAGCCGATGATCAGGGGGCGTTGGCCGATACAGGCGAAGTACTCGCGCTCGTCCATCTCCGAGAGCTGTTTCATGTCCCTTCCCCCTGGCTGGTCGTGGTTAGGAGCCGTCGTTGGCGGAGTGGAGAACGGCCTCGGCGATTTCGCGTACGCGTTCCTGGGTGATGCCGGTCCTCTGCTCGACGGCGAGGGGGTGGTCGGTGGGTTCGAGCTCGATGAGGGGTCGCTGACCGATGGGCCTGATGTGGAGGTTGGTCTTCAGGTTGATCGTGCTGGGCGAATAGATGGGAAGCTCGGTGGTCAGCCAGCCGAAGTACGGCTTCTCGGATTCGCGCCCTGGGGTGTCCCAGAGGTCTGCGGCGCGGGAGAAGTTCTCGCGGCTCAGGGAGACCCAGACGCCCCAGGAGAACACATCCCGGTATCTCGATCAGGCCCTTGACGAAGTAGTGCTGTGCCTTGATGACGCACTGATCCGACGAGAGCAGGCAGTCGGGAGCGTCGGCGAAGCCCGGGGCCCAGACGTAGGGGGCCGTTGTCGAGTAGTTCATCGGCAGCTCTGGGTGGTGCCCGCCGCAGCACGAGCAGGTGAATCCGAGATCACTGGTCATGGGTGGAAGCCTAATGATCAGAGCCGACACCTCTCAGGGCAGTGCGTTCCTCCGCAGAGGCCGGACAGTGATCAAGGTCGCTGGCGTGAACGCGCCTTGTGCGCCTGGTTGTTGTGGTACGTTCCGTGGTCCAACCGAAAATAGGCGACCCCGGCGGTGCTGGTAACACCCCGGGGTCCGGCAGCAGGAGTGCGACCTCCCGATGCGTGTCCGTCGTAGCGCCCACGTGCGCAACTTCACCGTGCTGCCCAACGCCATGCTGCAGTACCGGCAGCTGTCCTACACCGCCCGTGGCCTGCTCGCCGACCTCCTCTCCCGCCCGGATGGTTGGCGCGAGGACGGCCGGCACATGGCCGACTCCAGCCCGCAGGGGCGCGGGGCGATCCGCAAGGCTCTGAAGGAGTTGACCGAGGCCGGGTACTACCGGGTCGAGAAGATCCGCCTGCCGGACGGGACGATCCACACCGAGACCCACGTCTACGACACCCCTCAGCTGGCGGCACCGGGTGTCACCCGTCCGGTCTCCGGTGAGGCGAGCACCGGCCGTGCTGGCGTCCCTCTTGTAAAGGACCGGTATCAAGAACCCTCCCACCCCGCCGAGCAGGCCGATCAGCGATCGGCCACCAGCAGTGAGGCCGCCGACCGGCCCGAAGGGCGGGAGGAGGGCCACACCATCGACCAGGAGACTCTGACCATCCCGGACGAGCAGGTCCGCGAGGCGGCGGCGACGCTGTTCCGGGGGATCCGCTCGGAGCCGCGCCTGTGGCTGGGCGAGGCCGAGGCCACTGAGCTGGCGCCGCTCGTCGCCCAGTGGCTGGAGCGCGGCAGCACTGCCCAGGAGTTGGCCCAAGCCCTGTTGCCCGGCCTGCCCGTGCCCCTGCACTCCCCGGTCGGCGTCCTCCGCAGCCGCCTGCAGCGCAAGATGCGTGCCTGCGTCGCAGCGTCGTGTAGCGGCATGTGACGGGCGACCCGTGGGTGTTGAGCCATGCCGCCGAGGGGCACCTACCTGAGCAAAGATGGTGTGTGCCAGACGAGTTGCTTTGCAGCCATGACGGCCGGTGACATGTCTTGCCAGGCCATGGTTCGTTCGGCAGTACGCCGGTTGAATCGCAGGTTGACTTCTCCGGGCTGCCCCATGCCCTTGGCATCGATAGAGCACTGGGCGCCCCATGAGTAGTCGCCCGTGCAGTGGCGACGGACGACCGTGAGTGGGAGACCAAACATGGGGTCGGTGAGTCGGCTCAGGAACGCCTCGTGCTGGCAACCGCCGTTCAGGGGGTGGTAGTCCATGTCGAAGCACCACTGTTCGCCGTGTTGTCCGGGATTCCTCCAGGCAGAGAAGTGGAGCGGTACCTCGATCCGGCTGAACAGGCCGATCCTGCGGAGGAGACCGCTGCTGAGCCAGGCTGAATGGTCATCCGTAGCGAGGTACCGCTCGAACAAGCGCTCCTGGGCTGTCTGGAGGTGCGGTGACGTGATGTGACACATCTCCTCACCGGCGTCTGCGAGCCAGCTAATTCTGGCGGACTCGGCTTGCTCCCATGCATGCCTGCTGATCCCCGTTACGTTGATCGTGGCGGAGGTCCCGGCGACGACGAGGTCGATTCCGCTTGCCGAGGTTCGGCATACACGGAGTCCTGGTACTCCGCCGATCTCGGTGTCGCGGGTCCATGGCAGCAGTTGCACTGCGTGATCGGCGACGTGGTCGCCTTCGAAGTTCAAGGTGATCGAGTCCGGGGCTGGGATCACCGACTTGACGCCGAAGGGGTAGATCGTCAGTTCGTCCGGCCAGGCCAAGGTGAAGAATGCCCGCCTCTCCAGCCGCCTCTGAAGAGCGCTGCGGGCTGCGGGGATCAGGCTCTGACCTCGTGGGGTTCCTTCGATCCGCTCCCGCAGCCTCTGATGGGACTCGCCGGTGTAAGCGCGTACGACCCTGGTCAGACGGGAAACGTTGTCGCGAGGCATGTCGAACTCCTTGACCGCCGGCCCGGTATCAACGAGGAGTTGCTGCTCTGTGAAGCACGTTGAAGGTGGAGATGAACCAGGTGAGCCCTGCTCCTTCTCCCGCGACGTCGACGGCCGGGCCGAGCGCCTGGGATGGCCGCTGTCCGGCCTGGTGGGATTCAACCATGAATTCTCCGCGTCGTCCGTTCATCGCGTCGGCTGCCTCGGCGTGCCGAAGATGTATCGGCCGAGTCATCCTCTAGGCTCGACCAAGTCGGCTTGCGGAAGCCGACTCCGGCTCACGGCTCGCCGACCTACAGGGCCAGCAGGGCAGGCAAGGGGCTTGGCCCCATCCGCCCCTCTTGGGAGGGAGATCAGCACCCACCACACGGTCTCTGCGGACGCACACGACTCCGCGCTCTGGTCGGCGGTGCGGCGACGGAGTTCCAGTGCCCCACAGTGTCCTCGGCGACCTCGCCAGGCAGCGCATGGTCTACACGAACGAGCGCTACCGCATCGCGTTTCAGGCCATCCGTGAGCTATCTCCCGGCTCCTGCCCGCTTCCGGCGGCAGGGGGAGACCAAGAACTCTTCGAAGCGGCCATCTTCGCGCACATCCTGAAGCCGTACCGCTTCGGCCTGCATCCACTACGCATCGCCCAGACGCGGCCCTATCCCGAGAGCCTTGTGCTCGTGGTCGACACCTCCGAGCGTCTGGTGTTCGACATGCTGCGTGACCTGCTGCCGAGTGCAGACCGAGAAGGTGAAGAGGTTCAGGGCGTCGAGGGCCTGCGAATCTTGAGGTGGCGGGACGATGGCCTGGAACTGCACCGCCCGGGTCAGCGCACGCTTGTCCGCCTCGCTGGTGCGCCGCATGCCGTCTGGCGCCGGGCCGAGAAGCAGGTTGTGGACGACCTTGAGGATTCCGGCTACCGGGCTTGCTGGCGTACCCACCCTGATGCCTGGACCGAAGTGGAACGCTTGCAGGAGAGGGATGACGAAGGTTGGTACACCGGGCTTGCCCGCCGTGGCGCCTGGCTGGCCAGCGGGTTGCTTCGTCGAATTGCCCTCTTCCACACCACCGCCATTCCCTGGGCTGCTGATGGTTGGCGAGGGCTGTCCAGCGAGCTGTTGTGGAAGTTCGACCTGGCTTGCTACCCGGACCTTCCGCCGCGCATGGAAGAACTTGCCGCCGCGCTCACTGATCCCCGCTTTGGGCTCCCCATGCAAACCAGCGCCCGCTCGCTGAGGTCTCCGCGTAGGCTGCGCCTCGCTGCCACACATGGCAGCGAGGCGCTCGAACTGTTCTTCGCGCCGTGGGAGGCAGACGGAGATCAGTGGATGGCTGACCTCCAGCGAGCCCGCGTGGTGCGGGAACGTGTTGAGCGAGTCGTTGCCGGTGTCACCAGGTAGACGGTGAACGGTGCCCTGCAGGGCACATCGGGGGCACATGAAGCCCAAAAGTGCCGCTGACCAGTGCGAACTACTGAAGGTAGTTTCGCCTGGTCAGCGGCACTTTTCTGGTTGAACCCGCAGGTCACTGGCTTGCGGGGGTCAAAAGATCCTCAAGTGGCAGGACAACGCCCTCCTGCGCGCCGCGTCCTGAGGGCCGGACCAGTCGCTGGCGGTGCTCCTCCGTCGGACCGCACTGCGGTTGCCGGGCGTGGGAGCGGACCGGACGATGGGGGCATGATGCACCAGATGCGAGCCGAGTACGGCGCCGGCGGCGAGGCCGAGGGGGTGCGGCTGTGGCACGTGGTCCGGGGTGAGGACAGCGTCGCGATGTGCGGGCGGGAGCTCGATCCGGCGGCGCGGGTGCGGTCGGCGGTGGACTGGGGGAAGACCCCGGAGCTGTGCTGCCACACCTGCGGGGCGTACTTCCTGCGCGAGGCCCCGTACCTGGCGGCCGAACACCCGTAGGCGGCGCTACCGTTGCCCGGCATGGAGGAACCCCTCGTCCGGCCGCGGCCGTTGACCCCCGAGGCCGCCGGGCTGCGTGCCGGCGTGCCTGAACTGCCCGAGTACGTCGACCGGTTGTGCGCGCTGGTCGAGCGGGTGGACCCGCTGATCCACGCGTTCGTGCCGGAGCCCGGACGGCACGGGCGGTTGCGGGCGCAGGCGAGGGAGCTGGCCGCGCGGTACCCGGAGCCGGACGGGCGGCCGCCGCTGTACGGGGTGGCGGTGGGGGTCAAGGACATCGTGCACGTGGACGGGCTGCCCACCCACGGCGGTTCGGCGCTGCCGCCCGGGGTGCTGGCCGGTCCGCAGGCCCCGGTGGTGGACCGGCTGCGGGCGGCGGGGGCACTGGTCGCGGGCAAGACGGTGACCGCCGAGTTCGCCGCGAGCGCCCCGGGCCCGACCCGCAATCCGCACCATCCGGGCCACACCCCGGGCGGCTCCAGCAGCGGTTCGGCGGCGGCGGTCGCGGCGGGGCTGGTGCCGCTGGCGATCGGCACCCAGACCGTCGGCTCGGTGGTCCGCCCGGCCGCGTACTGCGGGGTGGTGGGCTTCCGGCCGACGTACGGGCGGATCCCGATCGACGGGGTGATCCCGAACGCGCCGAGCTTCGACACCCTGGGCGTGTTCACCGCCGACCTGGCGGGCGCGGCGCTGGTGGCCCCGCTGCTCTGCGACGACTGGCGGCCGGCGGACGACTCGGAGCCGGTGCTCGGGGTGCCGGACGGGACATACCTGGAGTGGGCGGAGCCGGCCGCGCTGCGCGCCTTCGAGGAGCAGCTGGCCCGGCTGGTGAGGGCCGGGCTGACGGTGCGCCGGGTCGAGCTGTTCCCCGACTTCGCCGAGGTCAGGCGGCAGTTGCAGACGGTCAACCGGTTCGAGCTGGCCCGCGGCCACGCCGACTGGTTCGCCCGCTTCGGCGGGCTCTACCGGCCGGAGACGGCAGCCGGCATCCGGGTCGGGCAGGGCGTCGCGGCCGAGGACAGGGCGGCCGCCCTGCGCTTCCGGGAGCGGCTGCGCGAGCGGGTGGCCGCGGCGCAGACGGCGGCCGGGGTGGACCTGTGGCTGGCGCCCTCGGCGACCGGCGGCGCGCCGGAGGGCCTGCACGGCACCGGGGACGCGGTGATGTCGCTGCCGTGGAGCTTCCTCGGCCGCCCGGCCCTGAGCCTGCCGGCCGGGTGGACCGGGGAGGGGCTGCCGCTCGGGCTCCAGGTGGTCGGCGCGGAGGGCGGGGACGAGCAGCTGCTGGCCCGGTCCGCCCTGCTGGAACGGGTGCTGACGGAGCGTTAGGCGAGGGCCGGGTCGGCCGGGTCGGCGGCCTCGGCGCGCAGCAGGCGCAGCAGGAGGCGGCCGGCCCGCTGGTACGGGACGTCCTCGTCGTGCAGCACGGCCTGGGAGTTGGCCGTCTCCAGGACGGCGACCAGGGCGAAGGCGAGGTCGCCGAGGTCGGTGTCGGGGCGCAGGCCGCCGGCGGCCCTGGCGTCGCCGAGGGCCGCGGCGATGGTGTCGGACCACTCCCGGGCGCAGCCGGCCAGGGCGTCCCGGACGGCGCCGGGGCGGGCGTCGAACTCGGCGGTGACCTCGTAGAAGAAGCAGCCGCCGGGGAAGACCCGGGCGCGGGAGTAGGCGAGCCAGCTCTCGCAGAGGGCGCGGACCCGGGCGAGGCCGGGCGGGGCGTCGGCGACCGGGGTGACGACGGCGTCGGCGAAGATCCGGCGGGCGGCGCGGACGGTGGCGAGTTGCAGCTCCTCCTTGGAGCCGAAGCCGGCGAAGACGCCGCTCTTGCTGAGTCCGAGGTCGGTGGCGAGGCGGCCGATGGAGAGCGCGTCCAGGCCCTCGACGGAGGCGATCCCGACGGCGCGGTGCAGCACCGCCCGGCGGGTCTCCTCGCCGCGCAGGACTCGTCCGTCGGTGGTCGGTCCGGCCATCGTCCGTCCCCGTTCTGCTCGTCGTGGCGTGTCGCCCAGGGTAGTGGGTGCACCGGTGGCGGCCTCGGAAACGCCAGGAAATTGCACGAACGGTCGTGCTAATATCTCGCCGCGAGCAAGGCAGGACAAGGAGCGCAGAGAGCAGGGAGACCCGATGGACCCCACCCGGGCACTGATCCGTACGGCCCTCAACCCCACCGCCCGCGTCGCCCCGGGCCTGGCCGGTCGGGCGGCCTTCGAACTGTTCGCGCACCCGCTGCGGCGCAGCCGGGTGCGCGAGTCGGAGCGCGAGGTGCACGGGCGCGCCGCCGTCGAGCGGCTCACCGTGAACGGCAAGGCGGTGGCCGGCTACCGCTGGGGCGACGGGGAGCGGCCGGTCCTGCTGCTGCACGGCTGGCGCTCCCGGGCCTCCCGGTTCGCCCCGTACGTGTCCCGGCTGCGGGCGCTCGGGCTGAGCGCCGTCGCCTTCGACGCGCCGGGCCACGGCGACTCCGGCGGCCGCACCACCAGCGTGCTGGAGTTCCGCGAGCTCGCGCTGCGACTCCAGGAGCGGTACGGGCCGTTCGAGGCCGTGGTGGCGCACTCGCTCGGCGTCTGCGCGGCCTTCGGAGCGCTCGCCGACGGGCTGAGCGCGGGCCGGCTGGCGGCCGTCTCCGGGGTGTCCGGGGTCGGCTTCTTCCCGGCCGCCTTCTGCGCCGGGCTCGGGCTGAACGCCGAGGTCGAGCGGGCACTGCGGGAGCGGATCGAACGGGAGCTGTTCGGCGGGGACGCCGGGGGCTGGGAGCGCTTCGACGCCGTCCGTCAGGTCGAGGCGGTCGGCGGGCCGGTCCTGGTGGTGCACGACGAGGGGGACCGCGTCGTCCCGCCCAGCGAGGCGCACCGGCTCCGCACGGCGTACGGGGAGCGGCTCGACCTGGTGCTCACCCAGGGGCTCGGCCACCGAAGGATCATCGCGGAGCCGGCCGTCGTCGACCAGGTGATCGGGTTCGTCTCCGCGGGAACGGCGGCCGCCGCCGCATGAGGATCGTCGAACTGCACGCGCGGGCCGTGGAGTCGGCCGCCCAGGTGGTGGACGGCGTACGGCCGGACGAGCTGGACCTGCCCACCCCCTGCGCCGGGTGGACGCTGCGGACCCTGCTGGAGCACTGCGTCGGGCAGCACCGGGGCTTCGCCGCGGCGGCCCGGGGCGCCGGGCCCGACCCGGCGCTGTTCGCGGACGCGCCGCTCGGCGCCGACCCGGCGGGCGTCTTCCGCCGCACCGGCGAGGACCTCACCGAGGCCTTCCGGGAGGCGGCCGCCGCCGGACGGCCGATCTGGCTGCCCGAACTCCACGACGGGGCGCCCTTCCCGTGCGCCCAGGCGGTGGGCTTCCACCTGCTGGACACCCTGGTGCACGGCTGGGACGTCGCCGCCGCGCTCGGCACCGGGGACGGGCCGGCCGCGGCGGTGGACGGCGACGAGGAACTGGCCGCCGTGCTGCTGAGGTGGCCGAGGCCGTTCCGGCCGGCCCGGAGCACCGGGTGCCGGGACGTGCCTTCGGGCCGCGGCTCGAACCCGGCGGCGGCGCGGGCCGGTTCGGCCGCGCGCTGGCCCTGCTCGGCCGTGACCCGGCCTGGAAGCCGTAGCGCGGCGCCGCGATCCCCTGTGCTCCCGGGACCCCGGGCCCTAGGAGCCGCGGGTGCTTCCGCCGGTCCGGGGGCCGCGGCCGCGCTGCTCGTCGGGGAAGCGCGGCCCGCCGATCAGGAAGAGCAGCGCGGCGGTGGGGAAGCCGGTCGAGGCGGCCAGCACCACGATGAACTGCCAGAACATCTTCCGCTCCTCGTCAGTCGCGGGCGCCGCGGACACCCGAAGGTGATCCCAAACCCGACCCGCTCCGATTGGCCGAATCGTCCGGTCACTGTCCGACGGTATGGCCGAATCACACCGGCTGCCACCGGGCGCCCGGCCCCGGGCCCGCCACACCGGCGCACGGGTCCGGGCGCGGGCCCGGAGCGGCGGCCACACTGCCGGTATGCAGCTACAGCTCGCAGGGGAAGCCCGCCGTCCCGACCGTGAGACCGAGGACTTCGCGGCGGCCTCGCCGGAGGCGCTGGTCCTGCTGGACGGCGCGAGTTCGCCGGCCGGCCTGGAGTCGGGGTGCCGGCACGGGACGGCCTGGTACGTGCGCCGGCTGGGCGTGCACCTGCTGGCCAGGCTCACCGACCGGACGGACCGCTCGATCGCCGAGTGCCTGGCCGACGCCATCGTGGAGACGGCCGCGCTGCACGGCGGCCGCTGCGACCTGGCCCACCCCAACACCCCCGCCGCGATGGTCGTCGCGGCCCGGCGGCACGGCGAGTCGCTGGAGTACCTGGTGCTCGGCGACTCGCTGCTGGTGCTGGAGCACCGGGACGGCCCGCCGAAGGTGATCGGGGACAACCAGCGCTTCCCCGGCGGGGAGGAACTGCGCCGCCAGGTCAGGGAGACCGTGCCCGGCTCGGCCGAACGGGCCGCCCTGCGCCTGGAGTACGCGCTGGCGGTGCGCGCGGCCAGGAACCGGGGTACCGGCCCGTGGATCGCCGCCGCCGGCCCGCGGGCGGCCGAGCACGCCGAGACCGGCTTCGTCCGGCTGGACCGGCTGCACGCGCTGGCCGCCCTCACCGCCGGCGCCTCGCGCTACACCGAGCGCTTCGGGCTGGGCAGTTGGGGCGACGCGCTGAGGCTGCTCGCCGAGTCGGGGCCGGGCGAACTGATCGCCAGGGTCCGGGCGGCGGAGCGGGCCGACCCGACCTGCGAGCGCTGGCCGCGGGGCAGGACGCACGACGACGCCTCGGCCCTGTACGCGCTGCTGTAGCCGGCTCGGCGACGAGGACGGCGGAGCGGCCGCAGGCACTGCCTGCGGCCGCCCGGTTGTTCCGGCTCCGTCGTTCCTGTCGCCGAGCCGGCCCTGCCTCCTGAGCCGTCAGTGACCGGCGGCGGGGATGGTGCCGAGGCGGCCGGCCTGGAAGTCCTCCATGGCCTGCTGGAGCTCGCGGTGGCTGTTCATCACGAACGGGCCGTAGTGGGCGACGGGTTCGCGGATCGGGAGGCCGCCGAGCAGCACGACCTCGAAGTTGTTGTCGCGGGAGTCCTGCTTCTCGTCGGCGCGGATGGTGATCGAGTCGCCGTCGCCGAAGACGACCGCCTGGCCCCGGTGGAAGGGGCGGCGCTCGGTGCCGGCCGCACCGCTGCCGGCCAGGCCGTAGGCGAGGGCGTTGAAGTCGGAGCGCCAGGGCAGGGTGATCTGGGCGCCGGGGCTGACCGACGCGTGGATCATGGTGATCGGGGTGTGGGTGGTGCCGGGGCCCTGGTGGCCGTCGAGCTCGCCCGCGATCACCCGGAGCAGCGCGCCGCCGTCCGCGGTGCTGAGCAGCCTGACGCTGCCGCCGCGGATGTCCTGGTACTTCGGGGCGATCATCTTGTCCGAGGCGGGCAGGTTCACCCACAGCTGGAGGCCGTGGAAGAGGCCGCCGGACTTCACCAGCGACTCCGGCGGGGTCTCGATGTGCAGCAGGCCGGAGCCGGCCGTCATCCACTGGGTGTCGCCGTCGGTGATGGTGCCGCCGCCGCCGTGCGAGTCCTGGTGGATGAACGTTCCGTCAATGATGTAGGTGACGGTCTCGAAGCCGCGGTGCGGGTGCCAGGGGGTGCCCTTGGGCTCGCCGGCCGCGTAATCCACCTCGCCCATCTGGTCCATCATGATGAACGGGTCGAGGTACTTCTGGTTGATCTTGGCGAAGGCGCGGCGGACGGGGAAGCCCTCGCCTTCGAAGCCCTCGGGCGCGGTGGCCACGGTGAGGACCGGCCGGGCGCTCGTGACGGCGGGGTCCGGCGTGGTGACGCGCGGAAGGGTCAGTGGGTTGTCGACGGTCACGGCGGGCATGTCGGCCTCCTTCGGGGGGTGGTCTGGCCTACGTGCACGAGGTTAGTTCAATCATCAACAACAAGCAAGTTGAAAATTGAACTATGCAGTGACGAAGGAGCGCGGGGCTCCTCCTCCAGGATGGGTCAGGGGTGGGCCGGCCGCATCGCGGGCCGGCCGTCCGCGGCTCGGTCGGCTGCGGCTCCGGTCGGCTGGGCCGGCCGTCCGCGGCTCCGGCGGGCCGTCCGGTCAGCCGTACATCCGGCGCATGGTGAAGTCCACCATTTGCTCGACGGCCTTGGCGTCGAACACCATCCGGTGCTCGCCTTCCATGTCCAGCGCGAAGCCGTAGCCGGTCGGCAGCAGGTCCAGGACCTCGGCGCCGGTCACGGTGAAGTGCTTGGAGTCCTTGCCCGCGTAGCGGCGCAGCTCCTTCAGCGAGCTGAACATCGGGATCACCGGCGTCGGGGTGTTGTGCAGCGCCAGGAAGCCGGGGCGCTCCCCGCGGGGGCAGTGCACCTTCGAGGTGATGAAGATCGCCTGGAAGTCCTCGACCGCCATCGAGCCGGTGGTGAACGCCCGGACCGCGTCCGCGAGTGAGGGAGGCGAGGGTTCGGGGTACAGGGACTGCTGGGGGGTCTGCGACTGCCCGCCGTAGGCGTCGGGTCCGGGCATGCCGTTCATGCCCGGCTGCGGCCCCGCCTGCTGCTGGTAGGGATCTCCCGGGTATGTGTTCTGGTCATATCCGTACACACGGACAGGCTAGCGGGAGGGCGCCCTTCTCTGCTGGCATCGATCCTGACAAGGAGTGGTCGCCCCGCCTGTGGGACGTGACCACGTTCATAGAGGTTTGGCCGGCGGGGGCTTGCTCAAGTTACCGCTGGGTAGCATCATGATGCCTACTGGTGGGTACGGGACGCCGGAACGCGGCGGTCTCCCGGAAGCGACGAACCGGAGATAACGGCCATGGGTCACTACAAGTCCAACCTGCGGGACGTGGAGTTCAACCTCTTCGAGGTGTTCGGCCGCGACCAGGTGTACGGCACCGGACCGTTCGCGGACATGGACGTCGAGACCGCGAAGAACATCCTGAGCGAGATCTCGCGCCTCGCCGAGAACGACCTCGCGGCGTCCTTCACGGACACCGACCGCAACCCGCCGGTCTTCGACCCGGAGACCAACACCGCGCCGATCCCGGCCGCCTTCAAGAAGAGCTACCAGACCTTCATGGACGCCGAGTGGTGGCGGCTGGGCATCCCGGAGTCGATCGGCGGCCAGGTCACCCCGAACTCGCTGATCTGGGCCTTCGCCGAGCAGATCCTGGGCTCCAACCCGGCCATCTGGATGTACTCCTCGGGCCCGGCCTTCGCCGGCGTCATCGCCGAGGAGGGCACCGAGGAGCAGCTGGAGGTCGCCAAGCGGATGACCGACCGCCTGTGGGGCTCCACCATGGTCCTCACCGAGCCCGACGCGGGCTCCGACGTGGGCGCCGGCCGTACCAAGGCGATCAAGCAGGAGGACGGCTCCTGGCACATCGAGGGCGTGAAGCGCTTCATCACCTCGGGTGAGCACGACATGTCCGAGAACATCGTCCACATGGTGCTGGCCCGCCCCGAGGGCGGAAAGCCGGGCACCAAGGGCCTGGGCCTGTTCATCGTCCCCAAGTTCGACTTCGACTGGGAGACCGGCGAGCTGGGCGAGCGCAACGGCGTCTACGCCACCAACGTCGAGCACAAGATGGGCCTCAAGGCCTCGAACACCTGCGAGATGACCTTCGGCGCCAAGCACCCGGCCAAGGGCTGGCTGCTCGGCGAGAAGGTCGACGGCATCCGCCAGATGTTCAAGATCATCGAGCTCGCCCGCATGATGGTCGGCACGAAGGCCATCGCCACCCTCTCCACCGGCTACCTGAACGCGCTGGAGTACGCCAAGGAGCGCGTGCAGGGCGCCGACATCTCGCAGTTCCTGGACAAGACCGCCCCGCGCGTCACCATCACCAACCACCCGGACGTGCGCCGCTCGCTGCTGACCCAGAAGGCCTACGCCGAGGGCATGCGCGCGCTGGTCCTGTTCACCGCGTCCGTCCAGGACGACATGACGGCCGCCGCGCTGCGCGGCGAGCGCGACGAGGCCGCCGAGCGCCTCAACGACCTGCTGCTGCCGATCGTCAAGGGCTACGGCTCGGAGAAGTCGTACGAGCAGCTCGCCCAGTCGCTCCAGACCTTCGGCGGCTCCGGGTACCTCCAGGAGTACCCGATCGAGCAGTACATCCGGGACGCCAAGATCGACACCCTGTACGAGGGCACCACGGCGATCCAGGGCCAGGACTTCTTCTTCCGCAAGATCGTCAAGGACGGCGGCCAGGCGCTCACCGCGCTGTCCGAGCAGATCCAGAAGTTCCTCGGCTCCGCGGCCGGCGGCGACGCCCTGGCCGTCGAGCGCGACCTGCTGGCCAAGGCCGCGGGCGACCTGGAGGCCATCGTCGGCAAGCTGCTGGCCGACCTCACCTCGGTCGAGCAGGACGTCAGGAACATGTACAAGGTGGGCCTCAACACCACCCGCCTGCTGATGGTCTCCGGCGACGTCGTGGTCGGCTGGCTGCTGCTGCGCCAGGCCGTGGTGGCCCTGGCCAAGCTGGAGGCGGGCGCCCCGGAGAAGGACGTCGCCTTCTACCAGGGCAAGGTCGCGTCGGCCCGCTTCTTCGCCAAGAACGTCCTGCCGACCATCACCCCGCAGCGCCTCATCGCCGAGGGCATCGACAACGAGATCATGGAGCTGGCGGAGGAGGCCTTCTGAGCCGCCGCGCCCACCCGTCACCCGCCGCCGCCCCTCCCGGGGCGGCGGCGGGTGACACCTCCTCGACTGACTGACACACCCTCGCACCGAAGGGCCCGGCTGCCACCGGGCCCTTCGGTGTTTCCCGCGGGAAACCCGGACGCGGAAAGCCCGGATGACCGGCGGGAACGCTCGGGTCGTGCGGGGCCGTTCACGGTTGTGTCCGGGTTGCGCACCGGACGAGGTGTTCCGAATGCCCTGTCCGTGTACGGGCATATGCTCAGGTGCGAAGCCGACTCCCCATCCGGCTTCGGCCCTCACTCGACCCAGGAGCAGTATGTCGACCGCCGCCCGCCAGGCATTCTTCGACCGGACGCACAGCGACGACCTGATCGCGTTCCTCGGCACCTCGCCGTCTCCGTACCACGCGGTGGCGAGCGCCGCGGAGCGGCTGGAGAAGGCGGGCTTCCGGCAGGTCGCCGAGACGGACGCGTGGGACACCGCGGCCGGCGGGCGCTACCTGATCCGCGGGGGCGCGCTGATCGCCTGGTACCTGCCGGAGGGGACGGGCCCCGAGACGCCGTTCCGGATCGTCGGCACCCACACCGACTCGCCCAACCTGCGGGTCAAGCCGGTGCCGGACACCGGTTCGGCGGGCTGGCGGCAGGTCGCGGTGGAGATCTACGGCGGCGTCCCGCTGAACACCTGGCTGGACCGCGACCTCGGCCTCTCCGGCCGGCTCGCGCTCAAGGACGGCACCGCCAGGCTGGTGCAGCTGGACGAGCCGCTGCTGCGCGTGCCGCAGCTCGCCATCCACCTGGACCGCCAGGTCAACGAGGGCATGAAGCTCGACAAGCAGCGCCACCTCACCCCGATCTGGGGCCTCGGCCCGGTCGACGAGGGCTCGCTGATCTCCTACGTCGCCGGGCGGGCCGGCCTGGACGCCGCCGACGTGGCCGGCTGGGACCTCATGACGCACGACGTCCAGCCCGCCTCCTACCTGGGCCGCGACCGCGAACTGATCGCCGCCCCGCGCCTGGACAACCTGCTCTCGGTGCACGCGGCCACCGCCGCGCTCGCCGCCGTCGCCACCGCCGACGGCGCCGCCGACCTGCCGTACATCCCGGTGCTGGCCGCCTTCGACCACGAGGAGACCGGCAGCGAGTCCGACACCGGCGCGCAGAGCCCGCTGCTCGGCAACGTGCTGGACCGGACGATCCACGCGCGCGGCGGCAACACCGAGGACCGGGCCAGGGCGCTCGCCGGCACGATCTGCCTCTCCTCGGACATGGGCCACGCCGTCCACCCGAACTACAGCGAGCGGCACGAGCCGGGCCACCACCCGGTGCCGAACGGCGGGCCGATCCTCAAGGTCAACGTCAACAACCGCTACGCGACCGACGGCGTCGGCCGGGCGGTGTTCGCGGCCGCCTGCGAGAAGGCGGGCGTGCCGTGGCAGGCCTTCGTGTCCAACAACGCGATGCCCTGCGGGACGACGATCGGCCCGATCACGGCGGCGCGCCTGGGCATCACGACGGTGGACTGCGGCATCGCGGCGCTGTCCATGCACTCGGCGCGCGAGCTGTGCGGGGCGGAGGACCCGTACCTGCTGGCGAGCGCGCTCAAGGCCTTCCTGGAGGGCTGAGACACGGCGAAGGGGGCCCGGAGGACGAACGCCGGGCCCCCTTCGCGTGGGTCCGCGCTACTCCATCCCGGCCAGGACCAGTGGCAGGCGGCGGGCGCCGTCGTCGACCAGCTTCACCGGCACGCCCCAGTCCTGCTGGTGCACGTGGCAGGCCGGGTACTCGATCTCCGGGTCGTCGTCGCAGGAGGCGGCCATCGCCGAGACGTGCAGCACGCCCTCGGCGACCTCGCCGGAGAGCACCAGCTCACGGGAGAGGTCGGAGTCCGCGCCCGCGCCGGAGACCAGCAGCTCGGGCGGGGTCGCGCTGACCAGCAGCCGGGTGGACGGGCCGTAGCGCTCGTCCAGCTTCTGGCCGTTCGGCGCCTCGAAGACCACGTCCAGCCGGAGGGCGCCGGGGGCGACCTCGGTGGCCGCGCGCCGGGTGCGGTGGGCCACCGACTCGACCCGCACCGCCTCCTCGGGCAGCCGCAGCCTGGTCAGCCGGTGCCGGGCCGACTCGACCACCACGATGTCGCCGTCCACCAGCACCGTGCCGGACGGCTCGCGCAGGTCGGTGGCCAGCGTGCTGACCTCGCCGCTCGCCGGGTCGTAGCGGCGCAGCGCGTGGTTGTAGGTGTCGGCGACGGCCACCGAGCCGTCCGGCAGCACGGTGACGCCCAGCGGGTGCTGGAAGAGCGCCTGGCCGGCGGCGCCGTCGCGGTGACCGAAGTCGAACAGGCCGGTGCCGACGGCGGTTTCGACCGTCTTGGTTTCACGTGAAACCGAACGCAGCGCCGAGGTCTCGGCGTCGGCGACCCAGAGCCGCTCGCCGTCCGCGGACACCGCGAGGCCGGACGGCTGGGCGAACCAGGCCTCGGCGGCCGGCCCGTCCACCAGACCCTCGTTGGTGGTGCCGGCCGCGACCGCGACCGTGCCGGTGGCCGGGTCGTACGACCACAGCTGGTGCACGCCGGCCATCGCGATCCACACCCGGCCGTCGAACCAGGCGACGTCCCACGGCGAGGAGAGGTCCACCTCGCGGGCCGGGCCCTCGGTCGCCGAGCCCTGCCACCACTGGCGGCCGGTGCCGGCCAGGGTGGTCACGTGGCCGTCGGCGAGGCGGACGCCGCGCAGGGCGTGGTTGACGGTGTCGGCGACGACCACGTCGAAGCCGTGGCCCTCGGGGACGAGCGCGAGGCCCTGCGGCTCGCTGAACCGCGGGCCGGTGCTGTCGGTGCCATTGCCGTTGGTGCCGGTGCTGTCAGCTCCGGTGCCGTCCACCAGGCCGCGCTGCCCGTCGCCGATCCGGCGGACCACCGTCTCGCCGTCCTCGGCCAGCTCGACCAGCGAGTGGTGGCCGGAGTCGGCGACCAGGAAGTGGCCGTTCGGCAGCCGGACCGCCTTGCCGGGGAACTTGAGGTCCCCGGCGCTCGGCTCCGGCGCCACGTACGGGCCGTCGCCGCGGCGCAGCGTGCCCTTCGCGGCGTGCTCGGCCTCCAGCTCCTCGACCAGCCGGGCGAGCGCGTGGGCGTGGCCCTCGCCGGCGTGCTGGGCGACCACGTAGCCCTCCGGGTCGATCACCACCAGCGTCGGCCAGGCCCGTACGGCGTACTGCTTCCAGGTGACCAGCGCCGGGTCGTCCAGCACCGGGTGATGCACCTCGTACCGGGCGACGGCGTCGACGACGGCCTGGTGGTCGGCCTCGTGCACGAACTTCGGCGAGTGCACCCCGACGATCACCAGGGTGTCGCGGTGCTTTTCCTCCAACTCCCGCAGCTCGTCCAGGACGTGCAGACAGTTGATGCAGCAGAAGGTCCAGAAGTCCAGGATGGTGATCTTGCCCCGGAAGTCGGCGAGCGTGAGCTCCCTGCCGCCGGTGTTCAGCCAACCGCCTGCCCCGACCAGCTCGGGGGCGCGTACACGTGCACGAGATGCCATGCGTCAATCAAACCGCACGCCGGGTGCCCGCATTCCGGGCGTGCCGTGTTGCGGACGGGGCGGGGTCAGCCGGGGGTGTTCGGGAGGAGGTCGGCCTGCCAGCGGGTCTCGCCGTCCTGGGTGTGGGTGGTGGGGTGCAGGCCGAGGGTGCGGGCGATGGCGGCGGAGGCGTGGTGGTCGGGGTGGATGTGGGCGACGGCGGTGGTGGCCCCGGCGGCGGTGAGGTGGGCGAGCAGGGTGCGGGCGGCCTCGGTGGCCAGGCCGCGGCGCTGCCAGGGGGTGCCGACCACCCAGGCGAGTTCGGCCTGGCCGGGGCGGACGGTGGTCTGCACGTAGCCGGTGAGGGCGCCGTCGGCGCGCAGCCGCAGCACCCAGTTGCCCCAGGACTCGGCCGGGTCGGGGGAGCCGGCGGCGAGCCGCTCGCAGCGGGCGCGCAGTTCCCCGGCGGTGGCCGGGCGGCCGCCGGTGAAGGCGTGCAGAGCGGGGTCGGCGAGTGCGGCGGCCAGCTCCTCGGCGTGCTCGGGGGCGATCGGCAGCAGGTCGAGGCGCTCGCTGCGCAGCTCGGCGGTGGTGAGGTCGGGGCGCATGGCGGTATTGAAGGTGATCGGGGCCCGCCGTGCCACGGGGTTTCCGCGGGGTGCTTCGTGGCGGTGCTTCGTGGCGGTGCTTTTCCGCGGGCGGCGGATCGGGGTCGAATGGGGCGAGGCCGGCAGTGGAGCCGGCCCGGAGGAGGTCGCACGTGCGGTATCTGGTCAGGGAGAAGCTGTTCGCGGTCGGCGACGACTACTGGATCGAGGACGACCGGGGCCGCAAGGCGTACCTGGTGGACGGCAAGGTGCTGCGGCTGCGGGACACCTTCGAGCTGAAGGACGCGCACGGGCGGGTGGTCGCGGTGGTGAGGGAGAAGATGCTGACCGTCCGCGACGCGATGAAGATCGAGGACGCCGACGGCGAGGTGATCGCCACCGTCCGGGAGAAGCTGTTCACCCCGTTCCGCGACAAGTACCTGGTGGATCTGGCCTCCGGCGGCGAGCTGAAGATCCACGGCAGCCTGATCGACAAGGACTACCGGATCGAGAACCAGCACGGTGACGAGCTGGCCAGGATCAGCCGCAAGTGGTTCCGGATCAGGGACACCTACGGGGTGGAGGTCGCCGACGGCGCGGACACCGGTCTGCTGCTCGCCGTCGCCGCCTGCGTCGACCACCTGGTGAACGAGGAGGACTGACCGCCGCCGGCTTCGGCGCCCGGTCCGCCCCTCACCCGGGTGGGGTATCTTTTGCCAGCCCTTGACCGTGCCGGTCAGGGGGACGGCGAGAGCGGACCGGGGGCTGGAACCACGATGAACGACATTCTGCACGGGCTCGGTGCGGCGGCGGCCTACGGCGCCCTCGGGGTGGTGCTGCTGCTCCTCGGCATCGGCCTGGTCGACCTGCTGACGCCCGGTCGGCTCGGCCACCAGATCTGGGTCGAGCGCAACCGCAACGCCGCCCTCCTGCTCAGCTCCGCGCTGCTCGGCATCGGCGGCATCGTCTTCACCGCGATCATGTACACCTACGCGGACTTCGGCAAGGGCCTGGTCTCGACGGCCTGTTACGGCCTGCTGGGACTGGCGCTGATGGCCGTCGCGTTCTGGCTGGTGGACCTGCTGACCCCGGGCAGGCTCGGCGAGATCCTGGTCGATCCGGAGCCGCATCCGGCGGTGTGGGTGTCGGCGGCCTGCAACATCGCGGTGGCGGCGGTGGTGTCGGCCGCGATCGCCTGACCCCTCCGAGGGCGCTACGCCGGGTACGGCGCCTTGCCCAGGACGTGCTCCCGGCCCCAGTCCCCCAGCGGCCCCAGCGCCGTGTTGAGGCGGTGCCCCGCCTCGGTGAGCGCGTACTCGACCCGCGGCGGCACCTCGTCGTACGCCTCCCGGTGCACGATGCCGTGCGCCTCCATCTCGCGCAGGTGCGCGGCCAGCACCTTCTCGGTGATCCCCGGCAGCAGCCGGCGCAGCTCGCCGAAGCGGCAGCGCGGGCGTTCGCCCAGGGCCCAGAGGATCGACACCTTCCACTTGCCGCCGATCACGTCCATCGCGGCGTCGGTCCCGCAGACGTACGCCCCCGGCCTCGGTACGGTCGCCATGCCCATCCCTTCCGGCCCTTTCCGGCCCCTCCGACCTCGATGCTCACTCCAGGGTAACCACCCACTTCGAAGTGCGTACTTGATCGTTTCCGGGGCCGGCGCGGAGGCTGACTGCCATGGCAACCAACCCCGTTGAGAACACGTCCAGGAACCCGCACAGCCCACCCACCCCGCACACCTCGCACATCCCACCCACCCCGCTCACCCTGCTCGGCCTCGGCGCGATGGGCACCGCGCTGGCCGGGGCCTGGCTCGCCGCCGGGCACCCGCTGACCGTCTGGAACCGCACCGCCGCCCGCGCCGACGGGCCCGCCGCCCGCGGGGCCACCGTCGCCGCCACCGCCGCGGAGGCCGTCGCGGCGAACCGGCTGGTGGTCGTCTGCCTGCTCGACGACGCCTCCGTGGAACAGGCCCTGGACGGCGTCGACCTGGCCGGCAAGGACCTGGTCAACCTGGTCACCGGCACCCCCGGGCAGGCCCGGGTCCGCGCCGCCTGGGCGCAGCGGCGCGGTGCCCGCTACCTGGACGGCGGGATCATGGCCGTCCCGCCGATGATCGGCGCCCCGGCGGCCGGGGCGTACGTGTTCTACAGCGGCTCGTCCGAGCTGTTCGAGGAGCACCGGGGCACCCTCGCCGTCCCGGCCGGCACCCGGTACGTGGGCGCGGACGCCGGGTCCGCGGCACTGCACGACGTGGCGCTGCTCAGCGCGATGTACGGGATGTTCGCCGGGGTCGCGCACGCCTTCGCGCTGGTCCGCGGCGAGGCCGTGGCACCGACCGAGCTGGCGCCGCTGCTGGGGAGCTGGCTCACCGCGATGTCCGGTTCGGTGACGCGGACGGCGGAGCGGTTGGAGAGCGGTGACTACGCCAGGGACGTGGTGTCCGGCCTGGCGATGCAGGTGGCCGGCAAGGGCACCCTGCTGCGCACCGCGGAGGAGCAGCGGGTGAGCACCGAACTGCTGGATCCGTACTTTCGGCTGATGGAGCGTCGGCTGGAGATCGGCCATGGCGGGGAGGACCTGACCGGGGTCGTCGACCTGCTGCGACGGTGAGGGCGGGCCGGTAACGTACCGGCATGGCAGACCTCGAAGAACGCGCCACTGTCGTCGCGTCCGACTCACGGCAGGCCGGGGCGGGGGTGGTGGTCCGGCCGCGCCGGGCCGACGACCTCGCCGGCTGCGTCCGGGTGCTGGGCGACGTCCACGCCGTCGACGGCTATCCCGTGGACTGGCCCGACCGGCCCGCCGGCTGGCTCACCCCGGACGGCCTGCTCGCCGCCTGGGTCGCCGAGTCGGACGGCCGGATCGCCGGACACGTCGGCCTCGCCCGCAGCGCCCCCGGCGACCTCGCCCCCGTGCTGTGGAGCCGCCGCACCGGTGGGCCCCCCGAACTCACCAGCGTGATCGGCCGCCTCTACGTCGCCCCCGCGGCGCGCGGCCGCCTCGTCGGCGCCCGGCTGCTGGCCTGCGCGGTGGCGCACGCGCGGGCGCTCGGCCTGCACCCCGTTCTCGACGTCCTCGCCACCGACACCGCCGCGGTGGCCCTGTACCGCAGGCTCGGCTGGACCCACCTCGGCGGCGGCGACCAGCGCTGGGCCTCCGGGCGCACCGTCACCGTCCACTGCTTCGCCGCTCCACGGGGGTGAAGCGCGCCCCGCCCGCCTCGCCCGGCCGCCCCGCCCCAAGCCCGCCCCGGTGCGGGCTCCCTCGGGCGGGGGAGCCGGATCACCGTGCCGGGGGAGGACCGGCCGGGCCGGGCGGGCGAGCCTGGCGGCATGATGAGGAGCGGGTGGACGGTGGCCGGCTGGGGCGTCGGGTACGCCGGGTTCGGGCTGGGGTGCGCGCTGAGCGGGACGGAGCTGTTCGGCGCGCGGTGGCCGGGGTGGGCGGTGGCCGGCGTGGGGGCGGTCGCGGCCGCCGCCGGCGCGGGGGTGGTGCGGCGACAGCCGGTGCGACGGCTGCTGTGGCTGCTCTGCGGGGTGGCCGCCCTGGGGGCCTGGAGCCTGCTGATGGACCTGGTCACGCTGCTGTTCGGGCAGCGGGTGGACAGCGTCCCCGACACGGTGGAGCGCGCTCTGGCCGCGGTGGGGGCGGTGCTGCTGGCCCGCGCCGCCCTGGGCCCGCGCCGCGGGGCCCGCGATGGCGCCGGCGGTCCCGCTGGTGTCGGACGGGGCGTGCCGGCACCCGCGCCGAAACCCGCCCCGGCTCCGGCGTTCGTCCGGCTGGCCGCCTGGGCGGGCACCGCGGCGTTCGTCCCGTACGTGCTGATGAAGCTGCTCTGGGCGCTCGGCGGCAGCTTCGCCGGGGTCAGCGGCGAGCGGATGTACGCCGGTTACGTGCGCAACGGCTCCTCCGGGCTCTGGCTCGCGCTGGAGCGCCGGGGGCTGGACGGCACCATGCTGCTGGCGCTGCTCGGGGTGTTCCTGCTCTGGGGGCTGGTCCGGCCGTGGGGGCAGGTCTTCCCGCGCTGGACGGGGCCGCTGCGCGGCCGTCGGGTGCCGCGCTGGCTGCCGCTCACCCCGGCCCTGCTGGGCGCGGCCACGCTGGCGCCGTACGGCGTGGTCGGGATCGGTTATCTGGCGCTGTGCACCACCGGGGTGACGCGGATCAGGCTGGGCGATTTCGCCGACGAGCAGAGCGCCCTGGAGACCGCCTGGGTCGGGATCGGCGGGTTCGCGGGGTACGGGGTCGCGCTGGCGGTGGCCGCCCGGTCGTACTGGCGGCGGACCGGGGTGTGACCCCGCGAGTGTTTGCTGAGGCGGCAACAAAGCTTGCCGATGTGGCGAGGGGGGCCGCAGCCTGGCGGTGGAGGTGAGCGCCATGGGCGAGACGACCGGGACGGCCGGGACGACCGGGATCAGGGACAACGAGCGCTACGACGTGGTGGTGGTCGGCGCCGGAGCGGCGGGACTGAACGCCGCGCTGGTGCTGGGCCGGGCCCGGCGCAGGGTCGCCGTGGTGGACGCCGGCGAGCCGCGCAACGCGCCCGCCGCCCACATGCAGGGCTACCTGAGCCGGGACGGCATGCCGCCGGCGGCGCTGCTGGCGGTCGGGCGGGAGGAGGTCGCCCGGTACGGGGTGGACCTGATCGACGGCCGGGTCGAGCACATCGAGCCCGTTGAGCCCGTTGAGCCCGTTGAGCCCGTTGAGCCCGTCGGGTCGGCAGAGCCCGTCGAGCCGGCCGGGCCCGCCGGGCCGGGCTTCGTGGTCCACCTGGCCGGCGGCCCGGTGCTGCACGCGCGCCGGATCGTCGTCGCCACCGGCCTGCGCGACGGACTGCCGGAGCTGCCCGGCCTGGCCGAGCGCTGGGGCCGCGACGTGCTGCACTGCCCGTACTGCCACGCCTGGGAGGTCCGCGACCGCCCGCTCGGGGTGCTCGGCACCGGCCCCGGGGCGGTCAACCAGGCGCTGCTGCTGCGGCAGTGGTCGGCGGACGTGGTGCTGCTCGCCCACACCCTCGCGCTGACCGACGCCGAGCGGGAGCGGCTCGCCGCCCGGGACGTCCGGGTGGTCGAGGGCCGGATCGTCCGCCTGGTGTCCGACGACGGGCGGCTGCGCGGCGTCGAACTCGCGAACGGACAAGTGGTGCCGCGGGAGGCGGTGTTCGTCTTCCCGCAGCCGGTGCCCAGGGACGCGCTGCTCTTCGGCCTCGACTGCGACCGGGACGACAACGGCTGGGTGACCACCGACCGGACCGGCCGCACCAGCCTCCCCGGCGTCTGGGCGGCCGGGAACGTCGCCGACCCGCGCGCCCAGGTGGTCACCGCCGCCGGGGCGGGCGCGGCGGCGGCCTTCGCGCTCGACCACGACCTCGTGGCGGAGGAGATCGACCGGGCCGTCGCGGGGTACCGCGCCTCCGGTGCCGCCCTGCCCGCCTGAGCGGGAAACTTTCGTCAATCCACGATCGGAGAACCCGGATGTCAGCGAACCAGCACGGCCACTCCCACTCCCACGGCTCCCACTCCCACGGCTCCCACGCGCACGGCTCCCACTCGCACGTCCCCGCCGCCGACCTCGACTGGGACGCGCTCGCCGCGCACCTGGAGCTGGAGGCCGACCTGCGGGCCGACGCCGTCACCGAGGCCGCCCGGTGGCTGGCCGGCCTGCATGGGGAGGGCCCGGTCGGACGGGTCCTGGACGTCGGCAGCGGGCCCGGCGTGATCGCCGGACTGCTGGCGGACGTCTTCCCGGCGGCCGAGGTGGTGGCCGTCGACCAGTCCGCCGCCCTGCTGGAGCGTGCCCGGACCCGCTCCGGCGGCCGGCTCGGCACCCGGCAGGCCGACCTGCCCGCCGAGTTCGACAAGCTCGGCGAGGCCGACCTGATCTGGTCCGGCAACGCCATCCACCACCTGGGCGACCAGCAGGCCGCGCTCACCTCGCTCGCCGGACTGCTGCGGCCCGGCGGCCTGCTCGCCGTCGCCGAGCGCGGTCTGCCGGCGCGCTACCTGCCGCGCGACTTCGGCCTCGGCCGGCCCGGGCTCCAGGCCCGGATGGACGCCGCCCACGAGGACGGCTTCAGCACCATGCGGGCCGAACTGCCGGGCAGCATCCAGGAGATCGAGGACTGGCCGGCCATGCTCGGGCGGGCCGGGCTGACCCCGACCGGCACCCGCACCTTCCTGGTCGACCACCCGGCCCCGCTCGCCGGCCCCCTCCGCGGCTACCTGCACACCCAGCTGGCCCGGCGGCGCGACCAACTCGCCGAGCAGCTCGACGCCGAGGACCGGGCCGCCCTGGAAGCCCTGCTCGCCGAGGACGCCCCCACCGGCATCCTGCGCCGCCCGGACGCCTTCTACCTCTCCGCGATGACCGTCCACACGGCCCGCAGGGACTGAGCCGGGGGTTCCCGCCGGTCCCCGGGGTGAGCCGCGACGGGGACCGGCGCCCGGCCCCGGGATACCGTCGGGGCATGACAGCGAGCGAGCAGCGCCTGGTGGTGGTGACCACCACCCACGAGAGCGAGGAGCCGGCCAGGGCCCTGGCGTCCGCCGTGGTGCGGGAGCGGCTGGCGGCCTGCGCCCAGGTGTACCCGGTACGGTCGGTGTACTGGTGGGACGGCGAGGTGCGGGACGCCGAGGAGTGGCGGATCGACTTCAAGACCAGGGCCGAACTCGCCGACCGGCTCGGCGAGTTCGTGGCCGGACGGCACTCCTACGAGACGCCCGAGCTGATCGCCGTGCCGGTGGTGGCCGGCAGCCCCGGTTACCTGGCCTGGGTGGCGGAGGAGACGGCCGGGTAGCGGCCCCCGGTACCGACGACGCGGGCCCCGGCCGTTCGCCGCGGTCGGGGCCCGCGTGGTGTGTCGTCGTACGGGCCTCGGATCAGTGCGCCGAGCCGCCGAAGCGCGCCGTCCAGGCGGCCAGGTCCTCGTCGGTGATCTTGGCGAACAGCACCGGCGGCACCGTGAACGCCGTCCCGGCCGGCACCAGGTCCAGCGCTCGCGCCTCCTCGGGGCCGACCCAGTCACGGGTGGCGGCCGGCGAGTCCTCGGGCAGCGCGAAGGCCCCGCGCATCGCCGCCGCGGTGGCCGGGACGAACGGCTCGGACACCACGGCGTACAGGTGGATCAGGTTCATCGCCGTGCGCAGGGTCAGCGCCGCCGCGTCCGGGTCGCTCTTCACCTGGAGCCAGGGCGCCTTCGCGTCCAGGTAGGCGTTGCCCGCGCTCCACAGCGCGCGCAGGGCCTGCGCGGCCCTGCGGAAGTTGAGCGCCTCCAACTGGGCCTCGTACTCGGCGAGCAGGCCGGCGATCTGCTCGCCGAGGCGCTGCTCGGCCTCGCCCGCCGGGTGGCCGCCGGGGACGTCGTCGCCGAAGCGCTTGCGGCTGAAGGTGAGCACCCGGTTGACGAAGTTGCCGAGGGTGTCGGCGAGGTCCTTGTTGACCACCGAGGCGAACAGGTCCCAGGTGAAGCTGGAGTCGTCCGACTCGGGCGCGTGCGCCATCAGGAAGTAGCGCCAGTAGTCGGCGGGCAGCAGCTCCAGCGCGACGTCGGTGAAGACGCCGCGCTTCTGGCTGGTGGAGAACTTCCCGCCGTAGTACGTCAACCAGTTGAAGGCCTTGACGTAGTCGACCTTCTTCCACGGGCGGCGTGAGCCGAGCAGGGTGGCCGGGAACATCACGGTGTGGAACGGGACGTTGTCCTTGGCCATGAACTCGGTGTAGCGGACGGTCTCGTCGACCTCGTACCACCAGGACTTCCAGTCCCGCAGCTGCCCGGCCGGGGCCGCGTCCGCCCATTCCCTGGTGGCGCCGATGTACTCGATCGGAGCGTCGAACCAGACGTAGAACACCTTGCCCTCGGCGGCCAGTTCGGGCCACACGTCGGCCGGCACCGGGA
Source organism: Kitasatospora sp. NPDC091335 (assembly GCF_044757205.1). NCBI lineage: Bacteria > Bacillati > Actinomycetota > Actinomycetes > Kitasatosporales > Streptomycetaceae > Kitasatospora > Kitasatospora sp. NPDC091335. Next base: position 89,074 of record NZ_JBIVUM010000014.1, on the reverse strand, counting down.
CTCCCCACTCCAGGTCGCGGGTGATCGAGCGGTCCTGGAGGCCCTCGGTCAGCCACTTGCGGGCGATCGAGGAGGCCAGCACCGGCCAGTCGTCGGCGTGCGCGGCGATCCAGTCCTCGACCTCCTCGGTGAGCTCGGACTGGAGCAGGAACAGGTGGCGGGTCTCCCTGACCTCCAGGTCGGCGCTGCCGCTGATCGCCGAGCGCGGCTCCAGCAGGTCGGTCGGGTCCAGCACCCGGGTGCAGTTCTCGCACTGGTCGCCGCGCGCCTTGTCGTAGCCGCAGTGCGGGCAGGTGCCGACGATGTAGCGGTCCGGCAGGAAGCGGCCGTCGGCGTTGGAGTACACCTGGCGGATCGCGCGCTCCTCGATGAAGCCGTTGCGCTGGAGCTCGCGGGCGATCTCCTGGGTGATCTCCCGGTTCTGCGGCGAGGAGCTGCGGCCGAAGTGGTCGAAGGAGAGCCCGAAGCCGTCGTACACCGCACGCTGCGCGCCGTGCGCCCTGGCGCAGAACTCCGCGACCGGCAACCCGGCTTCCTGGGCGGCGAGTTCGGCGGGTGTGCCGTGCTCGTCGGTGGCGCAGACGAACAGCACCTCGTGCCCTCGTCGGCGCAGGTAGCGGGCGTAGACGTCCGCCGGGAGCATGGACCCGACCATGTTGCCCAGGTGCTTGATCCCGTTGATGTACGGAAGGGCGCTGGTGATCAGGTGGCGAGCCATCCTCGGCTGCTCCGGTTTCTCCCGCACGCACCCCACCCGGAGTGCCGTGCCGGGGGCAGGGGTCCACTGTGGGCTGTCAGCCTAGCGGTCGCCGGAGGTCCGGCCCGACGGCCCGACGGCCGAACTCCGCACGCCCTGGGCTCCTCTGGACAGGGGCCGGGCCTCACGGCCGGGTGAAGTCCCCGTACCGGTCGAACTCCCCCGACTTCACCCCGCGGACGAAGGCGGCCCACTTGCGCGGCGTGGTCCGCACGACGACCTCGGGCCGGTCCGACTCGCGGATCTCCACCAGCCCGCCGGTCGCCCTCACCTCGACGCAGTCGGTGCTCTCGCCACTGGCGGACGCCTTGCGCCAGGTACTCATGCGAAGTCTTTCAGCAAGGACCGGATGAACTCCCGGGACTCGTCCGTCCCGAGCGCGATCCTCGCGGTCTCCTCCTTGATCCGTCGGTAGGAGGCCAGTTCGGCCTGGGTGTGCACGAACGTGGGCCCGTGGGAGAGGTCGATCTGGACGGTGTCTAGCTCCGCGACGGGCCCGCGGGCGAGGTAGAGGCTCTCCCCGGAGCCGGTGTAGGTGGGCACGCTGAAGGGGATCACCCGGATCTCCACCCCGGGCCGTTCGGAGTTCTCCAGCAGGCCCAGCAACTGGTCGCGCAGCACGTCGGGACCGCCGAACTGCATGCGCAGCGCGGACTCGTGGAGGAACGCGCTGTACGGCTTCGGGTGGTCGACGAAGATCTGCTGGCGCCGGATCCGGAAGGCCTTCCGGACGTCAGCCTCCTGCCGGTACTGCGGGGGCAGCCGCTCGAACACCGCGGCGGCGTACGCCGGGGTCTGCAGCAGGCCGGGGATGAAGGTGCTGTTCAGGATGGACAGGGAGGCCGCGTGGTGCTCCATCTCCGCGATGTCGATGATCCCGTTCGGCAGCCGTCCGCGGTAGCCGTCCCACCAGTACTTGCGCCGGTCCTGCGTCATCGCCAACAGCGCGTCCAGGTAAGGGCCGTCCTCGCAGCCGCAGGTACCGGCCCAGATCCGGAGCCGCTCGGCGCTGATGCCCGACTTCCCGTTCTCCATCTGGGAGATCTTGGGCAGGTCGGTGCCGATGGTGGCGGCCAGGCTCTTGGGCGTGACGCCCACGCGTTCGCGCATCCTGCGCAACTCGATCCCGAGGCGCTGCTGGCGCACGGTCGGCGACAAGCGGGGTGGCATGACTCTCTTCTCCGGGTCGCGGCTGCGGCGATGCTTCCGGTGAAGTGTGCCGCGCATACCCGGCCCTAGCTACCAAAATGGGGGATACCCCACGATGGAGTGAACGTCCTCCCGCTCGGTAGCAACTCTGGCACCCTGACCCTATGGTCATCCGTGTCACTCGCTGACTTGTTGCCGCCTAAACAGTCGTCAAACAGTCGTCAATCGGCCGTAATGACACGGCAGATGCATGGTCGCGGCGCCCGAAATCACCGATCGGAGACAGCCATGCCCCTCCCCTCGCCTCTCCGCCCCCGTCGGCCCCTTCCTTCCCAGCGCATTCCCGTATCCCGGTGAATGCGCTTCTCGTCGCCGGACTGTCGGCACTCCTGCTCGCGGTCCTGTTCGTCGGCTGGCTGGTCTGGCTGGTGAACATCCAGGCCCTCGAACCCCACCCGGCGCCCCACGAGTTCGCCCCCGCCCACCCCGCCCCCGGCGAGCGGACATGAGGCCGTGCCCCGGCGCCCGGCCGTGCCTCCGCACTCGGCCGGGCTTGGGCCCGGTCGCCGTTCAGCCTCGCGAAAGCCGGTCCGTCAGGCGGGACTTGGCGGCCGGCCACTCGTCGGCGAGCATCGAGAAGTAGGCGCTGTCCCGCCAGCTGCCGTCGGGACGCAGGCGGTGGCGGCGGTGCGTCCCCTCGTACTGGGCGCCGAGGCGCTGGATGGCGGTGCGGGAGCGCTCGTTGAGGGCGTCGGTCTTCCAGAAGACGCGGCCCATGCCGAGGTCCTCGAAGGCGTGGGTGAGGAGCAGCAGTTTCGCCTCGGTGTTGACGGCGGTGCGCCAGACCGAGCGGGCGTACCAGGTGCCGCCGATCTCCACGAACTCGTCCCGCGCGCTGTAGTCGTGGTAGCCGGTGACCCCGACGGCCCGGCCGGTGGCGAGGTCGACGGCGGCGAAGTTCACCGACTCGCCCGAGGCCGCCTCCGCGACGCGGCCGTCGAGGATCGCGCCGAACTCCTCCGGTGAGGCGGGCGGCAGGAACATGGTCCAGCGCCAGACCTCGGGGTCCGAGCCGACGGTGGCCCAGAGGTCGGCGAGGTGGCGGCGCTCCAGCGGCTCCAGGCGGATGCGCTGGCCGGTGAGGACGACGGGTGAGGGCAGCTTCGCGGTCATGGTCAGAACGTAGTGGCGCTCTGCACTAGATGCAAGAGATGTTTGAACTAGTGCAAAATCGGGGGTCAGGGTGCGCGAAGGGCCCCGCGGGACGGATCCCGCGAGGCCCTCGAAGCGGCCGGCCGGCGACCGGCCGACGACCGACAGGCGGTCGGCCGGCGGTCGGGCTCAGATGAACGAGTTGATCTGGATCGTCTCGTCGCGGCCAGGACCGACGCCGATGGCCGAGATCGGCGCGCCCGACATCTCCTCCAGCGCCTTCACGTACGCCTGGGCGTTCTTCGGCAGCTCGGCGAAGGTCTTCGCCTTGCTGATGTCCTCGGTCCAGCCCGGCAGGGTCTCGTAGATCGGCTTGGCGTGGTGGAAGTCCGACTGGTTGTAGGGGAGCTCCTCGACCCGCTTGCCGTCGATCTCGTACGCGACGCAGACCGGGATCTGCTCCCAGCCGGTCAGCACGTCCAGCTTGGTGAGGAAGAAGTCGGTGAGGCCGTTGACCCGGGTCGCGTAGCGCGCGATCACCGCGTCGAACCAGCCGCAGCGACGGTCGCGGCCGGTGGTGACACCGCGCTCGCCGCCGATCCGGCGCAGGGCCTCGCCGTCCTCGTCGAGCAGCTCGGTCGGGAACGGGCCGGAGCCGACGCGGGTGGTGTAGGCCTTGAGGATGCCGATGACCCGGTCGATCTTGGTCGGGCCGATGCCGGCGCCGGTGCAGGCGCCGCCCGCGGTCGGGTTCGACGAGGTCACGAAGGGGTACGTGCCGTGGTCGACGTCGAGCAGGGTGCCCTGGCCGCCCTCCAGCAGGACGACCTTGTCCGCCTTCAGCGCCTCGTCCAGGACGAGGGTGGTGTCGGCGAGGAAGGGCCTGATCTTGTCCGCGTAGCCCAGGTACTCCTCGACCACCAGGTCGGCCGGGATGGTGCGGCGGTTGTACAGCTTGACCAGGATCTGGTTCTTGTCGTGCAGCGCCGCCTCGATCTTCTGGCGCAGGATCGACTCGTCGAACAGGTCCTGGACCCGGATGCCGACGCGGTTGATCTTGTCCGCGTAGGTCGGGCCGATGCCGCGGCCGGTGGTGCCGATCCGGCGCTTGCCGAGGAAGCGCTCGGTGACCTTGTCCAGGGTGCGGTGGTACGGCGTGATCAGGTGGGCGTTGCCCGAGACCAGCAGCTTCGAGGTGTCGATGCCGCGCTCGTTCAGGCCGGCCAGCTCGGAGAGCAGCACGGCCGGGTCGATCACGACGCCGTTGCCGATCACCGGCGTCACGTTCGGGCTGAGGATTCCGGAAGGGAGCAGGTGCAGGGCGTACTTCTGGTCGCCGATGACCACCGTGTGACCGGCGTTGTTGCCGCCCTGGTAGCGGACCACGTAGTCGACGGAACCGCCGAGGAGGTCGGTGGCCTTCCCCTTGCCCTCGTCTCCCCACTGAGCGCCAACGAGCACGAGTGCCGGCACAGGCGTACACCCCTTCCGGTTGGGGCATCCTGCGTAGGCCGCAGTCTGCCCCGAGATAGACGAAGCCCCTGGCGCAACGGCGCAAGGGGCTCTTGCACCGAGAGATTACCTGAGGAAGGACCGGTCGTGTCGTCCCTGTCCACGCCTGCCACCGGCGGCCCGGAGCCGCTCCTGCTGCTCCTCGACCCGGTGGCCCGGCAGACCGACGGCGAGTCGGTGCGGATCGCGAAGGACGTGCTCTGCGGGGGCACGGACGTCAAGGTGGTCCTTCCGGAGAGCCCTTCCGAACTCGACCGGATGCTTTCGCACCGGGGTCGACGGCGGCCGGTGGTGATCGGTTCCGACCTCGCTCTCCAGCGGGTGCTCCAGGCGCTGCACCGCCAGCGTGAGCTGGGCACCGAACCGGTGGGGATGGTTCCGGTAGGGCGGGCCGAGGAGCTGGCGACGGCCCGCGCGCTGGGGGTTCCGGGGGAGCCGGTCCGGGCCGCGCGGGCGGTGCTGTCCGGTGCCCCGCGCCGGCTGGACCTGCTGGTGGACGACGGTGGCGGGGTGGCGCTCGGCGGGGTGCGGATCACCGGTGGGGGCACCCGTCGTCCGGTGGGCCGAACGGGTGGCTGGCGTTCGCTATGGGCGAAACTGGCTGCGGCCGAGCAGGCGAACGCACTCACCCCGGACGGTGCCGACCACAGCTCCCGGGTCAGGGTCGAGGCCGACGGCCGGCTGCTCGCGGACGTCCACCGGCCGGTCCGGCTGGTCCAGGTCACGCTCCCGACCGGCGCCTCGGACGGGACGGGCGAGATGGAGGTCGTGGTCGCGGCCTCCGGAGCCATGGTGCGCGCCAGGGCGGCGAGCGTCTCGGTGGTCGGCCGCGGCTTCGGCTACGAGGCGGACGGCCACCCCGTCGGCCCGGTCCGCGCCAGGACCTGGACGGTGCACCCGGGCGCCTGGGGCCTGCTGCTGCCGGCCGCGTAGCGGGAAACGGCCAGGCGACGCGGCGGGAAACGGTCAGGCGACGCGGCCGCACAGCGGGGAACAGCCAGGCCGTGCGGCGCGGAACGGCCCGGAACCGGCCGCATGACCGCCCGGTGAACCCCGGGTGAGCAGGCTCACGTTCGGCCGGGCCCGGAACCCCGCCGCCGCGCACACGGAACTCCCCAACAGGCGCGAACCACAAGGCCAACCGCCGCCCCCGGGAATTCCCCCCACCCGAAATCCCCGCCCCGTAAGGGGTTTTGTCTACGCGCATCAACTCACCGTCGGCGGACAAAGCCGCAGTCCCGGGTTCCGGAAGCCCGAGTCAACTGCCCTAGACTCGAAGGCGTGCCACGTGGTGACGGAAGACTCAACCACGATCTTCTTCCCGGTGAGAAAGGCCCCCAGGACGCTTGTGGCGTCTTCGGTGTCTGGGCTCCCGGCGAGGAGGTCGCCAAGCTCACGTTCTTCGGCCTTTACGCCCTGCAGCACCGCGGTCAGGAATCCGCGGGCATCGCAGTGAGCAACGGCTCCCAGATTCTCGTCTTCAAGGACATGGGGCTCGTCTCCCAGGTCTTCGACGAGGCCTCGCTGGGGTCGTTGCACGGGCATATCGCCGTCGGACACGCCCGCTACTCGACCACCGGTTCCTCGGTCTGGGAGAACGCCCAGCCGACCTTCCGGGCGACCGTTCACGGTTCGCTGGCCCTCGGGCACAACGGAAACCTGGTGAACACCGCCGAACTGGCGGCCATGGTCGCCGAACTGCCCGGCGAGGAGCACGTCTCGCGCTCCGGCCGGACGGCCGCGACCAACGACACCGACCTGGTGACGGCGCTGCTCGCCGGCCACCCGGACCTCTCCATCGAGGAGACGGCCAAGCTCGTCCTGCCCAAGGTCAAGGGCGCGTTCTCGCTCGTCTTCATGGACGAGCACACGCTCTACGCCGCCCGCGACCCGCAGGGCATCCGCCCGCTGGTGCTCGGCCGGCTGGAGCGCGGCTGGGTGGTCGCCTCCGAGACGGCGGCGCTGGACATCTGCGGCGCCTCCTTCATCCGCGAGGTCGAGCCCGGAGAGCTCATCGCCGTCGACGAGAACGGCATGCGCAGCTCCCGGTTCGCCGAGGCCAAGCCCAAGGGCTGCGTCTTCGAGTACGTCTATCTGGCCCGCCCCGACACCACCATCGCCGGCCGCAACGTGCACCTCTCCCGCGTGGAGATGGGCCGCCGGCTGGCGAAGGAGGCCCCGGTCGAGGCCGACCTGGTGATAGCGACGCCCGAGTCCGGCACCCCCGCCGCGATCGGCTACGCCGAGGCCAGCGGCATCCCGTACGGCTCCGGCCTGGTGAAGAACGCCTACGTGGGCCGCACCTTCATCCAGCCCAGCCAGACGATCCGCCAGCTCGGCATCAGGCTCAAGCTCAACCCGCTGCGCGAGGTCATCGCCGGCAAGCGCCTGGTGGTCGTGGACGACTCGATCGTGCGCGGCAACACCCAGCGCGCGCTGGTGCGGATGCTGCGCGAGGCGGGCGCCGCCGAGGTGCACATCCGGATCTCCTCGCCGCCGGTGAAGTGGCCCTGCTTCTTCGGCATCGACTTCGCCACCCGCGCGGAGCTGATCGCCAACGGGATGACGGTGGAGGAGATCGGCCGCACGCTCGGTGCCGACTCGCTCTCCTACATCTCGATCGACGGCATGATCGAGGCCACCACGCAGCCCAAGGACCGGCTCTGCCGGGCCTGCTTCGACGGCGAGTACCCGATGGAGCTGCCGGACCCGGCGCTGCTCGGCAAGCTCCTGCTGGAGGCCGAGATCAAGGGCGGCCGGCAGCAGCCCGCCGTCCGCGGCAAGCCGACCAGCGGCAGCGACCTGGACGGCGTCCAGTCGCTGCTCGGCGGGGCGGGCGCGGCCGACGCGCTGCGCCGGCCGTAACGAACCGACGGTGGGGTCCCGCGAACCGGGGCCCCACCGCTGTTCCACCCCTGCTGTTCCGAAGAACCACCCCCACCTGACCCGAAAGGGCCGCACGCAGTGACCAGCAACCAGAACGGCGCCACCTACGCCGCCGCCGGTGTCGACATCGAGGCGGGCGACCGCGCCGTCGAGCTCATGAAGCAGTGGGTGAAGAAGGCGAGCCGCCCCGAGGTGGTCGGCGGTCTCGGCGGCTTCGCCGGCCTCTTCGACGCGTCCGCCTTCAAGAACTACGAGCGGCCGCTGCTGGCCTCGGCCACCGACGGCGTGGGGACCAAGGTGGCCATCGCGGCCGCCATGGACAAGCACGACACCATCGGCCACGACCTCGTCGGCATGGTCGTCGACGACCTGGTGGTGTGCGGTGCCGAGCCGCTGTTCATGACCGACTACATCTGCGTCGGCAAGGTCGTCCCGGAGCGGGTCGCCGCGATCGTCAAGGGCATCGCCGAGGGCTGCGCCCTGGCCGGCTGCGCCCTGGTCGGCGGCGAGACCGCCGAGCACCCGGGCCTGCTCGGCCCGGACGAGTACGACGTGGCCGGCGCCGGCACCGGCGTGGTGGAGGCCGACGCGCTGCTCGGCGCAGACCGGGTCAGGGCCGGCGACGTGGTGATCGCGATGGCCGCCTCCGGCCTGCACTCCAACGGCTACTCGCTGGTCCGCCACGTGCTGCTGAACCAGGCCGGCTGGAAGCTCGACCGCAAGGTCGAGGAGTTCGGCCGCACCCTCGGCGAGGAGCTGCTGGAGCCGACCCGGATCTACTCGCTGGACTGCCTGGCGCTCACCCGCGCCACCGAGGTCCACGCCTTCTCGCACGTCACCGGCGGCGGCCTGGCGGCCAACCTGGCCCGGGTCATCCCGGACGGCCTGCACGCCCGCCTGGACCGCGGCACCTGGACCCCGCTGCCGGTCTTCCGGACCGTCGCCGAGGTCGGCGACGTGGCCACCCTGGAGATCGAGAAGACGCTGAACATGGGCGTCGGCATGGTCGCGGTCGTCCCGCCGCACTCGGTGGACGTCGTGCTGTCGATCCTGGAGGACCGCGGCGTGGAGTCCTGGCTGCTCGGTGACATCGTCGAGCGCGCCGACGGGCACGAGGGCGGCGCGGCCCTCTACAACGCCTACGAGGGCTTCCGGGCGGTCTGACCCGGACCCGGTGGTGAGAGGGCCCCTCCGGCGCGCCGGAGGGGCCCTTCTCGTGTCCCACGGGCCCCACCCGGCGGGGACGCCGGACGGACGGTCCGCGGGAACGCCGAAGACCGGCCCGGCGCCCTGGGCACCCGGACCGGTCCGGTGGAGCTGCTGTTACGAGCGGCGGGAGGCCTGCGAGGCCCCGGCACCCGGCTCGTTGTCGTCCTCGTCGTCGAGGTCGGCGTAGCGGGCGGCGTACTCCGCGTACGGGTCGTCGTCCTCCTCCTCTTCGATCGGCTCCGGCTCGATCGGAGAGGTGGACGGCGATACGCCCAGCTCGTTGGACAGACGGTTAGCGTCGAACCCGCCGCTGTTGTACTTCAGCTCGCGGGCGACCTTCGTCTGCTTGGCCTTGGCCCGGCCGCGCCCCATGGGTCGACCCCCTCAACGATGGGGCTCACGGCCCCGAGTCTGACACGTGTTCATGATCAGGACCGGCCTGCCCGAATGGGAGAAGCCGTCCCTTGGAGCATTAACGGTACCTGTTTCCGCCGCTGGACGGTACGTCGTCGGTGTGACGTGGCGCGCACCGACTGCACCCGAGACCAGGTCTTTCCAGGTCAAGGGAGGTTTTGCGGCGGTTTTCACGCTGTCCGGAGGTGTCTGAGGTCCGTCGTTCCAGGACTGATTATCCCCCCTGGGGGGACCTCGGATCACCCGTTCGGGCGGAGAAGTGAGAATCCGGTTCCACATCGTGATGCGCGGGGGGCCGCTGGGAAGGCCCCCCGCGCGCCACGGGGTCGGGTCCGGGCCGGATCAGGCGCGGCGGGCGCCCGGCAGCAGCACCGTGCGCAGGGCGCTGATCTCGCGCATCCGCTTCTCGGCCAGGCGGTCGGCGGCGACCGCCGGCGGGACGCCGTCGGCGGCGGCCCGGGTGAAGATCTCCAGCGTGGTGTCGAAGATCCGGGTGGCCTTGTTCTTGGCCCGCTCGAAGTTGAAGCCGTCGATCTCGTCGGCGACCTGGATGACGCCGCCGGAGTTCACCAGGTAGTCGGGGGCGTAGAGGATGCCGCGGTCGGCCAGGTCCTTCTCCACGCCCGCGTGGGCCAGCTGGTTGTTGGCCGCGCCGCAGACGATCGAGGTGCCGGACTCGCCCAGCGCGGCGACCACGTCGTCGGTCAGCGCGCCGCCGAGGGCGCAGGGGGCGTAGACGTCCAGCTTGGCCTGGAGCAGGGCGGTGGTGTCGGCGACCACCTCCACCTCCGGGTGGGCCGCGCGCACGCGGTTGACCGCGGTCTCGAAGGGGTCGGTGACGACGACGGTGGCGCCGTCCGCGACCAGGTGGCCGACCAGGTAGTGGCCGACCTTGCCGACGCCCGCGACGCCGACCCGCCTGCCGCGCAGGGTCGGCTGGCCCCAGCGGGCCTGGGCGGTGGCGCGCATGCCCTGGAAGACGCCGAAGGCGGTCAGGATCGACGAGTCGCCGGCGCCGCCGTGCTCGGGCGAGCGGCCGGTCACGAACTCGGTCTCGCGGGCGATGACGTCCATGTCCTGGACGTAGGTGCCCACGTCGCAGGCGGTGATGTAGCGGCCGCGCAGGGACTCGACGAAGCGGCCGTAGGCCCGGAGCATCGCCTCGTTCTTGTTCTTGTTCGGGTCGCCGATGATGACGGCCTTGCCGCCGCCGAGGTCCAGCCCGGCCAGCGCGTTCTTGTAGGACATCCCGCGGGACAGGTTCAGCGCGTCCTCCAGCGCCGCCTCCTCGGAGGCGTACGGGAAGAAGCGGGTGCCGCCCAGGGCCGGGCCGAGGGCGGTGGAGTGGATGGCGATGATCGCCTTCAGGCCCGAGCTGCGGTCGTGGCAGAGGACGACCTGCTCGTGACCGTCGCCGGGGGCGCCGTCCTGCTCGGTACGGAAGATCCTGCTGAGCACGCCGGGTGCGGAGTGCGTGGCGGGGGTCTGTACGTCGGTCACTGTGGTGACTCCAGTATCGAAGGCCCGCTGCTGTGGTGCGGGCGCCTAGGGCGAAGCGTAGTCGGGTGCCCGTCGCGTATCGGCCGTCTTGTCCGACCTGCCTCCGTTCGTCCGAGGAGTGAGACGGAACGTGGTCGGCGATGCGGGCGCGAACGGTTCGGATGCGCGCTCTCCCGGGGCCGCGCGCCGCGTGCGACCATGCAGGACGTGACCGTCGTACGTACTTCCGTACAGCCGCCCTACGCCGCCCACCTGCGGGTCTACGAGCCGCTGGCCGCCTATCCGGAGGCCGAGCGGGCGCACTGGCAGGCCTACGCGGCGGAGCACGGCCCCGACGCCGCGGAGCCGGTCCTGCCGGTGGCCGCGGCGGTGCTGGAGCAGCAGCGCGAGGCGCTCGCCGGGCTGGCCGCCCGGACGCCGCGGGCGCTGCCCGAGCGGGAGAGCGGACGGGCGTTCCTGCGGGTGGTGGACGGCGTACTGTACGTCTGCCCGTGGGCGACCAGGCTGCGCAGCTGGCAGGCGCTGGAGGAGCTGCGGACCGGGGCGCCGGCGGCGCTGCTGGACACCGCGCTGCCGCCGGTGACCCGGGCGGCCGCCGAGGCGGACCGGGAGCGCTGGCGGGCCGGGCACCCGGACGCCAGGCCGTGGATCCTGACCAGCCGGTGGGAGGTGCCGGTGCGCTGGTTCCTGCCGTTCGGGGACGAGGACCGCTGCTTCGTGCCGGACGGCGGCGCGGGGCCGGTGGCCCGGCAGGAAGGGGACGGGCGGGAAAGGGACGACCAGGAAAGGGAGGGGCAGGAGGGGGACGGCCAGGGCGGGGCAGAGGACAAGGGGGGACGGCCGGCGGCGCTGTTCTACCTGGTGCCGATGGCGCAGGCGCGCCGCCGGGTGGCGCGGGCCTTCCGGGCGCTGCGCGAGGCGGTGCCGGACGGGGAGCTGGTGCAGGGGGCGGAGCGGATCGGGCGGTGGCTGGAGGAGTTCCATCCGCGCTCGCTGGTGGAACTGGACTACGGGGGCCTGGTGCATCTGCTGGGCCCGGAGCGGTTGCTGGCGGACCGTTCGGCGGGGGAGCTGGAGGAGGGGCTGCGCGCGCTGCGGGCGGGGGACACCGCCGAGGCGCTGCGGATGTACGGGGAACTGACGGCGCGGTGGCGTCGGGTGCTCGCGCTGCGGCACGCGAACTGACGTCCGACCGCCCGTGTATGACTGTAAGAGTCCTAAGGACCGCGAGTCCGATGACCAAGGTCCCGGTTCGGGTCAATACCTGTCGAACGTGACACTACTCACCGTTGACGCGAACTTACCCCTATGTGCAAAAATGGGACAACCAGCCCAACTTCACGTGAGCGTGCCCACTTTTGGGTGGTTCTGGAGTCGATGCGTGCTTTGCGGGGGAACGGAGGGTCTGGTCCCCCTGTAACCGGATGTCATCACAGCGTGACTGTCCGCTATGGGGTGGTCCATCGCCATCCGTCGGCCTTGAACCCGTGAGGGGTCAATTTTGGCGGTTTGGTCGATAGGGCTGGACGGATGGTGTAGTTGTAGACACCAGGACAAGCCGTTCGTCCTATAACCGACTCGGCCCGTCTATGCCATTTCGGGCATCGCGGGCCAAGGTGCAGAATTTGAAGGATAGAACCGCCCTGGTTCGGTTCTCCCGAGGAGGCCGCTCATGACCGCTCGTACCCCTGATGCTGAGCCGCTGCTGACGCCGGCAGAGGTTGCCACCATGTTCCGCGTGGACCCGAAGACGGTCACTCGCTGGGCCAAGGCAGGCAAGCTGACGTCGATTCGCACGCTCGGCGGTCACCGCCGTTACCGTGAGGCGGAGGTGCGCGCTCTGCTGGCCGGGATTCCCGCTCAGCGCACTGAGGCCTGATAGGCCGAAGGCTCTTCAAAGGGGCCGCTTACCGGACTCCGCCGGGTCCGGTAAGCGGCCCCTTTGTCGTGCCCGCCATCGGACCCGTTGTCGCGCTCACCGGAGGCGTTCGGGTCGGCCGAGTGGTCGGAATGTTGAACTCCGGATAACGATTTGATGCGAGTGGGGCGGGGGGGATTTACAGTGAATACCTGTACAATTTTACATATTAAATTAACGTGGTTCTGGAGGGGTCTTCGGGAGGGGTGCACCGAGGAGGCCCGCGTGACGACCGTCACGCGGCCCGTCGCTTGTGGTCTAGACCTAGTCGGGGTAAAGGGCCGAACGGTCAAAAGCGAGAGGCCCGGAACCTGACGGTTCCGGGCCTCTCGCGTTGCGGCGATCCCGACGGGACTTGAACCCGCGACCTCCACCTTGACAGGGTGGCGAGCTAACCAACTGCTCCACGGGACCAGAGTTTTCTGATCTCGTTCACTCGCTTGCCGCGCTGCGAACAAGACAGACTCTAGCCCATGGTGGGCCCTCAGGTCGAACCGGCTCCCGAAGGCCCGCCGCAGCTCACACGGCCACACACCGGGCGGGGCGAGCGGCGCCCGGGTCAGAGCGCCGCCCGCGCCGCCTCCATCGCCTTCATGATCCGCTTCTCCGAGACCGGGCTCGGTGTGCCCAGCGACTGGGCGAAGAAGCTGACCCGCAGCTCCTCGATCATCCAGCGGATCGCCCGCACCTCCGCGGACGGCTGGTGCCCGGCCGGCACCGCCGCCAGCAGCTCCCCGTACGCCTGCTGCACCTGCTGCACCTTCAGCAGGTGCTGGGCGTCCCGCTGCGGGTGGTTGGGCAGCGCCTCCAGGCGGCGGTCCACCGCCAGCAGGTAGCGCTTGAGGTCCGGCAGCCGCTGCCAGCCGGTGGCGGTCACGAAGCCCGGGTACACCAGCGAGGCCAGGTGCAGCCGGACGTCGTTCACCGCGTTCAGCAGCACCGGGCTGCTCACCGACTTCAGCCGGGTCGAGGCCTTGTGGAAGGCGATCAGCGAGGTGGCCGTCTTCAGCGTGGTGTCCGCGGACAGGTCGTACAGGTCGGCGCGCACCTTGTCGTGCAGCTTGCCGAACGCCGCCTCGTCCCAGGCCGGGCCGCCGGCCAGGGTCATCAGCCGGTCCGTCGCGGCCGCCACGACGTCCTCGAACAGGGCGCCGACCGAGCCGTGCGGGCTGTGCGAGAGCGCCAGCTTCGCCTGGTTGCCCAGCCGGCCCTGGATCGACTTGGCCGGGGAGGTGGTGGTCAGCGTCAGCAGCCGGCGCGTCCCCTCCCACATCGACTGCGACTGCGCCTGCGGGGTGTCGAACAGCTTGACGCCGACCGACTGGCCCTCGTCCACCAGGGCCGGGTAGGCGCGCATCGCGTGGCCGCGCGAGCGCTGCTCGAAGGTGCGCTGGAGCACCGGCAGCGAGGCCGGCCAGGCGGTCAGCCCGCTCTGCTCGATGCCCTGGCCGGAGGCGGCCGAGGAGAGCGTCTCCTTGAGCTTGGGCTTGAGCTTCAGCCGCAGCTCCTCCAGGTCCTTGGACTCGGCGAGCTTGCGGCGCCCGTCCACCACCCGGAAGGTCACCCTGAGGTGGTCGGGCACCCGTTCGTCGTCCCAGGCCTCCGGTGGCACGGTGACGGCCGTCAGGCGCTTCAGGGCGTGCTCCAGGGCCGGGAGCAGCGGCTCCTGGCGGTCCTTCACCGCGCGCAGCGCCGCCCTGGCGAAGTCGGGGGCGGGGACGAAGTTGCGCCGGATCGCCTTCGGCAGCGACTTGATGTACGCGGTGACCAGTTCCTCCCGCAGGCCGGGGATCTGCCAGTCGAAGCCCTCCGCGGTGACCTGGTTGAGCACCGGCAGCGGGATGTGCACCGTCACGCCGTCCGCGTCGCTGCCCGGCTCGAACTGGTAGGTCAGCGTGAAGCGGAGCTTGCCCTGCTGCCAGTGGTCCGGGTAGTCGGCCTCGGTGACGCCGCCCGCGGCGTCGTTGATCAGCATCGACTTCTCGAAGTTCAGCAGGTCGGGCTGCTCGTGCCTGGCCTTCTTCCACCAGGAGTCGAAGTGCCGGGTGGAGACGACCTCCTCGGGCAGCCGGGCGTCGTAGAAGTCGAACAGGGTCTGGTCGTCCACCATGATGTCCCGGCGGCGGGCCCGGTTCTCCAGCTCCTCGACCTCGCCGAGCAGCTTGCGGTTCTCCGCGAAGAACCTGTGGTGGGTCTCCCAGTCGCCCTCGACCAGCGCGTTGCGGATGAACAGCTCGCGGCAGAGCTCCTGGTCGATCTTCCCGTAGTTGACCTTGCGCTGGGCGACGACCGGCATCCCGTAGAGGGTCACCTTCTCGTACGCCAGCACCGCGCCGGCCTTCTTCTCCCAGTGCGGCTCGCTGTAGCTGCGCTTGATCAGGTGGCCGGCCAGCGGCTCGACCCACTCCGGCTCGATCCTGGCGTTGATCCGCGCCCAGAGCCGGGAGGTCTCCACCAGCTCGGCCGACATCACCCAGCGCGGCGGCTTCTTGAACAGGCCCGAGCCGGGGAAGACCGCGAAGCGGGCGCCGCGCGCGCCGCCGTACTCGCGCTTCTCCACGTCGAACAGGCCGATGTGGGAGAGCAGGCCGGCCAGCAGCGACTGGTGGATCCGGTCGGCGTCCGGCTCCCCTTCGTGACCGTCGGTCCGGACGGGATCCTCCTCGACCGTGACGCCCAGCTGCTTGGCGACGGTGCGCAGCTGGACGTAGATGTCCTGCCACTCCCGTATCCGCAGGTAGTTGAGGAACTCGGCCTTGCACATCCGGCGGAACGCCGAGGAGGAGAGCTCCCGCTGCTGCTCCCGGACGTAGCGCCACATCGACAGGTAGGCGAGGAAGTCGGAGGTCTCCGAGTTGAACCGGCGGTGCCGCTCGTCGGCGGCCTGGCGCTTCTCGGCCGGGCGCTCGCGCGGGTCCTGGATGGAGAGCGCGGCGGCGATCACCATGACGTCGCGGACGCAGCCGTTGCGGTCGGCCTCCAGCACCATGCGGGCCATCCGCGGGTCCACCGGGAGCTGGGCGAGCTTGCGGCCGAGCTGGGTCAGGCGCTTGCGCGGGTCCTTCTCCTCCGGGTCCAGCGCGCCCAGCTCGTGCAGCAGGTGGACGCCGTCCTTGATGTTGCGCGAGTCCGGCGGGTCCAGGAACGGGAAGGCGGCGATGTCGCCGAGGCCGGCCGCGGTCATCTGGAGGATCACCGAGGCCAGGTTGGTGCGCAGGATCTCGGCGTCGGTGAACTCGGGGCGGGAGAGGAAGTCCTCCTCCGAGTAGAGCCGGATGCAGATGCCGTCCGAGGTGCGGCCGCAGCGACCCTTGCGCTGGTTGGCGCTGGCCTGGCTGATGGCCTCGATCGGCAGCCGCTGCACCTTGGTGCGGTGGCTGTAGCGGGAGATCCGGGCGGTGCCCGGGTCGATCACGTACTTGATGCCGGGGACGGTCAGCGAGGTCTCGGCCACGTTGGTGGCCAGCACGATCCGGCGGCTGCGCGAGCGCTGGAAGACCTTGTGCTGCTCGGCCGAGCTGAGCCGGGCGTACAGCGGCAGGATCTCGGTGTTCTTCAGCTTGAGCTTGCCGAGGGCGTCGGCGGTGTCGCGGATCTCGCGTTCGCCGGAGAGGAAGACCAGGATGTCGCCCGGACCCTCGGCCTGGAGCTCCTCGGCGGCGTCGCAGATCGCCTGGACCTGGTCGCGGTCGCGGTCGGCATCGGTCGCGTCCTCGTCGTCGTCGGCCTCGTCGACCACCGGCCGGTAGCGGACCTCGACCGGGTAGGTGCGGCCGGAGACCTCGACGATCGGGGCGTCGCCGAAGTGCCGGGCGAAGCGCTCCGGGTCGATGGTCGCGGAGGTGATCACGACCTTGAGGTCGGGGCGGCGGGGGAGCAGCTGCTTGAGGTAGCCGAGGATGAAGTCGATGTTGAGGCTGCGCTCGTGCGCCTCGTCGATGATCAGGGTGTCGTACTGGTGCAGATCGCGGTCGGTCTGGATCTCCGCCAGCAGGATGCCGTCCGTCATCAGCTTGACCAGGGTGTCCCGGCCGACCTGGTCGGTGAACCGGACCTTCCAGCCGACCGCCTCGCCGAGCGGGCTGTCCAGCTCCTCCGCGACCCGCTCGGCCACCGTGCGGGCGGCGATCCGGCGCGGCTGGGTGTGGCCGACCAGGCCGCGCACGCCGCGGCCCAGCTCCAGGCAGATCTTCGGGATCTGGGTGGTCTTGCCGGAGCCGGTCTCGCCCGCGACGATCACCACCTGGTGGTCCCGGATCGCCGCCAGGATCTCGTCCTTCTTCTGGCTGACCGGCAGCTCGGCGGGATAGCTGATGGCCGGAACGGCGCCGCGGCGCTGCTCGACCAGCAGCTCGGCGCGTTCGATGTCGGCGGCGATCTCGTCGGCGACCTTCTGCCGGGCCTCGGGCTTGCGGACCCTGCGGGCCCCCTCCAGCCGGCGCCCGATCCGCACCTGGTCGCGCAGGGTCAGCTCGGGCAGACGGGCGGCCAGCGCACCGATTCCGGGCCCCTCGGCGGGTACGGTGGCGGACTGGACTGCGGGAGAACTCACTGCGGGCATCCCTCTAGGTTCGCAAGGAGGCACGGCGGAGCGCACCTCGGTTTTCGAGCCCCTCCAGTGTCACAGCCGACGGAGGCGAATCGCGAACGCCGGGCAACGGTCCGTGCCGGTCCCGGGCTCTGGGGGGTGAGGAGGTGCTCATGGGAGCCCACAAGACCGCCAGGGACGAGGAGTTCCGGGCGTTCGTCGGCAGCGCGTGGTCGCGGCTGCTCAGGACGGCCTACCTGCTCGCGGGAGACCGGCACGGGGCCGAGGACCTGGTCCAGCAGGCGCTGGAACGGGCGTACGCGGCCTGGACCAGGGTGCGGGCGGCCGACGACCCGTACGCCTACGTGCGCCGGATCGTGATCAACGAGCACGCCAGGAAGTTCCGGCGCCGGCTCGTCGAGTACCCGGTCACCGCCGTCCCCGACCGGGCCGCGCCGGCCGGCGCGGACCCGGACGACCGGGCCGTGCTGCTCACCGCGCTCGCCACCCTGCCGCCGCGCCAGCGCCAGGCGGTGGTGCTGCGGTACTGGGAGGACCTCACCGAGACCCAGACCGCGGCGGCCATGGGGTGCTCGGTCGGGACGGTGAAGAGCCAGGCGGCCAGGGGGCTGGCCAAGCTCCGCGGCGCCTCCTCACTCATCGGACTGACGAGCATCGGAGGAGCAAGATGAGCAACGAGTTCCTGCCAGGGAGCGCTGAGAGCGGGGAGGACCGGGCGGCCGTGCGGGCGCTGGGCGACCTGGCCGAGAGCGTCGAGATCGAGGCGGTCCCGTACGACCGGCTGGTCGCCGGGGGCCGGCGGCGGCTGCGGCGTCGGCGGCTGCTGACCGCGGGGTTGGCGGCGGCCCTGGTCGTCGGGGTGGCCGGCGGTGCGGCGGTGATCGGCGAACGCGGCCGGCAGGCCGTCTCGACCGTGGTGGTGGCGGCCTCCAGCCCGGCCACCACAGTGGCGGCTCCCGCCGCCGCGGCCGGCGCGGGCGCGTCCGCCGCCGACCGGGACCCGTTCAAGCCCGTGCGGGTCAAGGTCGCCGAAGGCACCGCGAGCGGCCACACCTGGCAGGCCTGGGCCGCGCTGTGGCCGACCACCTCCAGCAAGCAGGACGCCCTCAAGCAGGCCCAGCTGCTCCGGGAGGAGCGGTACGCCGCCAACCCGGAGGTGAAGCCGGTCAGCCGGCAGGACATCGACACCAACTGGGACGCGCGCCTCGACCAGGTGAACTACTACTACACCGTGGACGGCCGTCGGCAGGCCGACGACTCCGTGCACGCGGTCTCCGCCCCCGGCGGGTTCCCGGCCGCCGTCGGCGGCGCCTCGCTCGGCCTCCACCACCCGTCGGCCGTCCCGCCGGTGGTGATCGACGGCGTCAACGCCGAGGTGACGAAGGTCGTGATCGCCTGGAAAACCGGCGGCACCACCGAGGCGGTGCCGGTCGTGGTCGGGGACTCCCCGTTCCGCTACTTCGCCGTCGGCGCGAAGCCCGGCAGCGACGCGGCGACCGTCACCTACTACAAGGCGGACGGCTCGGTGGAGCTCACCAAGGACTACTGGCTCAGGACGTCCTGAACGGACCGGGCGGCGGGCTCGACGGAACCGAGCCCGCCGCCCGGCGGCCGATCCTACTCGGGCGCGGCCTCCCCACCGGCGGCGGCCGGCGGTGCTCCGCGACGATCACCGGCACCTGCCCGGCCCGCTGCGACGGATTTCAACCCTCCGGGCCCGTCCCCGCCGGCGACTCACTACGCTTGGTGCGGTGAAAGCCGCACGAAGCCTCGCGACCTGGCTGGCCGACCGTACTCCCGAGCAGCTGACCGAACTGCTGGAGCAGCGCGAACTTCCCCACGCGGCCAGGGTGACGAACCTGACCGACCTGGCCGACCACCTGCTGACGGACGCCTCGACGGCCCTGGGGCTGAGCGAGATCGGCCTCGGGGACCTTCAACTACTGGTCGCTGTGGGGACTCTGGCCGAACGGTTGCACGGTCCGCTGCCGGCCGTCCCGGCTGCTCATCACCTGTTCGTGGGCTACGGCGGCCGTTCACCACGGCTCGACGCGCCCGCGGTCGACCCCGCCGACCGGTCCGTGACCCGGGAGCAGCTCTTCCGGTTCCTGCAACTCGACGGCGCGGGCCGGTCCGCGGCCGAGGCGGCGCTGTCCCGGCTGACCGAGCGGGCCCTGGTACTGCCCTCGACCGGAAGCAGGGTCGTCGTTCCGATCCTGGTCCACCGTCAGGCGGACGAAGGCGGCAGTTACGGCCGGCCCGCCGAGCACCTGCTCACCGAGGCCTTCAACGCTCCGGAGATCCACCGCATCGCGGAGGAACTGGGGTTCACGAAGGCACGGACCCGGGCCGAGGCGCAGCGGCAGATCGTGGACGTGCTCAGGGACGCGAAGCGCGTGCGCGCCATGGTCGCCGAGGCGCCGCAGGCGGCCTTGGACCTGCTGGACCACCTGGTCCCGGGCCCGCCACTGCTGCGCACACGCTGCTTCGTCTCCCGGTACGGCGGCGGCTTCTACCCGGGCTCCGGAGGCAAGTTCACCTTCCGGGAGAGCGGCTCGGGAGATCCCGGCACGGACTGGCTGGCCGCCCGTGGCATGGTCCTTCCGGTGGACGAGGACCTGGTGGAACTGCCGCGCGAGGTGGGCGAGGCGTTGCGCGACCACGACCGTGCGCCGGGCTACCAGTCCGCACCGCCCCCGGTCGAGGGCACGGTGGAGATCCCGGACGGTGCGGTGGAGAGCCAGGCGCAGGCGGCGTTGGCCGAGACGGCCTCCCGGATCGAGCTGATGCTCCGCCAGCTGGCCGTGCAGCCGCTCGCCGTGCGCAAGGCGGGCGGAATCGCGGTCCGGGACACCCGCCGGCTGGCGAAGGCGGCCGGCATGCCGGAGGCACAGGCCCGGCTCTGGCTCGACCTGGCGAACAACGCGGACCTGATCACCCCCTGGGCCGAGGAAGCGGAGGCCCCGGCGAGAGGACGGGGCCGCGCTCACCGGCCGGAGTCCCGGCCGCCCGCCCGGATGCTGCCCACCGAGCGGTACGACGAGTGGCTGGCGGCGCCACCCGCCCAGCGGCTGCTGCCGCTCGTCGCCACCTGGGCGGTGGTGCCCGAGGTGTTCAGCCATTGGCCGGACGAGGACGAGACCCCGGTCGCGCTGGTCACGCCGGAGGACGACGAGGCCGTCGACCTGCGCCTTGCCGTTCTGGAGGCTCTGGCCACCCTTCCGGCCGGGCAGGGAGTCGCCACCGGCAAGTCCGCTCGCGAGCCGGCGACCGCTCTCGTCGGTCTCGTCGCCACGGCGGCCTGGTTCCGCCCGACCGCCCTCGCCCGGGGCTCGTGGGCGGCCGAGCGGGTCGAGGCGACCCTGGCGGAGGCGGAACTGCTCGGGGTCGTCGCCCACGGAGCGCTGACTCCGCTCGGGCACGCCCTGCTCGGGCTCCTCAGGGCGGGCGCACACCGCCACTTCCCCGCCGTTCCGGGCGCCGGGCCGGCGCTGCGCGACCGTCCGGCTCTGGTCGACGCGGTCAGGCAGGTGTTCACGGCCCTGGACGGGCTGCTGCCCGCGCCGCGGACCACCGCCCGGTTCCAGGCGGACCTCACGGCTGTGGTCGCCGGAGCCGTCGCACCGGAGCTGACCGACCTGCTGTCCACCTGCGCGGACCGGGAGTCGGAGGGCCACGCCGTGGTGTGGCGGATCACCCCCGCGGCGGTCCGCCGGGCGCTGGACTCGGGATGGGACGCCGCCGACCTGCTGGCCCGGCTGGCCGACGTCTCCGAGGGCGGGCGGCCGCTTCCGCAGCCCCTGGAGTACCTGATCAAGGACACCGCGCGGACCCACGGCCGGATGCGGGTGGTGCGCTCCGCCTGCTGCATCCGCTCCGACGACGAGGCACTGGTGTCGGAACTCGCCGCGGCCCGTGCGCTGTCCAGGCTCGGGCTGCGACGGATCGCGCCGACGGTGCTGATCAGCACGGCCGAGCCCGAGGCGACCCTTGCCGCGCTCAGGGCCGCAGGCTACGCCCCCGTGCTGGAAGCGGAGACCGGGACGACGGTCATCGAGAAGGCCCGCCGGGAACGCGCTCCCCGGCGCATGCCGTCACTGTCCGGAGCACGACCGCGCCACGGCAAGGGACCGGGCACCGCGCAGGCGCTGGCGGGCGCGATGCTGGCCGGCCGGTGACCAAGGGGAATCGCTCCAAACGCCCAGGCAGGGCGATGCGCACCGCGTCGCGGCGGTGAAGTCGCCTCGGAGCTCCCAGGCCCGGGGTCGGAGCTCGGCACGCTGGGCGCGTTGAATCGGCAGCGACGGCAGCGTGTCAGTGGCCCTCGGTCCAGAACTGCTGGAGTCGCGCGATCGCCTGGGCCTTGTCCAGCTCGGCGACCTGGTCCTCGGAGAGTCCGACGCGGTTGATCAGCAGGTGGACCAGATCTACGGGAAGCGCCTCGCGTGGCGGCTCGGGCGCGCCTCGATCGGGAAGCGTGCCGTCCAGGACGCAGGGCCAGAACACGTCCTCCGTCACGTCCAGCTGGTCACGGAGGATGTGCGCCCAGATGCCGGCGCCGTACGCGGTGCGATCCACCGGATGGGATACCCGAGTACGCAGGATCCGCCCATCGGGGAGCCCGAACTCATACGTGATGTGGTGGGTGCCGGTGCGGCCACGCGCGTCACGTACGCGGTGCCAGCCTTCAACCTTGCAGAACTGCTCGTGTCGTTCGCGTGTCGGCTGAGGCCAGGTCACTTCGCGACTCCGAGCAGCCAGTCGCGGAGCTGGGCGTCGTCGCTGAGGCCGATGAGTTGGACCAGGCCCCAGTTGTCGCGATGGTTCGGCGCGTTCCGGAGACGGTCCTGCCAGTCCTCCGCGTACTCGCGCAGCGCATCGACCATCTCGTCGATGGCCTCGTCGAACGTGCCGCCGTCCGCGGCGACCGGGAGGCCGGGGAAGAACACCGACCAGCCGCCGCCCTCGGCCACCACCTCGGCCTTGGACGGGCACAGCACAGTGAGGGTGCGGCGAAGCCGCCCGGCGTCGACCACGGCCGCACACCCGGCGTCTCGGCGAACGGTGGCGACCCGGCCCTGCCCCGCCGCGTCCAGCAGGTCCTTCAGGTGCGCTCGGGCTTCGGTGTAGCTCTCGTAGTGGACCGCTGTCATGGGAAGCCTCCTCGTCCGAGAACCAGGGTCGCCCTGCGGTGGACGTACGTCAAGTACGTCACGTACTTGACGGGAGCCGGAGGGTATCGGAGGACGCGAAGCAGCCCCCGTAGCGAATTCGCTGCGGGGGCTTCCCGTTTGTGGCCAGGGCCGGGGTCGAACCGGCGACCTTCCGCTTTTCAGGCCGCGCGAACGTCGGTGTCGTTGCCCGATCGCAGAGGGAGCTGGTCCGTGGCAGGCCGCTCCTGTTTGCCGTTGTGTGCTCCTGTTGGCGTACAGGTCGGAGTACGACGCTTACTCTCGGGCCCAGCCCTGAGCCGACCCGGAGACCCCCGGCAGTGCTGCCATGGCCGGGTGATCGATTCCTTGTGTGCATGGTGCTTGCTAGTCAGGCATAGAAGCCACTGGCCGGGTGGTCGAGGACAAGGCGCCTTGTGAACAGGGGCTGTGGCCAGGCACGAGTCATTGCAACAGGCAGGTGTTCGGCACGCCGGAGGGACCAAAGTCAACACGTGATGGATCGCTCACTCCTCAGGGCTGCATTGCCATAGCTCTGTACGGACAGGCGTAGTACGGTTGGGAGCATGGACGCCACCATCAGTCATTCACAGGAGACAGTAGGGCGCCGAGTCAAAGATCAAAGATTCGAGATGCGCCTGTCGCAAGAGGACGACGCCCTGATCACTGAGGCTGCGGCCCTCGCTGGTGTCAGCCGTTCTGAGCTGGGGACGGCTGCGATCGTGGCCTACGCGAAGGACGTGATTGCTGACTACCGAGCCACGCAGGTGGGCGCCGAGGAGTTTGCTCGAATCCTCTCTTCGCTAGACGGGCCTCCCGAGCCAAACGACCGCATTCGTCGCGCAGCCAAGGCACTGCGAGATGAGCGGGCGGCCGACGAGTGACGTACTCGCTACACACCGAGCCCATAGATGACCCGCTGACCGGGGCTGAGGGGTTTGACTCCGGTGTGCCGGTGCTCGATGAGTGGCTGCGAAGCACCGCCATCACCATGGAACGTGTAGGTCTGGGGCGGACGCATCTTTGGCGAGACAAGTCAGGCATGGTCATTGCCTACTTCACCCTGTCTCCCCACGAGGTGGTCCAAGAGGGCATACCGAGCCGCGACCGCTACTCCAAGGCGAATCGGCCCGTTCCAGGCTATCTGCTGGGCAAGCTCGCTCTTGGCAAGAGCCTGCACGGTAAGGGGCTGGGAAGCCGCTTGTTGACGCAAGCGTTTGAGCGGGTCGCAGAAGCTGCACAAATGGCTGCAGGACGACTGCTTGTGGTGGATGCGATCGATGACAATGCTGCTGGCTTCTATCGGGCGCACGGATTCAAGGACATGCGCAGGGAAGACCCGGAGCGGCCTCAGAGGCTGTATCGGCGCATCTCGGACGTCATAGCCGACGTCGAGGAGCTTCGGGCGGGCTAGGGCCTGTCGCGGAGGTAGCCGAGCGTTGGGGCCTGACAGCAATGCTGCCAGGCCCCAATGGCTTGTCCCTGGGCAGCCCGGGTTGTCCAGGCCGTGAGGGCTGGCCGACGACAGCATGGTTAGGCCAAGGCATCTGCAATTAGCTGCATGGAGTCCACGATCACGACGGCGCCGGCGCCGGCGCCGTCGGCGGCGGCGGTGAGCTTGGCGTCCTTTCCCGGCTTGTTGGCGTAGCCGATCGTGGGGATGCCTGCGGCTTCCCCGGCCTCGACGTCGCGGGCGGCGTCGCCGATGAACACGCAGTGTCCCGGCTCGGTACCCGCGGCTTCCATGGCTTCGAGCAGGAGACGGGGGTTCGGCTTCATGGATGAGGGATCGCCCGGGGTACGCCCGAAGACGCCCGCCACGTAGCTGCTGAGACCGTGCTCAGTGAGGTAGGTCTCGATGGCAGCGCCCGCGTTGTTGCTGACCACCGAGACCAGTCGACCGGAGCGGGCGCAGGACCGCAGAACCGATTCTCCGCCCGGGGTCGCGCGGCCCTTCCGGACGGCCTCAGTCTCCAGCGCGGCCAGTGCGGCGTCTGTGCTCCCCGTGAGGTCTGGCCTTGCGTCCGAGACCAGCCGGAGCAGGGCGAGGGGATCGCTTTCCTCTTCAGCCCCGGCCGGGGCCTGGCCGTCGCTGGCGAGCAGGCCCTCACGGAGTCGGCGCGCCACCTCGGGGGCGGGGAGGCCCGCGAAGACCGAGCACACCGGGCCGTCGAAGTCGAGCAGGACGTGCTTCGCCGGCCGGAGTACATCGGCGAGTTGCTGAGGTGTGGTGGTCATGGCTGCCGCTCGTAGGAGATCGTGCTCCACACGCTGTCGAACCACATCTGCGCCTGCTGGACGTACTGCGATCCGAGCGAGGCGTCATCCGGTCCGGCGGCGTGGTGGAACAGGGTGGTGTCCTTACCCGTGACGTCGTAGAACGTGTGATCCGTGCCGTCCACCGCGATGGTCCGCTCACGTAGCGGATAGAAGCCGAAGAAGGCTTCCGGACCGGTTCAGGATGTACAGCTTGAACAGGCTGGACCCTCGGTGCACCTTGACCTGGGCGCTCGCCGACTGGACCAGCCCCAGTTCTGCCAGTACCTCGACCGAGTGGGCGATGCCCCCGGCGTTGGTCAGCGCGATGTTCCGGGCCCGCTCGCGAAGGGCCACCTCGTCCTTGAGACCGTCGACCAGCACGGGGACGGCCATCGGCAGCGTGGTGTCCGGCAGCAGCAGACGCACGGTGATGGACTCCGGGGTGAAGTCGACCGGAGCGAACCTTGTCCAGCGGCTCTTGCAGCGCGTTGTGCAGCGTCTCGCTGGAGAAGCCGGCGAAGTCCAGAGTCACCTGCTGCTGCTCGAAGGCCGCTTCGAGGTGGGGCCGGAGTCCGACCGGCCGAGAGGTGCGCTCTGCTGGGGCTCCACTGGGCAGCGGTCGACCTGGAGCGCGGGACGCTCATCGTGTCCAGCAACCTTCAGCGGGTGGACGGCGCACTCCAGATCGGCCCGACCAAGACGGCGTCCTCGCTGCGGACGCTGCCGCTCCCGCCGCTCGTTCTGGAAGCTCTGCGGGCCCACCGGGAGCGGCAGGCTCAGGAGCGGGTGGCGGCCGGCGAGCGGTGGACGGAGACGGGGCTGGTGTTTACGAGCCGGGTCGGGACGCCGATCGAGCCGGACAACCTCCGGCGGAGCTGGTACCCGCTCCGGGATCGGCTCGGGCTTTCGCTCCGGTTCCACGACCTCCGCCACACCTGCCTGACCCTGCTGCTGGACCTCGGCGTCCCGCCGCACATCGTCCGGCAGATCGCCGGGCACAGCGACATCGGCGTGACGATGAAGGTCTACGCCCACGCGTCCCTGGACGAGCAGCGGAAGGCCCTCGGGTCGCTGAGTGACAGGCTTGGCTGAGCCGTTGGCGTACCGGTTGGCGTACGGGACATGAAAACGGCCCCGGAGAGTGATCTCTCCGGGGCCGTTTTGCCTTTTCAGGCGCCTGTGGCCAGGGCCGGGGTCGAACCGGCGACCTTCCGCTTTTCAGGCGGACGCTCGTACCAACTGAGCTACCTGGCCGTACTGCACCGTCTCTTGCGAGACGAGCGATCCCGACGGGACTTGAACCCGCGACCTCCACCTTGACAGGGTGGCGAGCTAACCAACTGCTCCACGGGACCTGGAAGTGGCGAACCACTCAGGTCTTGCGTTACTGCACTTTACTACGGGTACTGCGTGCCCCCAACGGGATTCGAACCCGTGCTACCGCCTTGAAAGGGCGGCGTCCTGGGCCACTAGACGATGAGGGCTTGCGGCCTGTCCCGCTGTTTCCAGCGCTCGGGGACGTCGAGAAGCATATGGGATGCAGGGCGGATCGCCAAAACGGGTTTCGGCCGAGTGGGCGGCGGGGTCTCCGGGGGGTCAGGACCAGCCCAGCTCGTCCAGCTCGTGGTCGTCGAAACCGAAGTGGTGGGCGACCTCGTGGATGACCGTGGTGCGGACCTCCTCGACCACCTGCTCGCGGGTCTCGCAGTGGCGCAGGGTGGGGCCGCGGTAGATCAGGATGCGGTCGGGCAGGACGCCCGCGTACCACTCGCCGCGCTCGGTGAGCGGGGTGCCCTCGTAGAGGCCGAGGAGTTCGGGATCGCTGGGGTCGGGTTCGTCCTCGACGAAGATCGCGACGTTGTCCATCATGGCCGCGAGCTGCGGGGGGATCTGGTCGAGGGCGTCGCTGACCAGCATCTCGAACTCTTCCCGGGTCATCTCCACCGGATCATTGTCGGGTGTCGGGTGACGGTGTGCCAGGTGACGGAGCCCGGTGTTTGATGGGGCTATGACGACCTCGGAGGACGCCTTGGACGGCGCCGCGGGCGATACCGCGGGCGATACCGCGGGCGGTCCGGCCCGGACGGTGCCGCCGGTCGTGGCGCCGGCCGGGCGCCGGCCGCCGGTGCTGCGGGGGCAGGGGCCCGCGGTGGCGGTGGTCGCGGTGGGCGGGGCGATCGGGGCGACCGCGCGGTACGCGGCCGGGCTCGGCTGGCAGACCGGGCCGACGGCCTTCCCGTGGACGACGCTGCTGGTCAACGTGGCCGGCTGCGCGGTGATCGGGGTGTTCCTGGTGGTGATCACCGAGGGGCGGCAGGCGCATCCGCTGGTGCGGCCGTTCTTCGGCACCGGGGTGCTGGGCGGGTTCACCACCTTCTCGACGTACGCGGTGGACCTCCGGCGCCTGCTGGAGGGCGGCCGGCCGGGGCCCGCCCTGGTGTACCTGGGGCTGACCCTGCTGGGCGCGCTGGTCGGGGTGTGGGCGGCGGCCGGGCTGACCCGGCGGCTGGTCCACCGGGCCCTGCGGCGCGGCGCAGGGCGGGACGCGGCCGGTCGCCGCGGCGCAGGGCGGGGTGCGCGGTGAGCCGGCTGAGCGGGCCGGCGCTGCGGCTGACCGTGCTGACCGGGGAGAGCGACCGGTGGCACCACCGCCCGCTGTACAGCGAGATCGTGCACCGGGCCCGGGCGGCCGGGCTGGCCGGGGCGAGTGTGTTCCGGGGGATCGAGGGCTTCGGCGCCTCGTCGCTGGTGCACACCACGCGGCTGCTGTCGCTGAGCGAGGACCTGCCGGTGGCGGTGGTGATCGTGGACGAGGAGGAGCGGGTGCGGGCGTTCCTGCCACAGCTGGACGGGCTGGTGGCGGAGGGTCTGGTGCTGCTGGACCGCTGCGAGGTCGTGACCTACGCGGGGCGGGAGCCGGGCCCGGACCGGGGCCCGGGGGAGGCGGCGCGGTGAACTGGCTGCTGGTGGTGGCGGGCGCGGCGGTCGGCGCACCGCTGCGCTACCTGACCGACCGGGCGGTGCAGTCCCGGCACGACTCGGTGTTCCCGTGGGGGACCTTCACGGTGAACGTGGCCGGCTGTCTGATCCTCGGGCTGGTGACCGGCGCGGTGGCCTCGGGCGCGGCCTCCTCGAAGGTCCAGCTGCTGCTGGGCACCGGACTGTGCGGGGCGCTGACCACCTACTCGACCTTCTCGTACGAGACCCTGCGGCTGGCCGAGACCGGCGCCGGGCGGTACGCGCTGGCCAACGTGGCCGGCAGCGTGGCGGCCGGGCTGGCCGCCGTGTACGCGGGGGCGGAGCTGGCCTCGGCGTTCTGGGGCTGACCGGACGCCGGGCCCGGGCGGTCCGCCCCGGCGGGCTTCCGGGCCGTCCGCGCCGCCCGTGGCGCCCGCGTCGCCGGGGCGAGCTTGCGTCCCGCCCGTGTCCCGCCGGGCCGGGCGCGCGTTGGGCACCGAAAGCGGTCGCGCGTGAGTGGGCGGCCCGGGTGGGGCGGTAGAGAGGGACCTCAGTGGCTTCGGTACGGGCGGCGGCACGGGCGGTGCGGGCAGTACGGGTGGTGCGGGTACGGATGGCCGGCGCGCGTACGGCTCCGGGGTGGGCGGCGGCGGTCCCGCGCTCGCGCGCGGTACGGGCGGCGGCGCTGCTGACGGTGGCCGGGCTCGGGCTGACCGGGTGCATGTCGGTCGGTCCCGCGGCGGAGGAGAAGCACGGCGTGGCGCCGGTCGGGCAGGTCGGTCCGGCGCCCAGGCCGGGGGTGACCGGCGGGCCCTCGGCCTCGCCGGGGGCCGGGCACCAGGGAGGGCCCCCGGGGCGCCCCGAGCGGCCGGGGGGCCTCCAGGGCGAGAGCGGGTCGGGCGGGGCCACCGCCGCGGCGCCGGGCGAGGCGGTGCCGGGGGCGAGCGGCACGGTGGCCGGGGTGGTCCCGGTGCCGGGGTCGGGCGCTCCCGAGGGCGGGCCCGGCGGCGGTACGGCGGGCGGTGTGAACACCAGTCCGGTGCCGCACCAGGGCGGCGGGCCGGCCGGGACCGGTGGCACGGCGGGCTCCGGCGGCACCGGCGGGGCGGGCGGCACCGGGGAGGGCCGCTCCGGCGGCGCCTCGGCCGGGACGCCCTCGACCACCCCGAGCAGCCACCCGTCGAGCACCCCGGCGCCCGAGCACAGCTCGCCCGCGGCGACTGTCCCGCCGGCCCCCGACCCGTCCCCGGACAGCTCCGGTTCCTCGGCCCCCAGCCCCCGGGCGGGCGGACATTAGGAGGATGGTCAGGGAATTTGCCTCCGATCCCCAGGTTCGTCTATGGTGGTAGATCGTTCGTTTGATCCATTTGACTGGCGCCCTAATCCCATCTGGCGCCCTTGGCGCGTTCCGGCGATCCGTGGCTGACCGCATAGAGGCGGTTGTGAAACAGAACCCCGGACTTTGGCGCGTGCCACTTCCGGAAGGTTTTGCATGTCTCTCATTGACGACGCCCGCTTCGCCATGCCCGCGGACGAGGCCGCCGCCGATGTCGCCGACACCACCGACACCATCGACACCGCCGCGGACGAGGTGATCGCCGAGGCCGTGGAGGCCACCGAGGAGGCGGCCGCCGAGCCCACCATCACCTTCGGCGACCTGGGCCTGCACGACGACGTCGTGCGCGCCCTCGCCAAGCGCGGCGTCACCACCCCGTTCCCGATCCAGGCCGCGACCATCCCGG
This sequence comes from Kitasatospora sp. NPDC091335, assembly GCF_044757205.1. Classification (NCBI taxonomy): domain Bacteria; kingdom Bacillati; phylum Actinomycetota; class Actinomycetes; order Kitasatosporales; family Streptomycetaceae; genus Kitasatospora; species Kitasatospora sp. NPDC091335. The sequence continues at coordinate 59,898 of NZ_JBIVUM010000014.1, read as the reverse complement.
ACGCCCTGGCCGGCAAGGACGTGCTGGGCCGAGGCCGCACCGGCTCCGGCAAGACCCTCAGCTTCGGCCTGCCGCTGCTGACCCGCCTCGCCGACGGCGAGCGCACCAAGCCCAAGCACCCGCGGGGCCTGATCCTGGTCCCGACCCGCGAGCTGGCCATGCAGGTGGCCGACGCCCTGGAGCCGTTCGGCTCGGTGCTCGGCCTCAAGCTCAAGGTCGTCTGCGGCGGCACCTCGATGTCGAACCAGATCTACGCGCTGGAGCGCGGCGTCGACGTCCTCGTCGCCACCCCCGGCCGACTGCGTGACCTGCTGAACCGTGGCAGTGCCAAGCTCGGCGACGTCAAGACCGTCGTGCTCGACGAGGCCGACCAGATGGCCGACATGGGCTTCCTGCCCGAGGTCACCGAGATCCTCGACCAGGTGCCGGCCGGCGGCCAGCGCCTGCTGTTCTCCGCCACCCTGGAGAACGAGATCGACACCCTGGTCAAGCGCTACCTGAAGAACCCGGTCACCCACGAGGTCGACCCGTCGGCCGGCGCGGTCACCACCATGACCCACCACATCCTCGTGGTGAAGCCCAAGGACAAGGCGCCGATCACCAACGCGATCGCCGCCCGCAAGGGCCGCACGATCATCTTCGTCCGCACCCAGATGGGCGCCGACCGCGTCGCCGAGCAGCTCATCGAGGCCGGCGTGAAGGCCGACGCGCTGCACGGCGGCATGACCCAGGGCGCCCGTACCCGCGTCCTCGGCGACTTCAAGGACGGCTACGTCAACGTCGTCGTCGCCACCGACGTCGCCGCCCGCGGCATCCACGTCGACGGCATCGACCTGGTCCTCAACGTGGACCCGGCCGGCGACCACAAGGACTACCTGCACCGCTCCGGCCGCACCGCGCGGGCCGGCCGCTCCGGCGCCGTCGTCACCCTGGTGCTGCCGCACCAGCGCCGTGGCGTGTTCCGCCTGATGGAGGACGCGGGCGTGGACGCCTCGCGCCACATCCTCGACCACGCCTTCGACGCCGAGGTCGCCAAGATCACCGGCGCCCGCTCGCTGATCGAGGTCCAGGCCGAGAGCGCGGCCGGCATCGCCGGTGCCGCCGAGCGCGAGCTCGCCGACATGACCCGCCAGCTGGAGCGCGCGCAGCGCCGCGCCAACGAGCTGCGCGAGGAGGCCGACCGCCTGGCCGCCCGGGCCGCGCGCGAGCGCGCCGAGCTGGGCATCGAGGACGAGGCGCCGGCCGCTTCGGAGGAGTCCGGCGAGGCCGCCGAGGCCACTCCGGCCGCCGAGGCCCCCGCCGCGGCGCAGACCGAGGAGCGCACCTCCTCCTACCGTGAGGCCCGCAGCGAGCGTCCGGCCTCCGGCCGTGACCGTGACCGTGACCGTGACGACCGCGGTGGCCGTTCCGGTGGCTTCGGCGGTGGCCGTGACCGTGACCGTGACGACCGCCGTTCGGGTGGCTTCGGTGCCGGTCGTGACCGTGACGACCGCGGTGGCCGTTCCGGTGGCTTCGGCGGTGGCCGTGACCGTGACGACCGCGGCGGTTTCAACCGTGACCGTGGTGGCTTCGGTGGCGGTGCCGGTCGTGACCGTGACGACCGTGGCGGCCGTTCCGGTGGCTTCGGCGGCGGTGCCGGTCGTGACCGCGACGACCGCGGCGGCCGCTCCTTCGGCGACCGTCCGGCCCGCTCCTTCGGCGACCGTCCGGCCTTCGGTGACCGCCCGTCCTTCGGCCGTGACCGTGACGAGCGCGGCGGCAGCAGCCGTCCGTTCTCGCGCCGCGACGACCACCGTTCCGGCGGCCGTCCGCAGTCCGACCGCGGTGGCTTCAACCGTGACCGTGGTGGCTTCGGTGGCGGTGCCGGTCGTGACCGTGACGACCGCGGCGGCCGCTCCGGTGGCTTCGGTGGCGACGACCGCAAGCCGCGCTGGAAGAACTGACGTCGGCCGGAAAAGCCTGACGCCGTACGGCCGGTGATCGCCCGCCGGCCGGGCTGAACGTACGAAGGGCCCGCTCCCCCCGGAGCGGGCCCTTCGCGTTTCCCCCTCCCCGGCATCCCGCCGGGGCCCCGGTGTTGTTCTGCGAGTGAGAATAACCCGTGGCGCGCGGGCGCGGCGGTCCCGTAGCGTCGCGGCCATGAGCAGCAGACTGCACGACGTGGCACGGGTGAACGAGGAGATCGCCGAGCGGGGGAGCTACCGGACGGCCGGGGGCGAACTCGTGCAGGTGGGGGAGGAATTGGCGGCAGCGCGGGCCGGCACGGTGTCGTACCCGCCGGGCGGCCTGGACGCGCTGCCGGCGGCGGGGGACCGCGGGCCCGGGCCGGCGGACGGGCGGATCGAGGTGACGGCCGAGGGAAGCATCCAGGCCGCCCGGCGGCTGGTCGAGGCCGGGGCGGGGCCGGTCGGGGTGCTGAACTTCGCCTCCGCGCGCAACCCCGGCGGCGGCTACCTGCGCGGCGCCCGCGCCCAGGAGGAGGACCTCTGCCGCAGCGCCCTGCTGTACAGCTGCCTGCTGGAGGCGCCGGACTACTACGAGGCCCACCGGGCCTCCACCGACCTCCGGTACAGCCACCGGGTGATCGTCTCGCCGGCCGTGCCGGTGGTCAGGGACGGGCGCGGCGCCCTGCTGGCGCAGCCGTACCCGGTCACCTTCCTGACCTCGCCCGCGCCCAACGCGGGCCAGCTGGAACGGCGTTCGCCCGGTACGGACGTCCGGGGCGTGCTCGCCGAGCGGGCCGTACGGGTGCTCGCGGCGGCCGCCCGGCACGAGGTGCGCACGCTGGTGCTCGGGGCCTGGGGCTGCGGGGTGTTCGGCAACGACCCGGCGCAGGTCGCCGAGGCCTTCGAGGGGGCGCTGGCCCGGTACGGGGCGGCCTTCGAGCGGGTGGTGTTCGCGGTCTGGGACCGCACGCCGGTCTCGGCGAACCGGGCCGCCTTCGAGGCCCGGTTCGGTACGGCGGCCGCCCGGTAGCCGGCCGCCCGCCGGGCCGGCCGGCAGGCGGTTACTTCCGGCGGGCGGAGAGCGCCGTCGCCGCGGTGGAGGCCGCCGCGACCACGCCGGTCACGGCGAGGACCGACGGCCAGGCGCCGATCCGCTTCGCCAGCGGGTGCGAGCCGCCGAAGGCCGCCACGTACAGGCCGGTCAGCGCCGCCGCGGTGCCGGTGCCCGAGCTCCGGCGCCACTGCGCGGCCGCCCCGGCGCCGGCCACCGCCAGCACCGCGCCGCCCAGTTCGCGCCGACCGCTCCAGCGGGCGACGCCGTAACCGCCGACCAGACCGCTCGCGGCGGTCAGCGCCGCGGGCGCGGCGGCCGCGAGCACGTTCGGGACCTTCGCCATCGTCGACTCCACTCGTAGGGGCTGTGCCGGTTTCCGACGATAACCCGGCGAACGGGCGGCGGGTCCCCCGGGCCTCCGGTGCCTCCGGTGCCGCCGGGGCCTCCGGCGCCTGCTAGCGGAACGCCTCGGCGGGCGTCTGCCCCGGCGCCGTGGCGGCCAGCAGCCGGGCCGCCTCCGCCGGGTCGAGCACCCGGTCGAGCCGGAGGTCGCCGGGGACCTCCTGGATGAACCGCCCAGCCGACCAGCTGCGCTCGTACGGCAGCGGCTCCAGCACCAGGGTGCGCACGCCGTCCACCACCGGGACGTCGCTCGGCGTCCCCTCGTTCCAGATCCAGGAGCCGTCCGGCGCGACCAGGTTGAAGGCGCCCGCGGCGATCACCCGGCGGCCGTCCAGGAACGCCGTCCTGGCCAGCGCCACCACCTCCGGGTCCTGCGGGGTGCCGGGCAGGTGGCCGCCGCCGACCAGCACGTCGGCGAGCAGGGTGTGCAGCTGGAAGGTGTCGCTCAGGCCGCTCATCCGCAGCAGGTAGCCGGTGCCGGTGGGGCGGTCGAGCACCAGCAACGGCTCGTCGTCCAGCATCAGGGCCAGGTGGACCAGGCCCTTGAAGTCGTGCTGCTCGCCCTGGTAGCGCTCGAACAGCTCCAGGAGCACCCCGGTCACGCCCGAGGCGCGGGCCTCGGCCCTGACCGCCGCGTGCGCGTACACCGCCCAGGCCGCCTGCTGCCACAGGTGCAGCGTCCACCAGGCCACCACGGCCAGGTGGGCGTTCCACTCGTCCAGGTGCGCGGGGTCGGCGATCCGCTCGTGCGCCTCGGCCGGATCGTCCTCCTCCGCGTCGGGCAGCGGGCCGCCGCCGGTGGAGACCCAGCGCCGCACCAGCAGCTGCGCGCCGGTCAGCGCCCCGCGCAGGCCGGCCAGCACCGGACCGGAGCAGGCGACCGGGTCGGCGCCGTGCTCCACGCAGGCGCCCACCACCATGGCCAGGTGCGCGCGGGGGAACGGCGGGGCGTCCGGCAGCAGCGCGGCCAGCCGGGGACCGGCCGCCACCGGCTCCGCCGGGTCGGCCGCGCCGAACAGTCCGCCGACCAGCCCGAGGGCGGGCCCGAACTGCTCGTCGTCCCCGGCCGCGACCACGGCCTCCAGGGCGGCCACGGCTTCGGTGAAGGTGGGCTGTTGACGGTGCGACGGTATCTGCTCGGTGGACATTCGCCGCAGCATAGGGGGCCGAACCGGTGCGGAGGAAACGCTTCCGCGGCCCCGGCCGGCCCGGGCAGGCCCCGGCTCCACGGGGGCCTGTCGGCCCCCGGTGGCAGACTTCGAGGGTGACCAGTTCAGTGGCCAGTTCCGCGATCACCGACGGCAGCTACCTCGTCCGCAACGTCGGCAGCGGGCTGCTGCTCCGGGTCGCCGACGCCTCCCGGCGCAGCGGTGCCCGGATCGTCCTCGGCACGGACGACGGCAGCGACGCCCAGCTCTGGCGCCTCACCGCCGTGCACCCGGGCGGGGCGCTGTTCCACCTCGAGAACGCCGGCAGCGGCAAGCGCCTGGACGTCACCGGCGCCTCCACGGACGACGGTGTCCGCGTCCAGCAGTGGTCGGCCAACGCCTTCGGCGCCCAGGAGTGGCTGCTGGAGGCGCACGTCGACGCCCCCGGCACCTACACGGTCACCAGCTTCATCAGCGGCAAGCCCCTCACGGCGGGCGACACCCCGGAGGCCGACGTCCACCAGCGGGAGGACGCCGACGTCCCGGCCCAGTGGTGGCGCTTCGAGCGCCGGAAGGGCTAGCCGTACCGACCCGCCAGACCGCCGACCCGCCGACCCGGCGGTCCGTCAGGCGGAGAGGTTGGCGCGGACGGCGTCGAGTTCGGCGTCCGTGGTGCCGTGGTGGCGGAGGTAGTCGGGGATCGTGCCGTGCCTGCCGTGGATCCAGGCCAGGGAGGAGGCGAGGAGTTCGGCGTCGACCGGGCGGGAGAGGCGCTCGGCGCCGGTCTCGTCGATGTACGGGGCGGGGCCCTTGTCGAGGCCCAGGCCGAGGTTGGAGAGCAGGTAGTCGGCGGTGATCTCGGCCTCGGAGGCGCCCAGCAGGGACTGGAGGACGGCGATGGTGAGGCCGGTGCGGTCCTTGCCGACGGCGCAGTGGACGACGACGGCCAGTGACCCGGGCGCGGCGAGGCGGCGGATGACGGCGGCGAGCGAGGGGCCGGCCGTCTCGGCCATGAAGGGGTAGAGGGCGGCCTGGTCCTCGGGCCAGGGCAGGTCGACGTCGCCGCGGTCGGCGGGCAGGGTCGGCAGGTGGAGGGTCTCGTGGTCGAGGTCGTGCCGCTGGTCCGGCCAGACCTCCAGCTCGAACGCGCTGCGCAGGTCGACCACCGTCCGCAGGCCGAGCGCCTTGAGCCGCCTGGCACCCTCCCCGGTGAGCGTGTGGAAGGAGCCGGAGCGGTACAGCGCGCCCCGGCGGAGGGCGCCGATCCCGCCCGCGTCACGGAAGTTGCGCACACCGGGGATGTCGATGAAGGCGTCGGTCATGGCCACCACCGTACGGGCGGGGGCGGGCGGGCGGAAGGAAACCGGAGGGGGCCGCTCGGTGGCCGCGGGACGTCGGCCGAAACCGGCCCCCTCCGGTGCGGAACAGGCTGTTCAGCGCCCGCCCGAGACCTCCAGGAACGCCCCCGTGGTGTACGAGGCCGCCGGGGAGAGCAGGAAGAGGACCGCCTCGGCGACCTCCTCCGGCTGTCCGCCGCGCCGCATCGGCAGGCCGGGCGCGACCCGGTCGACCCGGCCCGGCTCGCCGCCGAGCGCGTGGATGCCGGTGTGGATCAGTCCGGGCCGCACCGTGTTGACCCGGATGCCCTCGGCGGCGACCTCCAGGGCCAGGCCGCGGGTCATCGAGTCCACCGCGCCCTTGGCGGCCGCGTAGTCGACGTACTCGTTCGGCGAGCCGATCCGGGAGGCGGCCGAGCCGACGTTGACGATGGCGCCGCCGCGACCGCCGTACCGGGTGGACATCCGGCGGACGGCCTGGGCCGCGCACAGGAACGGGCCGGTGATGTTGGCGGCCCAGATCCGGTTCAGTCGGTCCTCGTCGATCTCGTCCAGCCGGCACTGCTTCTCCAGCGTGCCGGCGTTGTTCACCAGGCCGGTGAGCGGGCCGAGTTCGGCGTCCACGGTGGCGAACAGCCGCTCCACCTCGGCGGTGCGGGTGACGTCGGCGCGGACCGCGAGGGCGGTGCCGCCCGCGGCCCCGATCGCTTCCACGACGGCCGCCGCGGCGGCCTCGTCCGTACGGTAGTTGACGCAGACCCGGTAGCCGCGGCGGGCCGCCAGCAGGGCGGTGGCGGCGCCGATGCCGCGACTCGCGCCGGTGACGATCAGGACCTCGTCGGTGGTGGTGGTCGACATGGTCCGTACGCTACCCGGCGGCGGCACGCGGTGGGCCAGGAGCGGAATTCGCTCGCCCGGCGCGGCCCGTTCCGGAGAGGATCGGCCGTGGGCGCGGCACCCGCCCGCCCGTTCGACGTCCGAGAGGAGTCCGTGGATGTCCACCGCCCCGGCCGTTCCCGGCACGGTCCTGCTCTCGGGCATCGTCGGCTCCACCGCGTACGGCTTCGCCCACGCCGGCTCCGACCTCGACCGGCTGGGCCTGTTCGCCACCCCCACCGAGGAGTTGCACGGCCTGCACCGCCCCGCCGAGTCGCACGTCACCACCGCGCCCGACGTCACCCTGCACGAGGCCGCCAAGTGGTGCCGGCTGGCGCTGAACTGCAACCCGACCGCCTCCGAGCTGGTCTGGCTGCCGGACGGGCTGTACGAGGTCCGCACCCCGCTCGGCGACGAACTGGTCGGCCTGCGCGACTCCTTCCTCAGCGCGCCCGCCGTGCGGAAGGCCTACCTCGGCTACGCCGACCAGCAGTTCCGCAAGCTGCTGACCCGCGACACGACCGACCCGGCCACCCGCCGCCGGGCCGCCAAGCACGCCAGGCACCTGGTCCGGCTGGTCGAGCAGGCCGTCCGCCTGCACCGGACCGGCCGCAACCTGATCCGGCTGCCCGACCCCGAACGCGTCCGCGACCTGGGCGAACGCATCGCCGACCACCCCGGCCTCGCCGAGCCGCTGCTCGCCGACGCCGCCGAGCGCCTCGCCGGCCCCGGCGTGCTGCCCGCGGCCGCCGACCCGCGCCCCGCCGAGGCCTGGCTCCGCCGGGTCCGTGCCGCCCACTACACGCCGCCTCGAGGACCGGTCGACAACCCCGGCACGCCCGTGCAATCCACTGGCGGAGCCCTGGGCCCCACCGGGTAGGATCGCCGTGGTCCTCCCATCCGGTACCCCCGGCGCGCGAGGGCCGTGGGCCGCTAGCTCAATTGGCAGAGCTGCGGACTTTTAATCCGTAGGTTCAGGGTTCGAGCCCCTGGCGGCCCACCGAGCCGAGGCCGGGTCAGGTGAACTCTGATCCGGCCTCTTTCCGTTCCCTCCTTCGGGTCCGCGTGGTGCGTCCCGCAGACCGGGGGCGCACTCGTACGGGTGCCCCGTCGGACGGTGCCGCCGACCCGGGCGCCGGCGTCGGCCGTGCGCCCAACTCCGCTGTCCGCAAGGGCGTTGTGGTGAGGTGTCCGCGCCGGCGGCGGGCCGCGCCGGTGGCCGGAACCCGTCGCCGGTGCGGGGGCGGCGCAGTGGCATGGGTCACGTCGGAATCGGGCGTTTTCGACTGTTCTGGCGGGGTGTTGCCCGTCGATCGGCGGGGTTGTCCGAGGGCCGGAGGTCGGTGACCGTGTCGGGCCTAAATATGATCGGAAGCCACGATCGTCGGATGGTGCCGAAGGTCGTATGTGCAACCTGGGAACGGTCCGGACCGTCTCTCTGTGTGCGGTGCGCCGGATCGTCAGGGGCGTCGCTTCCGTCGGTGAAAGGTACGCGCATGGCAGGTCAGTGGGGCGAGGGCCCGGCTCGGGGCGAGGACGTGCCCTCCGCGCTCTCGACCGAGGGCGCGGAGGGCAGTGGCGCCGTGCCGTCCCCGCGTTCCGGTGGCCGGGCGGAGGCCCGCCGCGCTGCCCAGGGCAAGGGCGGCCGGGGCGGTGGCGGCGGGAGGACGGAGGCGGCTTCGGCGGGCGGCGGCCGGGCGGCGGCGCGCAAGAGCGCCAAGCCGAAGAAGAACGTGAAGAAGATCGTCGCCTGGTCGGCGGCGGGCGTGCTGGTGCTGATAGCCGGTGCCGGCGGCGCGATCTACCTCAAGCTGAACGCCAACATCAAGTCCTTCGACGGCGACGCGATAGCCACCAACCGCCCGCCGGAGTCGAAGGCCGACGCGGACGGCAACAAGCCGGTCAACGTGCTGCTGATCGGCTCGGACAGCCGCGGCAAGAACAACGCCGACCTCGGCGGCGGCGAGGACGGCGGCGCGCGCTCGGACACCACGATCCTGCTGCACGTCTACGCCGACCACAAGCACGCCGTGGGCATCTCGATCCCGCGCAACACCAAGGTGGAGATGCCCTCCTGCAAGCTGCCCAACGGCAAGTGGACCAAGGGCGGCAACATCGACCTCTTCAACGCCGCGTTCTCGACGGGCGGCAGTGACGACGGCAACCCGGCCTGCACCCAGAACACGGTGGAGAAGATCACCGGCATCCGGGTCGACCACACGATGGTGGTCGACTTCAACGGCTTCGCCGCCATGACCTCGGCCGTCAACGGCGTGGACATCTGCCTGCCGCAGCCGATCTACGAGGGCGACATCAATCCCAAGCTGCCCAAGAAGGGCGCACTCGTCCTGCCGCAGGGCAAGCAGACGGTCTCCGGTCAGAAGGCGCTCGACTACGTGCGGTTGCGCCACGGCATCGGCGACGGCTCGGACATCGGCCGGATGAAGCGCCAGCAGGCCTTCCTGAGCTCGCTCGCCGGAAAGATCAAGAAGGAGGGGATGAACCCCACCACCCTCCTTCCGCTGGCCGACGCCGCCACCAAGTCACTGATCGTCGACCCCGGCCTGGACTCCGCCGACAAGCTGCTCTCCTTCGGTCTGTCGCTGAAGAACATCGACATGCACGATCTCAAGTTCGTGACGGCGCCCTGGCGCTACCGCACCCAGGACAAGGACCTCGACCTGGTCCAGCCGGATGCCAACAAGCTCTGGGAGACCCTCAAGGCCGACCAGACCATCGACGGCCAGAACGCCACCGGCCAGCAGCCGGACGCCCCGGCCGGCGGCACCGGCACGGCCCCGCAGCCGGCCGCGCCCACCACCCCGGCCGCGCCGGCCGGGGACGCCGCCAACTCCGCGATCAGGGTGGCGGTCTACAACGGAACGAGCGTCAACGGTCTGGCCGGCAAGGGGACCGAGCAGCTGAAGGCCGCCAAGTTCACCGCCAGCACGGCGGGCCAGGCGGCCAGCACCAAGTACAAGACCACCTCGATCGAGTACGGCTCCGGGCAGAAGGCGAACGCCGAGAAGGTCGCCGCGCTCTTCCCCGGTGCCAGCCTGGAGTCCAGCAGCGCGCGGGGCATCTCGGTGATCGTCGGCCAGGACTTCGCGGCCGCGACGGGTCTGGCGTCCGGCGCTCCCACCGGCGGCGCCGCGCCCGGTGCGACCCCGGGCGTCCAGGCGCCCCCGCAGCCGCTGCCGACCAGCGTCACCAACGAAGCCCGTTCCGCGGACGACGACCTCTGCGCCAACACCAGCTACGGCAGCGGCGGCTGACCGCCGGCACCGGACAGCGCGGGGACGACCCCCGGGCCGGCGCCCTCCGGGGCGCGCGGGCCCGGGGGTCGTGCCATGGTGGGCCCGTAGCCCCTGGGCGGGGATCCCACCGGTCACCGTGAAAGGCGGACCCCATGCCCGAGATCGCCCTCCAGCTCGACATCGCCGCCCCCAGGGCCGTCGTGCTCGCCGCGCTCACCACCCACGACGGGCTGGCCGCCTGGTGGACCACCGGCGTGGACCGGGACGGCGACGTCCTGCTGTTCGACTTCCCCGACGTCCCGGAGCCGTTCCGGCTGCGGGTGGAGCGGGCCGACCAGGACCGGGTGGTGTGGACCAACGCCGGGGCCTTCCCGCCGCACTGGGCCGGCACCTGGATCAGCTGGGAGCTCGCCGACCGGCCGGCCGAGCCCGGCACGCCTGACCGGCCCGCAGAGCCCGGCACGCCCGATCAACCCGGCGCGCCCGGCCACCGGGCCGGGCCCGGGCGCACCCGGCTGCTGTTCCGGCACGGCGGCTGGCAGCCGGGCAGCGAGGAGGGCGTCCCGGCGGTGGCCGGCACCTGGGCCGAACTGCTGGTCCGGCTCAAGGACTACGCGCAGAGCGGCAAGGTGCAGCCGTACTTCGTCACCGGGCACCGCCACGACGCCCCGTGAGCACGCCCCGAACGCGCCCGTGAGCACCCCGTGACGGACCCCGGGGGAACCCCGTGGCGGAGCGGCCCGCGGGTCGCCCGCGAGGGCGCCGTCCGGTGGCGGGATCGCGGCGGCGGGCCGATGGTGGCGGTGTACCGCCGTCGCCCCGGTCGGGCCGAGCCCCCACGCGGCCCGACCGGCCGGACGGTCCGACCACCACAGCCGGCCACCACTGCCTCCGGGAGGCCCAGCAATGCCCGTAGTCACCGATCCGTACAAGCCCGGCACCCCGTGCTGGGTCGACCTGATGGCGAGCGACCAGCAGGCCGCGCTCGACTTCTACCGCGACCTGTTCGGCTGGCAGGGCGAGGTCGGCCCGGCCGAGTTCGGCGGCTACGCCGTGTGCACGCTCAACGGCCGGCCGGTCGCCGGGATCATGGCGCAGATGGCGCCCGAGGGGCAGCCGGAACCACCGGTCGCCTGGACCACCTACCTGGCCTCGGACGACGCCGACGCGGCCCGGACGTCCATCATCGACGCCGGCGGCACGGTCCTGTACGACCCGATGGACGTCGGCACGGTCGGCCGGATGCTGGTCGCCGCCGATCCGACCGGGGCGGTGTTCGGCGTCTGGCAGGCGATGGACTTCATCGGCGCGGGCGTGGTCAACGAGCCCGGCGCGGTGGTCTGGAACGAGCTCAACACCGCCGACACCGGCACGGCCGGCCGCTTCTACCAGCCGGCCCTCGGCCTGCGTCCGGCCGCCATCCAGGGCGGCTACGTCTCGCTGAACGTCGGCGAGCGCACCGTGGGCGGCATGCAGGAGATCCCCGGCTACCTGGCGCCGGGCACGCCCTCGCACTGGATGACGTACTTCTCGGTGGACAGCACCGACTCCACGGTGGACGCCCTGGTCAAGGCCGGCGGCTCGGTGATCCAGCCGGCCTTCGACATGCAGTCCGGCCGGATGGCGGTGGTTCGGGACCCGCAGGGCGCGCTCTTCGCGGTCGTCGAGGCGCCCGAGGCGCAGATGCCCGACTCGCCGTAGCGCCGTCCCGTACGGCCGGGCAACCGGAAGCCGCCCTTCCCGCGACGCGCCGCCGGGAAATGGGCGGCTTCCCCCCGTTCCCGGGTAAGACTGCACCCATGCTGGGGCTACCGGACGACATCCGTGCTTTCCTCTTCGACCTCGACGGGGTGCTCACCCAGACCGCGAAGGTGCACGCCGCGGCCTGGAAGGACACCTTCGACGCCTTCCTGCGCGCCGAAGCCGCCCGCACCGGCGGGCAGTTCGTCCCCTTCGACGCCGTCACCGACTACGACACCCACGTGGACGGCCGCCCGCGCCTGGACGGCACCCGCGCCTTCCTGCTCAGCCGGGGCATCGAACTGCCCGAGGGCACCCCGGACGATCCGCCCAACTCCCGTACCGTGCAAGGGATCAGCCGGGCCAAGAACGACACCGTGCTACGGCTGATCCGGGAGCAGGGCGTCCAGCCGTACCAGGGCTCGGTCGACTACGTGCACCGGCTGCGCGCGGCCGGGCTGCCCAGCGCGGTGGTCTCCTCCAGCGCCAACTGCCGCGACGTGCTGCGGGCGGCCGGCATCGAGGAGCTGTTCGAGGTGATCGTGGACGGCAACGTCGCCAAGGCCGAGGGCCTGCCCGGCAAGCCCGCCCCCGACACCTACCTGTACGCCGCCCGCGCCCTCGGCGTCGAACCCGCCCACGCCGCGGTCTTCGAGGACGCGCTCGCCGGGGTCGCCTCGGGCCGGGCCGGCGGCTTCGGCGCGGTGGTCGGGGTGGACCGCACCGGCCAGGCCGCCGAACTGCGCAGGGACGGCGCCACCGTGGTCGTCCGGGACCTCTCCGAACTCCTGGGGGAGGAGCGGGCATGAGTCCGGCCGACACCTTCGCGATCGACCCCTGGCAGATCACCGAGCAGGGCCTGGACCTGGCCTCGATGGCCCGCGCCGAATCCGTCTTCGCGCTCTCCAACGGGCACATCGGCCTGCGCGCCAACCTGGACGAGGGCGAGCCGCACGGCCTGCCCGGCACCTACCTCAACGGCGTCTTCGAGCTGCGCCCGCTGCCGTACGGCGAGGGCGGCTACGGCTACCCGGAGTCCAGCCAGAGCGTCATCAACGTGACCAACGGCAAGATCATCCGGCTGCTGGTGGACGACGAGCCCTTCGACCTGCGCTACGGCGAACTCATCAGCCACAAACGCTGGCTGGACTTCCGCGAGGGCCTGCTCCACCGCGAGGCCGAGTGGACCTCCCCGGCCGGGCGGACGATCAGGGTGCGCTCCTCCCGGCTGGTCTCGCTCACCCAGCGCGCCATCGCCGCCGTCGAGTACAGCGTCGAGGCGGTGGACGGCCCGGTGCGGATCGTGCTCCAGTCCGAGCTGGTCGCCAACGAGCAGCTGCCCGGCGGCCCCGAGGGCGACCCGCGGGCCGCCGCCGTGCTGGAGGCGCCGCTACAGCCCGAGGCGCACCACGCCGGCGCCACCAAGGCCGTCCTGGTGCACCGCACCCGCTACAGCGGCATCCGGGTCGCGGCCGGGATGGACCACGTCATCGAGGGCCCGGAGAAGTCCGACACCGTCGCCGAGTCCGAGGCCGACCACTGCCGGATCAGCGTCACCACCGTGCTCAAGCCCGGGCAGCGGCTGCGGCTGACCAAGTTCATCGCCTACGGCTGGTCCGGCACCCGCTCGCTGCCCGCCGTCCGGGACCAGGTGGAGGCCGCGCTGACCGCCGCCCGGTACACCGGCTGGGACGGCCTGGTCGCCGAACAGGCCGACTTCCTCAAGGAGTTCTGGGAGACCAGCGACATCGCGATCGAGGGCGACGTCGAGCTCCAGCAGGCCGTCCGGTTCGGCGTCTTCCACGTCCTCCAGGCCGGTGCCCGCAGCGAGGAACGGGCCATCCCCGCCAAGGGGCTGACCGGCCCCGGCTACGACGGGCACAGCTTCTGGGACACCGAGACCTTCGTCCTGCCGGTGCTCACCTACTGCCTGCCCAACGCCGTCAACCAGGCCCTGCGCTGGCGGCACACCACCCTCCCGCTGGCCCGCGAGCGGGCGGTCCAGCTCGGCCTGGCCGGCGCGGTGTTCCCGTGGCGGACGATCCGCGGCGAGGAGTGCTCCGGGTACTGGCCGGCCGGCACCGCCGCCTTCCACATCGGCGCCGACATCGCCGTCGCCGTCGCCCGCTACGTCCGGGCCACCGGGGACGAGGAGTTCGAGCGCGAGTACGGGCTCGAACTGCTCGTCGAGACGGCCCGGATGTGGCGCTCGCTGGGCCACCACGACGTGGCGGGGAAGTTCCGCATCGAGGGCGTCACCGGCCCCGACGAGTACAGCGCCGTCGCGGACAACAACGTCTTCACCAACCTGATGGCGCAGAGCAACCTGCGCGCCGCCGCCGAGGCCGCCGTCCGCCACCCGCACGAGGCCTCGCTGCTCGGCGTGGACACCGAGGAGACCGCCGCCTGGCGCGACGCGGCCGCCGCGATGTACATCCCGTACGACGAGGGCCTCGGCGTCCACCCGCAGGCCGACGACTTCACCCACCACCAGGTCTGGGACTTCGAGCACACCCCGCCGGAGAAGTACCCGCTGCTGCTGCACTACCCGTACTTCGACCTGTACCGCAAGCAGGTGGTCAAGCAGGCCGACCTGGTGCTCGCCATGCAGGTCCGCGGCGACGCCTTCACCGACGAGCAGAAGGCCCGCAACTTCGCCTACTACGAGCGGCTGACCGTCCGGGACTCCTCGCTCTCCGCCTGTACCCAGGCGGTCATCGCCGCCGAGGTCGGCCAGCTCGACCTCGCGTACGACTACACCGCCGAAGCGGCCCTGATGGACCTGCACGACCTCGGCGGCAACACCCGCGACGGCCTGCACATGGCCTCGCTCGCCGGAGCCTGCATCGCCCTGGTGGCGGGCTTCGGCGGGCTGCGCGACCACAGCGACTCGCTCTCGTTCCGGCCCCGGCTGCCGTCCGGGCTGATGCGGCTGAGCTTCTCGCTGCTGGTGCGCGGGCAGCTGCTCGGCGTGGACATCAGCCACGGGGGGACGACGTACACGCTGCGCCGCGGCGAGGTCGTCCACCTGCGGCACGACGGCGAGGCGGTGCAGGTCAAGGCCGGCTCACCGGTCACCCTGCCGACCACCCTGCCGCCCGCCCAGGAGCGGGTCGCCCAGCCGCCGGGCCGCGAACCCGCCCGCCGCCAGCCCCAGGCGGGACTGGTGGCGGGCAAGCTCGGCCAGCAGGACCACCTGGCGGCGGAGTAGCCCGCCGGGCAAGGGCCCGCTCCGCAGCCGGGGCGGGCCCTTCTCGCGCCCGCACGCCCGTCGCGTTCTCACGCCCGTCGCGCGCTCGCCCGCCCGCCGCCGGGCTCACCCGTCCGGCCCACCCCGGCTGCGCCGCCCCCGGCCCCGGCGCAGGGTGCAGGTGTCCCGTGCCGACCGAAGGAGCGCAGCCGTGGCGAGCGTGGCCGAACAGATGGTGGAGGTGCTCCGGCAGGCCGGGGTCGAGCGGGTCTACGGCGTCGTCGGCGACAGCCTCAACCCCGTCGTGGACGCGATCCGCCGCTCCGAGGGCATCGGCTGGGTGCACGTGCGCAACGAGGAGGCCGGCGCCTTCGCGGCCGCCGCCGAGGCCGAGCTCTCCGGCCGGCTCGCGGTCTGCGCCGGCTCCTGCGGCCCCGGCAACACCCACCTGATCCAGGGCCTCTACGACGCCCAGCGCAGCGGCCTGCCGGTGCTCGCGCTCGCCTCGCACATCCCGTCCGGGCAGATCGGCACCGGATTCTTCCAGGAGACCCACCCCGAGCGGGTGTTCACCGACTGCAGCAACTGGTGCGAGATGCTCTCCACCCCCGGCCAGCTGCCCCGGCTGCTGCGGGTCGCCATCCAGCACGCGCTCGGCTCGCACGGCGTCTCGGTGCTCGCCTTCCCCGGGGACGTCGCGGCCCTCTCCGCCGTCGCGCCCACCGGCACCAGCCACTTCCTCACCGAGCAGGCCGTGGCCGCGCCGCCCTGGTCCCAGGTGCAGGAGCTGGCCGGGTTGCTCAACGCGGCCCGCAAGGTGGTCCTGTTCTGCGGCGCCGGGGTGCGCGACGCGCACGCCGAGGTGATGGCGGCCGCGCAGGCCCTGAACGCGCCGGTCGGCCACTCCCTCCGCGGCAAGGAGTGGATCCAGTTCGACAACCCGTACGACGTCGGGATGAGCGGGCTGCTCGGCTACGGGGCGTGCCACGAGGCGCTGCACTCCGCCGACCTGGTGGTGCTGCTCGGCACCGACTTCCCGTACGACTCCTTCCTGCCGCAGGCGCACACCGTCCAGGTCGACCACGACGCCACCAGGCTCGGCCGCCGCACCGCGCTCGACCTGGCCGTCCACGGCGACGTGGCCGCGACCCTGCGGGCCGTGCTGCCGCTGCTGGACGCCAGGAGCGACCGCGCCTTCCTGGACGGGATGCTGCGCAAGCACTGCCGGGCGCTGGAGGACGTGGTCGGCGCGTACACCAGGGACATCGAGAAGCACCTGCCGATCCACCCCGAGTACGTCGCCTCGGTGCTGGACGAGGTGGCCGCCGAGGACGCGGTGTTCACCGTGGACACCGGCATGAACAACGTCTGGGCCGCCCGCTACCTCCGGCCCAACGGCCGCCGCCGGGTGATCGGCTCCTTCCTGCACGGCTCGATGGCCAATGCCCTCCCGCACGCGATCGGCGCCCAGCTGGCCTGCCCGGGACGGCAGGTGGTCGCGATGGCGGGCGACGGCGGGATCGGCATGCTGCTCGGCGAGCTGCTCACGGTGGCCAGGCACCGGCTGCCGGTGAAGACGGTGGTCTTCAACAATGGTGCGCTCGGCATGATCAAGCTGGAGATGCTGGTCTCCGGCTACCCGGAGTCCGAGATCGACAACGGGGACGTGGACTACGCCGGGATCGCCCGGGCGATGGGCATCCAGGCCAAGCGGGTGACCGATCCCGCCAGGGTCGGGGAGGTGCTGGCGGAGGCGCTGGAGCGGCCAGGCCCCGCCCTGGTGGACGTGGTCACCGACCCGAACGCGCTGTCCATCCCGCCGCACATCACCGCCGCCCAGCTGAAGGGCTTCGCGCTGGCGGCGGGCAGGACGGTGCTCTCGGGCGGCGTCGGGCGCATGATCGACCTGGCCAGGAGCAACCTGCGGAACATCCCGCGGCCCTGAGCGGGGGTGCCGTGAGCAAGGACGTCGGAGGCATTGCCTCTGAGGCAAAATTCTTGCCCATGTGGCACGCCGGGTGTCCACTGGACACATGACCAGCAGCTCCACCGGTGCCGCCACCACGGGCGAACAACTCGACGACCAGGAGGTCGCCGGCCTCGCCGCCCGTCTCCGTGAGCACCGGCTCAGCAGCCGTCTCACGCTGGAGGTGGCCGCCGGCCGGGTCGGGCTCTCCCCAGCCTATCTGTCCCGGCTGGAGACCGGCCGCCGGCAGCCCTCGCTGCCCGTCCTGCTCGGCCTCGCCCGCGCGTACGGGACCTCGGTCTCCGGACTCCTCGGCGAGACCATGGCCGAGCCGGACCCGGTCGTCCGCGGCGGTGCCATCGAGCCGGGCCGGGCCGGCGGCTGGGGCTACCGCAGGGCGGGGGCCCCCGGCCGCGCGATGCAGGCCCTGCGGGTGCACGTCCCGCCGGGCGTGCAGGACACGGTGGTCCGGGTCCACCCGGGCGAGGAGTGGCTGTACGTCCTGAAGGGCGCGCTCCGGGTCACCCTCGGTGACCGGGTCCACCACCTCGGGGTGGGCGACTCCGCGCACTACGACTCGCTCACCCCGCACTGCATCGCCGCGGAGTCGGACAGCGGCGTCGAACTGCTCTTCGTCCACACCCTGCTGCAGAGCCCCGGCGGCGAACTCTGCCTCGGCGGCGGCCCGACCGCCGTCCACTGACCCGCCGTCAGAACACCCTGGAGGAGATCACCATGGCCGATCCCACCACCACCATCGCCCCCGACACTCCCGCCGGCCCGAAGACCATGGACGCCGGGAAGTGGGCCAACAAGCGGATCTACCTCCGCCTGCTGATCTACACCGTCGGAGGTCACGCCTTCGCCGGCTTCATCATCCTCCTGTTCGAACTCGGCAGCCGCAACAAGTAGTCCGCGCCCCAGGACCGTCCGCCCGCCCCCGCCCCCGAGGGAGGCGGGCGGACCGCTGCCGTTCCCGCCGGGCTCCCCGCGGCTCCCCCGTTCACCCCCTCACGCCGTGCGCAGCAGCTCGCAGAGCGCCCGCACCGCCGCCGGGAAGGCGTGGTCCGGCGGGGTGGAGTAGCCGATGACCAGGGCGGGCGGGGCGTCGGCGGGAGCCGGCGCGGCGCGGTGCCAGGCGAGGCCCTTGAGGGAGAGGCCGAAGTGCTCGGCGCGGGCGAGGAGTTCGGGCTCGGGGGTGGAGCCGGGTGGCAGTCGGAGCACGACGTGCAGGCCGGCCGCGATGCCGGTGACCCGGACGTGCGGGGCGTGTTCGGCGAGCGCGGCGACCAGCCGGTCGCGGCGGCGCCGGTAGTGCAGGCGGCAGCGCCGCACGTGGCGGTCGTACGTGCCGGAGGTGATCAGCTCCGCCAGCGTCAGCTGGTCCAGCACCGGGGACATCGTGTCGGCCAGTGCCTTCAGCCGGGCGACCGGCTCGACCAGCGCGTCCGGCAGGGCCAGCCAGGCCAGCCGCAGGCCGGGGGCGAGGCTCTTGGCGGCCGTCCCGGCGTACACCACCCGTTCCGGGTCCAGGGCCTGCATCGCGCCGAGCGGCTGCCGGTCGTAGCGGAACTCGCCGTCGTAGTCGTCCTCGATGACGTACCGGTCCTGCTCGCGCGCCCACCGCACCGCCGCCGCCCGCCGCTCGGCGGCCAGCGCCGCGCCGGTGGGGTACTGGTGGGCCGGGGTGAGCAGCAGGGCGCCGGCCCTGGGGTCGAGCCGGTCGACCAGGACGCCGTCCGCGTCCAGCGGGACCGGCACGGTGGCGAGCCCGGCGGCCCGGACGACCGTGTGCTGCGGCGGCAGCCCGTACTCCTCGACGGCGAGCGACCGGGCGCCGCGGTCCCGCAGGGCGGCGCAGAGCAGGCCGAGGCCCTGGGTGACGCCGGTGCAGACGAGCAGGTGGTCGGGGTCGGTGCGGACGCCGCGGACCCGGGCCAGGTAGTGGGTGAGGGCCTGCCGCAGTTCGATCCGGCCGAGCGGGCTGCCGTAGTCCAGGGCCTCGTGCGGTGCGGTGGCGAGGGCGCGGCGGGCGGCGGCGAGCCAGGCGGTGCGGGGGAAGAGGGAGAGGTCGGGCCGGCCGGACGTCAGGTCGTACGGGGCGGTCGACCGCCGTGGCGCGGGCCGGGCGGCGGGCCGCCTGCCCCGGACCGGCTCCGGCGCGGCCCGCCGGGCGACGGTGGTGCCGGAGCCCTGCCGGGAGCTGAGCCAGCCCTCGGCGGTGAGCTGGCCGTACGCCTCGACCACGGTGTTGCGGGCGACCCCGAGGTCCTCGCCGAGCGCCCGGGAGGACGGCAGCCGGGTGCCGGGGGCGAGCCGCCCGTCCTGGACGGCCTCGCGCAGCGCGTCCTCCAGGGCGGCCCGCAGCCCGGCGCCGGCGGCCCGCCGCTCGGTGAGGTCCAGGTGCAGGTCGCCGCCGAAGGCGGTCCAGGAGGTGCTCACGGCCCCATTCTCGCCCGGTGGGGCGGGGACGGACGGCCCGCCGGGGTCCGCGTGCGGGCGGTGAGGGCGGTGGCCACGGTGTCCTCCCCGTCGGTTAGCGTCCGTCATCGGACCGACGGATCCCGACGCGAGGATGTGACAGGGTGAGCGAGGACATTCCCCGGAACGACCCGGAACCGGCCGAACCGGCCGAACCGGCCGAACTCGCCGGGCGGTTCGAGGCCGAGCGCCCCCAACTGCGCGCGGTGGCCTACCGGATGCTCGGATCGATCGCCGAGGCCGAGGACGCCGTCCAGGAGGCCTGGCTGAGGCTGAGCCGCGGCGACGTGGGCGGGGTGCGCAACCTCGGGGCCTGGCTCACCACCGTCGTCAGCCGGGTCTGCCTGGACCAGCTGCGCTCCCGCGCCTCCCGCCGGGAGGATCCGCTGCCCGAGCAGGACGGGCAGGTGCGGCTGCCCGACCCGGTGGTCAGCGGGCTGTCGGCGCTGGACCCGGTGCACGAGATCCTGGTCGCCGACTCGGTCGGGATCGCGCTGATGGTGGTCCTGGAGACGCTCTCCCCGGCGGAGCGGGTCGCCTTCGTGCTGCACGACCTGTTCGAGGTGCCCTTCGACGGGATCGCCGAGGTGCTCGGCCGCACCTCCGCCGCCACCCGGCAGCTGGCCAGCCGCGCCCGCCGCCGGGTCCAGGGCGCCACCCCGGCAGCGGACTCCGACAACGCCCGCAAGCGCGAGGTGGTGGAGGCCTTCCTGACCGCCTCCAGGGGCGGCGACTTCGACGCCCTGCTGGCCGTGCTCGACCCCGGGGTGGTGGCCCGCTCCGACGGCGGCGCGCTGGTGCCGGGCGTGCTGCGCCGCGGCGCGGCCGACGTCGCCTCGCAGGCGATCGCCTTCGCCCGCTTCGCCGCCGGCGGCCGGCTGGTCCTGGTCAACGGCTCGCCCGGGGTGGTCTCCTTCGCCGGGGGCCGCCCGCTGTCGGTCATGTCGTTCACCATCCACGGCGGCCGGATCACCGCGATGGACATCCTCACCGACCCGGTCCGCCTGGCCGCCCTGGGCCTCACGGCCTGACCGTCCGGCGGTGCCCGCGGGCCGGCCGGCACCCCGCCGGCCGGCCCGCCGGGTCCGTCACGCTTCCTCCACGTGTTGTTTCCCGTCGCTTCCGGGGCCGTCCGGGGACCCGCGCGCTACCGTGCCGCCCATGGCGAACTTTGTACTGGTGGCGGGCGCGTGGCTCGGTGCCCGGGCGTGGGACGAGGTCGTGGCGGAACTGTGCGCGGCCGGGCACGGGGCGTATCCGCTGACGCTCTCCGGGCTCGCGGAGAAGAGCGGCGCGCCCGCCGGGCAGCGGGCGCACGTGGCGGACGTCGTCGCCGAGGTGGAGCGGCTGGACCTGCGCGAGGTGGTGCTGGTCGGGCACAGCTACTCGGGCATCCCGGTGGGCCAGGCCGCGGAACGGATCGGCGACCGGCTGGCCCGGCTGGTCCTGGTGGACGCCAACGTGCCGGTGGCGGGGGAGTCCTTCGCCGACCAGATACCGGAGCCGGCCGGGCTGCGGGCGGACCTCGCCGCGCACGGGGGCTGGTGGCCGCCGCTGCCGCCGGCCGAGTTCGCCGGGCAGGGGCTGACCGTCGAGCAGATCACCAGGATCACCGCGGGCGCGACCCCGCACCCGGGCCCCTCGCTGACCGAACCGGCCGTCCTGGAGGGCCCGTTGAGCGCGCTCCCGGCGGTGTACGTGAAGTGCCTGCTGGACTGGCCGGAGCCGCCGCCGCTGGTCGCCCGGCTGGTCGCGGACGGCCACTGGCGGCTGGTGGAGCTGGACACCGGGCACTGGCCGATGTTCTCCCGGCCGGCCGAACTCGCCCGGGTGCTGGCCGAGTCGGCCCGGACGGAGGTCTGAGACCCGCCCGGACGGCAGGCCGGGGCCGGCCCGGACGGAAGCCGGGGTCCGCCGCGCGGATCCTCACCGGCCGTACGGCCGGAGGACACCGGGGGCGAAGCGGCCGATCAGCGCCGCCGCCACGGCGGCCGGCACGGTGGCGGACGGGACGGCCCGGTGCGCCGCGTCGCCGAGCGGCATCACGGCGGTCACCGCGGCCGGGGTGCCCGCCAGGGGCAGGGCGACGGTCAGGACGGCGAGCAGGCGGCGGGGGCGCCGCGGGTGGTCGGGGCGGTTCACGGGGATCTCCTTCGGGCTCGACCCGGGCCACGATGCCGCCTCCCGCAGCGTCAGGTTCAAGCCCTTTCCGCCCGCCGCCGACGCGGCCCCGGTCAGTCCACCGCGACCCGCCGCCACCCCGTTCCGTCCGCGGCCACCGGTGCGGCCGCGAAGTCGTACCGCAGCAGGCCGGGGCCGAGCGCGAGCAGCGAGATCGACGAGGAGCCCCAGATCCGCCCGTCGCCGAAGTCCCGCCGCTGGATCAGCGCGGCGTCCGCGTCCGGCGCCAGCCCGTTCCCGGCGACGATCGGCAGCCAGCCGCCCCAGGCCGCCGCGGCCGGGCCCGCGCCGGTCGGCTCGGGCCGGGGTTCGGCGGCCAGCCGGGCCCGGAAGTGGGCGGCGCGCGCGGCCATCAGCGCGCGGATCCGCTCCGAGGTGGTCCGGCCGGCGGCCAGGCCCTCCAGCCCGTCGTTGAGCACCACGCTCAGGCCGGACGGCAGTTCGCGCTCCTCCAGCCGCCTGCCGTCCCAGCTGGACACCCGGGCTCCGTCGGCCCGGACCAGGACGAGGTGGAACGGGTCGTACGGGGTGAGGTCGAGCCGGCCGACCCCGCCCTCCCGGACGGCGGTGAGCGGCAGCCGGCCGCGGGTGCGCCGGGCGTCGGCGGGGGCGGCCGGGCCGAAGCCGTTCAGCAGGCAGGCGGCGGTGCGCCGGGCGGGGTCGACGGCCAGCCAGGTGCCGCCGGCCGCGAGGTCCAGTCCGCCGAGCAGCCCGGGCAGGTCCGGCCAGTGGTGGTCCGGCGGCAGCCAGGCACGGCCCAGGTACTCGTCCCGGACGGACAGCAGCAGGACCGGCACCGCCGCTGCCGGCTCGATGCTGACGAACGCCGTACACACGACCCGCTGCCCCTGACCTCGTCCGGTCGGCGATCCGGCCGGTGAACCCGCCGGAGATCCCCTCCCGGCGATCCTCGCACGGCCGTTCGCACGCCGGAAGTGGCCCACGATGCGGGTGGCCGAATGCACCAGGACGGCAGGCCACCGCGCTCCTAGGCTGGCGGCCATGACGACGAACGAGACGACCGTGACGAACGGGGCCCCGGTGCCCGCCCCCGAGCAGCGCATGCCGATGCACAAGCTCGCCCCCGCCTTCTACCAGGCGATGGTCGCCCTGGACCGGGCCTCCAGGGAGGGCGTCGACCCGGTGATCGCCGAACTGGTCAAGGTGCACGCCTCGATGATCAACGGCTGCGCCTTCTGCATCGACATGCACTCCGCCGACGCCCGCGAGCACGGCGAGCAGGACCACCGCATGCTCTCCCTCCCGGCCTGGCGCGAGACGCCCTGGTTCACCGCCCGCGAGCGCGCCGCCCTGGCCCTCACCGAGTCGGTCACCCTGCTGACCCAGGGCCACGTGCCGGACGCCGTGTACGCGGAGGCCGCCGCGCAGTTCGACGAGACCGAGCTGGCCCAGCTGATCGCGCTGATCACCACGATCAACGCCTGGAACCGGATCGGCGTCTCCACCCGCATGAGCCCGGCCGCGAGGTGAGCGCCACCGACCGGGCCGGCCGGCGGGAGCAGGCCCGGCTGCTGCGCGAGCTGCACCGCCCGGGCGAGCCGCTGGTGCTGGCGAACGCCTGGGACGTGCCGAGCGCCCGGCTGGTGGCCGCCGCCGGGGCACGGGCGGTGGCGACGGCCAGCGCGAGCGTGTCGTGGTCGCTCGGCCGCGCGGACGGCGGCGGCGCCGACCCCGGGCAGGTGCTGGCCAGGACCGCCCAGGTGGTCCGCGCGGTCGGCCTGCCGGTCACCGCGGACCTGGAGGGCGGCTACGCGGACACCGCCGCCGGGGTCGGCGAGACCATCGCCGCGCTGCTCGACACCGGCGCCGTCGGGGTGAACCTGGAGGACGAGGGCCGTCCGCAGGAGGAGGCCGCCGAGCGGATCGCGGCCGCCAGGGCGGCGGCGGACGCGGCCGGCGTGCCGCTCTTCGTCAACGCGCGCACCGACGTCTTCCTGCACGGGATCGGCGCCCCCGAGGACCGGCCGGAGGAAGCGGTGCGGCGGCTGCGGGCGTACGTCGAGGCGGGTGCGGACGGGGTGTTCGTCCCGGGGGTGTCCGACCCGGAGACCATCGCCGCGCTGGTCGCGGCCGTCCCGGCGCCGCTGAACGTGCTGGCCGGCCCCGGCTCCCCGTCGGTCGCCGAGCTGGCGAAGCTGGGCGTGGCCCGGATCAGCCTGGGCCCCGGACTGGCCGAGGTGGCGTACGCGGCGGTCCGCCGGGCCGCCGAGGAGGTGTACGGGCACGGCACGTTCACCGCGCTCGCCGACGGGCTGGGCTACCCGGAGCTCAACCGGCTGTCCGCGGGCTGAGCGAGGCGGCCGGACACTCCGGGCAGTCGGACACCACGGCAGCCGGAAACCCCGGGCGGCCGGACAGCTCGGGCAGTCGGACACCCGGCGGCCGGGCACCGTGGGCGGCCGGCCGTTCGGGGGTCGGCCGGCCGGCCACGGGCAGGTGGGCGACGGATCAGTTCAGGACCTGCCCGCTGAGCCCCGGGTGGCTCATCTGGTTGGTCCCGATCGCCTCGATCTCGTTGGCGGGCTTGCCGACCAGCGGGAGCTTGCCCACCGTCCGCAGGGCGAGGTCGGCCGGGGAGACTTCGAGCCCGTCGGTGAGCCCGCCGGTGACGTCCGGCGAGGAGGCGGTCTGGGTGGTGGCGGAAGCCGCCGGGACGGCGAGGGCGAGGCCCGCCATGGTGAGGGCGGCCAGGGTGGCGAGTTTCTTCATGCCCTGCCGAACGACGCGGACCACCCTCAGGTAACCCGCCGGCTCAGACCGTCACCCACAGGGTGCGCACACCGTTGCTGACGAACGAGGCGATCGGCTCGTCGGTCGCGCCCTTCGCCAGGGCCAGCCCGGGGAAGCGGGCGAACAGGTGTCGCAGCGCCGTCTCGGCCTCCAGCCTGGCGAGCCCGGAGCCGAGGCAGAAGTGCGGGCCGTGGCCGAGCGACAGGTGCTTGGCGGGCTGCCGGGTGAGGTCGAAGCGGTCGGCGTCCCGGTGGTGCCCCTCGTCCCGGCCGGCCGCCGCGTAGGAGGCCAGCAGTGCCTCGCCGCGCCGGATCACCACGTCGCCGACCTCGATGTCCTCGATCGCGTAGCGCAGCGGGAACTGCCCGACCGGGGAGTCGTAGCGGAGCGTCTCCTCGATCACCGCCGACCACGGCTGCTCCCCGTCCAGGACGAGCCGCAGCTGGTCCGGGTGGGTGAGCAGGGCGCGGACCGCGTTGGTGATCAGGTTGAGCGTGGTCTCGTGCCCGGCGACCAGCATCAGCAGCAGGGTGCCGACCAGTTCGGCCTCGCTGAGCCGCTGCTGGTCGAGGCGCCGGCCGGCCTCGTGGGCGTCGATCAGGGCGGTGGTCAGGTCGTCGCCCGGCTCGGCCCGCTTGGCCGCCACCACCGAGGCCAGCAGCGCGTTCAGGCCGCGCTGCGCGGCGAGCGCCGCCGCCGGGGTGGCCGAGCTGGAGACCATGGTGTCGGACAGTTCGTGCAGTTCGTCCTGCTGCTCCAGCGCCAGGCCGAGCAGTTCGCCGATCACCTGCATCGGCAGCGGGTAGGCGAAGTGCCTGCGCAGGTCGAACGGGCCCTCCAGCCGGCTGACCTCGTCCAGCAGCGCGATCGCCCGGGCCTCGATCGCGGGCGCCAGCGCGGCTATCCGGCGGGGGGTGAAGGCCTGCGAGACCAGCCCGCGCAGCCGCCGGTGGTCCTCGCCGTCGGCGGTGACCATGCCGGGGACGACGATGAAGTTGAGCAGCGGCCAGCCCTCCGGGAGCCGGCCCTCCCTGAAGGTGCTCCAGAGCCGGGCGTCCTTGCCGACCCGGGGGTCGGCGAGCAGCGACTGGAGGGCGTCGTGGTGGGTTACCGCCCAGACCACCACCCCGCCAGGGAGCTCCACCAGGACCGCGGGGCCGGCCGCCCTGAGGCGGGCGTTCTCGCCGTGCTGGTCGCGGCCGAAGGGGTCGAGTCTGACGGGTTCGGCGCGGGTTCCGGAGTCGGTGACGGTGTCCATGCGGGCCTCTCGGGGGCTGGCGGGCGGGGCGGGGTGAAGGCGCTGTAGAGCACCGGGAGGGCGGTCAGGGCCCGGGACCACGGGGACGGGCGCCAGGCCAGGTCGCCGCCCGGCACGGCCAGTTGGAGGTCCGGCAGGCGGTGCAGCAGGGTCTCGACGGCGGTCTCGACGATGATCCTGGCCGGGTGCTGGGCCGGGCAGACGTGCGCGCCGGCGCCCCAGGCGAGGTGCGCCCGGTTGCCGCCGAGCGAGCCCTGCGCGGCGGCCGAGACGCCCTGTGCGGCCGGGTCGGCGTTGGCCGCGGCGAGGCCGAGCACGAGCATGTCGCCGGCGCTGATGTACTGGCCGCCGAGCACGGTGTCGCCGGTGGCCCAGCGGCCCGGGAAGTTCTGCGTCGGCGGGTCGCGCCAGAGCACCTCCTCCAGCGCGTCGGAGACGGTCAGCCGGCCGCCGGTGAGGGTGGCCCGGAAGCGCCGGTCGGTGAGCAGCAGCCGCAGCGTGTTGCCGGTCCAGTTGATCGAGGTCTCGTTGCCCGCGACCAGCAGCACCACCAGGTGGTGCACCGCCTCCTCGTCGGTCAGCCCGGCCGGGTGGGCGAGCAGCCAGGAGGTGAGGTCGGCGCTGGGGGCGGCCCGGCGGCGGCGCACCAGGTCGACCAGCAGTGCCTGGAACTCCGCTCCGGCGCGCTGGGACTGCGAACTGCTGTCCACGAAGTGGCTGATCAGTTCGACCACCCGCGGCCCGCTCTCCACCGGCAGTCCGACCAGCTGGGTGAAGACCAGCAGCGGCAGCGGACGGGCGTACTGGGCGATCAGGTCGGCGGTGCCGTCCGGACCCCAGCTGTCGATCAGCCCGTTGGCGGCGGCCTCGGTCGTCCCGCGCAGCTGGCGGTGGTCGATCTGGGCGAGGGTGTCGGAGACCGCGGAGCGCAGCCGCTGGTGCTCGGCGCCGTCCAGGTTGAGCAGGGTGGGCCGCCAGGAGGTCATCGGCAGCAGCCGGGAGTCGGCGGCCAGCCGGCCCTCGGCGGGCACCCGCCAGCGGCGCGAGTCCTTGGAGAACAGCGCCTCGTTGCGGGTGAGTTCGAGCAGTTCGGCGTAGCCGAGGACGAGCCAGGCCTCGACCCCGGGCTCCAGCTCGATCGGGGCGACCGGACCGTAGCGCTCGCGGAGCCGGGCGTACAGGCCGTGCGGGTCCTCGGCGACGGACTGGCCGAACAGCGGGGTCAGCGGGACGCCCGTGGGCAGTCCGCGGCCGGACGGGCCGCCGGGCGGGCCGCCGCCGTGGGCGACGGGGCATCCGGGTGCCCCGGTGGGCTCGGGGGCGGTCACCGCTGGAGCTCCAGGATCGAGCTGCGGTGCAGATGGTCGACGAAGTCGATCAGCAGGTCGTAGGACTGCCGCCGGTCACGCGCGTCGCAGTACAGGATCGGCACCTCGGGCAGCAGGTCCAGCGCCGAGCGCAGCTCCTCCTCCGGGTAACTCGGCGTACCCGGGAAGGTGTTGACCGCGACCGCGAACGGGATGCGCTGCTCCTCCAGCCGGCCGAGCACGTCGAAGCTCTCGTCCGGCCGGCGCAGGTCGACCATGGCGATCGCGCCGAGCGCACCGCGCGACAGGTCGTCCCAGAGCGGCCAGAACCGCTGCTGCCCGGGCGTGCCGAACAGGTACAGCGCGAGCCGCGAGTTGAGCGTGATCCGGCCGAAGTCCAGCGCCACCGTGGTGGTGCTCTTGCCGGCGAGCCCGGTGAGGTCGTCGACGCCGCTGCTGGCGGCGGTCATCGTCTCCTCGGTGCGCAGCGGGGTGATCTCGCTCAGCGAGCCGACCAGGGTGGTCTTGCCGACCCCGAACGGTCCGGTGACGAGGATCTTGACCGCGCCCTGCACCGAGGAGGGCAGGTACTGCGGCCCGTCGGCGGACCCGGCGGCGCCGGGGACGGTCTCAGCGGAGTTGGCGGAGGCCAACGAGCACCTCTTCCAGGAGGGTTGCGGGCAGGCGTTCGGCCTGCGGGACGGGCGGGAGCACCTGCACGGCGCCGAGGTCCCACAGGTCCCCGACCAGCACCTTGACGACGCCGAGCGGAAGCCCCAGGTGGGCCGCCACCTCGGCGATGGACAGCAGGCTGTGACAGAGGCCGAGGATGCGCCGGTGCTCACGGTTCAGCAGCGGGTGCTCGGGCAGTTCCGGCGGTCCGGGTAACGCGCTGACCAGGCTCTCCACGGCCAGCTCCGACCGGGTGGGGCGGCTGCGCCCACCGGTGATGACGTACGGGCGGACCGGGCCGCTCACCGGTGGCCCCCCGCCGCGTGGTCGACGCGCGGCGGGCTGGTGAGGTGGCTGCCGATCCGCTCGACCAGGACCTGCATCTGGTACGCGACCAGTCCGGCGTCCACGGCGTCGCCGGCCACCACGGCCAGGTGCGCGCCGGCCCCGGCCGCGACGACGAAGAGGTAGCCGCCGCCGTACTCGATGATGATCTGGCGGGTGGCGCTGCCCGGTCCGCCGAAGCCCGTCGCGACGCCGCGGGCCAGCGACTGGAGCCCGGAGCAGGCGGCGGCGAGCCGTTCGGCGTCCTCGCGCGCGATGCCCGCGCTGCGGCCGATCTCCAGGCCGTCGTTGGAGACGACCACGGCGTGCTGGACCTGCGGGACGGCGATGATGTCGGCGAGCAGCCAGCCGAGATCAGGGGTGGTGGTCATGGAACTCTCCGGAGCGCTGGGGAAGTCGGGGGGAAGCGGGCAGGGAAGGGTCGGACTGGGCCTGGGCCCGGACGGCCGAGCGGCCGCTGGCGGTCCCGGCCTGGAACATCGCCATGAACGCCTGCGCGTCCCGGGCCGAGCGGTAGGGCGGCGCGGGCGGCGGTGGGGGAGCGGCGTGCTGGGCGGGGCGGCCCGTGCGGGCGCGCCGGTGGCTCCGGCGGGGCAGCGGCGGGGGAGTGTCGGCGGCGGGCCGTCCCGGCGGCGGGGTCTCCACCATGGGGTGACCGGCGGGGGAGACCGGCCGGGGCCCGGGGTTGAACGCCCGGTCGTCCGGCCCGAGGCCGGGGACGGTGGGCGGCAGCGGCTCGGTGAGCAGCGCGTTCGGAAGCAGCAGGACCACCCGTACGCCGCCGTACGGGGAGGGCGCCGAGCTGAGCGTGACCCGGAAGCCGTACTGCTCGGCGAGCCGGCCGACGGCGGCCAGACCCAGCTGCGGCACCTCGCCCAGCCGGGAGACCTCCAGGGTGCTGCCGCCGGCCAGCGCGGCGGCGGCCTTGGCGACGGCCTGCTCCGGCATGCCCACGCCGCCGTCGTCGATCTCGACGACGGCGCCGTTGTGCACCGGCATCAGGGTGACGAACACCTGGGTGCTGGGCGGGGAGTAGCGGGTGGCGTTGTCCAGCAGTTCGGCGATCGCGTGGATCAGCGCCTCGGCGGCGGCGCCGACCACCGCGGTCTCGATCCGGCTGCGCACCACCACGCGCTGGAACGGCAGGATGCGCGACTGGGCGCCGCGGACGACGTCCTCCAGGGCGACCGGTTCCGGCCAGTGCCGGCCGGCCCTGGCGCCGCAGAGCACGGCCAGGGTCTGGGCCAGCCTGGCCTGTTGGGCGGCCGCGTGGTCGGCCTTGAGCAGGCCCTCCAGCAGCGCCGGGTCGTCGTGGGTGCGCTCCATCTCGTCGAGGAGCGCCTGCTGGTCGTGGGCCATCACCAGGATCCGGCGGGCGACGCTGAGGAAGGCCCGCTGGGTGGAGGCGGTGTGCTCCTGCTCCTGCTGGACGGCGGCGAGTTCGGCGCCGCGGCGGGAGAGCCCGGCGGCGAGCTGTTCCTGGACGGCGGCGAGTTCGCGGTGGAGCCGGTCGGCGCGGACGCGTTGGGTGACGGACACGGCGCGGTACCGCGCGGCGGTCACGAGGGCGAGGACGGCGAGCACGCCGGTTGCCGTTGCGCACCACTGAGTCATCGTCACGCGCGAATTCTAGGGTGATGATCCTACGAAGGTGTGAACGGATCTCGCCAAGTGACCGGATCTCGTCAATATCGAGTCAATTCGGCGTCAATCGGCAGTCGTTCGACCCCGACCCCACGGCCTGACGAGGCCTCGCGACGCTCCGGCCGGTCCCGCGGGAGGCGGCGGATTCAAGCCGGTCGGCCGGATCGCGTCCGGTGATGTGTGGGACCTGTGTGCACGATGTCACGGAAGAGGCGCCGTCCGGTGCAGGAGCAGCAGCGCCACGTCGTCCGGCCTGGACCGCCGCTCGGTCACGTTCAGGGTGAGCAGGTCGGCCAGCCGCTCCAGCGCCGACGCCGGGCCGACCCGTCCCGGACCGGCCCGCCGGGCCCACAGTTCGAGCCCGCCGAGCATCCGCTGCACCGACTCGTCGTAGTCCTCCTCGCGGTCCTCGACCAGCCCGTCGGTGTACGCCAGCAGCGTCTCGCCGACCGCCAGCCGCCCCACCGCCAGCGGGTACGGCCGCTCCGGGGCCACGCCCAGCGGCGGCCCGCCCTCCAGCTCCAGCTCGACGGCGGCGGCGTCGGCGGTGATCCGCACCGGCGCCGGGTGGCCGGCCCTGGCCGCGGTCAGCACGCCGTCCGCCGGGTCCAGGGTCAGGTAGAGGCAGGTGGCGAACAGCTCGGTGTCCAGTTCGGCCAGCAGCCGGCTGGTCCGGGTCAGGGTGGCAGCCGGGTCGTGCCCGTCCGTCGCGTACGCCCGCAGGCCGCTGCGCAGCTGGCCCATCACCGCGGTGGCCTCGGCGTTGTGCCCCTGGACGTCGCCGATCACCAGCCCGATCCGGCCGTCCGGGAGCCGCAGCAGGTCGTACCAGTCGCCGCCGATCTGCATGCCCTCGGTGCTCGGCAGGTAGCGGGCGGCGCTGGTGATCCCGGGCAGCCGGGGCAGGGTGCGCGGGAGCATCGCGCGCTGCAGCTCGGTGGCCCGGTGGTGGTGGGTGTCGTACAGCCGGGCCCGCTCCAGGGACTGCGCGAGGATGCCGGCGAACGCCGAGTACAGGGTGCGGTCCTCGCGGCCGAACGCGCGCTCGGCGGCGAAGGTGATCAGGCAGGAGCCGACCTGCTGCCCGGAGGCGACCAGCGGCAGCACCGCCCAGGCGGCCGGGGAGAGCGGGTCGCGCCGGGTGCGGGCCGCCGCGGGGTCGCTGAACAGCGGGGCGGAGCGGGTCAGCGACCGCTGCATCACGTCCTCGGACAGGTCCGCCAGGCGGGTGAGCTCGGTGCGCCGCGGGCCCCCGTACACGGTGTGCGAGACGGGCAGCAGCCGGCCCTCGTCCACCAGGTCCAGGACGATGCCGGAGGCGCCGAGCGCGGGGCGGGCGACGTCGGTGACCGCGGTGGTGACGTCCCGGACGGTCACCGCCCTGGACAGCGCCCGGGTGAGCGTCAGCAGCAGCGCCGTCCTGGCGGCGGCGGGGGAGTTCCGCTCCTCGGCCGGCGGCTGCCCCCGGTGCCCGGCGTCGGCGAGCAGCCCGGCGATCCGCACCGGCCGCCCGTGCACGTCCAGCATCACCTCGCCGGACTCCTCGACCCGGGCCACCTTGCCGCCGGGCCGGACCACCCGGTAGCCGATCCGGTAGCGGCCGCCGGTGGCCAGCGCCTCGGCCAGCGCGGCCTGCACGTCCGGCAGGTCCTCGGGGTGGACCAGCCGGTCCAGCTCGGGAGCGGTGCCGTCCGGGGCGGCCGGGCGGCCCGCCAGCCGGAACGCCTCGGCGTCCCAGTAGCTCTCCCCGGTGACCAGGTCGCGCTCGAAGGCGCCGTGCCCGGCGGCCCGCACGGCCAGCGACAGCAGCGGGTGGGCCGGCCCGGCGTGGCGGCCGTCGGCCGCCCGCGGGTCCTCGGGCGACCGGACGCCGTACGGGGCCCGGGTGCCGTGCGGGAGGTGGGCGTCGGCGTGGTCCAGCAGGTGGGAGAGCCGGTGGGCGCAGGCCTCGGCGACCGTCTCCAGGACGTCCAGGTCGCGGCGCGGCACGGTGCCCCGGTGGGCCAGCGTGAGGGCGAGGACGCCGATCGGCCGCTCGTCCACGACCATCGGCAGGGTGATCACGGTGATCATCCCGGTGCCCATGCCGGCGTTCCCGTCCGGGTAGTCGACGCTGGTGTGCTCGGGGCCGAGCAGGTACGGGCGGCGCAGCCGCAGGGCCATCGCGGCGGGCAGCTCACCGGCGGGGTCGACCACGCCGTAGCGCTCGTGCGCCCAGTCCGGCAGCCCGTGCGAGGCGATCAGCCGGAGCATCCCGGCGGAGTCCAGCAGGTAGAGCACGGACCCCTCGCCGGTGATCCAGCCCGGGCCCTCGGCCAGGACGGTGCCGAGCAGTCCGGCGGCGCTGGTGCAGCCGAGCAGCAGGCGCACGCAGCGCATCGCGCTGCGCGTGGTCGGACTGCCGGCGGGCTCCAGGGGCACTGACCCTTGATACCCCATTTCCCCGGGGGGCGGATGGTGACCGAGCCGGGCCCGGGCGGCTGGGCTAAACAGGCCAGGCGCGGAGGCCGGTGGTGAGGGTGGTGATGAGGCGGTCGTGGGTGGTGGTGAGGTCCTCGGCGAGCCGGAAGGCGCCGGCGGCGCTGAGGGAGGCGAAGCCGTGGGCGAGCGAGCGGACGGTGCGGGCGGCGTGGATCGCCTCGGAGCCGTCGAGGCCGTACTCCCGCAGGACGGCGATGATCACGCCGACGAGCCGGGCGGCCGCGCGGGCCAGGTCGTCGTCGGGCTGCGGGGCCTGGGGGAGGGCGTTGTAGCGGTGCGGGTGCTCGGTGGCGTACGCGTGGTAGGCGCGCAGCACCGCGGCGACGGCGTCGTCCCCGCTGCGGCCGACCGCCGCCTCGGCCAGCCGGTCTGCCAGCTCCCCGGTGACCCGGACGGCGATCAGCCGCCGCAGTTCGGCGAGGCCGCCGCTGACGTGCTTGTACAGCGAGGGGGTGGCGACCCCGGCCCTGGCGGCGACGGAGGCCAGGGTGAGGGCCTCGGCGCCCTGCTCGTCGATGAGGGCGAGGGCGTGGTCGACGACCTGGTCGGGGGTCAGTCCTACGCGGGGCATGGGTTCGGGCTCTCCGTACGGAAGTCGGGCGGGTGCGGGCGGCGGTCGGGCTGCCGGCGGGCGGCGGTCGGTCAGCCGAGTTCGGCGAGGAAGGGCAGCAGGGCGTCCGCGGTGGCCGCCGGGTTGTCGGCCATCGGGTAGTGCCCGGACCCCTCGATCATCGCCTTCCGCGCGCCGAGCGCCGCGGCCTGCCGGTCGGCGACGAGTTCCGGCTTCGGGAAGTCGGGGTCCTTGCTGCCCATGACCACCAGCGCGGGGCACCGCACCGCAGCCGTCCAGCCGACCGGCGCCGAGTCGCCGTGGACGTACCCGCGGGTGGCGGTCTTGCGTCCGGGGGTGCGCAGGTCGGAGACCAGCCCGTCCACGTACGCGTCGAAGTCGGCGGGCCTGGCGCCGGGGAAGGCCATCCGGCGCAGGTAGAAGCCCCAGGCGGCGGGCCAGTGGACGAGGGCCGCGCCCATCAGGCCCATGGCGGCGCGCATCAGGGCGCCCGGCGGCGGGGTCTCGACGAAGGCGTCGATCAGCACGATCCCGGCGACCCGCCCGGGCGCATCCCCGGCGGCCCTGACGACGGTCGCCCCGGTGTACGAGTTCCCGGCGAGGACGGCGCGCTCGATGCCGAGGTGGTCGAGCAGGGCGAGGACGTCGCCGGCGAGGGCGGCCGGGCCGTAGTCGTCCCAGGCGATCGAGGACTCGCCGAAGCCCCGCAGGTCCATGGTGACGACCCGGTGGCCGGCGGCGACCAGCAGCGGGCGCAGGTGCCGGTACGCGGCCCGGCTGTCGAGCATGCCCGGGAGCAGGACGACGGGGGCGCCGTCGCCCTGCCGGGTGTCGTCGAAGGCGATCCGGCCGCCGGGGACGGTCAGGCACTGGGTGCTCGGGGTGATGGTGCCGTTCATGGGGGTCCTCCTCGGGCCGCCGGGGCGGGGCATCGGCGTTGCTGCCGATAGCCATAAAGCTAAGGCTAATAGCCTTAGCCGTCAAGCAGCCGGCGGGCGGCGATCCGGGAAGGGGGCGGGTCAGGCGCCCTCGACCCTGAACGGGTCGTGCTCGCTGAGCAGCTTCTCCAGCCGGGCCTGGTCGACCCGGGTCACCATCTCGTTGGTCTCCTGCTTGTCCCGGATCACCTTCGCCAGCGTGAACGCGGAGGTGACGGTGTAGAGGAGGCCGATTCCGAGGAACGCCCGGGTCCACCCGCCGACCGGCAGATAGGCGATCCCGACGGCGAGGGTGGTGCCGGACAGGGCGAACGAGAGGACGGCCTGGATGTAGTAGGCGGCCGTCGTGCGGGTCTGCATCGGTGCGCTCATGGCGTCAGGATGCGGCCGCCCGGCCGGACCGCACATGAGTAGGAGTACTCAGATGGAGCCGTGCATGAGGGGTCGTTCGTTGACGTCCGATCATATGGTCGACAGTCGCTTCCACCGGATGGCTTGGAATCGGCGCCTCCTAGGATTAACGTTTGATAACGCAGCGCGGTCGTCAACGCCGTACCCAGACGGCACCGTGCGCGGTGCCTAATCCCACCGACCGGCCTCCGGGCAGGTCAGGGAGCCGGGGAACCACGTTCCCTGGGGTGAATCGGCGGGGCCCAGGCCCGGCCGTAGGAGACCTTCCTGCTCCGAACCCGTCAGCTAACCCGGTAGGCGCGAAGGAAGGAAAGGAGCGCGCCTCCGTGGCGTCGACGTACACCCCGGCACACCCGGCCGGCCCCGCAGCCGGTACCCAGCTCCTCGACCACCCCGGCTCGGAAGGCCCCGACGCCTTCGGCCCGGAGGCCGAGACCAACCGCCACCGGATGCCGCGTCAGACCCGCGGAACCTCCCCGCTGCTCGGCGTCACCGCCGTCGCCGCCACCCTGGGGGCCACCGGTTTCGCCTCGGCCACCCCGGCCGCCGCCCCCGCGGTCGAAGCCCCGGACGAGGCCCCGGTCGCCCTCTCCGCGGACCCCGGCCTCGCGCTCGCCGCCCGCATCCAGCACCAGGCCGACAGCCAGCGCACCGCCGCCGAGGAGACCGCCAGGGTCCAGGCCGCGCAGGAGGCCGAGGCCAAGGCCGCCGCCAAGGAGGCCGAGGCCAAGCGCGCCGCCGAGGAGGCCGAGCGGGCCAAGGCCGCCGCCCTCACCCTGCCGGTGGACGACTACCGGCTCTCCGCCCACTACGGCCAGAGCGCCCGCTACTGGGCCAACCTGCACACCGGCCTGGACTTCGCCGCCGACACCGGCACCCCGGTCCACGCGCTCGGCCAGGGCACCATCACCTCGGCCGGCTGGGCCGGTTCGTACGGCTACCGGATCGTCGAGACCCTGCCCGACGGCACCGAGATCTGGTACTGCCACCTCTCCTCGATCACCAAGGGCTCCGGCAAGGTCGTCGCCGGCCAGCAGATCGGCAAGGTCGGCGCGACCGGCAACGTCACCGGCCCGCACCTGCACATGGAGATCCGCCCCGGCGGCGGTGCCCCGGTCGACCCGGAGCCCTGGCTCCAGCAGCGCGGCCTCAACCCGTGACGCCCCGGGCCTGACGGCCCCCGGTCTCACGGCACCCGCCGGCTGAGGCACCCGCTCGCAGACGCCCCCGCGAAGGCCCCCGGCCCGGAGCACGAGCTCCCGGCCGGGGGTCTTCGCGGTCTCTCACTCCTCGGCGGGCAGCTGCGCCAGGTACGCGTCGATCTCCTTCTGGCCCGGCTCCGGCGCCAGCTCGGGGAACTCCTCCACCAGCAGCCGCGGCAGCCCCGGCACCGTCCACTCGCCGAACAGGTCGAGCGCCGCCTCGACCGCCGCGTCCTCGAACTCGCCGAAGTCCCCGGCCAGTTCGTCCGGCATCGGCCGTCCCAGCGCGGTCAGCTCGGCCAGGTTGCGGTAGCTGCGCCGCATCAGGCCCTGCTCCAGCAGCCGCCGCGCGCCGTCGGTGGCCATGCCGACCGAGAGCACCCGGCTCCAGCCCCAGCCCTGCTCGTCCGGCTCGTCCAGCCAGCCGGCCGGCGCCAGGTCCTCGTACGCGGCCAGCCGCTCCTCCTCGGCGAGCCCGCCGAAACCGGCCAGCCAGTCCCGCACCGCCTCCCCGTCGGCGACGTCCACCCCGTGCGCGTGCAGCAGCAGCGCGTACAGCCGGGGCCAGGTCACCAGGTCGGCGCGGCGCAGCAGTCCGGCCGCGACCTCGCCCTGCCACTCGGCCTCCGCGTGCAGCCGCTCCTGGCGCTTGGCGTTGAGCCGCCGGGCCGCCCGCTGGTGGTCGGCCAGCATCCGGACGGCGTCGCCGTACGCGAGCGGGTCCTCCTCGGGCGCGGGTTGGACGTACAGGTGGAGGCGCTCGTACAGCAGGTGCTCCACCGCGTTCGAGGTCAGTTCCGGCCAGCCGTCGTGCATCCTGCCCTCGCCCAGCTCCAGCAGCGCCAGCACCGTGCGCAGCGGCCCCTCGGCCACCGGCGCGCGGCCCTGCTCGGCCGCCCAGGCGAGCAGGTCGGCGGCCTTGGTGCGGGGGGCGAGCCGCAGGTCTTCGTCGTTCATAGTCCGAACGGTAGCCGCCGGGCGGGGATAGGGTCGGCAGCCATGCTCCCCGTACGACTCACCGGCCCGCGACTGGCCATCCGCGAGTACCACCACACCGAGGGCGACGTGGACGCGCTGCACGCGCTGTTCGGCGACCCCGAGGTCACCCGGTACCTGCCCTTCGGGTCGTGCGACCGGGAGGCCTGCGCCGACCAGATCGAGCTCTACCTGGAGGAGGCGATGGCCGGGGAGCGGGACACCTACCGGCTCGCCGTCACCAGGCTCGCCGACGCCGAGGACCCGCGGGACGCGCCGCCGGTCGGGCAGGCCTCGCTCGTCCTCGGCGGGCACCGCTCCGCCGACCTGGGGTGCGTGCTGGCCGACGAGGTCAGGGGCCGCGGCTACGCGGGCGAGATCGTCGGCCTGCTCCGCGGCCTCGCCTTCGGCCCGCTGGACCTGCACCGGCTGACCGCCCGGGTCCACGTGGACAACGCGGCCTCCGTGAAGGCGCTCACCCGGCTGGGCTTCCGGCGGGAGGGGCGGCTGCGGCACGACGGGTTCAAGGACGGCGTCTGGTCCGACTCGTACCTCTACGCGCTGCTCGCCGACGAGTGGCCGGGCCCGGCCGCCCGGGGGGAGGGGGGTTAACCCCACCCCGGATCCGCCAGGCCTCCGGATCACGCCCGGTCGGCGCGTCCACCAGACTGGACCTCGTCAGCGGGACGAACGAACGCCAGAACGAGGGGCCGGGAGCATGAGCAGCAGCCACAGCATGGAGGACCGGGAGTGGGACGTCCTGGGCGGTCACGGTGGCGTCCCGCGTCCCGCCGCGGCCCGCAGGACCGGGCAGCGGCCGGCCGCGTGGCGGGCGCCGTTCTCGGCGTACTACTACCGCGAGGTCGGCTACGCGCTCACCGGCCTGCCGGTGGCGATCGCCGGGTTCGCCGTCTCGATCACCATGTTCTGCTTCGGCCTCGGCACCTTCGTCACCGTCCTCGGCCTGCCCGTGTTGGGCGCCCTGACCAGCCTCGCCCGCGGCTTCGGCCGGCTGGAGCGGGCCCGGGTGCGCGGCATGCTGGCGCTGGATGTCCCCGGCCCGGAGCCGGTGCGCCAGGTCCGCCCTGGCAGCTGGGGCGCGATCACCGCGCGGCTGGCGGACGGGGCCGGCTGGAAGGCCGTGCTGTACCAGGTGGTGATGTTCCCCTGGGCGATATTCAGCTTCGTGGTGACGCTGGTGTTCCTGCTGCTCGGCTGGTCGCTGGCGCTCTACCCGCTGTACCACTGGGTCTTCCGGGCCTACACCCCCTGGAACGGGTACCGGCTGTTCGACTTCCGCGACGGCGACGGCGTCCAGCACGTGTACGAGATCCAGGCACCCTGGCAGATCGCCGCGCTGTCGCTCCTCGGGGTGCTGCTGGTCTTCCTCACCACCCAGCTGGTCCGCGGCCTGACCAACGTCAACCGGGCCGCCGTCCGGGGCCTGCTCGGCCGCTGACCGCCGGCTCCGCCCACTCCCAGGCCCCGCCCGCGCCCCGGACGCCCTCCGGATGCGGGCGGGGCCGCCCCGTGTTCGGATGACCGGGTGGCTGCCGCCGGCCTTCCCCCCGCTCAGCCGGACGTCCTGGTCACCTCCCGCCCGCTGGACGAGTACTGCGCCCAGTTCGGCCTCACCCGGGCCCGGCTCGCCGCCCTGCCCGGGCCGCTGCTGGACTGTCCCGGCGGCGCGGCCGGCCTGGCCGCCGAGGCGCGCGAGCTGGGCTGCCGGGTGATCGCCGTCGACCCGGCGTACGCGCTGCCGCTGCCCGCGGTCGCCGACCGCGCCCTGGCCGCCCGGGTGGCGATGGCCGCCGCGATGGCCGCCCGCCCGCGGCTCTACCCCGCGCCCCGCCCGGACCACGCCGAGCGGTACCTGCGCAGCTGGGACCGGGCCCGGCGGCTGTTCGCCGCCGACTCGGCCGCCCACCCCGAGCAGTACGTGGCCGCCGCGCTGCCCCGGCTGCCCTTCGCGGACGGCGCCTTCGCCCTCACCCTGAGCGGCCACCTGCTCTTCGCCTATCCCGAACTCTTCGGCCTGGAGGGCCAGTCGGCCGCGCTGGCGGAGCTGGTCCGGGTCACCTCCCCGGATGGCGAGGTCCGGGTGCAGCCGTTGAACGACGGGTACGGCCGCCGCTGCGGCCACCTCGACCGGCTGCGGTACGCGCTCGGCGAGCGCCGGATATCCAGCGAGGTCCGCCGTCTCTCCGGCCCGGTGGAGGGCCGCACCCTCCGACTCCTGGTGCTGCGGGCCGCCGACCACCACCGCCGGGCCGCTTTCCCAGGGAGCATGTAAGAGTCACTGTCAGGGGTCACTCCTATACTCTCCCGCATGACCGATACGACCATCCGGCGCGCCGACGAGACCGACGCCGAGCGGCTCACCGACCTGATCCAGACCTGCTCCGCCTACCGCGGCGAGTACGCCGCGATGATCGACGGCTACCGGGTGACGCCCGACTACATCGCCCGCCACGAGGTGTTCCTCGCCGCCGACCGGGCCGCCGGGCAACTGCTCGGCTTCTACGCGCTGATCCGCGAACCGGCCGAACTGGACCTGATGTTCGTCGCCGACGAGGCCCAGGGGCGCGGCACCGGGCGCGAGTTGATCGGCCACATGCTGGAGCTGGCCCGCGGCGCCGGGATCACCGAGGTGCGGGTGGTCTCCAACCCGCCCGCCGAGCGCTTCTACCTGCGGGTGGGCGCCGAACGCGTCGGCACCTTCCCCGCCCACGGGAGGATCACCTGGGACCGCCCCGAACTGCGCTTCACCGTCCGGGCCGGCTAGGCGTACGCAGGCGGGGATGAGGCGCTGTTTCGCCTGAGTGCCGCTCTGACGTGGGCGGCGTGGCGGTGGACGGCGGCCGGGGGGAGTGCGCCGGGGCGGGGTGGTGGGGGTGCCGGGGTGCCGTGGCAGGTGCGGCAGAGGCCGCCGAGGAGGGCGTGGGGGCGGCAGGGGGTGCGGCAGGTGGTGCATTCGGGGATGCGGGTCGTCTGTGGTGGGCGGGGGCGTTCCGGGGGGAGTTTGTCGATCAGGCGGCGGCGGGTGAAGGCGGCCGGGCTGTGGATGTCGGGCGGGAGGCCGTTGGTGAGGGCGATGGTGAACAGGGCGGGGGTGGTGCCCCGGGCGAACCATTCGGCGGCGAGGGGTTCGAGGGCGGTGCAGTCGGCGGCGGAGAGGGCGAGGCGGGGGTCGGCGAGGCCGAGGCCGGCGAGGGCGGCGTAGGCGGCCGAGGGGAGCGGTGTGTGGTTGCGGACGGGCGTTCGCTCGTCCGGGGGATCGGGATCGGCGGGCGTTGACGCGTCGCCGCTGTCGTTGGTGCCGCCGGTGGCGAGGAAGTGGTTCCACCAGGCGTCGGAGCGGGGGGTGCGGGAGAAGTAGGTGTGGAACACCCAGCGGCAGTCGGTGGAGCTGAGGCGTTCGCGGACGCGGCGCAGGTGGCCTGCGGTGGAGAGCCTGGTGAGGGCGGTGCGGCAGGCCATCTGGCCGTAGTGGGGCTGGAGGACGGCGAGGGTCTTGACGTCCATGGCGGCGCCGTCGGGGAGGTGGTCGATGAGCGAGGCGAGGTAGGCCTCGCGGGCCGGGAGGTGGGCGAAGTCTGTGGCGGAGCGGGGGAGTTGCTCCGGCGCGGACTGCTTGCCGTACCCGGGGGCGGCCATGGCGGTATTGTCGTGGGTAGCCACAGGATCGATTCCTTAGAGTCGGTCGATCGTGTCGGTCAGACCCCCGTTCGGTGTTGCGAGCACCGGCGGGGGTTGTTTCGTTGCTGCGCACGCTACATGGCCGAACTGTCTGTGGAAAAGTCGTGACGATAAGTCATATCTGCTGCGTACAGGGGGGTTGGAAGGTGGTTTACCCCACCGTTCCCTTGAGGGTCACTCGGCCCGCGCGGCTTGAGCTTCGGCGGCGAACGAGACGAACGGGCGAACCGTCCGCATCTCCCCGAGGCCCTGATGCCCGCTCGGCCCGGCAACCGGACTCACCCGTCTAGGAGTTGCCCCCAGCGCCCGGCTGGGCCGGTACGAGGGCTGCCGCCGGGAGCCGGGACAGGATCTTCTCCGCCAGCCAGCTGCGGTCCGACCCGTACGGGATGCCCTGCGGGTCGACCAGTTGGGCCGCCACCGCGTCCCGCAGCCGCTGCGCCCCGGCGGCGGGCAGCAGGGAGAGCAGCCCCCGGGCGGCCAGCAGCGCGTGGTACTGCTCGAAGCCCGAGCGCGGGTGCTCGATCGCGTCCAGCACGCTGGTCAGGTCCGCCAGCGCCGGATCGCCCTGCATCAGGGCGAGCGCCTGGATCCGCCGGCCCTCGGAGCCGTCCGCGAAGAGCGCCCGCACCTGGTCGGCGGTCAGCGCCGAGCGCCGCGCGGTCGCGCGGACCTCGGCCACCACGCCCTCCGGCCCGGCGGGCGCGCCGGAGGAGGGCGGCAGCTGCCCGGCCAGCGCGGCCGGGTGCTCCGCGCTGCCGCCCAGCAGTCCGAGCTGCTGCATCGCGCGGACCCGCAGGTCGTCCGCGCCCACCTTGTCGCCGTGCCGGTCGCGGTCCTGCCCGGCGAGGAAGAGGTCCAGCGCCTGGTCGGTCTCGGTCAGCGCCTGCGGCAGCGCGAGGCGGGTCACCAGCCAGCCGGCCAGGAAGCCGAGGATCAGGAAGTACAGCACCAGCGCCGCCGCGAACGGCACCACGTCCCGGCCCCCGCCGAGCGCGGGCGCCAGCGCGGTGCCGAGGTCGTGCAGCCGCTCGCCGAGCGAGCCCAGCTGGGTCAGCCCCACGCCCAGCAGCACCTTGGTCAGCCAGTCGGAGACCTGCTCCAGATTGGTGTTCGGCGCGTACGAGCCCTGCGGCTCTCCCGCGCCGCCGCGCACCCGCGGCACCCCGAACAGGAAACCCAGCCCGCCGCCGAGCACCACCGAGGCCCCGGCCACCACCAGCCCGCCGCCGATCGCCTGCCAGGCGTGCTCCCGGCCGAGCGCGAACAGCAGCAGCCCGGCCAGCCCCGTCCCGGCCGGCACTCCGGCGCCCCACCGCGCCGTCCGCGGCGTCGTCCCGCCGCCCGGCCGCCTCGCCTTCGCCATCCCCTACCCCTTGTGTCCGCGCGGCTCCGCTCCGGGACCCGCGCCGAACTCTAGCGCCGCCGTCCCTCCGGTTGTACGCCCACGAGAACGTCCGCCGGACGCCCAAGGCCCTTCCCCCGGACCCGTTCCCAGGGTCCGCCCCCCGGACCCGTCCCCCCGACCCGTCCCCCGGGACACGCCGCGGGGAGCCTCCGGAACCGATGCCGGAAGCTCCCCGGGAACGCAGACGACCCGCGGGCTGCTCCTCCGCGCCGGCCCGTGCACTGGCCAGGCGCCGAGGCACCGGGGATGAACCGGTGAGCCCGCGGGCCGGGTGACTGCTATGGATTTCGCCTGCCGGAGGCCTGGGGCCTCACCCTGCGCAGGCAGGGGCGCTCTAGCGAGCAGCCACCTCACACATCCTGATGGAACTCAACTCAGGATCACCTCCCTTCAGTGTGCTGCCAGCGTAGGCAGCGCACCCGGGGGAGGGCAACGGATTATTCCGCGGTACCCGCGTCCGCCGCTCAGGCGGTCTTGAGCTGGTCCTGGAACTTGGTGAAGTCGATCGTGCTGTCGGCCGGCGGGACCTGGATGGTCAGCGGCTTGTCGAAGTCGGTGAAGTCGATCTGGCCGTTGCCGTCCTTGGCGCCGGTGTGCTCGATCCGCACCGGGTAGGGCTTGCCCTCGGTGGCGACGTGGATGGTCGAGGTCTCGCCGTCGGAGTCGGTGGACTTCAGGCTGAAGGTCTTCACGCCGTTGACGTTGCCGGCGGAGCCCTTCTCGACCTTGTCGCTGCTGCTCTTGTCCTCGGTGATCTTCTTGCTGAACTCGGCGAGGTTGCAGACGCTGATGAGGGAGCCCATCGACGGGTCGTTCTCGAAGCCGGTCAGGTAGCGGCCCTTGAACAGCTCGGCGGCCTTGGCGCCGTTCGGGCCGCCCATGTTGGTCCAGAAGGCGGTGTCCGGCTTGACGTACGAGGTCTTGCCGTCGCTGATGATGTCGAACTTGCCCATGCCCGGCATCGACATGCTGCCGGTGCACTGGCTCTTGTTGTCGAGGGTCAGGTTCAGCTCCATCTTGCCCTCGTCGCTGCTGATGTTGCCGACCATCTTGAGGGAGCCCGCGGAGGCCAGGGCTTCCTTGGCCTGCTTCGAGATGTCCTGGGCGCTGAGCTTGTCGGTGTCGAGCTTCTGCGCGGAGCCGGCCTTGCCGTCGCTCGTGGAGCTGCCGCACGCGGCGGTGCCGGCTGCCAGGACGAGGCAGAGCGCGGTGGTACTGACCAGTCGCTTCGACAACATGTGGTGCTTCCTGTCCGGGGTGGTCGAGCCGCCCCCAATCGGATGAATTTTTCCTCAGTATGGTTCAGGCCGCTGACAGGGGATTACGGGACAGGCCGCCGTTACAGGTTCGTGGCAGGACCGTGCCCTGCCCGTACCTGGGAACGCGAAAGGCCCGGAGGAAGAATCCTCCGGGCCTTTCGGCTACTGAGTAGCGGGGACAGGATTTGAACCTGCGACCTCTGGGTTATGAGCCCAGCGAGCTACCGAGCTGCTCCACCCCGCGTCGGTGAACACAACAATACGGGGAAGTCGCCGAGATGGGAAATCGGTTCCTCAGACGCCCTCGGCGGGCTGCCGGGAAGCGCGTCCCCGGGCCCGTCCCTCCGCCCGTCCCTCCGCCCGTCCCTCCGCCTGCCGCCGGCCGGGCGGGGGGTGCCGGGACGCGCGGGACCTCGCCCAGGCCGCGAAGCAGACCAGCGCGGCGAAGCAGGGCACCATCAGCGCCCCGTAGACCACCAGGAAGCCGTCCGTGCCGAGGTCGGCGGCGGCGTTCCAGGTGCCGTGCAGGGTCATCGCCATCAGCAGCCCGGCGGGCACGGCCAGCCGGGCCAGCCAGCGCCGCGCGGTGGTGAGGGCGACGGCCAGGCCGATCCCGGTGAGCGCGGTGAACAGCGGGTGGGCGAAGGGGGAGAGCAGGGCGCGCAGGACGAAGGTCTGCACGGTGCTGTCGAAGTCGCGCAGGCTGGGCGGGTCGCCGAGGCCGATGCTGTCCAGCCGCTGCCGCTGGTCGCTGGTGAAGGCCCGGCCCAGGTAGAGGGCGTTCTCGGTGAACGCGAAGCCGCAGGCGGTCATCCCGCCGAGCACCACCCCGGCGGCCAGGGTGCGGGGCCGGGAGCGGTGGTGCGGCGGGCCACCGGCGGGTGGGGCCGGCCGCAGGTAGGGCAGCGGCCGCAGGTACGGGCGCAGCCGCAGCCGGCCGCGGGCGTGCGGCCCGACCGGGTGGCGCGGGTACGGGCGGGGGCTGCGGGGCGCGGGCAGCCGGCGCAGCAGCGGCGCGCAGGGGCGCCCGGTGCGGCGGCCGTGGCAGCGCAGCCGCTGGCCGAGCGGGAGCAGGAGCACCAGCAGGGCGGTGGCCTTGGCGGTCTCCTCGATCACCGGGGTGGCGATCCCGGCGCCCAGCAGCTCGCCGAACGGTCCCCGGTGCCGGGTCAGGTAGCTCGCCGTCCAGTTGTTGGCCAGGATGGCGACGGTGGTGGCGGCGCAGGCACCCCAGCCGAGGCAGAACACGGTGTGCCGCAGCGGGACCCTGGCGGTGAGGTTGAGCCAGGCCAGGCCGCCGAGCACGAACGGCAGCGGCACCATCGCCAGGCCCAGGCCGACCAGCAGCCCGACCGTGCCGGTCTGCCGCTGGACCAGGTGGAGGATCAGCACCCCGCAGCCGATCAGGGTCAGCACGGCGGTCGCGGTGACGGATGAGAGTGCCACCGAACGGTTGCGGCCCGGCGGGGCCCCGGGGGTGGCGGTGACCGGGGCGGGAGCGGCGGCCGGGGCCGCGGCGGCCGGGACGGCCGTGGGTGCCTCGGCTAAGACCGGCAGGGCGGGGGCGGGCCGGGGCAGCAGCCGGTGGGCCCGGCGCCTCCGGGGCCCCGGGATGGTCCGGGTGCCGCCGGTGCTCGGGACCGCCTCCGCTGCGTCGGCGGCGGCTCGACCGGTCGTCCGGCCGTTCGTCCCGGACCCGCCGCCGGACGGGCTGCCCATGCGGCACAGGGTAGGCCACCGCGGCGGCCCGCCGGGAGGACTCGGGACGAACCGTCCGGCCCCTCCCCGCCCGTACGGCTGCCGCGCGGCCGCCTGTTCGAACGGCGCCGGTGGGTCAGCGGCGGCGGAACAGCAGGTCGTGGACGACGTGGCCCTTGGCGATCCCGGCCCGTTCGAACTTGGTGACCGGACGCCAGTCCGGCCTCGGGGCGTAGCCGGGGATGCTGCCGTCCGGGTGGTCCGCGGGCTCCGTCCAGCCGGTCCCGTCCCCCTCGGGGTGCAGGTTCTCCAGCTCGGGCGAGGCGGACAGCACGGCCAGCATCTGCTCCGCGTACGGCTCCCAGTCGGTGGCGCAGTGCACCAGGGCGCCGGGGGCGAGCCGGGGGAGCACCAGGTCGAGGAAGGCGGGCTGGACCAGCCGGCGCTTGTGGTGCTTGGGCTTGGGCCACGGGTCGGCGAAGTAGACCCGCAGACCGGCCAGCGAGGCGTCCGGGAGCATGTCGCGCAGCAGGATCACCGCGTCGCCGGCGGCGGTCCTGACGTTCCGGGAACCGTCGCGCTCCAGCAGGCCGAGCAGGTTCCCGTGGCCCGGGGTGTGCACGTCGGCGGCGAGGATGCCCATGGCCGGGTCGGCGGCGGCCATCGCGGCGGTGGTCT
The DNA here is from genome assembly GCF_044757205.1 of Kitasatospora sp. NPDC091335. Classification (NCBI taxonomy): domain Bacteria; kingdom Bacillati; phylum Actinomycetota; class Actinomycetes; order Kitasatosporales; family Streptomycetaceae; genus Kitasatospora; species Kitasatospora sp. NPDC091335. Next base: position 15,023 of record NZ_JBIVUM010000014.1, on the reverse strand, counting down.
CGCCCATGCCGAAGCCGATCTCCAGGGTCACCGGCAGCCCGCCGAACAGCTCCGGCAGGTCCAGCGGGGTGCCGTCGATCGGGATGCCGTAGGTCTCCCAGCTCCGGTCCAGGGCGCTCGCCTGGGCGTTGGTCATCCGGCCCCGGCGCGGCTGGAAGCTGCGGATGCGGCGCTCGCGGTGCTGGGCCTCGGTGGCCTTGTGCGGGTACATCGGCGCGGGGTAGGCGGCCGGCGCGGCGGACATCCGGGCGGACGGCGAGGGCTGGGGGATCGGGGCGGTGGCAGTCACAATCACCCGAGTCTACGGGGCTGTCGGGGCGCTCCGGCCGGGCCTGTGACCGGGCTCATCCGGGCCCCGGCGGGGCCCTGCGGGCCGCCACCGCCAGGCCGCGAGGAGGACGAAGGAAGGAGTCCCCCTCTGTGGTGGCTCCTTCCCGGCGGCGGCCCCCGGCCGGCGCCGCCGCTACTCCTCCCAGGACCAGCGGGCGTCCGTCCGGGGCGCCGAACGGTGTTGAGCCGCCTCGCGCATTGCTCCGGTATGACTTGTTGCGAATCCCAGAGCCGACGGAGCCGGCGACAGCGTAATCGCCTGTATGGGACGACCTCGAACTCCGTGGCAGATCTCGTTCGATGAAGTCCGTCGGCGCTATGAAAGCGGGGAGTCTGCGCAAAGTCTGGCAACAGAATGCGGGCTCGAAACCTACAAGCCCGTGATCAGTGCACTCCGCGGGATCGGTGTGCGGATCAGGCGGCCTGGGAGTGGCCGTCGGCCGATTCGGGAGTCGAGCAAGCAGAGCCGGGTGTGTAAGGGGATCGAGTGTGATGCCACGTTCGATGCCTACCCGTCGTCCAACAAGCGATTCTGCTCGCCCAAGTGTCGGTACAGTTCGCCGGAACTGGCAGATCTGCTCGCGGCGAACATCCGGAACAGGCACTGTCTCACGGAGATAGACGAGGCGAGTCGGACGGCCCTGTGTTCGGTGTGCGGCCCCATAGATATCCGTGAGCGAATCGAACAGCGGAAGTTCGCCTCTGAAAAGCGAAGTTGGCGATGCCGAGGCGCCGAGCGAGCCCGCATCTGGGCCCGGAAGTACGGCTTGGATCGTGCGGAGATCGGTGCGCTGTGGGAGTCACAGGGGCGGCGGTGTGCGATCTGCCGTACGGCCTTCGCCAGCCGGTTCGTGGTGGACCACTGTCACGCGACCGGGGCGACGCGTGGATTGCTCTGCTCGAATTGCAACACGGCACTCGGTCTCTTCGCCGACGAGGCTGAACGGCTTCGAGCTGCTGCAAGCTACCTGGATCGTGCGCGGTCGGCGGCAGGTGACCGGCCGGTCGGGTGCGGGACGGCGCTGCCGGCAACCCGGCGGGTGACGGAACGGCGCGCACTGCCCAGGGTTTCGCAATATCAGGAGCCGGGTGCATCGACGCCAGAAGCGCCGGAGCGGTAGCCCTTGCCCGCGGTGTCGTATTCGAGCAGCGAACGGGCGCCGTACCGGCGCGCGATGGCGTCCGTGACGCCGCGATTGAGCGGCTGGGCAGCGCCCGGCCGTACCGCGAGGTCCAGTGGGCGAGCAGCTCGCCGGGCTCGACGGCGCGGCGCAGCACCGCCGCGACGTCCTGCCGTACGGCCCGCTGCTCGCCCCGGCGTTCACGCCGGGGCGACGATCACCGCCCGGGCCCGCTCGGTCAGCTCCCGCACCCGGCGCTCACCCTGGAACGGCTCCAGCCGCCGCAGCATCTCCACCACGTACTCCCGGCTCCGCTGCGAGGAGATCCGGCCGGCCACCTCGACGGCGCGTTCGCCGGCGGCGACCGCGGCGTCCAGGTTGCCCGCCTCCGCCTCGGCCATCGCCGAGACCACCAGCCGCAGGCCGTGCGAGCGGACGTAGCCCTCGGTGGGTGTGGCCAGCGCCTCGCGGGTGAACTGCCGGACCTTGGAGGGCACTCCGAGGTCGCGGAAGCACTCGGCGGCGTCGGCGGCGAGCCGGTCGTAGGCGTAGAAGTCGATCCACGCCGGATCGGGATCCCCGGCGCGTGCCCGTTCGAGCGCGCTCTCCGCCGCACCGAGCGCCGTCGCACACGCCGCCGCGTTGCGGGCCTTGGCCTGGGCCCGGGCCTCCACCAGGTGGAAGAAGCTCATGGTGCGGGCGGTGGCCAGGCCCCGGTTGCGCTCCAGCGCGGCCTGCGCGAGGTCGACCGCCTCCTCGGCGAAGCCCCGGTAGCCGGCCTGGAGGCTCATCGAGGCCAGCACGTAGCCGCCGAGCGGCACGTCGGCGGCGGCCCTGGCGAGCCGCAGCGCCTGGATGTAGTAGCGCTGGGCGGCCTCGTGCTGCCCGGTGTCGAAGGCCATCCACCCGGCCAGCCTGGTCAGTTCGGCCGTCGCGCCGAACAGCGCCCGGCCGACCGCGTCGCTGTACGAGGCGAGCAGCAGCGGTGCCGCCTCCACCCGCAGGCACTCCGGCACCATCGACGAACGCCAGTCCCCGCCGCCGTACTTGGAATCCCAGCGGCGCGCCTCCTGGGCCGCCTCGCGGAGCTTTGCGGCGTCCGAGTGGCCGACCCGGTAGGAGGAGGTGTCGGTGGGGGAGCGCGGCACCTCGCGGGCCACCGAGCCGTCCGCGGGGGTGATCAGCCAGCGGGAGACGGGGGTCGCGTAGGCGGCGACCGAGAAGGTGCCGGCCAGGCTGTCGCTCCAGCGGCCGCCGCCGGGGCCGCGGCGCAGGTCGAGGTCGATCCGCCACAGGTCGGTCGCGGAGCGGACCGCGTCGGCGACCTCGCGCGGGAAGGCCAGGCCGAGTTCGGGCGCCGGGTCGGTGTCACCCAGGCCGATCTCCTCCAGCGGGACGGGCCGGCCGAGCTTGCCGCCGATCGCGGTGGCGATCAGGTGCGGGACCGGCCCCTGCGGGACCATGCCCTTGCTGACCCAGCGGGCCACCGAGGTCTTGTCGTACCGCAGCGTCAGTCCGCGCTGGGCGCCGAGGTCGTTGACCCGGCGGGCCAGTCCGGCGTTGCTGATCTGGGCGAGGGTCAGGAGCGTGCCGAGCCGTTCGTTCGGTCCTCGTGGGCTGACGGTCATGGTGGCGGCGGCACCTCCTGCGGCCTTGTGCGCGGGGCCCGGGCGGCACCGGGCCGTAGCTGCTGCACCTAGAGTAGTCGGACGCGTTCCGACGGTTAAGAGGTCGCATTCCGGATGGCGGGATCGTGCACTCGGCGGTGTCGCACGGGAGTTGGTCCGGACCACTCGGATCCGGCCGCCCGCGCCGCGCGCCGGAGCCTCGTGCTCCGGTCCCGTGTTCACGTGCGCCCGGCCGTGCCCCCTGGCCCGACCGGCTGGTCGGCGATTCGCTGGTGGTCGTGGGCCGGCCTGCCGTCGAGGACCCGGCAGGCCGGGGGAAGCCGCCGTCTCCATCCCCGCGGGCGGCGGTGAAGTCCGGGAGGGCATGCGGATGCCCTCCCGGGCTGGGCGACGCCTTTCGGCCATCTCGCGATGCCCATGACAAAGGTGTTCGCGGGCGGTCCGGGCCGGGGAGGGGGAGGTCCGGCCCGCCCGACCCCGCAACCGCAGGACGATCCGAACTCCCGGCCGGTGCACCCGACTTGCCCGCCCGAAGTGATCGGCCGGCGGAGCCGCCCGGCGCCGCGGAGCGCGCCCGCTCCGGCCCGTACGGCCGCGGCAACGCCGCGTGGGGGACGGCACGGCCGTCGCGCGATCGGTTCGAACGGAGGCGGAACCCGCAACACCGGCCACGGCGGCGTCCGGCGATGGCACGATGTCTCCTGACGGCGCGTCGGGCTGCGGGGGCACGTCGGGACGCGCCCGGGCCGCCACGGCACACCACCCGGCCGCCCGGCGGGCGGCGAACGTGCCGCACGGATGCAGGTCCTCGTCCGGTGGAGGCACGATGCGGTGGCTGACGGGCTGGTGCACGGGTGCGCCGAGCGCGGGCACTCCGGCACACGAGGTGCTCGGCACGGTCACGCCGATCGCCGCGCGCCCCCTGTGGACCGGGCCCGACCCGCTCTGGGCCGTGGGCGACTGGCGCCCGGGGGAGATCCGCCTGGTCACCCTCCGCCCCGGTGCCGCCGCCGTGGTCAGCACCGGGCCCACCACCCCCGACCAGGCCGAGGACACCCCCGCCACCTCCAGGCTCGCCGTCCTCGGCCACTGCGGCGCCACCGACGCCGAACTCGCCGCGGGCCTCGCCGCCGCCCGCGGCGGCGCCGTCCGCCACCTCACCGCCTGGCCCGGCAGCTACACCGTGGTGCTGCGCTCCGGCACCCGCTCCACCCTGCTGCTCACCGACCTCGCCGGCGCCCGGCCGGTCTTCCACACCCCGTGGGCCGGCGGCACCGCGTACGCCACCGCCGCCCTGCCACTGGCCGACCTGGTCGGCGCCCCGCTGGACACCGGCCACCTCGCCGCCCGGCTCGCCTGCCCCGAGTCCCCCGAGGCGCTCGGCACCGGCACCCCGTACCTCGGTGTCCAGCAGGTGCCGCCCGGCCACCTGCTCGCCGTCCGCGGCGGACGTCCGTACCTGTCCGGCTACGACGACCCGGCCGGCGCCGAGCAGCCGCGCGACGAGGCGCCCGCCGTCCGCGAACTCACCCGCGCGCTGCTGGAGTCCGTCCGCTCCCGGGTCCGCACCACCGCCCCGCCCCTCGACGCCGCGGGGCGGGCCAGGCTCGGCGTCGACCTCTCGTACGGGACGGCCTCCGCGACCGTCGCGCTGCTCGCCGCCGCCGTACCGCTGCCACCGTTGCCCTCGGCCACCGCGGCGGCCCGGGTGGCCACCGCCGGGGCCAGGAGCGGCGCGGTCAAGGGCTCCTGGGCCCGCGCCGCCGTTCAGGGGCCCGCCGCCCCCGAACAGCTGGCCGCCGTCACGCTCGGCGAGACCGACCCCCCGGCCGGCCTCGCGCTCGCCCCCGACACTCCGCGGCTGCGGCACACCGTGCTCGACCCCGGCCCCGACACCCTCCCCTACGCCGGCCCCGGCGCCGACCCGCAGGCCGGCCGGCTCACCGACGAGCCGGGGCCCGAACTCGTCGCCGCCGCCCGCGCCGAGGCCCGCTTCGACGCCGGCGGCACCGACCACCTCACCGGCTACGGCGCCCGGCAGGTCCTGGACGGCCACCCGGCCAGGCTCGCCGACCTGATCCGGGCCGGCCGGACGCGTGAACTGCTGCCCCCGGTCGCCGCGTTGGCCGGTGCCGACCGGGCGGCCGCGGGCGTCCTCACCGGAGCGCTGCGCACCCCGCTCACCGTGCTCCGGGCCGCCCACCGGCTCTCCCGGGTCCGCTACGCCGAGGCGCTGGACGAGGCTGCCGCCAAGCTGACCGCCCGCCACGTCCCGGACGGCGTCGGTACCGCGGGGGCCCGCTCGGCCGCCGACCTCGCCTGGTGCGTGCCGGGCCCGGCCGCCCGCTGGCTCTCCGACGAGGCGCTCTCCGCGGTGGCCCTGCGGCTCCGCCTGGCGGCGCGCAAGCCGGCGCCCGAGGAGCATCCGGGCGCACATCGGGCCCGGCACGCCCTCTACCGGCAGGCGCGCTCCTTCCGCACGCTCGTGCACGCCGCCGAACAGCCGGGCCAGCGGCTGCACGCGCCCTTCCTCGACAACCAGGTGGTGCGGGCCGCCCGGCTGCTGCCCGACGACGTCCGCCTCCAGCCCGGCGCCCGGCACGCCCTCCTGCGCGCCGTCCTCACCGGCGCCAGCCGCACCGACCTGCCCTCCGACTGGGGCCGCACCCCCCGCCCCGACCGCACCACCCCCGCCAGGGCCGGCCTGCGCCTCGCCGCCGACGGCCTCGCCGAACTCTTCGACGCCCCCCTGCTCGCCGAAGCCGGCCTCATCGACCTGACCGCCGTCCGGGCCGGCCTCGCCCGCTCCGCGGACCCCTCCGCCCTCTCGCCGTTCGCCCTCGCGGGCCTCGCCGACCTCGTCGCCACCGAACTCTGGCTCCGCCGCGTCCGCGCCCGCCGCCACGGCGCCTGCTGGACCGGCCTGCCCGGTCCGCGGCAGCCCGCCCTCAGCCCCTGACCCGGTCCGGGCCCGCTGCCTCTCCGGCCGCCCGCCTCTCCGGCCGCCTCCTCCCTGCGGCGCGGTTGCCGGTTCCGGATCGGGGGGCCGGTGATGATGGCGGGGTTGTGCATCCGGGGTGAGGAGGACGTGCGGTGGCCGGTGGGAGCGCGGGGAGGGAGGTGCCGGTCGTGCTGTCCGTGCTCGGGCGTCCGCCCGCCGGGCGGGTGCCGGGGGTGCTGGTGGCGTGCGACGGGTCGGACGGGTCGCTGTGGGCGCTGGACCGGGCGATGACGGAGGCCGGGCTGTTCGGGCTGCCGCTGTACGTGCTCGCCGTGGTCAACCCGGCGCCGGCCGGCTACCCGCCGGGGATGGCGGAACTGGTGCAGGAGAGCGTGGAGACGCTGGTCGAGAGCATGGCGGACGGGCTGCGCCGCTCGGTGGCCGTCGTCCAGCGCCAGCGCCCGGTGCCGTACGCGGGGGAGCTGTCGCTGCACGTGGTGCTGGGCAACGTGATCGAGGTGCTCCTGGAGGCGGCGACCCGGCAGCACACGCTGGTGATCGGCACCAGGGGCAACGGCGGCTTCGCCCGGCTGCTGCTGGGTTCGGTGAGTTCGGCGGTGGTGCACCACGCGGCCTGCCCGGTGCTGGTGGTCCCCGCGCCGTCCGGGGCCTGACCGGCCCGCCTGGGGTCTGACCGGCCCGTCCGGGGCCTGACCGGCCGGGACGCCCATGAGGTGCCGGGAATGTACCGAGATGGTTCATCGTTCACCCATCTTGTCCGCATCCCACAAGACGTCCCCTGGAGCCATCCGCATGAAGGTCGAGATCTGGTCCGACATCGCCTGCCCCTGGTGCTACATCGGCAAGCGCCGCTTCGAGCAGGCCCTCGCGGACTTCGCAGGCAAGGAGCAGGTCGAGGTCGTCTACCGTCCGCACCAGTTGGTCCCGGACGCCCCGGAGACGGCGAGCCCGCACCGTGCCTGGCTGGCCGAGCGCTACGGCCCGCAGTCGGTGGCGATGGACGCGCAGGTGGCCGAGCTGGGCCGCGCCGAGGGCATCAGCTACGACTTCGACGCCGCGCTGCACGCCAACACCTTCCTGGGCCACCGCCTGCTGCACCTCGCCGAGACGGAGTACGGCCCCGCCGTCCAGGGCCGGCTGAAGGAGGCACTGCTGAAGGCGCACTTCACCGACGGCGTGGACGTCGGCGACCGGGCCGCGCTGACCGACGTCGCCGTGTCGGCCGGCCTGGACCGGGACCGGGTGACCGGCTACCTGGCGGGCGACGAGGGCACCGCCGAGGTCGACGCCCAGCTGGCCGAGGGCCGGGAGCTGGGCATCAGCGCCGTGCCGACCTTCGTCTTCGAGGGCAAGTGGGCCGTCCAGGGCGGTCAGGACGCCGCGACCTTCCGCAAGGTGCTGGAGCAGGTCGCCACCGAGATCGGCGAGCGCCGCCCCGTCCCGGTGCAGGTCGCCCCGGCCGGGGAGGCCTGCGCGGACGGCTCCTGCGCCATCTGACGTCCCCGGGCGGCCCCCGCCCGGATCGCCGCGGACCCGAGGCCCGCTCCAGGACCCCTGGAGCGGGCCTCCGTCACGACCGCCCGTCACGACCGCCCGTCACGACCGCCCGTCACGACCGCCCGTCACGACCGCCCGTCACGACCGCCCGGCGCGGGCCCTCGTCACGAGCAGCGGAAGCGGGCCTGGGCCCAGTTCGCGACGTTCAGCGCCGACCAGATCCCGTTGACCGGGGCGACCACCAGCTTGACCGACTTCTGCCCGGCCAGCGGCACGTGCACCGGCACCGCCTCGTCGCCGACGGCCAGCGGACGGGAACGCCACAGCGTGGTGCCGTCGCCGCCCTGGACGGAGAAGACGACCCCGCCCGGCGACAGCGTGGCGTCGTCCACCCCGGCCACCGCGTCGAAGGACGTACAGGTGCGGTTGAGGTCGATCAGGGTGGTCGCCGGGGCGTGCACGGTGATCGCGTGCTGGTGGTAGTCGCCGCCGATCCAGCCGCCGTCACGCTGCCAGAACGCGTCGCTGCCCTTCTGCCGGATGCTCGGCTCCGGCGGCGGCACCCGGTTGTTGCCGGGCTTGAGCACGGGCAGCGAGTTGCCCCAGAAGTCCGTGGGCGCGGGCGGCGAGGGCTGGGTGAAGGTCGGGGTCGGCACCGGCGGCACGGTGGGCGTCGGGATGACCGGCACGTCGGGCGTGGGCAGCGGCGGCAGGGTGGGCACGGGCACGACCGGGGGAGCGGTGGTCGGCTTCGGCGCCTTCGGGGTGCCGGACGCGGGCGTCGTGGGTTCCTCCGGTGCCCGGGTGGCGGCGGACGGGGGCGCCGGGGCGGGCTTGTCGGCCGGCTTGGCGCCGGGGCTCGTCGCGGGTGCCGCCGGAGCCGGCTCGGCGGCGCCGGGCGCCGGGGCGGGGGCATCGGCGGGCGCGGGAGCAGGAGCGGGCGCGGCCGCAGCCGCGGTCGCGGGCGGCGCCGGGGCGGGGACGGCCGGGGCGCTGGTGACCGGCGGAGCGGCCGCCGGGGGCTTCGGCTCGGGCGAGCCGGTGAGCGCGTACGCGGCGACGGCGGCCGCCGCCACCGCGATCGCGGCGGCGATCCCGGCCTTGGCCGCGGTGCCCAGTCCCTCGCCGGCCGCGGCCGCGCCGGCCCCGCTCCCGCCGGAGGCCGCACCGGCCGACCCGGCGGCGGCCGCACCCGCGGCGGCGCCCGAGGTCCCGGAGGACGCGGCGGCCGTGCCCGCGGCGGCCGCACCGCCGGCCGCGGCGACACCGCCCACGGCGGCCGCGGCGGCGCCGAACCCGCCGACGCCGATCCAGACGAGCACCCCGCCGGGCAGCAGGGCGCGCAGCCCGGTGTTGATCTCGGTCAGTTCCAGGCAGGCCGCCGTGCAGCGGTCGCACTCCTGGAGGTGCCGGCCGACCTCCGCCGAGGCCCGCTTGCGCAGCGAGCCGCGCGCGTACGCCCCGAGCCGGTTGGCGTACGCCTCGCACCCGCTCTCCTGGCTGCCCGAGACGTGCGCCTGGAGGAACGCGGCCGCGAGCCGGTCACGGGCCCGGTGGGCCTGGACGGCGGTGGCGTTGGCGGTCTTGCCGAGCATCACCGCGACGGTCTTCGGCGACTCCCGCTCGACCTCGGTGTGCCAGAGCACCACCCGGTCGTCCTCGGGCAGTTCGGCGTAGGCCTGCATGACCATCCGCTGGTCGGCCATCGCCATCGCCCAGGCGTCGGCGCCCGGGTCGGCCAGGTCGAAGTCGACCACGGCGGCCGAGGTCTGCGCGAACACGGCGAAGTCGTCCACGAGTTGCTCGCGCCGCTCACTGCGGTGCCAGGCGGCGGCGACGTTGCGCACGGCGGTCAGCAGGTACGCGCGGACGGCGAACTCGGGCCCCTTGCCCGCCCGCAGCGCCTGGAGGGTGCGGGCGAACACCTCGCCGGCGAGGTCCTCGGCGGTGAAGTTGTCCCGGCAGCAGGTGCGCGCGTAGCGGCGCACCGAGTCGGCGTGCCGACGGTAGATCTCCTCGTACGCGGTGTCGTCGCCGGCCCGCACCCTGGCGGTCAACTCGGCGTCGGAGGCGGGGCGCTCGCCGTCCACCGGGTCGGCGGGTGCGGGCACGGTCGGCCGGGCGGTCCGGCCGGGGAAAGGTTCGCCGACGAACGCTTCGGGGGCGACGCCGCCGAGGCCCGCGGGGGCCTGCCCGGGCACCCGGCCCGGCGGCAGCGCGGCGCCGGAGGCGGAGAGCGACTCGCGGCTGGGCATCCCGGCCTGGTCGGGGACGTGACCGGCGGTCGGACCCGCGGCGGCGCCCGGCACTTGGCCCGCACCGCCGGTACCACCGGGGCCCGCGGCGGACCCCCCGGCCGTACTACCGGAGAAGCCTCCGAAGTCGAGCCCGTACCCGTAGTCGTTCTGTTCCTCGGCGCTCACAACGGACCCCAGATTCCACGACAGCCCCCGTAGTGTGGCAGGGCGCGCGGGAGTGCGTAGGCGCACGGTTCCCCGACGTACGGCGCCGACGGCGCGCGAAGGGCGCGCATCGGGACATTGACTCCAACCACGGGCAAAGGATGGCATAGCGCAGGGACCGACGGTAGCCGGACCGGCCGCCGTCCCTCCTCCGTGGGGCCGTCGCGGGTGCGTTCGCCCAGCGTGCGGCGACGGGGTGTGCGACTCCCACACCCGGCGCGCGCACTCGGGCCGCGCGCCGGTCATCCCTCCAACTCCCGTGTCCGTCGCGGGTGACGCCCGGCCGGCCGCCGGGCGTCAGCGCGCCCGCAGGCCGTCCAGCAGGATCTCCAGCAGCCGGTCCGCGGGTCCGGCGGCCGGCTGGCCGTCCGTCTGCGGAGAAATCGGCGAGAAACCGCCGGCCGCCGGTGCGGAGACCGAGGCACGGGTCGCGTGCACCGGCACCGAGGCGGTCAGCACCAGCACCACGTCCGACACCGTGACGCCCGGCCGCAGTTCGCCCGCCGCACCGGCCCGCGCCACCAGGGCGGCCAGTAACTGGAGCAGCAGCCGGGGATCGGCGTCCGCCGCCGACGGCTCGACCACCCCGCCGGAACGGGCCTCCTCGCCGCGCAGGTCGAAGCGGACGGCCGCGGGTGGTTCCGGCGCCCGCTGCTCGGGCACCCGGCCCAGTTCCTCCGCGTACCGGAACGCCTCCGGCGGCAGCAGCCGCCCGGCGCCGCTGCTCACCGCGCGGGCCAGGTAGCCGGCCAGCGCCTCCCAGGCTCCGTCGCCGCCGTACAGCGACTCCCGGGCCTGCGCGGTCAGCCACGCCACCTCCTCGGCGGCGATCCGCTGGACCAGCACCTCCTTGCTCGGGAAGCGTCGGTAGACCGTGCCGACCCCGACCCCGGCCCGGCGTGCGACCTCCTCCATCGGCGCGCCGTAGCCGAACTCGCCGAACACCTCGCGGGCCGCCCGCAGCACGCTCTCCAGGTTCCGCCGGGCGTCCACCCGCAGCCGGGCCCCGGGCACCGGCACGGCGGCCGGCGCCGGCTCGGCCCGGTACGGCACGGGGGCCCGCGCCATCGCGGCCTGTCCCGATCCGCCCTGTGGCGGCAGATCCACCGGACCACGCTGCTCGGGAACCATGCCCGGTCCGGCCTGCGGTGCACCTACCCGCCCCAACACCTGCTCCTGCTCCATCATCCCAACTCTCCCCCGCAGGCGTCCGAAACCGGACCCTGTCGTCGCCCGCCCCTGCACCCCCCGGTGCAGCTCAGCCCGTCAGAAATGACCCGATGAACCATCGCTCGTGCCGCCCGTCCCGTTCCGGTGACCACGGTTCGTGCCGCCGTGCCGGGTCCACGTCCGGCTCGGCGCGTCGGCACCGTCCGGGGCCCTGTCCGGGAACTACCCTTCCCCGGATGACTGTCCCCCAGTCGGGTTCTCACGCCAACGCTGGAACTGGCCGTAATGGCCGCTCCACGGTGCGTCGCCGCCGATTGTCATGGCGACGGCCGCCCCGGTACACAATCCGACCATAGTTCACCACTCTTCGCGGCCGAAAGTGCGTCAGAAAGTCGCCCGGCAAGCACATCTGGCCCCGGTGGCCACTCGGGTCGCAACCAGCACCGTACGGACTGTGGACAAGACGCCCCCCGCCGGTACTTCATAGGGGGCGTGAACGGGGGGACACCCCCGGCCGCGGGGCCGGGGCGAAACGTCACATCGGCAGGAGGCGCACCATCAGGATCCTGATCGCCGGCGGCGGCTGCGCCGGAACGGCCGCCGCACTCCACCTCCAGCGCGCCCTGCGGGAACGGCTGCGGCGCGGCGAGGCGGAGATCACCGTCGTCGAACCCCAGGCCTACTTCACCTACCACCCGCTGCTGGCCGAGGTGGCGGCCGGCTCGATCGACCCGAGACACGTGGTCGTCCCGCTGCGCCGGGTCCTGCCGGACTGCCGGGTGCTCACCGCCAGGATCACCCGGATCGAACACGCCGCCCGCCGGGCGCTCGCCGACGCCGCCGGCCCGGGCGAACCCCCCGCGCCTGTCGAACTGCCCTACGACGTCCTCGTGGTGGCCCCGGGCTCGGTCTCCCGGACGGCACCGGTGCCCGGCCTCGCCGAGCACGGCCTGGGCTTCTCCACCGTCGGGGAGGCGGTGGGCCTGCGCAACCACGTCCTGGAGCAGCTCGACCTCGCCTCCGCGACCCGCGACCCCGCGCTGCGCGAGGCCGCGCTCACCTTCGTCTTCGTCGGCGCCGGCTACGCGGGCGTCGGCGCGCTCGCCGAACTGGAGGACATGGCCCGCGCCGCCGTGCGCACCTACCACAACGTCCGTCCCGAGGACCTGCGCTGGGTCCTGGTCGAGGCGACCGACCGGATCCTCGCCGAGGAGTCGCCCGAGCTCGCCGAGCACACCCTCGGCGAACTGCGCGAACGCGGCGTCGAGATCCGGCTGGGCACCACCCTGGAGTCCGCGGCCGACCGGGTCGTGGCGCTCTCCGACGGCAGCCGCTTCGGTGCCCGCACCCTGGTCTGGACGGCGGGTGTCCGGCCGGCCCCCCTGCTGCGCGAGACCGACCTGCCGCTGGACACCCTCGGCCGGGTCCGATGTCTGGCGACCCTCCAGGCCGTCGGACCGGACGGCCGCGCCCTGCCCGGCGTCTGGGCGGCCGGCGACTGCGCCGCCGTACCGGATCCGAACGCGGACGGCGCCCCCTGCGCCCCCAACGCCCAGCACGCCTTCGCCCAGGCCGAGCTGCTCGCCCGCAACGTCGTGGTCGCCCTGGACGGCGGGCCGCACGCCCCGGGCCTGGCGGCCTACCGGCCGGGGCCCGCCGCCTGCTCGACCTCGCTCGGCCCGCGCCGGGCCGTCGCGCACACCCGGCGGGGCGGGAAGCTGACCGGCCGGCGGGCCTGGTGGCTGCACCGGGCCAGGCACCTGCGACGGCTGCCGAGCGCGGAGCGCCGGGTCCGGGTGCTGATGGACTGGGTGCTCGGCGGGGTGTTCTCCCGAGAAGTGGTCTCGCTGGGAGCGATGGAGCACCCGCGCTCGGCCTTCGAGGGCGGGTTCGATCCGAAGTCCGGACGGCAGACCGACGCCGGACCGGATGCCCCCGGGTGACCGCACCCGCCGACCCGGGCCCGTGGTCGATCGGACGGCGGATCGGGTGGTGGATCGGGCGGCCACGCCGGGCGCGCGACTTCCGGAACCGGGCCTCCGCCTGACAGGATCAGCCCGACCTGGTCATTACCCCGTGTGCTTTCGCGTACACAAAAAGTGATGATATGCCTGGAAAACGAGGAAGCGGGCGTCGTTTGAACCTCATGCGTTGGAGCGCCCGGCTCACCGGAGTCCCCTGGCGTGCCGTCCCGGCCAACGGGACCGGCCCCGGAGACGGCACGCCCTGCCCCGACGGCGTCGTCGTGCCCAGCCCCCGTGACCCGAGCGGCCCCACCGCCACCGCCGAGCTCCTCGACCCGCACAAGCCGCAGCACCTGCGCGAGGTCCTCAACCGCATCCCCGCGCCGGTCGCCGTCACCTACGGCCCGCACCACCAGCTCGGCTACGCCAACCGCGCCTACCGCGAACTGTTCGGCGAGCGCCCCACCGGCCTGCCCGCCGGCGAGGCGCTCCCCGAACTCGGCACCATGGGCGTCCTGCCCCTGATGGACCAGGTCATCCGCGGCGGCCGCCCGCGCAGCGTCAAGGCCCGCTGCATCCTCGGCCTCACCGGCAACCGCTACTACAACGTCTCCTGCGTCCCGCTCGGAACCGGCGAGAACCGCGACGCCCCGGCCGAGGGCCCGCCCGCCGGAGTGCTGGTCTTCGCCGCCGAGGTCACCGACCAGGTGCTCGCCGCGGCCCGGCTGCGCGAAGCCGAACGCCGGCAGCGCGAGGCCGCCGTCACCCTCCAGCGCAGCCTGCTCCCGCAGAAGCTCGACCAGCCGGCCGACCTGCGGGTCGCCGCCACCTACCAGCCGGGCGGCGCCGAGGCCGCGGTCGGCGGCGACTGGTACGACGTCATCGCCATCGACGGCGGACGCACCGCCCTGGTCATCGGCGACGTGATGGGCCGAGGCCTGCGCGCCGCCGCCGTCATGGGCCAGCTGCGCACCGCCGTCCGCGCCTACGCCCGCCTCGACCTGCCCCCGCACGAGGTCATGCGCCTGCTCGACGGCCTCGCCATGGAGATCGACGCCAACCAGATCGCCACCTGCACCTACGCCGTCTGGGACCCGCGGCGCCGCACCCTCTCCTACGCCTCCGCCGGACACCTCCCGATGCTGCTGCGCTGCCCGGACGGCACCATCCTGCGCAGCGAGGAGCAGAACGGCCCGCCGCTCGGCACCGGCGGCGGCACCCACGTCTCCCACACCCTGCGCCTGCTCCCCGGAACGACCGGCGTCCTCTATACCGACGGACTGGTCGAGCGCCGCGACGAGGACATCGACCAAGGCCTCGACCTCCTGGCCCGCACCCTGACCGGCGCGATCGGCGCCCCCGAGGTGATCTGCGCCCGGCTGCTCCGGGCGATGGGCGTGACCTCCGAGCACGACGACGACGTCGCCGTCCTGGCCTTCCAGCTGCCGGCGGAGGAGGGCGCCGAAAATCCGCTTGCGCCGCTTGACCCGGCCACCCCAGAGGTCTAGAGTTCTTCGAGTTGCCTGGCAGGGAGCACCGGACACGCGTTTGCGCGGACGGCCCCCGGGTGGCCAATCCTTTGAATCACCACTTCCGGTTCGTGCCGGTCGTTTCGCTTTTCCGCGTGACGGCCTGGGGCTTATTCGGCGTGCGCATTTTATCGGATTGCGGTCGGATTCGCTTTTCGGAGCGGGGATCGGCTAGAGTTTGAAACGTCGGACAGGGTGTCAAAGCCCCGAAGACACCGGCGAGTTGGATGAACGAAGCCCCGGAAACGGAGCGGAAAACATCTGGTAAGCTGGAAACACGAAAGAACGAAGCCCGGAGGGCCTGCTGGAAGGCAGTCCGAAGGAAGCGTCCGTTCCTTGAGAACTCAACAGCGTGCCAAA
>NZ_JBIVUM010000013.1:104594-259170 GCF_044757205.1 Kitasatospora sp. NPDC091335 | reverse complement strand
AAGGAACGGACGCTTCCTTCGGACTGCCTTCCAGCAGGCCCTCCGGGCTTCGTTCTTTCGTGTTTCAAGCTTATCAGATGTTTTCCGCTCCGTTTCCGGGGCTTCGTTCATCCAACTCGCCGGTGTCTTCGGGGCTTTGACGCCCTGTCCGACGTTTCAAACTCTAGCCGATCCCCGCTCCGAAAAGCGAATCCGACCGCAACCCAATAAAACGTGCACGCCGAATGCGCACCAGGCCGCGACGCGAAAACGACGAAGCGACCCGGCCCGAACCGGGAGGTGGTGTTTCAGAGGATTGGCCGCCCCGGGACCGTCCGCGCAAACGCGTGTCCGGTGCTCCCTGTCAGGCGACTAGAGGACACTACTCCTCCTCCGCTCCCAAGCCAAATGGCCCCGGGCCGCCGTCGCCCCGGCCATCGGCGGCCGGCCCGGCACCCTCACCCCGGACGCCCGTAAACGGCGGCGTTCATCGTTTGTCTACCGCCTTCTCCCAGGATCGTGCCCAACGGCGCCCCGAGGACCTCGCGGGTGCAAACGGGACGAGAGAACCACGAGGTACACGGGGACATGAAGGCAACGAAGGCACTCCGACGCACGGCCGTCGTGGCAGCGACCGCCGCACTGGCACTGACCGGGACGCTGATGGGGGCGGGCAGCGCGCAGGCCGCGTACGACCCGAACACCCACACCATCTGGGACGACGAGCCGCTCTACCAGGGCTGGCACGTCGACTCCTCGACCACCCGCCTGATCATGCAGACCGACGGCAACCTGGTCGTCTACCAGATGGGCAAGCCGGTCTGGGCCAGCAACACCAACAACTGCGGTTACAAGGCCGTCATGCAGAGCGACGGCAACCTGGTCGTCTACTCCGCCAACGGCGGCGTCTGCTGGAACCTCGGGACGTACGGCCACCCGCACGCCAAGCTGATGGTCAACGACAACGGCACCGTCGCCGTCTACTGGGGCGGTGACCGGGTGCCCCACTCCAACGACCCCCAGGCCGTGATCCTGGCCTCCGACCTGTACGCCCCGCGGCCGTAGGCCCCGTCGGAGACCCGCGCCGGGGCACAGGAGAACCAGAGCACAGGAGAACCGGGGTACAGGAGCACCGGGGCAACGAAGCCGGGCCGCCCACACGGCGGCCCGGTCGTCAGCCCCGCTCCGCGAGCCACCTGACCAGCTCGGCCACCGACCACTGTGGCCGCGCTGCCAGCCGTTCCGCCGCCGTCCGCAGCAGCGCCGGCAGGTGGCCGCAGAGCGCGGCCACCTCGGCCACCGCCTCCGGCTCCTGCCGGATCCGATCCGTGCCGACGATCCGGGCCAGCAGTTCGCGGGCGTCCTGCGGCTCCAGTGGTCCCACCACCAGCCGTACGGCGTCGCCGGGCAGGGTGCCGGGCTCCGCGCCCGCCACCACCGCGGCGCAGCCGGGCACCGACGGCAGCAGCGGCCCCGGTTCGGCCACCCCGTCGAGCAGCACCAGGACCCGCCGCCCGGCGAGCGCGGCGCGGTAGCGCGCGGACAACTCGTCGAGGCCGGCCGAGGCGTCCGCCCGCTCCCCCAGCGCCCGCAGGAAACCTGCCAGCACCGCGCCGGGGCCGCCGCCACTCGCGTACAGCTGACCGTCCGGAAAGGCGTCCTGGACGGCGTGCGCCACGTGCACCGCCAGCGCCGACGCCCCGCTGCCCGCCGGCCCGGACAACCCCAGCACCGGCGTCCCCTTTACAGGCGTCCCCTCCGCAGGCCCCTCTACGACCAGCCCCTCTTCCACAGGCGTCCCGGTGACAGCCGCCCCCGGCACCGGCGCCCCGTTCGCCCGCAGCACCCGCTGCGCCTCCCGCAGCTGCGCCGCCCGCCCGACCAGGTCCGGGATGTCCGGCGGCAGCTGGCACGGCCTCGGCAGCCGCCGCAGCAGCACCGGTGCCTCCCCGCACCTGATCTGCCCGGCCAGCTCGACCAGCGCCGGGGCTGGTTCCAACCCGAGCTCCCCGTCCAGCCGCTCGCGCAGCGCCTCGTACACCGCCAGCGCCTCCGCCGGCCGCCCGCAGCGGTGCAGGGCCAGCAGGTGCAGCCGGTGCACCTCCTCGTCCTGGGGGTGCGCGGTCGCCAGAGCGGCCAGCGGCTCCAGCGCCTCGGCGTGCCGGCCGAGCGCCAGGTCCAGGCCCGACAGCGCCTTCACCGCCGCGAAGCGTCCTGCCGCCAGCCGCTCCCTGACCCGCTCGGCGAACGCCCCGGGCACGCCGTCCAGCGCCCGCTGCCCCTCCCAGGACCCCAGCGCCCGCGCCAGCGACTCGCGGGCCCGCGGCGGATCCTGGTGACGCAGTGCGACGGCCTCTTCCACCGCGGCCTCGTAGGTGAAGAGATCCACCGCCGCCCGCGGCGCCTCCAGCCGGTAGCCGCCCGCCGCCCCGACCAGCAGCCCGGGCGTGCCCAGGGCACGGCGCAGGCGGTGTACGTGGGTGCCGATCTGCCCCACCGGATCCTTCGGCCAGCGGCTGTCGTCCGCGCCCCACAGGTCTTCGACCAGCCGGTCCGTGGGCACCAACTGCCCCGGCGGGATCAGCAGGGCCGCGAGCACGGCCCGCTGCTGCGGTCGCCCGAGGTCGAGCTCCCGGCCGTCGCACCGGGCCCGCAGCGGCCCAAGCAGGCTGAAAACGAGCCCCACAGCCCACCCCTCGAAAACTCTGTCCATGCACAATCAGTGACAGAGCATAGGCCGCCGGGACACAGGGGCGCCGCTATCCGGACGGAAGTGGCGGGATCCCGGCGCAGAACGACTTTCGGGGACGGGACATGGGTGACATGGGGGAATCCGGGCTGCGGTTCGGACTGCTGGGACCGCTGCGGGCCTGGCACGGGGAGAGGGAGCTCGATCTGGGCCGGCCACAGCAGCGGGCCGTGCTCGCGGCCCTGCTGACCGCCGCCGGGCGGACGGTGGCGGTCCCGGTGCTGGTCGAGGGGGTGTGGGGCGGGGCCGCGCCGGCCGATCCGCGCAAGGCCGTCCAGCTCGCCGTCTCCCGGCTGCGCGCCGTGTTCCGGCCGTACGCCGGGGACGACCCGCAGCGGATGCCGCTGGTCCGGGTCGGCGACGGCTACGCGCTCAGACTCCCGGCGGCCGAGGTGGACACGGCCGTCTGGGAGGCGCTGCTGGCCGAGGCCGGACGGCTGCGCCGGGCGGACGCGCCGCCCCACCAGGTGCGGGAGGTACTGCGGCGCGCCCACCGGCTGTGGGTCGGCGAGGCACTGGCCGGACTGCCCGGTTCGCACGCCGAAGCCGTCCGCTCCCGCCTCACCGAGCAGCGGATCTCGGCCAAAGAGACGGAACTCGAACTGGACGCCGAACTCGGCGACCGCACCGGCCTCACCGCCGCGGCCGCCTCCCTCGCCCTGGAGCATCCCGGCCGGCCCCGGCTCACCGCCGTCCTGATGCGCGCCCTCTACCAGGCGGGGCGCAAGGCCGAGGCGCTCGCCGTCTACGAGGACGCCCGCGCCTCGCTCCCGCCGGGCGAGGAGGGCCCGGCCGCCGTCCAGCTGCGCATCCTGCGCGACGACGCCGCCCTGCTGCCCGCGAACGCCACCACGGGCCAGGCCGAGCCGGCCGCCGACCCCGCAGGCTGGCAGGCGCCCGACCAACTCCCCTCCGGCCTGCCCGACTTCACCGGCCGCGCCGAGGAGGCCGAGCTCCTCGCCGACCGCCTCGCCGACGCCGGCGGACGGGCCGTCGTGGTCTCCGCCCTGGACGGCATGGGCGGCGTCGGCAAGACCACCCTCGCCGTGCACGTGGCCCGGCGGGTACGCGACCGCTTTCCCGACGGACAGCTCTTCGCCGACCTGCGCGGCGCCGACCGCACCCCGCCCGACCCGGGCACGGTGCTCGCCGGCTTCCTGCGGGACCTCGGCGTCGCCCCGGGCGAGATCCCGCCGGACACCGGCGAGCGCAGCGCGCTCTACCGCTCGGCCCTGGCCGGGCGGCGCGTCCTGGTCGTGCTCGACAACGCGGCCGGCCCCGGCCACGTCGAACCGCTGCTGCCCGGCTCACCCGGCTGCGCCGTCCTGGTCACCAGCCGCCACCGGCTGACCGGCCTCGCCGGGGCCCACCAGCTGCGGCTGGACACCCTGCCGCCCGGGCAGGCCCTGGACCTGCTCACCCGCATCGTCGGCGCCGAACGCGTCGCCGCCGAACCCGGGGCCGCCGAGGAGGTCGTCCTGGCCTGCGGACTGCTGCCGCTCGCCGTCCGCATCGTCGCCTCCCGGCTCGCCGCCGACCCCGCGCTCACCCTCGCCGCCCTCGCCGACGGGCTGCGCCACGAACACCGGCTGGCCGAACTCAGCGACGGCGAAAGGACCGTGGAGGCCAGCTTCGCGCTCTCCTACCACCGCCTCGACACCGAACTCGCCCGCGCCTTCCGGCTGCTCTCCCTGCCCGACACCCCCGACGTCCCGCTGCCCTGCGCCGCCGCCCTGCTCGACCGCACCGAGGCCGAGACCGGCGACCTGCTCGAAAGCCTCGTCGACCTCAACCTCCTGCACTCCCCCCGGTTCGGCCGGTACGGCTTCCACGACCTCGTCCGCGCCTACGCCCGCGCCCGGCTCGCCGCCGAGGACGGCGCCGCCGAACGCACCGCGGCCACCGACCGGCTGCTCGACTTCTGCCTCGCCACCGCCCGCAACGCCGACCTCGCCGCCCGCAAGGCCGACCAGGCCGAACTCAGCCTGCTCGACGCGCCCGTGCGCCACCCCGGCCGACCGATCGCCGACGGCACCGAGGCGGTCCGCTGGATGCGCGACCAGGCCGAGGTGCACGCCGCCGCCATCGCCCTGAGCTGCGCCGAACCGGCCCTGCCCCTCGACCGCGCCGCCGAACTCGCCGACCGGATGGGCTCGGTGCTCGCCGAACGCGCCCACACCACCGTCATCGCCGACCTCGCCGAACGCCTCGCCGGTGAAGCCGGAACACGCGGCGAGCACGGCCCGCTCGCCCTCGCCCGGTACCTGCGCGGCTCCATGCTCTGGCACGTCAACCGCTACGCCGAGTCGGAGCGGGAGATCCGCCGGGCCGTCGACCTCTGCACCTCGCCGGCCGGCGAACGGGTGCTCGCCAAGGCCCTGCTCACCCTCGGCGGCAACGCCCGCATCCACGGCCGCTACGCCGAGGCCGCCGAACACGCGGGCCGGGCCGCCGAGTTGTTCCGCCACCTCGGCGCCGGGCGCTCCGAGGGCAGCGCGCTCGGCGAGTTCGCGTTCAGCTGCGCCCAGACCGGCCGGCTCGACGAGGCCAGGGAGGCCGCCGAACGCGGCGCCCACCTGATGAGCGCCTCGGGACCGGTCTCCGCCGCGACCGGCCGCTACTACCTCGCCCGGGTGCTGCGGCTGTGCGGCGACCCGGAGGCCGCGCTCGCCCACGCCGCCGGCGCCCGCGAGGAGTTCACCGCCCTCCAGGTCACCGTCTTCGCCGCCGCGTCCGGGGACCTCGCCGCCCGCATCCACGCCGAGGCCGGCCGCTGGCTGCTCGCCGTCGACGCCGCCGAAGCCGTCCTCCCGCTCGCCCGCCGCACCAGCGCCGCCCTGGAGGCGGCCCTGCTGCGCACCCTCGGCACCGCGCTCACCGGCCTCGGCCGCCCGAGCCAGGCCAGGGCCTGCCTGACGGACGCCCTGGAGGTGTACGAGCGGCTCGGGCTCGCGGAGGACTCGGCGCAGGTGAGGGAGCTGCTGGCGCGGTAGCGGCGCGTTGACCGCGCGGCATCAACGACCGTACGGACTACGCGCGTTGACCACACGTCTACCCGGGTGCGGCAACGTCTCTCCCCTCAGGCTCCGGGCCGCAGCCGCTGCGGCCCGGAGCGACATCACAGACGAGAGGCGCAACCATGCCCACGCTCGTGCGGAACGGCCAGGTGTGGACCCTCAGGTCGGCGAACGGAACGGTCGCCGACCTGAGCCCCGGCCGCCCCGACCGAGGCACCCCGATCCGGTCCCGGGAACCCAACGGCACCTCCACCCAGGGCTGGGTCTTCTGGGCCATGGAGGACAACTGGGTGCTGGAGACCCAGCTGACCCGGGGGATGTACGCCCCCGGCCAGGCCATGGTCATGCGCCACGACCGCGGCACCGGCCGGACCTCGCTGTCCGACCTGGACGGACAGCCCGACCAGCGTTGGTGCCTGGAGGTCGTCGGCGGCGACTGGCTGCGCATCCGGACGATGCGCACCGACGCGGGCAGCCTCTTCCTCACCGCGTCCCTCCCCGGCTCCCCGCTCACGCTGGCCAGGCGGGACCACACCGACCCGGCGCAGCGCTGGCGGCTCGTCCCGGCCGACCGGACCGGCGCGGGCCGGCAGCAGTCCGCGGTACGGCCATGGCCCGCCGGCGGTGACGTCCACCTCGACATGCTGACCGCCGTCAACGCCGAACGCGCCCGCTCCGGCTCGCGACCGGTCCGCCTGGGCGACCGGTTGAGCGCCGCCGCCCAGCGCCACGCCGACGACCTGGCCGCGCACGACCTCACCCAGCAGGACGGCACCGACGGCAGCACCCCATGGCGCCGGGTGCGCTCCGCCGGCTTCGCCTTCCGCTTCTCCGCCGAGAACGTCGCCCCGGCCGACGACGTGCCGGAGGCCATGGGGATGTGGATGAACGGTCCGCGGCAGCGCGAGATCGTCCTCGACCCGCGCTTCAACCACATCGGCGTCGGCTGCGCGCCCCGCCGACGCGGAACCCGGGGCCGCTACGTCCAGACCTTCGGCCAGGTCTGACCCGCGCTCCCGGCGACCCGCCGGACCCGGTTCCCCCGCCGGCGCCGGGCCCGGTCCTGCCGCCGGCACCGGGTCCCCGCCGGTCCGTGCGGGGGTGCCACCCCTCGGACTGGCGGCTGATCACGACTCGATCTCCCTTGTCACGGCCGCGCGGGGAATTCGTCACGACCCTGTCAGGGCGGCACCGTCACCATGGCTCCGGACGTTCGCGCTGCGCTATGAACGTCCCTCAGGAGGATCGCCGGCACCGGGGGTCCGCAAGTACGGGGGACCTCACGTGAAGCCCATCCGCAGCAGTCGCCGCGCCCTGGCCCTGGCCTCGATGGCCGCGGTCGGCGCGCTCACCCTGACCGCCTGCAACGACGACGCCGGGGCGGCCGACACCCCGACGACCCCGTCGGCGACCACCGCGCCCGCCGGCCAGACCGCCGCCCCGAGCACCGCGGCCATCACCCCGGCGGCCACCACCCCGGCCGCCCCGAGCGGCGGCGCTTCCGGCACGGGCGCCGCACCCGCGCCGGCCGGCAGCGCCCCGGCGGCCGGGACCACGCTGAAGCTCGGCGAGGCCGCCACCATCCCGTTCAGCTCGGGCAGCACCAAGGGCACCATCGCGCTCGCGGTCACCTCGATCGAGAAGGGCGACCCGGCCGACCTCGCCGACCTCAAGCTCGGCGACAAGGCCAAGGGCCTGGTGCCGTACTACATCCACTACAAGATCACCAACGCCGGCGGCACCGACCTGTCCTACACCAGCGTCAGCCACATGAAGGGCCTGCTGGCGGACGGCACCGAGGCGCAGGAGCTGACGGTCATCGGCTCCTTCGCCAAGTGCAAGAGCGCGTCGCTGCCCAAGGGGTTCACCAACGGCCAGTCGTCCACCTCCTGCGCGGTGGCGATGTCCCCGGAGGCCTCCAAGATCGCGGGCGCCGAGTACTGGGGCGAGCCGTACACCCTCGGCAAGGGCCTCAACTGGAAGTGATCCGCACGGCCGGGGTGGGGGGCGCGCTGCCCCCACCCCGGCGTCCGGCCCCTGTGTCCAGTCCCTCTTCTCAGTCCCGTGCCGCCGACGGCGACGCGCCGTGGAGCCGCAGGAACGCGTCCACGCCGGCCGCCGCGATCCGCCGGACCTCCTCGTCCGCCACCGGGAGCGCGCCCCAGAAGGAGCGCTCGGCGATGCCGTGGAAGGTCAGCAGCGTGAACTGTTCGGCAGCCGGCGCGGCGTCCTCGACCACGAGCAGCCCGCGCCCGGCGAGCGCCTCGAAGCGGGCCGCGAGCCCTCGCTGGGAGGCCACAGGACCGGCCTCCAGCCAGGCCTCCAGGACGTCCGCCGGAATGTTGGCCACCTCGGCCCGGATCGCCCGGCCGAGCGCACCGTGTTCCCCCGCGGACAGCACCGCGTGGGCCCGCTCGACGGCGAAGTCGGTCAGGTCCTGGCGCAGGTCCACCACCCGGTCGAGGTACTTCGCCATCAACTCGTCGATCCGCTCGGTCAGTTCCGCCGAGTTCCGCAGGGCCACCGACAGGAAGAGGGTCTCCTTGTCGGCGAAGTGGTTGTAGACCGTCCGCTTGGACACCCCGGCCTCTGCCGCGATCGCGTCCATGCTGGCCCGGACGTACCCCTCGCGCCCGAACACCACCGTCGCGGCCTGCGTGATCGCCTTGCGCTTCTCCGGACGCCCCGCTCCACTCGCCGTCGCCACGACCCTCTCCTCCTCCGCCGGCCCATCGGCCGGCCCTCGCGGAAACTACCCGGTGCAGTTTATCCGGGCCGCGGCGAACCCGGGGTTGCCGTCGAACGGGCGTGCTCTATGCTGCGTACGACTTCTACACGGCTGTAGAAGTCACACGGGAGCGCCCACCCCGATCCCGGACAGCCGGACCCTCCAGGGAACCGGCCGACCGGCACCGGCGTCCGGAACTGGCAGCGCCACGAACAGACTTCCGGACCACCCGGACGACCCGGGCGTCCGAACGCATCGGACGTACGGGGACGGTGAGCGGCGCACGCGCCACCGTGGCGCACGGAGCACGGAACACCGGGGTGAGGGCGTGACGGGGCAGCGAGGACGGTCGGCCGACCGGGTGGCACGGCGGCGCGCGGCGCGCGGACCCGCCCTCCCCGCCGGCCACGGACGCCCCCTGCCCGGCGGGCCCGCGCTGCCGGCCGCCCTCGCCCTCGGGCTGCCGCTCGCCGGAGCCGCCGCCGGCGAACTCTCCGGCTCCGGCACCGGCGGCCCGGTCTTCGCACTGGCCGCGGTGCTCGGCACCGGCCTGGCGGTGGCGCTGAGCGGCCGCAACGGCTGGTGGTGGGTGCTCGCCACCTCGCCGCTGGTCGTCCTGGGCGCGACGGCCGCCGTCGAACTGACCGCCCACCGCGACCGCTACCAGGGCAAGGGCCTGGCCACCGGCGCCGCGAAATGGGTGGTGCACGGCTTTCCCGTGATGGCCGGAGCCGCCGCCGCGGCCGTCACCGTGATCGCGGTCCGGCTGGTCCGGGCGCGGAGGAGGCAGCATGGCTGAGCACCGGACCGACGACCGGACCGGAGATGCCGCCCCGCCGCCGGCACGCCGCCGGCCCTCCTCGCTGCTGATCGCGAGCCGGGTGCTGGCCTGCACCGTCGGTCTGGCGGTGTTCGCCGCCAGCGGGGTGGTCTGGTACGAGTACAAGCAGCTCACCGACGGGATGACCACCTCCGACGCGATCGCCCAGACCAAGAAGGACGCTCCCAAGCACCTGGACAACTCGGTCAACCTGCTGCTGATCGGCCTGGACAGCCGCAAGAACATGGACGGCACCGACCTCCCGCCCGAGTTCGTCCAGGACGAGCTGCACGCCGGCCACAGCTCCGACATCGGCGGCTACAACACCAACTCCCTGATCCTGCTGCACATCCCGGCCAACGGCGGCAAGGTGCAGGCCGTCTCGATACCCCGCGACGACTACGTCATGACCTACAGCGGCGACGGCAAGCAGGCCGGCATGCGCAAGATCAAGGAGGCGTACGGCGAGGCCAAGGACAAGGCCACGCCGGCCCTCCAGGCCAAGGGACTCAAGGGCGCCGACCTGGAGAAGGCCGGACGCGACGCCGGGCGCGCGGCCACCATCCAGACCGTGCAGAAGTTCCTCGACCAGCCCGTCGACCACATCGCCGAGGTCAACCTGATGGGCTTCTACGACATCGCCAAGGCCCTCCAGCCGATCGAAGTCTGCCTCACCCACGACACCAAGGACCCGGCCATGGAGGGCCAGGGCTCCGGTGCCGACTTCCACAAGGGCATCAACAAGCTCAACGCCTCCCAGGCGCTCTCCTTCGTCCGCCAGCGCCACAACCTCGACGGCGGCGACGGCAACGACAGCGACTTCGCCCGCACCCACCGCCAGCAGGCCTTCATCTCCTCGGTCGTGCACAACCTGAAGCAGAAGGGCGTCCTCGGCGACCTCGGCAAGATGCAGGAACTGATGGGCGTGGTGCAGAAGGACCTCGTCATCGACAACGAGTGGAACGTCCTGGACTTCGCCCAGCAGGCCCCCAACCTCACCGGCGGCAACGCGGAGTTCCGCACCCTCCCGGTCGCCGACCTCAGGAAGGTCAACGGCCAGGACGTCAACATCGTCAGCCCGCCGCAGGTCCAGAAGATCGTCAAGCAGCTCTTCGGCTACGCCGACACCAGCCCGGCACCGGCGCCGACCGACGAGGGCGCCACCCCGACCGCCGCGCCCGCCCAGCCGGTCGCGACCACGCCCCCGGCAGCCGCCAAGGCCGTCACCGTGGACGTCTTCAACGCCTCCTCGGCCCCCGGCGTCACCTCCGGCGCCGAGTCCAAGGCCCTGGCCGCCATGGGATTCAAGGAGGGCCGCACCGGCCCTGCGGGCACCAAGCCGAAGACCACCACCGTCACCTACGGCAAGGGCGCCAAGGAGGCGGCCGACCGGATCGCCGCCCGCTACGGCGTGACCGCCACCGAATCCGCCTCCACCGCCGCCGACCACGTCACCGTCACCCTCGGCACCGCCTTCACCGGCGTCGCCGCCGACAAGTCCGCCGCCCCCGGCCCCACCGGCACCCCGGCCGATCCGGGCACCAACGTGCCCCAGCAGGGCCCCATGGTCGACGCGGAGTCCGACGGCGGCATCCCCTGCGTCTTCTGACGCGCCACTCCCCGCGGGGCCCCGCTCAGGACCACTCGAACCACGACGGCGCCCCCTGTCCCGGCCGGGACAGGGGGCGCGGCTCGCTCCGCCGGAAGGTCAGTCGACCGTCCAGGTGTCGCCGCCGACGAGCAGCCCGGCCAGGTCGCCGGGGCCGCTCCGGTCGACGGCGGTGGCCAGCTGGTCCGCCATCAGCTCGTCGTACACCGGCCGTTGGACGCTGCGCAGCACACCGATCGGGGTGTGGTGCAGGGTGTCCGCGTCGGCGATCCTGGAGAGCGCGAAGGCGGTGGCGGGGCCGGCCGCGTGCGCGTCGTGGACCAGGACGTCGGCCTCGTTGGCCGCCGTGACCGGGGCGGTGGTCAACTCGCCGCCGGGGCCGCGGAAGACGCCGTTCGCCAGGTCGGTGCCGAACCGGATCGGCTGCCCGTGTTCGAGCCGGATCAGTGCCTCGTCCCGGCTGCCGGGCTCCTTCAGCACCTCGAAGGCGCCGTCGTTGAAGATGTTGCAGTTCTGGTAGATCTCCACCAGCGCCGTGCCCCGGTGCTCGGCGGCCGCCCGCAGCACCGACTGGAGGTGCCGGCGGTCGGAGTCGATGGTGCGCGCGACGAAGGTGGCCTCGGCGCCGATCGCCAGCGACAGCGGGTTGAACGGCGCGTCCAGCGAGCCCATCGGGGTGGACTTGGTGATCTTGCCGACCTCGCTGGTGGGCGAGTACTGGCCCTTGGTGAGGCCGTAGATCCGATTGTTGAACAGCAGGATCTTCAGATTGACGTTCCGCCGCAGGGCGTGGATCAGGTGGTTGCCGCCGATCGACAGCGCGTCGCCGTCACCGGTCACCACCCAGACGCTCAGGTCCTGGCGCGCGGTGGCCAGGCCGGTCGCGATCGCCGGCGCCCGGCCGTGGATCGAGTGCACCCCGTAGGTGTTCATGTAGTACGGGAAGCGCGAGGAGCAGCCGATGCCGGAGACGAACACCGTGTTCTCGCGCCGGATGCCCAGCTCCGGCATGAAGGACTGCACCGCCGCCAGGATCGCGTAGTCCCCGCAGCCCGGGCACCAGCGCACCTCCTGGTCGGTCTTGAAGTCCCGGGCGCTCTGCGGGCCTTCGGCCTTGGGCACCAGCCGCAGGGACGGGAAGGCGTGCTCGCTTCGCTCGCTCATCGGTGGTCCTCCTCGTCCAGGGTGCCGATCGCGGCCGACAGCACGTCCGCCAACTGGGCCGCCTTGAAGGGCAGTCCGCGCACCTGGTTGTAGGACTCGGCGTCCACCAGGTACTTCGCCCGCAGCAGCAGGGCCAGCTGCCCCAGGTTCATCTCGGGCACGATGACCTTCTCGTAACTGCGCAGCACCGACCCCAGGTTAGCCGGGAACGGGTTGAGGTTGCGCAGGTGCGCCTGGGCGACCTCGCCGCCGTCCGCGCGCACCCGGCGCACCGCGGCGGTGATGGGCCCGTACGTCGAGCCCCAGCCGAGCACCAGCACCCGGGCGTCGCCGGTCGGGTCGTCCACCTCGACCGGCTTCACGGTGATGCCGTCGATCTTGGCCTGCCGGG
The DNA here is from genome assembly GCF_044757205.1 of Kitasatospora sp. NPDC091335. NCBI lineage: Bacteria > Bacillati > Actinomycetota > Actinomycetes > Kitasatosporales > Streptomycetaceae > Kitasatospora > Kitasatospora sp. NPDC091335. Next base: position 246,713 of record NZ_JBIVUM010000013.1, on the reverse strand, counting down.
TGCGGACCATGAAGTCGTGGTTGGCCGGGTCGTAGGAGATGTTGCCCGTGCCGTCCTGCTTCTCGATGCCGCCGATCCGGTGCTCCAGACCGGGCGTGCCGGGCACCGCCCAGGGCCTGGCCAGCGTCCGCGGATCGCGCAGGTACGGCCAGAAGGCGCCGTCCTCGCGGTTCGGCCCGGTGGCGAACCGCGGGTCGATCTCCGGCAGTTCGTCGACCGCGGGGATCCGCCAGGGCTCCGAGCCGTTGGCCAGGTAGCCGTCCGAGAGCAGGAAGACCGGGGTGCGGTAGGTGACCGCGATCCTGGCCGCCTCCAGCGCCGCGTCGAAGCACTCCGCGGGCGTGGCCGGGGCGACGATCGGCACCGGGGCCTCTCCGTTGCGGCCGAACATCGCCTGGAGCAGGTCGGCCTGCTCGGTCTTGGTCGGCAGTCCGGTGGACGGGCCGCCGCGCTGGATGTCCACGACCAGCAGCGGCAGTTCGAGCGAGACCGCCAGGCCGATCGTCTCGCTCTTGAGCGCCACGCCGGGGCCGGAGGTGGTGGTCACGCCGAGCGCCCCGCCGAAGGCCGCGCCGAGCGCCGCGCCGATGCCGGCGATCTCGTCCTCGGCCTGGAAGGTGCGGATCCCGAAGTTCTTGTGCCTGCTCAGCTCGTGCAGGATGTCCGAGGCCGGGGTGATCGGGTACGAGCCCAGGTACAGCGGCAGCCCGGAGCGCTGCCCGGCGGCGATCAGCCCGTAGGACAGCGCGAGGTTGCCGGAGATGTTGCGGTAGCGCCCGGCCGGGAGCCTGGCCGGCGGCACCTCGTAGGAGACCGCGAAGGACTCCGTGGTCTCGCCGAAGTTCCAGCCCGCCCGGAAGGCGCTGATGTTGGCCTCGGCGATCTCCGGCTTCTTCGCGAACTTGGTGCGCAGGAACGACTCCGTTCCGTGCGTGGGCCGGTGGTACATCCAGGACAGCAGGCCCAGGGCGAACATGTTCTTCGCCCGCTCGGCGTCCTTGCGGGCCAGGCCGCTGTCCTTGAGCGCCTCCAGGGTCAGCGTGGTCAGCGGCACCTTGTGCAGGTGGAAGCCGTCCAGCGAACCGTCGGTCAGCGGGTCCGCCGGGTAGTCGACCTTGGCCAGCGCGCGCTTGGTGAACTCGTCGGTGTTGACGATGATCTCGGCGCCGCGCGGCAGGTCGGGCAGGTTCGCCTTCAGCGCGGCCGGGTTCATCGCGACCAGCACGTTCGGGGCGTCGCCCGGGGTCAGGATGTCGTGGTCGGCGAAGTGCAGCTGGAAGGACGAGACGCCGGGCAGGGTGCCGGCGGGGGCCCGGATCTCGGCCGGGAAGTTCGGCAGCGTGGAGAGGTCGTTGCCGAAGGACGCCGTCTCCGAGGTGAACCGGTCACCGGTGAGCTGCATGCCGTCACCGGAGTCCCCGGCGAAGCGGATGATCACCCGATCGAGTCTGCGGATGGGCTTGCCAGGCTTCACCGGTGGGTCGCCCGGTGCGGGAGGGCCGGCGGGTACGGCCGGGCCGGGCCGTGCGTCGCCGCTCCCGGAACGGGCCTCGTCGCCGTCCGGGCCGTCCACTGCCTCTGACTGATCGACCTGACTGGTCACTGCCGCGGACCTCCTCGTGGGCACACCACCGCGGGCGCGGCCCCGTGCCCCGTCCGCCTGGTGCACCTCTCGCATCCTATGCGGGCCGACACGACTGCGGCCGGAACCACGGCAGTGAATTCACCGGCCCGCGGCTGCACCGCACATGAGCGTCAACGCCCTCCTGTGGGAGATCATTCCGGCTCCGGTGGGCGGGCGCGAGCACGTGGCCGAGATTGCGCCCCCGGTCCGCGCCCCGCGCGCCGGGGCGCGGATTCGGGAGTCGGGGCGCGGACCTCGGGAGTCGCGACGGGGGCCCCGAAAAGGCGGTCGCGGCGTCAGGGGTTTCCCGGGGTCCGCGCGAGGAATTTCTCAGGAGTTGAGGTAGGTGAGCACGGCCAGCACCCGGCGGTGGTCCTCCGAGCTCTGGGCGAGCCCGAGCTTGAGGAAGATGTTGCTGACGTGCTTCTCCACCGCGCCGTCGGAGACCACCAGCTGCCTGGCCACCGCGGCGTTGGTGCGGCCCTCCGCCATCAGTCCGAGCACCTCGCGCTCGCGCGGCGTGAGATTGGCCAGAACGTCGCCCTTGCGGCTGCGGCTGAGGAGCTGCTGCACCACCTCGGGGTCCAGCGCGGTGCCGCCCTCGGCGACCCGGACCACCGCGTCGGCGAACTCGCGCACCTCGGCGACCCGGTCCTTCAGCAGGTAGCCGACGCCCCGGGTGGACCCGGCCAGCAGCTCCGAGGCGTAGCGCTCCTCCACGAACTGCGACAGCACCAGCACGCCCAGCTGCGGGTAGCGGCCGCGCAGCTCGACGCAGGCGCGCAGGCCCTCGTCGGTGTGGGTCGGGGGCATCCGCACGTCGGAGACCACGACGTCCGGCAGCCGGTCCGCCGCGGCCAGGTCGTGGATGGTCTTCACCAGGGCCTCGCCGTCCCCGACTCCCGCGACGACCTCCAGGCCGCGGTCGGTGAGCAGCCGGGTCAGTCCCTCCCTCAGCAGTACGGAGTCCTCGGCTATGACGACGCGACGCATGGCGACCTTCCCGCAGGCGTGTGCTGACGGGAGCCAGTCTCCCCCATCCGGGGGCGTGGCGCGGGCCCGGGCCCGGACGTACCGGAACCGGGCCCGAAGGGGCGGGAACGACCCCGCCCGACTCACATGGTGCGGATCGCCACCGCGTCGCAGAGGCCCTCCAGGGCCGCCTTCGCCGGGCAGGCCGGCAGCGGGGCGAGCAGCGCCCTGGCCTCCTCGGCCCGGCGCAGGGTCTCGGCGCGGGCGCGCTCCAGCGCGGGGTGGGCGCGCAGCAGTCGCAGCGCCTCGGCGTGCGGGCCGTCGTCGGAGAGGTCCTGGTCGAGCAGTTCGCGCAGCCGGGTGTCGTCCGGGTCGGACGGGTCGGCGGGCATCTGCCGCAGCAGCAGGGTGGGCAGGGTCGGCACGCCCTCGCGCAGGTCGGTGCCGGGGGTCTTGCCGGACTCGTGGCCGTCGCTGGCGATGTCGAGCACGTCGTCGGCCAGCTGGAAGGCGATGCCGATCCGCTCGCCGAACTCGCCGAGGGTCTCCACCAGCTCGCGCTCGGCACCGGCCATCAGCGCTCCTATCCGGCAGGAGACGGCGATCAGCGAGCCGGTCTTGCCCTCCAGGACGTCCAGGTAGTGCAGCAGCGGGTCCATGTCCTGGCCGGGGCCGCGGGTCTCCAGGATCTGACCGGTGACCAGCCGCTCGAAGGCCTCGGCCTGCATCCGCACGGCCTCGGGGCCGAGGTCGGCGAGCACCTGGGAGGCACGGGAGAACAGGAAGTCGCCGGTGAGGATGGCGACCGAGTTGTCCCAGCGGGAGTTGGCGCTCGGTGCGCCGCGGCGCACCGGCGCCTCGTCCATGACGTCGTCGTGGTACAGCGTGGCCAGGTGGGTCAGCTCGACGACCACGGCCGCGGGCACCACGCCGGGCGCCCCCGGGTCGCCGAACTGGGCGGCCAGCAGCAGGAGCAGCGGGCGGAAGCGCTTGCCGCCGGCTTCGAGGAGGTGGCTGGCGGTGACGGTGATGAACGGGACGTCGCTCTTGACGGCCTCGCCGAGCGCCGCCTCCACCGCGTCCAGTCCGGCCTGGACGTCCCGGGTCAGGTCGCGGTCCTGCACGCTGAGCCCGAAGGGTTCCACGACGGTCACGAAGACCACTCCTCTGTCCCTGGTCGATCTAGCGGCCTGGTCCCTGAGTGCCGCCGCTGGCCATACAGGCAGGGTATCCGGTCGCGAGTGGATCACTGCACGGGCGTGCGGATCCTGTCATGATCGGGCTTGATGCCCTGGTCAGGGCAGCTGCGCGGGCCGGACGGCGGTGGGGGCGAATTCGGCTGGAAATAAAGGCGGGAGGGCGTCGGAACGCCTCCGGCCCCGGTTCCCGACAAAGAGCCGTCCGGGCCGCGCGGACGGGGCGCGGCCCGGACGGGGCCCTGGTCGGGAACGGCGGACGAACAAGGTCAGCGCACGAACAGCGAGGCCTTCGAGGCGAGGTCGAGGAAGTACTGCGGCAGCAGTCCGAGCCCCAGGGTGACCAGCACTCCCACCCCGATCGCGGTCGCCGTGAAGGCGCTCGGGATCGCCACCGTGGGACCGCCCGGCTGCGGGTCCGAGAAGAACATCAGCACGATGACCCGGATGTAGAAGAAGGCGGCCACCGCCGAACTCAGCACACCGACGACCACCAGCGGGGTCGCCCCACCGCTGGCCGCGGCCTGGAAGACCGCGAACTTCCCGGTGAAACCGGAGGTCAGCGGAATCCCGGCGAAGGCCAGCAGGAACAGCGCGAACACCGCCGCCAGCAGCGGCGAGCGCCGCCCGAGCCCGGCCCAGCTGGACAGGTGGGTCGCCTCGCCCTTGGAGTCGCGCACCAGGGTGACCACGGCGAACGCGCCGAGCGTCACGAAGGAGTACGCCAGCAGGTAGAACAGCACCGAGGAGATGCCCTGCTTGTTGACGGCGATCACGCCGGTCAGGATGAACCCGGCGTGCGCGATCGAGGAGTACGCCAGCAGGCGCTTGACGTCCTGCTGGGTCACCGCGAGCACCGCGCCCACCACCATGGTGAGGATCGCCACGCCCCACATCACCGGCCGCCAGTCCAGCCGCAGGGCGGGGAAGGCCACGTAGAACAGCCGCAGGAAGGCGCCGAAGGCCGCGACCTTGGTGGCCGCCGCCATGAAGCCGGTCACCGGGGTCGGCGCGCCCTGGTAGACGTCCGGAGTCCAGGAGTGGAAGGGCACCGCGGCGACCTTGAACAGCAGGCCGACCGCCAGCAGCGCCAGACCGGTCAGCACCAGCGCGTCGCTCTGGGTGGTGCTCAGCTGCGCGGGGGTGGTCATCGCCTTGCCGGAGATGACGTCCCCGATGTCGCCGAGCCGCACGCTGCCCGCGTAGCCGTACAGCAGCACGGTGCCGAACAGGAAGAACGCCGAGGCGAAGGCGCCGAGCAGGAAGTACTTGAGCGCCGCCTCCTGGGAGAGCAGCCGGCGGCGCCGGGCCAGCGCGCACAGCAGGTACAGCGGCAGCGAGAAGACCTCCAGCGCCACGAACATGGTCAGCAGGTCGTTGGCGGCGGGGAACAGCAGCATGCCGCCGACCGCGAACATGGTGAGCGGGAAGACCTCGGTGGTGGCGAAGCCGGCCCGGACCGCCGCCCGCTCCTGCTCGCCGCCGGGGGTGGCGGCGGCCTGGGCGGCGAAGGCGTCGGCGGGCAGGCCGCCCGCCTTGGGCTCCAGCCTCCGCTCGGCGTAGGTGAGAACCGCGACCACGGAGGCCAGCAGGATCACGCCCTGGAGGAACAGCGCGGGGCCGTCCATCGCGACCGCTTCCATGGCCAGCAGGTCGACCCGGGTGAAGCCGTCGCTCTGCACGGCCAGCACCACCACCGCCACGAAGGCGCCGGCCAGCCCGGTCAGGGCGAGCGTCACCTGGGTCCAGTGCCGGTACCGGCGGGGCACGAAGGCCTCCACCAGGATGCCGGCCACTGCGACGCCGAACACCACGAGCATCGGGGAGAGTCGGCCGTACTCGATGTGCGGCGCCGGGATGCTGGGGGTGTTGCCGCCGACGGCGGCGAGCACTGCGGTCGCGCTCACTTCTGCTCACCTCCTGAGGTGGCGGCGACCGGGTGGGCCGGCGCCGGGTCGGTCTCGTGCACCTGCGAGAGCGTCGCGTTCACCGAGGGATCGACCAGGTCGGTGAGCGGCTTGGGGTAGACGCCGAGCAGGATGGTCAGCGCCACCAGCGGGGCGACCACGGCGAGTTCGCGGGCCTTGAGGTCGGGAATCGAACGCACCCCCTCCTTCACCGGGCCGGTCATGGTGCGCTGGTACAGCAGCAGGGCGTACAGGGCGGCCAGCACGATGCCGGAGGTGGCCGCGATGCCGATCACCGGGTACCGGGTGAAGGTGCCCACCAGCACCAGGAACTCGCTGACGAACGGGGCGAGCCCGGGCAGCGACAGGGTGGCCAGGCTGCCGATCAGGAACGTCCCGGCGAGCACCGGGGCGACCTTCTGCACGCCGCCGTAGTCGGCGATCAGCCGCGAGCCGCGGCGGGAGATCAGGAAGCCGGCCACCAGCATCCACGCCGCCGTGGACAGCCCGTGGTTGACCATGTACAGGGTGGCACCGCTCTGGCCCTGGCTGGTCAGGGCGAAGACGCCCATGATGATGAAGCCGAAGTGCGAGATCGAGGCGTACGCCACCAGGCGCTTGATGTCCTTCTGGCCGATCGCCAGCAGCGCGCCGTAGACGATCCCGATCAGCGCCAGGACCAGGATCGCCGGGGCGAAGGTCTTCGAGGCGTCCGGGAACAGCCCGAGGCAGAAGCGCAGCATCGCGAAGGTGCCGACCTTGTCCACCACCGCGGTGATCAGCACGGCGGTGCCGGCGGTGGACTCCCCCATCGCGTTCGGCAGCCAGGTGTGCAGCGGCCACAGCGGGGCCTTCACCGCGAAGGCGAAGAAGAAGCCCAGGAACAGCGCCTTCTCGGCGGCGCCGGACAGTTGGAGCCGGCCGTCCGCGATCGCCGAGGTGAGGGTCGGCAGGTCGAAGGTGGCGAAGCCCTGCTCCTGCGCGATCACGTACAGGCCGATCACGGCGGCCAGCATCACCAGGCCGCCGAGCAGGTTGTAGAGGAGGAACTTCACGGCCGCGTAGGAGCGCTGGCGCGCCGACTCGGGGCCGCCGGCCCGGTCGCCGAAGCCGCCGATCAGGAAGTACATCGGGATCAGCATGGCTTCGAAGAACACGTAGAACACGAAGACGTCGGTGGCGTAGAAGGAGACGACCACCATCGCCTCCACCGCCAGGATCAGGGCGAAGAAGGCCTGGGTGCGGCGGCTGTTCTCGAAGGTGCCGTCCGGCCCGGCCTGGCTGGGCGCCCCTCCCCCGGCGGCGGGCGGGTCGGCGTCGTGCCAGGAGGCGAGGATCACCATCGGCACCAGCACCGCGGTGAGCAGGGCGAGCACCGCGCCGATGCCGTCCACGCCGAGCGAGAAGGTGATGCCGAAGGACCGGATCCAGCTGTACGACTCGTTCAGCTGGAAGCGGGCGCCGTGCGGGTCGAACCTGGCCGCCACCACGGCGGCCAGCACCAGGGTGACGCCCGAGGCGCCCAGCGCGACGACCTTGGTGGTCCTGCGCCGGCTCTCGGAGGACCCGGCGGGCAGGGCGGCGGTCAGCACCGCGCCGACCGCGGGGACGGCGCAGGTGGCGGTCAGAAGAGCACCCATGGCCTGACCTCCCAACGCATATCAGGACGAGTCATCAGACGGACCTCATCAGGAGAGTCATGGCGACCAGCACCAGCGTGCCGCCGAACATGGAGAGCGCGTACGAACGGACGAAGCCGGTCTGGACCCGCCGCAGCCGGCCGGACAGGCCGCCGATCGCGGCGGCCAGGCCGTTGACCACGCCGTCCAGGCCGCGGCTGTCGAAGAACACCAGCGTCGCGGTGAGCGCCGACCCCGGCCGCACCAGCACCGCGTGGTTGAAGTCGTCCTGGAGCAGGTCGCGGCGGGCGGCCCGGGTGAGCGGGGAGCCCACCGGCGGCACCACGGGGACCGGCGAGCGCCCGTACATCAGGTACGCCAGGCCGACGCCGGCCAGCATGCAGCCCGTGGTCAGCAGGGTGACGGTCAGCGGGGCGAGCGGGGAGTTGCCCTCCTCGTGCCCGGTGACCGGCTCCAGCCACTTCAGGAAGGAGTCGTTGAAGGCGAACAGCCCGCCCGCGAAGACCGAGCCGACGGCCAGCAGGACCATCGGGATCGTCATGGTCCTCGGCGACTCGTGCGGGTACGGGGTGTTGCCCTGGGCGTCGGACTGCCAGCGCTTCTCACCGAAGAAGGTCAGCACCATCACCCGGGTCATGTAGAACGCGGTGACCGCCGCGCCGACCAGCGCGCACATGCCCAGGATCCAGCCCTCGGTGCCGCCCTTGGCGAAGGCCGCCTCGATGATCTTGTCCTTGGAGAAGAAGCCGGACAGGCCGGGGAAGCCGATGATCGCCAGGTAGCCGAGGCCGAAGGTGACGAAGGTGACCGGCATGTACCTGCGCAGGCCGCCGTAGTGACGCATGTTCACTTCGTCGTTCATGCCGTGCATGACCGACCCGGCGCCGAGGAACAGCCCGGCCTTGAAGAAGCCGTGGGTCACCAGGTGCATGATCGCGAAGGCGTAGCCGATCGGGCCGAGCCCGGCCGCCAGCACCATGTAGCCGATCTGCGACATGGTCGAGCCGGCCAGCGCCTTCTTGATGTCGTCCTTGGCGCAACCGACGATCGCACCGAACAGCAGCGTGACCGCGCCGACCACCACCACGGCGGTCTGCGCGTCCGGCGCCAGGTCGAAGACCGCGGCGGAGCGGGTGATCAGGTAGACGCCCGCCGTCACCATGGTGGCCGCGTGGATCAGCGCCGACACCGGGGTCGGGCCCTCCATCGCGTCCCCGAGCCAGGACTGCAACGGCACCTGCGCCGACTTGCCGCAGGCCGCCAGCAGCAGCATCAGGCCGATCGCGGTCAGCTTGCCCTCGCTCGCCTGCGCCACCGCCCCGGCCGTGCCGTCCGAGCCGAGGACCGGCCCGAAGGCGAAGGAGCCGAACTCGGCGAACATCAGCATGATCGCGATGGACAGGCCCAGGTCGCCGACCCGGTTGACGAGGAAGGCCTTCTTCGCCGCCGTCGCCGCGCTCGGCTTGTGCTGCCAGAAGCCGATCAGGAGGTACGAGGCCAGGCCCACGCCCTCCCAGCCGAAGTACAGCAGCAGGTAGTTGTCCGCGACCACCAGCAGCAGCATGGCGGCCAGGAACAGGTTCAGGTACGCGAAGAACCGGCGCCGGCGCTCGTCGTGCGCCATGTAGCCGACCGAGTAGAGGTGGATCAGCGTGCCGACGCCGGTGATCAGCAGGACGAAGGTCATCGACAGCTGGTCGAGCCGGAACGCGACGTCGGCCTGGAAGCCGTTCACCGGGATCCAGCTGAACAGGCGCGTGGTGACCGCCCGGTGCTCGGCCTCGCGGCCGAGCATGCCGGAGAACAGGACCAGGCCGAAGCCGAACGAGAGCGCCGCGAGGGCGGTGGCCAGCCAGTGGCCGAACCGGTCCAGCGCCCGGCCGCCGAGCAGCAGCAGGGCGGCGCCGGCCAGTGGAGCCGCCACCAGCAGCGGAATGAGAGAGTTCACCGAGGGCCCTCCGCCTACAGCTTCATCAGGTTGCTGTCGTCGACCGAAGCGGAGTGCCTGGTCCGGAAGATGGAGACGATGATGGCGAGGCCGACCACGACCTCGGCCGCCGCGACCACCATCGTGAAGAACGCGATGATCTGGCCGTCCAGGTTCCCGTGCAGCCGGGAGAAGGTCACCAGGGCGAGGTTCGAGGCGTTCAGCATCAGCTCCACGCACATGAACAGCACGATCGCGTTGCGCCGGATCAGCACCCCGGACGCACCGATGGTGAACAACAGGGCCGCCAGGTAGAGGTAGTTGACCGGGTTCACTCCGCGCCCTCCTCGGCGGCCGGGTGGTTCACGTTGTTCGCCGGCACCGGCTCACCGTTCGCCGGAACGGGTCCGCCGTCCGCCGGCACGGGCACCGGCTCCAGCGACTTGCGCGGGACGGCCACCGCCGGACGCTCCGAGGACGGACGGCCCAGCCAGTCCGCCGTGGAGTTCTCCAGCTCCGCCATCCGTTGCAGCATCGCCTGGCTGACGTCCCTGACCTGGCCGCGCTCGCGCAGCGTCGCCATCACCGAGTCCTCGGCGACGGTGCCGTCCGGCAGCAGCGCCGGGACGTCCACCGCGTTGTGCCGCGCGTACACACCCGGCGCCGGCATCGGCGGCACCTGGATGTTGTCCCTGACCCGCTGATCCGCCAGCTCGCGCTGCGTCTTCGGCGCCTTCACGTGCTCCCGGTGGGTCAGCACCATCGCGCCGATCGCCGCGGTGATCAGCAGCGCGCCGGTGACCTCGAAGGCCCAGACGTACCGGGTGAAGATCAGCCGGGCCAGGCCGGGCACGTTGCCCTCGGCGTTCGCCTCGGCCAGCCCGGTGAAGTGGTTCAGCTTCGCGTTGGCGATCCCGGCGATCAGCAGCACGCCGAAGCCCAGCCCGCACACCGCCGCGGCGAACCGCTGGCCCTTCAGCTGCTCCTTCAGGGAGTCCTCGCTGGTGACACCGACCAGCATCACCACGAACAGGAACAGCATCATGATCGCGCCGGTGTAGACCACGATCTGCACCACGCCCAGGAACACCGCGCCCTGGGCCATGTAGCAGAGCGCCAGCGCCAGCATGGTGGCCGCCAGGCAGAGCGCGCTGTGCACGGCCTTGCGCATCAGCACCATGCCGAGCGCACCGCCCACCGCGATCACCGCGAGCACCCAGAACTGGACGGCCTCACCCGTGGAGGTCGTCCCGGTCGCTTCCGCCAGCCGCGCGATCACTGCTGCACCTCCCGGTCCCGGTCGGTGCGCTCCTGCCGGACCGTCCCCGGCGCCGCCGCGGTGATCTCGCCCCGGTAGTACGCGCCCTCGTCGGTGCCGGGGAAGATCGCGTGCGGGGTGTCGACCATGCCCTCGGACAGCCCCACCAGCAGCTGCTCCTTGGTGAAGATCAGGTCCTGCCGGGAGGAGTCGGCCAGCTCGTACTCGTTGGTCATGGTCAGCGCCCTGGTCGGGCAGGCCTCGATGCACAGCCCGCACAGGATGCAGCGGGCGTAGTTGATCTGGTAGACCGCGCCGTAGCGCTCGCCCGGGGAGTAGCGCTCCTCGTCCCGGTTGTCGGCGCCCTCCACGTAGATCGCGTCGGCCGGGCAGGCCCACGCGCACAGCTCGCAGCCGACGCACTTCTCCAGGCCGTCCGGGTGCCGGTTCAGCTGGTGGCGGCCGTGGAAGCGTGGAGCGGTGGGCTTCTTCTGCTCCGGGTACTGCTCGGTGAGCCGCTTCTTGAACATGGCCTTGAAGGTCACGCCGAAGCCGGCGGCCGGGCCGAGGATCGACGGACGGTCGGCCCGCTCGGGTCGGTCCGTACGATCGGACTGGTCGGACATCTCGGTTCAGCTCCCTTCGGAATGGTCGGCCCCGTTGAGGGCGTCCTGGAGTTGCTTCGGGGCGCGGCTGCGCCGGCGCGGCACCGGCGGGAGCGCCTGACCAGGCAGCGGCGGGACCGGGTAGCCGCCCGCCATCGGGTCGAACTCGCCCTTGGGCGGCGTGACTTCGCCGGGCTCGGGCTCCTTCTTCAGGAAGTCCCGCAGCAGCGCCAGCAGCAGCACCACCCCGACCGGGGCACCCACGTACAGCACCACCTGGCCGAAGCCGTAGCCCTCGTTGCGCAGCGCCCGCACGCTCGCGATCAGCACCAGCCACACCAGCGAGACCGGGATCAGCACCTTCCAGCCCAGCTTCATGAACTGGTCGTAGCGGAACCGGGGCAGCGTGCCGCGCAGCCAGATGAAGAGGAACAGCAGCAGCTGGATCTTCAGCGTGATCCACAGCATCGGCCACCAGCCGTGGTTGGCGCCCTCCCAGAACGTCGACACCGGCCACGGGGCCCGCCAGCCGCCCAGGAAGAGGGTCGAGGCCACCGCCGAGACCGTCACCATGTTCACGTACTCGGCCAGCATGAACATCGCGAACTTCAGCGAGGAGTACTCGGTGTTGAAGCCGCCGACCAGCTCGCCCTCGGCCTCCGGCAGGTCGAACGGCGCCCGGTTCGTCTCGCCGACCATCGCGATGACGTACACGATGAACGACACCGGCAGCAGTGCCGCGAACCAGGTCGGCTGCTGGTGCGCCACGATCTCCGAGGTCGACATCGAACCCGAGTAGATGAACACCGCCGCGAAGGACAGGCCCATCGCGATCTCGTAGCTGACCATCTGCGCGGCCGAGCGCAGCCCGCCGAGCAGCGGGTACGTCGAACCCGAGGACCAGCCGGCCAGCACGATGCCGTAGATGCCCACCGAGGCCGTCGCCAGGACGTACAGCAGCGCCACCGGGAAGTCGGTCAGCTGGAGCGGCGTGCGGGTGCCGAAGACCGACACCTCGTTGCCGGCCGGGCCGAACGGGATCACCGCGAAGGCCATGAACGCGGGGATGGCGCAGACGATCGGGGCCAGGATGTAGACCACCTTGTCCGAGCCCTTGACCACCAGGTCTTCCTTCAGCGCCAGCTTCACGCCGTCCGCCAGCGACTGCAGCAGGCCCCAGGGGCCGTGCCGGTTGGGGCCGATGCGCAGCTGCATCCAGGCCACCACCTTGCGCTCCCAGACGATCGCGATCAGCACCGTCAGGACGAGGAAGGCGAAGCAGAACACCGCCTTCAGCAGCACCAGCCACCACGGGTCCTGCCCGAAGAAGTGGAGCGTCTCGTACGGCTGCGGAGTCATCGGTCCTCCCCTTCGCCCGCGGTCTCGCCGGCGGTTCCGTCCGTGGTCGGCCCGGGTCCGGGCTCGGGCCGGGCGTCGGCGTCTGCTTCGGTCCCGGCCTCGATTGCGGTCGCCGCCTCGACTTCGGCCTCGGTTTCGGCCGCGGCGATCGTGACCAGGTGGCCGACGGTGGTGCCGAGCGCGCGGTGGGCGCCGCCCGGTGTGGAGTCGAGCGGGATCCAGACCGTGCGGTCCGGGATCGTGCCGGTGATCTCCAGCGGCAGGGTCAGCGACCCCGCCGGGCCGGTCAGCCGCAGCGCGGCGGCCGTCTCGGCGCCGACCTCCTTCGCCGTCTCCGCCGAGATCCGGGCCACCGCCCGGTGCCGGGTGCCCGCGAGGTGCGGGTCCCCCTGCTGGAGCACGCCGTTGTCCAGCAGCAGGCGCCAACCCGCCAGCACCGCCTGGCCGGCGGCCGGCCGGGGCAGCACATCCGGGTGCGCCGCCGGGCCGGACGTGCGCTCGCCCTCCCAGGGGGCGAACCGGTCCAGCTCCAGCCGGGCCGCCCGGACGTCCGGCAGGCCCAGCCGCTGCCCGAGCGCGTCCGCCAGCATGCTCAGCACCCTCAGGTCCGACTGGAGGTGACGGCCCATCTGCTGGTCCGGCTTGAGCGCGGCCTCGAACATCCGCACCCGGCCCTCCCAGTCCAGGAAGGTGCCCGCCTTCTCCGCCACCGCGGCGACCGGCAGCACCACGTCCGCGCGGGCCGTCACCGCCGAGGGGCGCAGCTCCAGCGACACCAGGAACGGCACCGCCGCCAGCGCCTCGTCGGCCAGCGCCGGATCCGGCAGGTCGTCCGGGTCCACGCCGCCGACCAGCAGCGCGTCCAGCTCGCCCGCCGCGGCCGCCGCCAGGATCCCGTCGGTGGCCCGGCCAGGACCGGACGGCAGCTCCGCCCCGCCCCACACCGCGGCCGCCTCCGCGCGGGCCGCGGGAACGGCCACCGGACGGCCACCGGGCAGCAGGCCCGGCAGCGCGCCCGCCTCCACGGCCCCGCGCTCACCGGCCCGGCGCGGCACCCAGGCGAGCTTCGCGCCGGTCGCGTGCGCCAGCCGCAGCACCGCCGTCAGCGCGCCGGGGACGGCGGCCAGCCGCTCGCCCGCCAGGATCACCGCGCCCGGCGTGCGCAGCAGTTCGGCCGCGCGGCCCGCCTCGTCGTCCAGCGGCTCGTCCGCCGCCAGCGCCGCGAACCACTCCGGCTCGGTGCCGGGAGCGGCCGGCAGCAGCGCGCCGCGCAGCTTGGCCAGGCCCCGGGAGCCGAACGCGGCCACCGAGAACACCTTCGGGCCCGCGGCGCGCGTCGCCTTGCGCAGCCGCAGGAAGACGACCGGCGACTCCTCCTCCGGCTCGAAGCCCGCCAGCAGCACCGCCGGCGCCCGGTCGAGGTCCTGGTACGCCACCCCGGTGCCGTCCACGTCGACGCCCCGCCCGGCCACCGCCGCGGCCAGGAAGTCCGCCTCCTCGGCACTGTGCGGGCGGGCCCGGAAGTCCACGTCGTTGGTGCCCAGCACCACCCGCGCGAACTTCCCGTACGCGTAGGCGTCCTCGACCGTCACCCGGCCGCCGGCGAGCACCCCGGTCCTGACCCCGCGCAGCCCCTCGGCCGCCCTGGCCAGCGCCTCCGGCCAGGAGGCCGGCACCAGCTCGCCGTCCACCCGCACCAGCGGGGTGGTCAGCCGGTCGCGCTGCTGGGCGTAGCGGAAGGCGAAGCGGCCCTTGTCGCAGTTCCACTCCTCGTTCACCGCCGGGTCCTCGCCCGCCAGCCTGCGCAGCACCTTGCCGCGCCGGTGGTCGGTGCGCTGCGCGCAGCCCGAGGCGCAGTGCTCGCACACGCTCGGCGAGGAGACCAGGTCGAAGGGGCGCGAGCGGAACCGGTACGCCGCCGAGGTCAGCGCGCCCACCGGACAGATCTGGATGGTGTTCCCGGAGAAGTACGACTCGAAGTCGTCCCCCTCGCCGGTGCCGACCTGCTGCAGCGCCCCGCGCTCCACCAGGTCGATGAACGGGTCCCCGGCGATCTGCTGCGAGAAGCGGGTGCAGCGCGCGCACAGGACGCAGCGCTCGCGGTCCAGCAGCACCTGGCTGCTGATCGGCACCGGCTTCTCGTAGGTGCGCTTCATGCCCTCGAAGCGGGAGTCGGCGGCGCCGCTGGTCATCGCCTGGTTCTGCAACGGGCACTCGCCGCCCTTGTCGCAGACCGGGCAGTCCAGCGGGTGGTTGATCAGCAGCAGCTCCATCACGCCGCGCTGCGCCTTCTCCGCCACCGGCGAGCTGAGCTGGGTGCGCACCACCATGCCCTCGGCCACCGGGATGGTGCAGGAGGCGACCGGCTTGCGCTGGCCCTCGATCTCGACGATGCACTGGCGGCAGGCGCCGGCCGGGTCGAGCAGCGGGTGGTCGCAGAAGCGCGGGATCTGGGTGCCGACGGTCTCGGCGGCCCGGATCACCAGCGTTCCCTTGGGGACCCGGACTTCGACGCCGTCGATGGTGAGCGTGACCAGTTCGACCGCGGTCTCGGAGGCGGTCGGCTCAGTGATCGTCACGCGTGCACCTCCCTTTCGGTGGCGGACTGGTGGCCGGGGCGGGGGCCGTCGGCCCAGACGGTGGAGGCGGCCGGGTCGAACGGGCAGCGGCGCTCGGCCAGGTGCTGCTCGTACTCGGCCCTGAAGTGCTGGAGCGAGGAGACGATCGGGCTGGCCGCGCCGTCTCCCAGGGCGCAGAAGGACTTGCCGTTGATGTTGTCGGCGATGTCGAGGAGCTTCTCCAGGTCCCCGTCGACGCCCTCGCCGGCCTCGATCCGCTTGAGCAGCTGGACCAGCCAGTAGGTGCCCTCGCGGCAGGGGGTGCACTTGCCGCAGGACTCGTGGGCGTAGAACTCCGTCCAGCGGGTGACCGCGCGCACCACGCAGGTGGTCTCGTCGAAGACCTGGAGCGCCTTGGTGCCGAGCATCGAGCCGGCCGCACCGACGCCCTCGTAGTCCAGCGGGACGTCGAGGTGCTCGTCGGTGAACATCGGGGTGGAGGAGCCGCCCGGGGTCCAGAACTTGAGCCGGTGCCCGGCGCGGACGCCGCCGCTGAGGTCGAGCAGCTGGCGCAGCGTGACGCCGAGCGGGGCCTCGTACTGGCCGGGGTTGGTGACGTGGCCGGAGAGCGAGTAGAGCGTGAAGCCGGGGGACTTCTCGGTGCCCAGGGCCTTGAACCACTCCTTGCCGCGGGCCAGGATCGGCGGCACCGAGGCGATCGACTCGACGTTGTTGACCACCGTCGGGCAGGCGTACAGGCCGGCGATCGCCGGGAACGGCGGGCGCAGCCTGGGCTGGCCGCGGCGGCCCTCCAGCGAGTCCAGCAGCGCCGTCTCCTCGCCGCAGATGTAGGCGCCGGCGCCGGCGTGCACGGTGACGTCCAGGTCGATGCCCGAGCCGAGGACGTTCCGGCCGAGCAGCCCCGCCGCGTACGCCTCGGCGACCGCCGCGTGCAGCCGGCGCAGCACCGGGACGACCTCGCCGCGCAGGTAGATGAAGGCGTGGTCGCAGCGGATCGCGTAGGAGGCGATGATCATGCCCTCGATCAGCGCGTGCGGGTTGGCGAACAGCAGCGGGATGTCCTTGCAGGTGCCCGGCTCGGACTCGTCGGCGTTGACCACCAGGTAGTGCGGCTTGCCGTCGTTCTGCGGGATGAACTGCCACTTCATGCCGGTCGGGAAGCCGGCGCCGCCGCGGCCGCGCAGGCCGGCGTCCTTGACCAGGGCGATCACGTCGTCCGGCGGCATGGCGAGGGCCGCCTTGAGGCCCTCGTAGCCGTGGTGGCGGCGGTAGGTGTCGAGCGTCCAGGGGCGGCTGTCGTCCCAGGAGTCGGACAGGACCGGGGTGAGCAGCTTCTCGGCCGGTTCGGCGGAGGTCATCACGCTTCGCTCCCTTCCTGGCCGTTGCCCGCCGGGCCGCGGCCCTCGTTGCGGGGGGAGACCACCTTGGTGCCGGGGGCGCCGGGCAGGGCCTCGCCGCGGGCCAGCCGCAGGCCGGCCAGGGAGGGCGCGCCGCCGGCGCCGGACTCGTCGTTGGCGCCGGGGCGCTCGTCGGGGAAGCCGGCCAGGATCCGGGCCGTCTCCTTGAAGCCGCACAGCTTGGCGCCGCGGGTGGGCCTGACCTCGCGGCCGGACCGCAGGTCGTCGACCAGCTGCCGGGCGCTCTCCGGGGTCTGGTTGTCGAAGAACTCCCAGTTGACCATCACCACGGGCGCGTAGTCGCAGGCCGCGTTGCACTCGATGTGCTCGATCGAGACCTCGCCGTCCCCGGTGGTCTCGTTGTTGCCGATGCCCAGGTGCTCCTGGAGCTCGGCGAAGATCTGGTCGCCGCCGAGCACCGCGCACAGGGTGTTGGTGCAGACCCCGACGTGGTACTTCCCGGCCGGGCGGCGCCGGTACATGGTGTAGAAAGTCGCGACCGCGGTGACCTCGGCGGTGGTGAGGTCCAACTGCTCGGCGCAGAAACGGATCCCGGTCGGGCTTACGAAGCCCTCCTCCGCCTGCACCAGGTGCAGCAGCGGCAGCAGCGCCGAGCGGGGCTGCGGGTAGCGGGCGATCAGCTCCGCGGCGTCGGCGGCCAGCCGGGCGCGCACCTCCTCGGGGTACGGTGCGGCCGGCAGTGCCGGCAGTCCGAGTTCGACGTTGGTCACCGGTCCACGCCTCCCATCACCGGGTCGATCCCGGCCACCGCGACGATCACGTCGGCCACCTGGCCGCCCTCGCACATCGCCGCCATCGTCTGCAGATTGGTGAACGACGGGTCCCGGAAGTGGACCCGGTACGGGCGCGTACCGCCGTCGCTGACCACGTGCACGCCCAGCTCGCCCTTGGGCGACTCGACCGCCGCGTACGCCTGGCCGACCGGGACCCGGAAGCCCTCGGTGACCAGCTTGAAGTGGTGGATCAGGGCCTCCATCGAGGTGCCCATGATCTTGCGGATGTGGTCGAGCGAGTTGCCCATCCCGTCCGGGCCCACGGCCAGTTGGGCGGGCCAGGCGATCTTCTTGTCGGCCACCATGACCGGGCCCGGGCGCAGCCGGTCCAGGCACTGCTCGACGATCCGCAGGGACTGCTTCATCTCCTCCAGCCGGATCAGGAAGCGGCCGTAGGAGTCGGCGCTCTCGGCGATCGCGACCTCGAAGTCGTAGTCCTCGTAACCGCAGTACGGGTCGGTCTTGCGCAGGTCGTGCGGCAGGCCGGTGGCGCGCAGGATCGGGCCGGTGGCGCCGAGGGCCAGGCAGCCGGGCAGGTCGAGGAAGCCGACGTCGACCAGGCGGGCCTTGAACACCGGGTTGCCGGTGGCGAGTTTGTCGTACTCGTGCATCCGGGAGCGGAAGACCTTGACCGCCTCGCGGATCTGGTCGACGGCGCCGGGCGGCAGGTCCTGGGCGAGGCCGCCGGGGCGCACGTACGCGTGGTTCATGCGCAGGCCGGTGACCAGCTCGAAGACGTCCAGGATCAGTTCGCGGTCCCGGAAGCCGTAGATCATCAGGGTGGTGGAGCCGATCTCCATGCCGCCGGTGGCCAGGCAGACCAGGTGCGAGGCGATCCGGTTGAGCTCCATCATCATCACGCGGATGACGGTGGCGCGGTCCGGGACGTCACCGGTGATGCCGAGCAGCTTCTCGACGGCCAGGCAGTAGGCGGT
This sequence comes from Kitasatospora sp. NPDC091335, assembly GCF_044757205.1. Taxonomy (NCBI): domain Bacteria; kingdom Bacillati; phylum Actinomycetota; class Actinomycetes; order Kitasatosporales; family Streptomycetaceae; genus Kitasatospora; species Kitasatospora sp. NPDC091335. The sequence goes on along the minus strand of NZ_JBIVUM010000013.1, from coordinate 228,520 downwards.
CTCGTTGAACAGCGGCGTCAGGTAGTCCATGCGGGTCACGAAGGTGGTGCCCTGGACCCAGTTGCGGAACTCCATGTTCTTCTCGATGCCGGTGTGGAGGTAGCCGATGCCGCAGCGGGCCTCCTTCACCGTCTCGCCGTCGATCTCCAGGATCAGCCGCAGCACGCCGTGGGTGGACGGGTGCTGGGGGCCCATGTTGACGATGATGCGCTCGTCGTCGGCCCGGCCGACCGCCTCGACCACCTCGCCCCAGTCGCCACCGGTGACGGTGAAGACCCGGCCCTCGGTGGTCTCCCGGGCATCCGCTTCCTCGGTCTCTCCATGGTGCTGGGTGTTCATCAGCTGTACGACCTCCGCTGGTCGGGAGCCGGGATCTGGGCGCCCTTGTACTCGACGGGGATGCCGCCGAGCGGGTAGTCCTTGCGCTGCGGGTGGCCCAGCCAGTCGTCCGGCATCATGATCCGGGTGAGCGCCGGGTGGTCCTCGAAGACGATGCCGAAGAAGTCGTAGGCCTCGCGCTCGTGCCAGTCGTTGGTCGGGTAGACGCTCACCACGGAGGGGATCCGCGGGTCGGCGTCGGGCGCGGTGACCTCCACCCGGATCAGCCGGCCGTGGGTGATCGAGCGCAGGTGGTAGACCGCGTGCAGCTCGCGGCCCTTGTCGCCGGGGTAGTGCACGCCGCTCACGCCCAGGCACAGTTCGAAGCGCAGCGCCGGGTCGTCGCGCAGGATGCGGGCCGTCCTCAGCAGGTGGGCGCGGTCGATGTGGAAGGTGAGCTCGCCGCGGTCGACCACGGTCTTCTCGATCACCTCGGCCGGGTCCAGGCCCTGCTCCTCCAGGGCGCCTTCGAGCTCGTCGGCGATCTCGTCGAAGATCCCGTGTCCTGCGGCCGCGCCGCTCTGGCCGGTCTGGCCGCCTGGGCCGCTCTGGCCCCCTGTGCCGCCCGGGCCGCCGTACGGGCGCTCGCTCGGGCCGGGCAGCGCGATCGGGGCGGCCAGGCCGCCGAAGCCGGAGGTGTCGCCGCTGTCCTTGGCGCCGAACATGCCCTGGCGGCGGCCGACCACCTCGACCGGGATCTCGCGGACCGGCTGTTCGCGGCGGGTCTCGGGTACCTGGTCGTTCATCGCAGCTGCCCCCGCATCTCGCTGATCGGGGTGGCCTGGAGGGCGAGTGCCTCGCCGAGCTCCTCGGCCCGGCGCTTGTTCACGCCCAGCGGCTCGTGCTGGATCTTGTCGTGCAGCTTCAGGATGGCGTCCATCAGCATCTCCGGACGGGGCGGACACCCGGGCAGGTAGATGTCCACCGGGACGATGTGATCGACGCCCTGGACGATCGCGTAGTTGTTGAACATCCCGCCGGAGGAGGCACAGACGCCCATCGAGATGACCCACTTGGGGTTGGGCATCTGGTCGTACACCTGGCGCAGCACCGGGGCCATCTTCTGGCTCACCCGGCCCGCCACGATCATCAGATCGGCCTGCCGGGGGGAGCCCCGGAAGACCTCCATGCCGAACCGGGCCAGGTCGTAACGGCCGGCTCCGGTGGTCATCATCTCGATCGCGCAGCAGGCCAGACCGAAGGTCGCCGGAAAGAGTGACGCCTTGCGCACCCAGCCGGCAGCCGTCTCCACGGTCGTGAGCAGAAAGCCGCTCGGCAGCTTCTCCTCGATTCCCATCAGATCCCTCTCAATGCCCTCGAGTCCGCTGATACGTGGGCCGGTTCTGGCTAGTCCGCTCGTTCACAAGCGGTCGCGCAGCCGGCGGACGGGTGGGGTCGCCACCCCGCGCTCGGACCACCCCGCGCTCAGTCCCACTCCAGGCCGCCGCGGCGCCACACGTAGGCGTACGCGACGAAGACGGTGGCGATGAACAGGAGCATCTCGACCAGCCCGAAGATCCCCAGGGCGTCGAAGGTCACCGCCCAGGGGTAGAGGAAGACGATCTCGATGTCGAAGACGATGAAGAGCATCGCCGTCAGGTAGTACTTGATCGGGAACCGACCACCGCCCACAGGCTGCGGGGTCGGTTCGATACCGCACTCGTACGCCTCCAACTTGGCCCGGTTGTAGCGCTTGGGGCCGGTGAGTGAGGCCATCACGACGGAGCCGACCGCGAACGCCGCCGCGATGGCACCGAGTACGAGGATCGGCGCGTAGGCATTCATAGCCCCCGCTCCCTCCGTCCAGTCGTCCTTGACTGCAGATCGGAACCGGCGGGTCACCGTGAGGTGAACCCGCGTTCCAGTTCCCGAGATCCACCCCATGTGAGGCAGTTCACAAAGCCTGGAACGAGCGCATCCTATGCCCGTCAGCTTGTGATCTGCGACACGCAGTTCACCGTCTTCTTTGTGATCTACGACACCTCGTGAATGGTGGCGAATGTGAACATGCCCAGATCTGTCGACGCAAAGCAGTCAAATGATCACAAGCAGTCGCATTTACTTGTGAAGAGGCTGGTCAGGGGCACATTCCTATATCAATCATGCGTCGGCCGAAGCAAATTTTCGGGCGTCATGTTGACGTGTTATAGCGGCTCACTCGGAGGGGTGGCGGGGGCCGAACGCTCGCTTGACCCTTCGTTCACAAGCGCGCGAGCTTGTCGTCGGGGTGGGTCCTCTCCCCCGCCGTCGACTCCGCGATAGGCAGCGCCGACCGGGCCGGGACCCGGTACGGCGGCGGATCGCCGTTCCCCGGACCGGGCTTTGCCCGGCCTCCGCCTTCGGTCCAGGGACCGGCCTACTGGCGGCCGGCCGCCTGCTCCCAGACCCAGGCCGCGATGCCCACCCGGTTGCGGGCACCGATCTTGCGCTGGACGTTGGCGAGGTGGTTCTTCACCGTCCCCGGTGAGATGAACAGCCCTGCGCCGATCTCGGCGTTGGTCGCGCCGTCCGCCACCAGCTCGGCGATCTCCCTTTCCCTCGCGGTCAGTTCCTCCGCCGGCCCGGCCGGCGGCTGCGCCGCGGCCTCCTTCGCGCCCGGTCCGGGCTTCGGCTCCGCGCCCGGAAGCGCCATGTGCCGCAGGAGCCGGACGGTGACCTGCGGACTGATCAACGCGTCCCCGGCCATCGCCGCCCGGACCGCCTCGATCAGCAGCACCGGCCCGGAGCGCTTCAGCAGGAACCCGGCCGCTCCGTGCCGCAGCGCCGTGTGCACGTATTCGTCCAGGTCGAAGGTGGTCACCACGATCACCTTGTACTGGTCGGCCAACTGCCGCGTGACCTCCAGGCCGTCGAGCTTCGGCATCCGGATGTCCGCGAGCACCACGTCCGGCCGCAGCCTCTTCGCCTCCGCCACCGCGGCGGCGCCGTCCGCCGCCTCCGCCACCACGACCATGTCCGGCTGGGCGTCCAGGATCATCCGGAACGCGCTGCGGACGTCCGCCTGGTCGTCCGCGACCAGGATCCGAACCGGTCTCGTGCCACTGCCCATATCTGTACCTCCCCGTTGCCGAACTCCGTCGGCTTCTACGCCCGCGCCGGCCCTGCGCCGACGTCCTCCAGAGGCAGCACCGCCGTCACCCGCCAGGCGTCCCGCTCGTACGGGCCGGCTTCCAGCGAACCGTCGAGGGCCTCCACCCGGGCCACCAGCCCCGGCAGTCCGCTGCCGCCGCCCCGACGCGGCCGCCCCGACGGAGCCGGCGCCCGACCGTCGTTGGTCACCGTCAGCTCCAGCCGTCCGCCGCTGCGACGGGCCCGGACCTCGACCGTCCGCGCTGCCGGAGCGTGCCGCCGGACGTTGGTCAGGGACTCGACCACGATCCGGTGGACGGTGCTCTCCACCTCGCGTGGCACCGGCCCCTCCGGCAACTCCAGCCGGACCTCGGCACCGCCCGTCGCGGTGAACCTCTCCGCCACCTCGGCCAGTGCGGCGAGGCCGGGCTGCGGCCCGCGCCCGGCACCCTCCTCACTGCGCAGCAGCTGCACCGTCCGGTCCAGCGAGGCCAGCGCCCGCTGCCCGGCCTGCTCTATTCGCTGGAACATCTCGGCCGCCCCGGCCGGGTCGATCCCGGCCAGATAGGCACCGGCCTGGGCCTGGGCGACCATGCCGCTGACGTCGTGCGCCACGAAGTCGTGCAGGTCGTGGGCCAGTTCCAGCCGCTGCGCCCGCTTGGCCTCGGCCACCGCTTTCCGGCGCCCTTCGTCCAGGCCCCGCAGGTAGAGCCCGGTCAGCACGGCCGGCAGGGAGAGCGACGATCCGAACCCAAAGAGCGTGAGCGCGTCCGCGGGCCCCTCGACGAACGCGAACCTGGTCAGCCAGAGGGCGACCGCTCCGCACGCCGTCCAGGCCGCCGCCGCACACCGCGGGCCGTCCTCGGCACGCAGGCTGACGACCACCGACAGCAGCAGGACGGCCAGCTCGACCAGCCCCAGCAGCCCCGGCCAGCGATCCCCCTCCACCCAGCGGCCGAGGAACCAGACGGCGACCGTGACCACGACCGACACCACCCCGAGCACCGTGGTCACGGCCACCGCCCCGTACCGGACCCGCACCGCCCAGGCCGCGGGCGCCAGGACCGGGACCACCCCGGACAGGATCTGATTCATCGTCACCGCCTCTCCCCGACTCTTCGACTGCCGTCACACTACGACGCCGCCCGGGCCGCACACCTGTGCCGATCGGCATATTTCAAAGGGCGATTGAGCAGGGCGAACAGCCCGATCGGCATCTGCCGCGAACCCCCGGTGGGCCTCCAGTCTTGAGTCGTCGCACCGGCCACGGAGGCCGGAGCCGGAAGGAGTCCAGCACCATGTCGAAGCTCGCGACCAACGCCCGCGGCACCTCCCACCGGGCCGGGGCGTCCGCCGCCAGCGTCCCGGCCGCCCCGCGCTGGGCCCGGTTCGCCGCCGGGGCCGCCGCCCTCACCGCCGTCCCCTCGGGGCTGTGGCGGATCGCCTTCGGCTTCGGCGTCCCGGTCGGCTTCACCGGCGCGACGGCCGCGACGTACGGCGCGCACCAGCCGGGCTGGGGCACGGCCTACTGCGTGGTGCTGAGCGCCCTGGCCGAGACGCTGGCCTTCCTGACCCTGGGCCTGGTCCGGCCCTGGGGGCTGGTGGTGCCCCGGTGGATCCCGCTGATAGGTGGCCGCCGGGTCCGGCCGCTCGCCGCGATCGTCCCGGCCCTGCTGGGCGCGGCGATGCTCACGGCCCTCGGCCTGGAGGGGCTGTCCGGCCGCTGGGCCGACAACCTGGCCGAGCCCGATTCTCCGCACGGCTTCGCCGCCGTGGTGATGACGCTCGCCTACCTGCCCCTGGTCGCCTGGGGCCCGCTGCTCGGCGCGGTCGCCATCGACTACGCCCGCCGGACGCTGCGGCGGCGCCGGTGACGAGCGTGGCGGATCACACCGGGGTCGGCTCCTGGCTCGGCCCCACCACAGCGGGCGCGTTCTCTCCCTCGCTCCCGTCCCCGGCCGGGCGCGGCACGGGGGCGGTGCGCCGGCCCCACTCGGTCGCGACCAGCACGAGGGCTCCGCCGAGCAGGGCGAGCGGGCCCATCCGGTTCCCGGCCAGGGTGATGCCGAAGACGGCGGCCCAGAGCGGTTCGGTGCCCAACAGCAGGCTCACCCGCGAGGGAGATGTGGCCCGCACGGCCCACATCTGGACGAAGAAGGCGAACAGCGTGCAGAACAAGGACAGATGCAGCAGCCAGGCCCACTGGGCGGGCCCGTACGAGCGTGCGACCGTCCAGGGCGCCGGCCCGACCGACAGCGCGACGACGGCGAACACCCCGGTGGCCACCGCGAGTTGTACCCAAGTGACGGCGAGCATGTCGGTGTCGCGGACGGCCCGGGTGCGGGCCATCGCGAGGACGTACGCCGACCGGACCAGGGCGGCGCCCAGCACCAGCAGATCACCGAGCGAGGGAGGTCGCAGCCCGCCGTCGCCGGTGAGCAGGGCGACGCCGAGGACGGCCAGCCCGGCAGCCGCGAGGAAGGCCTTCGGCGGTGCGGTCCGGCCGAGGGCGCTCTCGCCGAGTGGGGTGAGCACCATCGCGAGGCTGATGATCAGCCCGGCGTTGGTCGCGGAGGTGTGCACGGCGCCGTAGGTCTCCAGCAGGAAGATCCCGCTGAGCACCAGCCCCAGTGCGGCGCCGCCCAGCCATTCGGCGCGGCTCAACCTCCGCAGGGCGCGCCAGGCGACCACCCCGAGCAGCGGCAGCACCAGCCCGAATCGCAGCACCAGCATCGCCACGACCGTCCCGGGCTCGGCCACCCGCTGGACGGCGAGGAAGCTCGACCCCCACACCACGGCCACGAGCAGGACCGGAAGATCGCGAAGGGCCGACGAGGGTGATCCCTCGGGCAGGCCGGACAAGGAGGCTGACATGCGGAAGATCCCTCCGAACGAACGGAACCGGCGGGCGCGAGTACCGTACGGCGGCGGACGGACCCAGGAGCTGGACGGAAGGCCCAGCAGTGGACGGGGTGGGGCGTGGAGCGGCGGCGCGCCATCTTCGCGCACCGGGCCACCGGCGATCAATGCCCGGCCCGGAAACGGGTGGGTCAGACGGCGAGCAGACCGTTCGCCGCGGCGATCGCCTCGATGTCGGCAGGGGTCCCGGACATGATGGCGCGGACGTGCTCGGTGACCAGCCCGGCCGGCCAGTCCCACCAGGCCGCGCGGAGCAGGCGTTCGATGTCGGTGTCGGCGAAGCGGCGGCGGATCGGACGGGCGGGGTTGCCGCCGACGACGGTGTAGGGCTCGACGTCGGCGGTGACCATCGCTCCGGCCGCGATGATCGCGCCGTCGCCGATCCGGACACCGGGCAGGACGGTGGCCCCGTGGCCGAACCAGACGTCGTTGCCCACCACCGTGTCACCCCGGCTGGGCAGGCCCGTGACGATGTCGAGGGTCCGCTCGGTCCAGCTTCCGCCGAACATCGTGAAGGGAAAGGTGGAGACGCCGACGGTCGGGTGGGCGGCGCCGGCCATCAGGAAGCGGGTGCCGGTGGCGATCGCGCAGTACTTGCCGATCACCAGCCGCTCGGGGCCGTACGCATAGAGGACGTTGCGCTCCTCGAAGCGGGTGGCTCCGTCGGGGTCGTCGAAGTAGGTGTACTCGCCGACCTCGATCCGGGGGTCGGTGACGAGCGGGCGCAGCAGGACGACCCGGTCGTGGCCGGCGAGCGGGTGGAGGGCGGTGGGGTCGGGGATGGCGGTTTCGGGCACACAGGCTCCTCTCGTAATGCGATTTGAGTCGCATTACGATGAGCATGGCATGACCGCCACCCACCAGCAAGCCTTAATGCGACTGGAGTCGACTTTGCCCGGAGCCACCCACCCCGCACCGGGGCCCCGCATCCCTGCCTCCCGCCCGGGCGGCCGCAGCGCCCGGGTCCGAACGGAAGTGGTCGCCGCCACTCTGGCCGAGGTCACCGAGAAGGGGTACGACGGCCTCACCGTCGAAGCGGTCGCCACCCGCTCCGGCGTCCACAAGGCGACCCTCTACCGGCGATGGGGCGGGGTGGACGGCCTGGTCGCCGACGCCCTGACCGCCTCCGCCGACCAGCCCTGGCCCCTGCCCGACACCGGAGACCTCCAGCAGGACCTCCGCCGCATCACCCAGGAGGTGTTCAGCGTCTTCACCGATCCCGAACTCGGCCCCACGCCCACCGCGCTGATCTCCGCCGCCCAGCGCTCGGACGCCGGCGCGGCCGCCCTGCGCGCCTTCTTCGCGGCCCGTCACCGCCAGGCCGCCGAGGTGGCCGAACGGGCCGTCGCCCGCGGGGAGTTGCCCGCAGGCACCGAAGGCGCCGAGATGGTCAGGGCCGCCACCGCGCCGCTCTACTTCCGCCTGTTCGTCTCCGGCGAACCGCTGGACGCCCGCACCGCCGAGCGGGCCGCCGACGCCGCCGCCCTGGCCGCCCGCGCCGGACTCTTCACCTCCACCCCGGCCACCCCGGGGCCGAACTGACAAAGCATCACCACCCTGTCACCCAAGGAGCCCCAGCCGTCCCGACCCCCTACCGCATCCCCACCCGGCCGTGGATGATGCCCACATGACAATCCAGCCGTCCACCACCCCCCGGAAGGCCCGTCACGTGAAGCGCAAGCACTGGGCGCTGGTCGCCGCCGCCACCATCCTCCCGCTGGTGGCGAGCACCGGCACCGCCATCGCGGACGCCCCCGCGGCCGGCGCCCCCGCCGCCGGCTGCACCTACACACCGGCCGTCCCGGCCGACAACTTCAAGGGCATCCCGGTGTTCGACGCCAAGAAGGCGGCGAAGCCCTACCGCGCCACCCTGCGGACCACCCAGGGCCAGATCACCTTCGAGGCACTGACCGACAAGGCGCCCTGCACCACCTTCTCGTTCCGCTTCCTGGCCGAACACGACTACTTCGACCGCAGCCACTGCCACCGCCTCACCACCCAGCGGATCTACGTCCTCCAGTGCGGCGACCCGACGGGCACGGGCAGCGGCGGGCCCGGCTACTCGTTCCCGGACGAGAACCTGACCGGCGCCACCTACCCGGCCGGCACCGTGGCCATGGCCAACGCCGGCCCGAACACCAACGGCAGTCAGTTCTTCTTCGTCTGGAAGGACACCAAGCTCTCCCCCGCCTACACCCCGTTCGGCCGGATCACCGCGGGCCTGGACGTCCTCCAGAAGATCGCCGCCGGCGGCGAGGACGACCAGAACAACCCGGGCGACGGCTTCCCCACCCTCCCGGTGAACATCCGCAACGTGAAGATCAGCACCCGCTGACCCGGCGGGCCGGACAGCCCCGGCCCGCCCCGCCCACCACCCGGCGCCCACCACCCGGCGCCCACCACCCACAGCCGCCGCCCGACCAGCCGCGCAGCCAACCGACCGACCGGCCTGACCAGCCGACCGACCACCCACCGCCACTCCCGTACGGTGGCAACACCGACCACACCGCACGGGAGCAGGAGCAACGCCGCATGGACAGCCGGATCTGGGAGAGCGTCGACCACCTGGTGGCCTGGCTGGACGAGCAGGGCACCCAGTCGCCCCAGGAGGAACGCCTGCTGCGGATCCTCAAGCTCTCCGAGGAGATCGGCGAGGTCGGCGCGGCGGTGATCGGCGCCACCGGCCAGAACCCGCGCAAGGGGGTCACCCACTCCTGGGAGGACGTCCAGCACGAACTCTGCGACGTCGTCTTCGCCGCCCTCGTCGCCCTGAGGACGCTCACCCCCGACGCGGCCCGCGTCTTCGCCGAGCGCCTCACCTACGTCGAGCAGCGCTCCGCCGCCTCCCGCCGGGACCCCGACGGTCGGCGGCAGGAGACGGCGGCGACACCCGAACCCGACTAGGCGTTCGGCGCGACCTTGGCGAGGCCGTTGATCAGGCGGTCCATCGCGTCGCCGCCCTGCGGGTCGGTGAGGTTGGCGAGCAGCTTGAGGGTGAAGCGCATCAGCATCGGGTGGGTGAGGCCGCGCTGGGTGGCGATCTGCATCACCTTCGGGTTTCCGATGAGCTTCACGAAGGCGCGGCCCAGCGTGTAGTAGCCGCCGTACACGTCCTTGAGGATGCGCGGGTAGGCCTGGAGGGCGCGCTCGCGGCCGCCGTCGGTGACCCGGGCGAGGGCCTGCACGATGACCCCGGCGGCGATCTGGCCGGATTCCATCGCGTAGGCGATGCCCTCACCGTTGAACGGGTTGACCATGCCGCCGGCGTCACCGACGAGCAGCAGACCGCGGGTGTAGTGCGGCTGCCGGTTGAAGGCCATCGGCAGCGCGGCGCCGCGGATCGGCTCGGTCATGTTCTCGGGGGTGTACCCCCACTCCTCCGGCATGCTGGCGCACCAGGCCTTGAGCACCTCGCGCCAGTCCAGTTCGCCGAACGCGGGCGAGGAGTTGAGGATGCCGAGGCCGACGTTGGAGGTGCCGTCGCCCATGCCGAAGACCCAGCCGTACCCGGGCAGCAGCTTGCGCTGGCCTTCGCGGGTGTCCCACAGCTCCAGCCAGGACTCCAGGTAGTCGTCGTCGTGGCGCGGCGAGGTGAAGTAGGTGCGGTAGGCGACGCCCATCGGACGGTCCTCGCGCCGGTGCAGGCCCATGGCGAGCGAGAGCCGGGTGGAGTTGCCGTCGGCGGCGACCACCAGCGGGGCCCGGAAGGTGACCGGCCGCTTCTCGTCGCCGAGCTTGGCGGTGACGCCGACGATCCGCCCGGTGCGCTCGTCCAGGACCGGCCCGCTGACGTTGCAGCGCTCGTAGAGCCGCGCGCCCGCCTTCTCGGCCTGGCGGGCCAGCAGCTCGTCGAAGTCGGCGCGCTTGCGGACCAGTCCGTAGTCGGGGAAGGAGGACAGCTCGGGCCAGTCCAGCTCCAGCCGGACGCCGCCGCCGATGATCCGCAGACCCTTGTTGTGCAGCCAGCCGTTCTCGGTGGAGACGTCGATGCCCATGTCCACCAGCTGCTTGGTGGCGCGCGGGGTCAGGCCGTCGCCGCACACCTTCTCGCGCGGGAAGGCGGTCTTCTCCAGCAGCAGGACGTCCAGCCCGGCCTGGGCCAGGTAGTACGCGGTGGCGGAGCCGGCCGGGCCCGCGCCGACCACGATGACGTCGGCCGTGCTCTCCACGGGGCTGTCCGGCTTCGTCAGATCGGCTGCGGTCTCGGACACGTGGACACACTCCTGGAACTGCGGCTGGGGGACGGCGGCTTTGCCTCCGGCAGTCTAGTTCCGCTCACGCCACCGGCTGCGCCCCCGCCCACCCCGAGCACGGACATCCCGGCCACGGGCCCTCAGGCCCGCAGGCCACGCCTCCCCGACACGACCCCACGGCCCCACAACCCCACAGGCCCACAAGCCCACAACCCCTCAGGCCCGCGGGCCCCGCCCCGGCCACACGCCCCGAGGCGTGCGACCGGAACCGGCCGGGCCCGACTACGCGATCTTGTAGGCCCGGTGAAGCGACACGATCCCACCGGTCAGGTTCCGCCAGGCGACCTTCGACCAGCCGTTGTCCTGGAGCTTGGCGGCCAGCCCCGGCTGGTCCGGCCAGGCCCGGATGGACTCGGCGAGGTAGACGTACGCCTCCGGGTTGCTGCTGACGGCGGTGGCCACCGGCGGCAGCGCGCGCATCAGGTACTCGGTGTAGACCGTCCGGAACGGCGTCCAGGTCGGGGTGGAGAACTCGCAGATCACCAGCTTGCCGCCGGGCTTGGTGACCCGCAGCATCTCGCTCAGCGCCTCGTCGGTGTCCTGGACGTTGCGCAGCGCGAAGGAGATCGTCACCGAGTCGAAGGTGTCGTCCGCGAACGGCAGCCGGGTGGCGTCACCGGCGGTGAGCGCCAGCTCGGGGTGACGGTGCTTGCCCTCGGTGAGCATGCCGACCGAGAAGTCGCACGGGACGACCTGCGCCCCGGCCTCGGCGAAGGGCAGCGACGAGGTGCCGGTGCCGGCCCCGAGGTCGAGCACGAGGTCCCCCGGTCCGGCGGCCACCGTCTCGGCCACCGCCCGGCGCCAGGCGCGGGCCTGGCCGAGGGAGAGCACGTCGTTGGTGCGGTCGTACTTGGCCGCGACGTCGTCGAACATGGCGGCGACTTCGTGCGGCTGCTTGTCCAGAGAGGCTCGGGTCACGCCCCCATTGTTCACCCTCGCACGGACACCCCGACCAACGGGGCACACCGACCCATGACCGCACGCCCGGTCCGCGCCCCCGGACCGCACCCGCAGGCCACGTCCCGGGCCGCACCCGCAGGCACGTCAGTGCTGGGCGCGCCGCCCGCCCGCACGGCGGCGTCGCCGGGACCGCTTGCCCTGCGTTATCGCGGGCATCCCGTCCGCCAGCGCCCCCGTCGCCAGCGCCAGGTTGGCGGCCAGCTTCCCCTGCCCGCTGCGGACCGCGACGGCCTTGTGGTGCCGCCGGATGCGCAGTACGCAGATCACGAAGAACGCGATGGCCACCGGCACGCTGAACCGGGCCAGGCCGACGCCGACCGGCTGCGGGTAGGTGTCGCCGCAGATCCGCACCGCGCCCGGGTCGTCGGCGGCGTGCTCCAGGCAGATCGTGTCGCCGAGCCTGGCACCGTCCGCGAGCGGCAGCGCGGCCGCGGTGTGCGGCTGTCCGCCCGCCCGGTAGCTGACGGCGCTGTAGGTGCCACCGCCGGTCGGGAGCTGGGTGACGACCCCCTCGACTCTCACCGGGTGCGCTTCGATCCGGTCGGCCTGGTCGGCCTGACGCCATCCGAGCAGGCACATGCCGACGGCCAGCACGGCGCTGAGCACGGCGGCGAGGTACCAACCACGGCCCAACCGCGGGATGCGCGGCGGGGGAACGGTCGCGGTCTGCATGGTTCCTGTCCTGGCTTGCCTTCGGGGCCGGGGACACGGCCCTGCCGCCCGCGGGCACGGGCGGTGGTGTGGTGAGGGTACGGAGTGAGCTGTCCGGGATCGTATCCGCTGGCGGGCCCTCAGGTCACGACGAAGGGGCAATCACTCTCCGGTACCGGCAGCCGAGTTCGGGTGCACACGAAGGAAGTCCCGTGCGCCACAGGGGAATCCGCCTACCGGCGAGTACGCGACGCGCGACGTGACGGCCGTCTCATCGACGGCGGTACACCAACCGTCCGCCCAGCACCGTGGCCAGGCACCCGCCCGCCACCGGCTCGGCGCTCCCGTCCCCCGCGACCGCGAACACCGCGAGGTCGGCCCGGCCCCCGGCCGCCACCCGCCCGTACGAGGCCTCTTCGAACGACAGTACGGCCAGCGGATCCAGCGGCCCGGCACCCCCGCCGCCCGGCCGACCGGACACCCCCGACGCGTCAGGCACCCCGGACGCGTCAGACAGATCAGACGCATCAGAAGAACCGGAAGAACTGGAAGAACTGGAAGAACCTGGCAGCCCCACGACCCCCGACCGTGCCACCGCCGTCCGCACCGAGGCCCGCTCGAAGGGGCCGGCCACCGCCGTCACCCCGTACCCGAGCATCCGCTGCAGCCCGCGCCGCGCACTGGCCCCGCACCGCGTCTCGTCCGTGCACCCGGCCAGCCCGTCCGCGACCGGCTCGACGCCGACCTCCTCCCGCGGGTCCGGGTGGTACGCGCGCTCCAACAGCCAGTGCCCGTACGGATTGCGCAGCCCCGGGGCGAGCACGGCGGCGCCCCAGTCCCGTACCCGCGCGCCCGGGTGCGCGACCGCCAGCTCCGCGTACGGCCCGACCGCCTCGACCAGCCCGCCACGCACGACCACCGCCCCGTCGGCGATGGACGGGGCGGTGGGATCGGCCGGGTCGGGCAGCACGAACGCCGCCCGGTGCAGAGTCAGCACAACAGCACCTTCGACTTCGACGGCAGACACCGACGGCAACACCACCAGCGCTGGCACCGGCACCGGCACCGGCACCGGCAGGAGAGGAGACGGGAGAAGGAGAGGGAGAGGCGGACTCAGTTGTCCAGGATCTTCAGCTCCGGGTGCGCCGTGCCCCCCGCCAGCGCCGTGGAGGCGATGTGCGAGGCGACCCGCGGGTCGACCGGGTCGTTGGCCGGGTCGTCCAGCACCCGCAGGTGCTCGTACGTGGTGGAGCGCTGCGCCGGGACGCGGTCGGCGGCCCGGATCAGGTGGATCAGCTCGGTGAGGTTGGAGCGGTGCTTGGCACCCGCCGCCGAGACCACGTTCTCCTCCAGCATCACGGAGCCGAGGTCGTCCGCGCCGTAGTGCAGCGACAGCTGGCCCGCCTCCTTGCCGGTGGTGAGCCAGGAGCCCTGGATGTGGGCGATGTTGTCGAGGAACAGGCGGGCGATCGCGATCATCCGCAGGTACTCGAAGACGGTGGCCTGGGTCGAGCCCTTGAGGTGGTTGTTCTGCGGCTGGTAGGTGTACGGGATGAAGGCCCGGAAGCCGCCGGTGCGGTCCTGCACGTCGCGGATCATCCGCAGGTGCTCGATCCGCTCGGCGTTGGTCTCGCCGGTGCCCATCAGCATGGTGGAGGTGGACTCCACGCCGAGGCCGTGGGCGACCTCCATGATCTCCAGCCAGCGCTCGCCGGACTCCTTCAGCGGGGCGATCGCCTTGCGCGGGCGCTCCGGCAGCAGCTCGGCGCCGGCGCCGGCGAAGGAGTCCAGGCCCGCCTTGTGGATCCGGGTGACGGCCTCCTCGATGGAGACGCCCGAGATCCGCGACATGTGCTCGACCTCGGAGGCGCCCAGCGAGTGGATCACCAGCTGCGGGAACTCGGCCTTGATCGCCGAGAAGGCGCGCTCGTAGTACTCCACGCCGTAGTCCGGGTGGTGGCCGCCCTGGAACATGATCTGGGTGCCGCCCAGCTCGACCGTCTCGGCGCAGCGGCGCAGGATCTCGTCGAGCTCCCGGGACCAGCCCTTGTCGCTCTTCGGCGGCACGTAGAAGGCGCAGAACTTGCACGCCGTCACGCAGACGTTGGTGTAGTTGATGTTGCGCTCGATGATGTACGTCGCGATGTGCTCGGTACCCGCGTAGCGGCGGCGGCGCACCGTGTCGGCGGCGGCGCCGAGGGCGTGCAGCGGCGCCGAGCGGTAGAGCTCCAGCGCCTCCTCCGGAGTGATCCGGCCGCCGGCGGCGGCCCGGTCGAGCACGGCCTTCAGGTCGGTGCTGGACGCATCGAGGGTGGTCGCTGCGAGCTCGGTCACCTGGCGGCCTTCTCTCTCTCAAGTGCTACTGGGGTACGGCCGAACCAGCCTACGCCAGCACATTCCGCGCCCCGCGTCAGCCCGCTGGACCAGGTCCGGAGCCGGTCCCGGCCCGGGCCCCGGCCCGAGGCTCGGTCCCGGCCCGGACAGGTCCCGGACCGGGCAGGCGGCCCGGGCCGTCGGCCGCGGGAGCCCCGCCTACGGCCCCAGCGGCAGCGCGACCGGCTCCAGCAGCCGCACCGCGACGTCGGGGGCGAACCCGCTGTCGTGCGCGACCCGCCGGGCGAACTCGGCGACGCCGGTCAGCTGCCGCTCGCCGAGCGAGAAGTCGAGCGCCTCGCCGAAGTACCGCTCCAGCACGTCGGCCCCGAAGGTCTCCCAGCGGGCGGCCTGCTCGGCGACCTTGGCGGCCTCCACCAGCGACAGGTCGCGGGACTCCAGGAAGGCCCGGTGCACCGCGGCGGTCAGCTCCGGGGCGCGCTCGGCGAACTCGCGCCGCACCGCCCAGACCGCGAAGACGAACGGCAGGCCGGTCCATTCCTTCCACATCTCGCCGAGGTCGTGGACGGTCAGCCCGAGGTCGGCGGCCTGGCCGAGGTAGGCGCGCAGCGCCGGGTCGCCGATCAGGACGGCGGCGTCGGCCTCGGCGAGCATCGCGCTGAGGTCGGGCGGACAGCTGAAGTACTCCGGGCGCACGCCCTCCCGCTCCTCCAGGAGCAGCCGGGCGAGCCGGACGGAGGTGCGGCTGGTGGAGCCGAGGGCGACCCGGCGCCCGTCGAGGTCGGCGAGCGGCACCTTGCTCACGATCAGGCAGGACATCACCGGGCCGTCGCTGCCGACCGCGATGTCCGGCAGGACCAGCAGGTCGTCCGCGTTGCGCAGGTACTCCACGCAGGTGATGGGGCCGATGTCCAGGGCGCCGTCGACGAGCTGGTCGCTCAGCTTCTCCGGGGTGTCCTTGGTGAGGTCCAGATCGAGCAGGTTGCCGGTCCTGGCGAGCCCCCAGTAGAGGGGGACGCAGTTCAGGAACTGGATGTGGCCGACCCGCGGCCTGACCGGGGTGTCCGCCGGCCCGGCCGGTCCGTTCCCCTGGGGCTCCCGCGTCCGCGCGTCCGGTGTTGGTGCTTCCGGTGCTGCCACTGCGCCGCTCCCTTGCTGTTCGTACCTCCCCGCAGCGTATGCCTGCTGTTCCCGGTGGTTCGCACCGGCCACCCGACACGCCCTCACGCGTCCGGGACCGGCCTTTCCACACCCGCTTCCGCCCTTACGACACGCGGCTTCCACGCCTCAAGTGACCTCTGGTCGTCACAGCTGCCGCATGCTAGCGTTGCCCTCAGTTGCAGTTTGATTCCCCTTGCAGTACTTGAAGCCTGCGGAGCATGTAACCGCAGGCTTTTTGTAGTTTTTCAGCAATATCGAAAAATTTCGGACTCGTCCGGAGGCAGGGCGATCAGCGCAGCGGACCGGGTGTCACACAGTGTGGCCCCCGACACGCATCGCAAGGAGAACGGCATGGCTCAGGGAACCGTCAAGTGGTTCAACGCTGAGAAGGGCTTCGGCTTCATCGCCCAGGATGGCGGCGGCCCCGACGTCTTCGTTCACTACTCCGCCATCAACGCGAACGGCTTCCGTTCGCTGGAGGAGAACCAGACGGTCACCTTCGACGTCACCCAGGGCCCGAAGGGCCCGCAGGCGGAGAACGTCACCGCTGTCTGACCATCCTCTGATGATCTGATCGCTCGGGACCCGACCGGGTCCGTCGGCGGCTCCCGACAGCCGCCACCATGAGCACAGGAGCAGTACCCAAGGGGGCCCGCCCATCCGGCGGGCCCCCTGCCTTTTCGAAAGCCGTGCCGGAACGTGAGCCCGCCCGGAACGTGAACCCGGGGCATGAGTCCGGGGCATGAGTCCGGGGCATGAACCCGGGCCTGAGTCCGAAACATGAGTTCGGACACGGATTAAAGGAAATGCGGAAAGGGCCCCTCCCGTCACCGGGAGAGACCCTTTTCCTCATGTCGGTCGAACGCCCCCTCAGACGCGCGACCGCACGTTCACCTTCAGGCCACGGCCGGAGCCGCTCCGCCCTTCCCGCCGGCAGCCGGCTTCACGTCCTCGTCGTACAGGTCCGCGGAGGGGTTGTTGTACGCGGCGACGTCCAGGATCTTCTCCCGGGCGGCGACCACGATCGGCACGACGACCTGGCCGGCGACGTTGGTCGCGGTGCGCATCATGTCCAGGATCGGGTCGATGGCGAGCAGCAGGCCGACGCCCTCCAGCGGCAGGCCCAGGGTGGACAGGGTCAGCGTCAGCATGACGATCGCACCGGTGAGCCCCGCGGTGGCGGCCGAGCCGACCACCGAGACGAACGCGATCAGGATGTAGTCCTTGACGCCCAGCTCGATGCCGAAGACCTGGGCGACGAAGATCGCGGCGATGGCCGGGTAGATCGAGGCGCAGCCGTCCATCTTGGTGGTGGAGCCGAACGGCACCGAGAAGGACGCGTACTCGCTCGGGACGCCGAGGCGCTCGGTGACGCGGCGGGTGACCGGCAGGGTGCCGACCGAGGAGCGCGACACGAAGGCCAGCTGGATCGCGGGCCAGGCGCCCTTGAAGAAGTGCAGCGGGTTGAGCCCTGCGGCGAAGCGCAGCACCAGCGAGTAGACGACGAACATGACCAGCGCGCAGCCGAGGTAGATGTCCAGGGTCAGCGTGGCGAAGGGCTTGAGCAGGTCCCACCCGTACTTGGCGACGGACTTGCCGATCAGGCCGAGGGTGCCGAGCGGGGAGAGCCGGATGATCCACCACAGCGCGGTCTGGGTCAGCTCCAGCACGGACTCGCTGAGCTTGAGGACCGGTTCGGCCTTGGCGCCGAGCTTGATGATCGCCGCACCGACCACGACCGCCAGGAAGACGATCTGGAGCACGTTCACCTTGGCGAAGGCGTCGACGATGTTGGTCGGGAAGATGCCGGTCAGGAAGTCGATCCAGCTGCCCTTGGAGTCGAGCGCCTTCAGGCCCTCGGTCTTCAGGTTGGTGCCCTTGCCCGGGTTGGTCAGCAGGCCCAGGCCGATACCGATGCCGACCGCGATCAGCGAGGTGATCATGAACCAGAGCAGCGTGCGGGTGGCCAGCCGGGCCGCGTTGGTCACGTTGCGCAGGTTGGCGACGCTCACCACGATCGCGGTGAACACCAGCGGCGGGACGGCCAGCTTGAGCAGCTGGACGAAGATCTTGCCGATGGTCTCCAGGGTGGTGGCCAGCCAGGAGATGTCGGCGGCACGGGCCAGGTAGCCGAGGCCGACGCCGAGCACGAGGCCGGCGACGATCTGCACCCAGAAGGGCGTCTTGCGGATGCGGGCGAGCACGGACGGCGACGAGGTCGCCTCGGGCGCTGTGGACATGGGGGAGCGTCTCCGGGGGAGGGCGTTGCTGACGGTGAGGTGTGGGGCGGAGCGGGCGGCACGGCGCGGGGCCGGACGGGAAGGGTCCGACCCCCGGTCAGGGGCGTGCCGCCGCGGTACAGCTCAGGGGAGTACAGCTCATGGCGCGACAACGGCGCGGGCTGTCCACAGCACCGGCCAGAGCACACGGGCGGGCGGCGCCGGGCAGTGGGCCCGGGCCGTTCATCCGCAGTGCGTCCGAGGCTGTCATGGCCGATACGTTAGCAGCAAAGGTTTGAGATGTTCAAAGTACTTGTTTGAGTTCACGCGGAATCCCTGCCCGCCCGGGCTGTGCCCCGAACCTGCGGTCCGGACACGAACGAAGCTGACGCACCATCAGATCGACTCGGCGACCCGATTGACCGCTGAGCAGTTATACGTATAACTTTGACGGCGTCCCCGCCCCCGCCTGCCCACTCCGGAGAACGCCGATGGGCTACCTCGCCCTGCTCCGTGCCCCGCACGTCACCCGTCTACTGCTCGGCACCCTGCTCGGCCGGCTGCCCGCCGGCATGACCGCCCTCGTCATCGCCCTCGCCCTGCGCGACGCCGGGGTGGCGTACGGACGGGTCGGGCTGGCCACCTCCGCCTACGCGATCGCCGCCGCCGTCGGCGGTCCCGTGCTCGGCCGGATCGTGGACCGCACCGGACAGCCGCGCGTCCTGATCGCCTCCGCCGTGGTGGCCGGCGGCGGGTACGCGCTGCTCGCCCTCGCCCCCGGCTCCGCGATCGCCGCGCCGGTCGGGGCCGCGATCGCCGGCCTCGCGATGCCTCCGCTGGAACCCTGCCTGCGCTCGCTCTGGCCGGACGTGGTCGAGGAGAAGCAGCTCGACACCGCGTACGCCTTCGACTCCGCGTCCCAGCAGACCCTCTACGTGGCCGGGCCGCTGGCCGTGGCCGCCATCTCCGGACTGTTCAGCCCGGTCGCCGCGCTCTGGGTGGCCGCCGGCCTCGGACTGGCCGGCGCACTGATCGTGGCCACCACCGGGCCGGCCCGGTCCTGGCGCGCCCCGGCCCAGGAGCAGTCCGCCGGACTGCTCGGACCGCTCCGCTCCCCAGGCCTGGTGCTGCTGCTGGTCGGACTGGCCGGGGCCGGTTGGGCGGTCGGCGCCCAGAACGTGCTGTTCATCGCCTACGCCGAACAGCACACCGGCGCGCTGCCGGGCGGCGGGGGCACCCTGCTGGCACTGGCGGCGCTCGGCGGCCTGCTCGGCGCGCTCGCCTACGGCGTGATCAAGTGGCGGCAGAACACCGCCACCCGCACCTGGATGATGGCCCTCGCGATGGCCGCCTGCTACCTGCCGCTGGTCGCCCTGCCCGGGCCGTACCCGATGGCCGCGCTGGCCTTCCTCTCCGGGATCATGCTGGCCCCGCTGCTGGCGGCGGCGTTCGTGCTGGTCGCCGAACTGGCGCCGACCGGCACCGTCACCGAGGCCTTCGCCTGGCTGGTGACGCTGTTCGCCACCGGCAATTCGCTGGGCTACGCCGTCTCCGGCAAGCTCGCCGAGGACTCACTGCGCCCGGTGGCGCTGTGCGCGGCCGGCGGGATCGCACTCGGCGCGCTGCTGCTGTTCGGTGCCCGGCGCTGGTTCCATCCGGCGCCGCTCGTCCCCGCCGCGCAGCCCGTCCCGGTGGGCTGACCCACCCCCACGAACGACCGCGCCCACCGGTGGTCTGGCCGGCGGGCGCGGTCTTCTCATTCACTCACGGGTGATCAGCGCTGCGAGGCCGCGCCCGCCGGCGCCGTCGAGGCGCGCAGCACCAGCGAGGTGGCCAGCGGCGCGACCGGCGCCACCCGCTCCCCGCGCAGCAGCGCCGCCAGCGCGGCCGCGCCCGCCCGGCCCAGCTCCTCGCCCGGCAGGTCGACGGTGGTCAGCGGCGGGGCGAGCAGCGCCGCCACCGCGACGTTGTCCATGCCGACCACGGACAGGTCCTCCGGGACCCGCAGCCCCAGCTCGGCGGCGGCCTGGTAGACCCCGGAGGCGACCACGTCGTCGTCGCAGATCACCGCGCGCGGCCGGTCGGCCCGCTCCAGCAGCCGGCCCGCCACCGTCCGCGCGGCCCGATGGCCGTCGTTCAGGCTCACGCCCAACTCCACGACGTCCAGGTCGAGTTCACGGACGGCCTGCTCGAAGGCGGCCTGCCGGACGCGGAAGGTGTACGCGGCGTGGCTGGAGCGCAGCCGGCCGATCCTGCGGTGGCCCAGCGCGGCCAGGTGCTCGACCGCGGCGCGCATCCCGCCGGCCACGTCGAGCTCGACGGTGGGACGCGCCCGGTCGGTGCCCGGGTCGGCGTCCAGGAAGACGGCGGGGGTGTCGGCGGGCAGCTCACCGAGCTGGCTGTCGTCCGGGGAGCAGATCAGCAGGCCGTCGAAGCGGCCGGCGGTGGCGGCCTCGGCGAGGGTGGCCCGGCCCCAGCCGGAACTGACCACGACGGCCAGGCCGTTGCGTCCGGCCTCCTCGTGGACGCCTTCCAGCACCCGGCCGAAGAACGGCCCCTGGAGGTTCGGCACGGCCAGCAGGACCATCCCGCTGCGGCCGAGCCGCAGCTGGCGGCCGGCCGCCTGGGGGCGGTAGCCGAGGCTGCGGGCGGCCTCCCTGACCCGTTCCCGGGTGGCCTCGGAGACCCGCCGGCCGGCCTCGGCGCCGGAGAAGACCAGGGAGACGGTGGCCTGGGAGACCCCGGCGAGCCGGGCCACGTCCCGTCCGGTGGGCCGGCGCACGGGGGCCGGCCAGGTGCCGGACGCCCCCTCGGCGGGAGGCGGCCCGG
Source organism: Kitasatospora sp. NPDC091335 (assembly GCF_044757205.1). Classification (NCBI taxonomy): domain Bacteria; kingdom Bacillati; phylum Actinomycetota; class Actinomycetes; order Kitasatosporales; family Streptomycetaceae; genus Kitasatospora; species Kitasatospora sp. NPDC091335. The sequence goes on along the minus strand of NZ_JBIVUM010000013.1, from coordinate 207,747 downwards.
ACGACGGTCCGGCCGACGAACCGGACGACGGTCCGGAGGGCAGCTCGGCGGGCGGTTCCGAAGGCGGCTCGGACGGCGCGGAGTCTCGGGTGGCGGGCACGGCGGCTGGAGTCGGCGCTGGTGTCGGCGGTGGTACCGGGCTCAGCTCTGGCCGGCGGCGGCCGCGCGGGCGGCGTCGTCGGCGGCGTCCTCCTCGGCGTTCTGGGTGGCGATCCGCTCGGCGGTGCGGTTGCGCATCCCGGAGACCTTGCCGCTGATCTGGGCGGACATCTCGTCGCGCTGCCTGCCCAGCAGCGCGTAGCTGAGCGGCGCGGAGGCGAACGCGGCCAGCAGGAACAGGAAGATCACGCCGGCGTCGCCGCTGACCGGGATGATCCCGAAGTGCCCGAGCAGCAGGGCCACCAGCAGGCAGCCGAGGAAGATGCTGACCCGCAGCGAGGTGTAGCGGAGCGTGGCGTGCGACTTCTCCGGGCCGTTGCTGGGCACTGGACACTTCCTTCTTCGTTGCGCCGGGGCGGGTTCTCCAGTCAAGCATGCCTGACGGCCGGGGCGGGGCACGGGGCACCGGATCCGGCCCGCCCCGCCCGTCCGGGGCCGTCGTCAGCGCAGGTCGAGCCACATGGTGATGTCGTCCCGGTCGTCCCCCGGGGCGACCCGGATCGCGGCCGGCACCCGGCCGACCTCCCGGTAGCCGCTGCGGGCGTAGAACCGCTCCAGCCCCTGGCCGCCGCGCGCGGTGAGCCGCAGCGACTCCAGGCCCCACTCCCGCGCCACCCGCTCGGCCTCGGCGAGCAGCCGGGCACCGTGGCCGTGGCCCTGGAAGTCGGGGTGCACCATGACCCGCTTGAGCATGCGCCAGTGCTCCATCAGGCCGAAGCGCATCGACTCGAAGAACAGCACGCCGACCAGTCGGCCCGTCCCGCTCTCGTGGGCGACCAGCAGCCGGTCCGGGCCGTCCGGCTCGACCCCGGCGAACTGGTGGTCGGCGGTGTCCCAGACCTCCTCCTCGGTGACCGGTGCCACGAACCCGACCGCACCGCCGGCGTTGGTGACGTCGGCCCACAGCCGGACGACGTCCGTCCGCAGGTCGGGGTCGAGCTTCGGGTCCAGGGTGAAGATGAGCGCCATGGGGCGGAGCCTAGGGCGTGTCTGACAATTCCCGCCGGGTGCGCGACGCCAATTGTCAGACACGCCCAGGACCTCCGGTACGACGGCCCCTCCGGAAGCCCCGGGACCGCGCTCCCGTGACGGCCGCCCCGGCTGTGCCGCCGTCACCGGAGCGCCGGCGCCGGCCCCTCGGAACGCGCGGTCCGCAGCGCCAGGCAGAGCCCGACCGCGACCGCGCACAGCGCGCCGGCGCCGTACCAGGTGACGTCGTAGTTGCCGAGCGCGTCGCGGGCCAGCCCGGCCAGCCCGGCGACGACGGCCGCGCCGATCTGGTGGGCGGCGAGCACCCAGCCGAAGACGATCGGGGCGTCCTCGCCGAAGTGCCGGCGGCAGAGCGCGACGGTCGGCGGCACGGTGGCCACCCAGTCCAGGCCGTAGAAGACCACGAAGGCGAGGATCGGCGGCTGGAGCGAGCCGGCCAGCAGCTGCGGCAGCAGGAGCAGGGACAGCCCGCGCAGCCCGTAGTAGACGGTCAGCAGCAGCCGGGAGTCGACCCGGTCGGTGAGCCAGCCGCTGAAGACGGTGCCGAGCACGTCGAACACACCGATCAGGGCGAGCAGGCTCGCGGCGGTGGTGACCGGCATGCCGTGGTCGTGCGCGGCCGGGATGAAGTGGGTGCCGACCAGGCCGGCGGTGGTGGCGCCGCAGATCGCGAAGGAGCCGGCCAGCAGCCAGAACGCCCGGACCCTGGCGGCGTCCCGCAGCACCCGCAGCGAGCGGGCCAGGGCCCGGCCTCCGGCGGCCGGCGCGGGAGGGGCCTCGGTCGCGCCGTACGGGAGCAGGCCGAGGTCGGCCGGGCGCTCGCGCATCAGCAGCAGGACCGGGACGGCGACGGCACTGGCGGCGAGCGAGACCACGACCACGGCCGAGCGCCAGCCGTGCTGCTCGACCAGCCAGGCGCCGACCGGCAGGAAGACCAGGTTCCCGGCCGCTCCGGCGGCGGTGAGCACCCCCGTGACCAGGCCCTGACGGGCCTGGAACCAGCGGCCGGTGATGGTGGTGGCGAAGGCCCCGGCCATCGAGCCGCTGCCGAGGCCGACCAGCACGCCCCAGCAGAGCACCAGTTGCCAGGGCTCGCGCATCAGCATGGTCAGTCCGGCGCCGACCGAGATGGTCAGCAGCGCGCAGACCACCACCAGGCGCACCCCGAACCGGTCCATCAGGGCGGCGGCGAAGGGGGCGGTGAGGCCGTAGAGGGTGAGGTTGACGGAGGTGGCGACGGAGATCGTCCCGAGCGACCAGCCGAACTCGTTGTGCAGGGCGTCCATCATCAGGCTCGGCGTGGAGCGGAAGCCGGCCGAGCCGAGCAGGACGAGCAGGGAGACGGCGGCCACCACCCAGGCGTAGTGCACCCGGGGGCGCCCGGACGGGGCGGTCGGTTCGGAGAGGGGCGTGGGGACGAGGGCGCTGCGTTCGGTCACGCGGACGAGTGTCCCGGGGCCGCCCCGGGCCGGACGAGTGGCCTGAATGACAGCTTTCGCAAGAATCGGGCCAGGGCCCGCGGTAGCCTGGCCCGGACCCACCGGCACCCGAGGGGACGACATGGCACACCTGGTCGCGGTACTCGCCCTGGAGGGCGTCATCGCCTTCGAACTCGGCATCCCCGCCCGCATCTTCGGCGGCGCCAAGGACCCGGCCGGACGGCCGCTGTACGAGGTGGCCACCTGCACCCTGGACGGACGGCCCGTCACCACCAGCGCCGACTTCCGGATCACCGTCGACCACGGCCCCGAACTGCTGGAGCGGGCCGACACGGTGCTGATCCCGGCCTCGGCCGTCTCCGCTCCGGCGGTCGCCGACACCTGCTTCACCCCGGCGCTGGCCGCCGCACTGGCCCGGATCCGGCCCGGCACCCGGCTGATGTCGATCTGCACCGGCTCCTTCGTCCTGGCCGCCGCCGGCCTGCTGGACGGCCGCCCGGCCACCACCCACTGGCGCTACACCGAGCGCTTCGCCCGGCTGTTCCCCCGGGTGCTGCTGGACCCCGACGTGCTCTACACCGACGACGGCGACGTCCTCACCTCCGGCGGGGTGGCCGCCGGGGTGGACCTGTGCCTGCACGTGGTGCGCCGCGACCACGGCAGCGCGGTGGCCAACGCGGTGGCCCGCAACTGCCTGGTGCCGCCGTGGCGCGAGGGCGGCCAGAAGCAGTACGTGGAGGCCCCCAGCCCGGTGGACTCCGGCGGCAGCGGCACCGCCGCGGTGCGCGCCTGGGCCGTGGAGCACCTGGACCGGCCGCTGGCGCTGCGGGAGCTCGCCGACCGGGCGGGGATGAGCGTACGGACCTTCACCCGGCGCTTCCGGGAGGAGACCGGCGCCAGCCCGGGGCAGTGGATCACCACCCAGCGCACCGAAAGGGCGCGGCAGTTGCTGGAGCGGACCGATCTGACGGTCGACCAGGTCGCCCGGGAGTCCGGCTTCGGCACCGCCGCCTCGCTGCGGCTGCGGCTGCGCGGCCGGCTCGACGTCGCGCCGAGCGCCTACCGGCGCACCTTCCGCGCCCTCCCGGAGCACCCCGTCGCCGCGGAGAACCCCACCGCCGGAAACCCCACCGCCGCCGAACTCCCTGCCGAACTCCCTGCCGGGCGCGCTTCCTGAGCACACCCTGGGAATCGACCTGCCGGTGGCCGGATCCCGCCGCTCCCCGGCGACGCATTGGATGGCGGCACACCGCGCGCACCCCGAGCGCAGCACGGCAAGCCGCCATCCAACCGCGGCGCGCGAGCCCTGAACCCGCGCCGCACCCTCCGCACTCGCCAAGGAGCAGGCCTCGCCCGGCTGCCGACGGTCCCCCTCGCTGGCGCGAACTTCCCTGGACAGCAACACCGCGGCGGTGGACGGACATCCCCTCGGCGTCCCCTCGCGACGGAGCGCCGCACCCAAGCGTGATCAGTCGGATACGTCACGTCAATGGGTAGTCCGAAATTCGGAATGGTTGCGTCACCTTTCGGCCGGTGATCGGCGCGGGTGTTCGACCCACCCGACGGCCGCCGCGAAAGCCGCTATTGCGCCAAAGCCGCCCAGTCGGCGTCGGCCAGCGGATCGGCCGGGCGGGCGTCGCTGCCGATCTCGCACCAGACCCGCTTGCCCGAACCGTCCGGGTACCAGCCCCAGCGCTCGCAGAGCAGCTCGACCAGCTCCAGGCCGCGCCCGTTGGTCGCGTCCTCGTCCGCGCCGGTGTGCCGCGGGGCGGGGGCGGCCCGGCTCGCGTCGGCGACCTCCACCCGCAGCGGAGCGGCCGGGCCGCCCTCCTGCGGGCCCCCGGCCACCGGCAGGCAGAGCCTCAGCACCGCCGGACAGCCGGTGTGCACCACGGCGTTGGTGACCAGCTCCGAGACCACCAGCACCACCGTCTCGGCCATCGGCGCGTCCGGGTCCACCCCGTGGTTCAACAGCCGCGAGCGCACCCACCGGCGGGCCCGGCCGACCTCGGCGGGGTCAGCCTGCACCGCCAGCTGTACCTGAAGAACCTGCACCGCTCCACCACCCGCACTCGCAGTTCGGCCATAGTCCCGATCGGGCCGGCGGCCGGCGGGCCCTCGCACGTCGCCCGGCGCCACCCGGGCCGTACCCGGGCGACCGCCCGATCCGTCCGCCCGCGCCCACTCGTCCGCGCCGTCCCGTCGGTCGGGCACCGGCCGCGACACGAATACGCCTCAGGATGGGCGGGGGCACGGACCGCAGCAAGCGCTTCGGGCATATTCCGGCGATCGGGCGACAGCGCGGTGCATACTGTCCCGCTCACTCTCGCGAGCCTCGTACCGGTGATCGTCCGGCCCGGGCCGACCCTCCGGTCCCGCAGTCGGGAACCTACCTCCGCGCGCCCCCGCCGCCCCGCCCGCCACTCGCGAACCACCCGTGCGACATATGTCCAGCGCCCTCGAACAGCGGCCTCGCCGGGCGGTCCCACCAGCCGACCGTCGCACCATCGGACGATCCGGTCCCGGGCGGACCTGCCGAGCCGTGCGGCGCGACCAAGGAGCCCGGCGGGGAGGGGTGTTCACAAGGACGCGGATCCGCGAGGAAGGGTTCCGTTCTTGCCGGAATCGGCCCCGGCGCCGCCCGGCCGCAAGATACCGTTGGGTACGCCAGCGAACCCGGTCAGGAGGGTGGTTCCCGATGGCCACCCCGGAGCAGGCCCCGCGCTGGGACGAGCAGGTGCAGCGCCGCCTCGCCCGCGGCGAGGAGACCGCGCTCGGCGAGCTCTACGACCGGCTCGCACCGATGGTGCACGGCCTGGCCGGACGGATACTGGGCGACCAGGCCGCCGCCGCCCAGCTCACCCGGGAGATATTCGCCCATGCCTGGGAGCACCCCGAGGACTTCGACCCCGACCGGGGCACGCTCCGCTCCTGGCTCGGCGCCCTGACCCACCACCGCGCGGTCGAACGGCTGCGGGCCCGGCGGGCCGCCGAACGGGCACCGGGCGCCGAGGCGGAGATCCGCGCCGTGGCCACCGCCGCGCGGGTGCAGTACGTGGTCGACTCCCTGCCCCAACCCCTGCGTGAGACCATCGCGGTGACCTACTACGACGGCCGCACCTACCGCGAGACGGCCCGCCTGCTCGGCATCAGCGAGCAGGCCGCCAAGCAGCGGATGCGGCTCGGTCTGGAGCTGCTGGCCACCGAACTGGCCGACGAACGCGCCCGCCAGGACGGCGCCGGGAACGGACACGGGAGCGGAAACGGGAGCGGGGAGACGTGAGCAGCACTGAGGAGCAGCACGACGCCCTGCGCTCGCTGCTCGGCGCGTGGGCCCTCGGCGCCTGCCAGGACCGCGAGGCCCGCGAGTTGGAGCAGCACCTGCACGACTGCCGGGAGTGCGCCGAGGAGGCGGCCCGGCTGCGCGAGGCGGCCGGCTGGCTCTCCCTGGACGAGCCGCTGGACCAGCCCGGTTCGCTGCGCCAGCAGGTGCTCGACTGGTGCCTGACCCGCCGTCCCGCCGAACTGCCCGTCCCCGCCTGGGGCATGCCGTACACGGCGGAGACCGCCAAGCTCGACGCGCTGCTGCGCGACCTCGGCCCCGAGGAGTGGCACGAGGTGGCCGAACTGCCGTGGCACGGCGGCACCGAGCGGCTGCGGCCGGCCGAGGTGCTCGGCCACCTGACCGCGGTGGACGGCTTCCTGGCGGTCGCCCTCGGCCTGCCCGACCCGGTGCCGGCCGCTCCCGGCGTGCCCGCGGCGCCGGCCGGGCGACGGGTGCCGCCGCAGGAGCCGGCCGCGGGGCCCGCGGTGCCGCGCGTCCCGCAGCAGGGCGGCCGGTACGCCGCGATCACCGCGCGCACCGCCCGGCTGATCGCCGGCCAGCGCGCGCTGGCGCCGCAGTCGGTGCGCTCCCACTGGCGGCGGCAGGCCCACGACCTGGTGCGCAGCGCCGCACTCGTCCCGCAGGGCAACACCCCGGTCGACTACGGCTTCGCGGTGCTGCCGCTGCGCGACGCCTTCGTGGACCGCGCCTTCGAGTGCTTCGTGCACGGCGAGGACGTGGCCCGGGCGGTCGCCTACCCCTACGATCCGCCGGCGCCGCAGCACCTGCGGCAGATGGTGGAGCTGGTGGTCCGGCTGCTCCCCCGGGCGCTGGCCGGGCTGCGCGCGGCGCGCCCCGAACCCGCCGGGGCGCCGGGCGCACCCGGGGACGGGGCCGGGACCGCCCGGCGGGTGCGGCTGATGGTCGACGGACCGGCGGGCGGCGAGTGGCTGATCACCCTGGACGGCGACGGCGGCAGCAGCCGGGTCCGCGCCGGCGGCGCCGAGCCGCCGCCGGGACCCGAGCCGGTGGCCTCGATGGTGCTGGACGGCCTGGAGCTGTGCCAGCTGGCCGCCGCGCACCGCGACCCGGACCGGCTGCCGGTCGGCGAGCACGGCGACCGCGCCGCGGTCCGCGAGGTGCTGCACGCGCTCCCGCTGCTCTCCCGGCCCTGAGACCCGGCCCCGGGACGCGGACCTGAGGCGCGAGCCGCGGGGCCCGGGCCCCGGTCTAGGCGAAGACGACCGTACGGGTCCCGTCCAGCAGCACCCGGTGCTCGCTGTGCCACTTGACCGCGCGGGCCAGCGCCTGGCACTCCACGTCCCGGCCGAGCGCGACCAGCTGGTCCGGGCTGACGTCGTGGGTGACCCGGGCCACCTCCTGCTCGATGATCGGGCCCTCGTCCAGGTCGGCGGTGACGTAGTGCGCGGTGGCGCCGATCAGCTTCACGCCGCGCGCGTGCGCCTGGTGGTACGGCTTGGCGCCCTTGAAGCTCGGCAGGAAGGAGTGGTGGATGTTGATCACCCGGCCGGACAGCTCGGTGCACAGCCGGTCGGAGAGCACCTGCATGTAGCGGGCCAGCACGACCAGTTCGACGTTCTCCTCGGCGACCAGGTCGAGCAGCCGCTGCTCGGCCTCGGCCTTGGTGTCCTTGGTGACCGGGATGTGGTGGAAGGGGACGCCGTAGCTCTCGGTCAGGTCCCGCAGGTCGGTGTGGTTGGAGACCACCGCGGCGATCTCCACCGGCAGGGCGCCGATCCGGGTGCGGTAGAGCAGGTCGTTCAGGCAGTGCCCGAACTTGCTGACCATGAGCACGATCCGCATCCGCTGCTCGGTCGGGTGGATCTGCCAGTCCATCCCGAAGGACGCCCCGATCGCGGCGAAACTGGCCCGCAGCTTGTCCGCGGTGACCGGCTCGGCGGCGGAGAAGTGCACCCGCATGAAGAAGAGCCCGCTGTCGCCGTCCCCGAACTGCTGGCTGTCGATGATGTTGCAGCCGGTCATGAAGAGGTAGCTGGAGACAGCGTGGACGATGCCCTGCTTGTCGGGGCAGGACAGCGTGAGGACGTACTGGGCGCTGGCCGGCTGCTGTTCCACTGGGGGTATCCGTCCTGGGTCGTGGCGTGGGTGGACGGTCCAGCGTGTCACATCCCGGACAACCGTCGCCCCGCTGCCCGTACTGCGGGACGGCCGCGACCGGCCGCCGTCCCGCCCGGCGCCGGGCCTCAGACCCGGGTGAGGATGCGCAGCACGTCCAGCGACTTGGGTGCCGCGTCCGGGTCCTCCCCGTCGCCCGCGGCCAGCGCCACGTGCGCCTCCCGGGCGGCCCGGACGGTCTCCGGCCAGCCGGGGTGGCCGAGGTAGGCGGAGGCGGGGGCGTCCGCACCGACCTCGTGCAGCATCTGCACGGCCCGCAGCACCGCGACGTCCACCAGCGCGGCCTCGGCGGAGTCCCGGAGGATCGTGCCGATGTACTTCTCGGCGGACCAGCGGTCCAGCCAGGTGTCCTCGACCAGCCGGTACACGGCGTCGGTCACGTCCCCGTAGCCCTCCCGTCCGGTCAGCCAGGTCTCCTGCTGGAAAGCGGGGTCGGACAGCATGTGCAGCGCCGAGCGCAGTCGGGCTCGCCAGCGCCACCAGGGCAGGTCGTTGAGCGGCATGCCGCCCATCGTGCTGGAGCGGTGGCCCGGACGAGAAGGGTTTCGGGCGGACCGGTGCGAAGAATCTGTGCTGGCGGACATGGTGAACGATCGTACGTTCCCCGTCCGTTCGTACTCCACTCGCGATCTACACGCGTCCCCCGCCGGAGTTCGGCGTCCGTTCGCCGTCCGTTCGCACTTCGGCCCTCTCGGCTTGCGGCGCCGGGGCTTGGCTGTCTCCGGTGCGCCGGAGTGCGCCCAGAGAGGGAATACCGATGACCACCCGAAGGGACTCGTTCCAGGGCCGTCCCCAGCTCGGGCGACGCCGTCGCCCGATCGCAGCCGCCGCCACCGCCGCGGTGCTGCTCCCCACCCTCTTCTCGGCCTCCGCGTGCGGCGGACCGGCCGATGCCTCCACCAGCGGCAGCGAGATCGCCGTGATGACCTGGGCCCCGGCCGGCACCGGCAGCGCCGACCGGCCGGGCATGACCGCGCTCGCCTCCGCCATCAGCCAGGACGTCAACACCAAGGGCGGCCTGAACGGCCACCGGCTGCGAGTGATCACCTGCAACGAGCACAACACCGCGGACGGTGCCCGCGCCTGCGCCCAGCAGGCGGTGGACTCCAAGGTGTCCGCCGTGATCGGCTCCTACAGCCAGTGGGGCGAGGCGTTCATGCCGGTGCTGGAGCGCGCCGGCATCCCGCTGATCGGCGGCTACGGGCTCTCCCAGCCGGAGTTCTCCAGCCCGCTGTCCTACCCGGTGTCCGGCGGCATGCCCGCCCTGATCGCGGGCAACGGCCGCCAACTGGTGGACGCCGGCTGCAAGTCCGTCGCCCTGGTCCGGCCCGACACCCCGGCCGGCGACAACCTGCTCGGCTACCTGGGCACCGCGCTGCGGCCGGCCGGGATCAGGCTGACGGACGTCAAGGCGCCCGAGCAGTCCTCCGACTACAGCCCGGTGGCCCGCAAGGCGATCGGCAAGGACGAGCCGGGCAACTGCGTCACCAGCGCCCTGGCCGCCGAGCCGACCGGCAACCTGCTGGACTCCTACCGCCGGCTGAACCCGAAGAACACCCGGATCGCCTCGGTGATCGGCAGCGTCCAGCAGTCGGTGGTGGACTCCACCGGCGGCGACACCGGCCCGCTCGGCGGCGCCTACGTCACCAGCTGGTACCCGCCGGAGTCGGCGAAGATCTGGGACGGGCTGCGCGCGGTGGTGCGCACCGACACCACCGGCGGGCACCCCATCGACGTCGCCGACCCGGGCGTGCAGACCACCTGGGTCGCGTACGAGGTGTTCAGGACAGTGGTGCAGAAGCTGGCGGAGGGCGGCAAGCCGGTCACCCCGAAGGCGGTCTCCTCGATGCTGGACAGCGGCGAGGGCATCGACGTCGGGATCACCCCGCCGCTGAACTGGGGCACCACCAACATGCTGCCCAGTGGCGGCTCGCCGCGGCTGGTCAACACCTGGGTCACCTACCAGGTGGTCAGGAACGGCCGGATGACCTTGCAGCAGCCGGGCTTCGTGGACATCCGCTGGGCGCTCACCGGGGGCCGTCCGCCGGCCTGACGCGGAACGCCCGGCGGAGGGGGGACGGGCCGCGCGGCCCGTCCCCCCTCCGTCCCGTCGCTCACAGGTCGCCGTCGCTCCGGTTGGGCAGTCCGCTCTGGGCTGCGATCGTGTTCCAGAGGGTGGAGGCCTGCTTCTTCGCGGTGGTCGCGGTGCCGCTGGCCTGCACGGCGTTCTTGTAGTGCGGGTTGTCCTGCTTCTTGGCGTCGCAGGAGCCCTGCGCGTCCTGCGCCCAGGCCGCGTACTCGTCGTCGGCCTGGGCCGAGGCCGTCCAGGCCGCGTTGAGCTGCTCCACCAGCTGCTGACCGCCGGGCAGCTTGTCGGTCTTCAGCTGGCCGAGCTTGCCCTGGAGCTCGCGCCGCTTGCCGGCCGCGGCGGTCAGGGCCTGCTGGGACTCGGGCAGCTTGTCGCACTTCTGCACCGAGGCGACCGCGGAGACCACCGAGCTGCGGCTGTCGCTCGCGGTGCCCAGCAGGTCCGACAGCGGCTGCGCCTGGGCCTTGACGTCCGGGTCGACGGCCGCGCCGGAGCCGCTGGCGCTCGCCTTCGCGGGGGTGGTGGCGCCGGTGCTCGCGGCGGCCACCGGGGTGGTCTTGTCGTCCTTGGCGGGCTCGTCGCCGCCCATCAGGACGGCGACCAGGATGCCGGCCGCCGCACAGCCCGCCACCACGCCGCCGATGACCAGCTTGGTGGACCGGCTTCCGCCGCGCCCGGACCCGCCCGCCCTGGTCGTGTCGTACCCCTGGTCGTATCCCTGGCCGGCGCCCTGGCCGTAGTCCTGCCCCTGCTCCGGGGCATAGCCCTGGTGGTAGTCCTGGGCCGGGTAGGCCTGCTGCGGCTGCGCGGCCTGCGGATAGGCCTGGTAGCCGGGCGCGGGCTGCTGCTGGTAGCCGGGCTGGGCCGGCGCGGGCGGGTAGCCGTACCGGGGCTGCGCCGCGGGGTGGCCGGCCGCCTGCGGGTCGCCGCCCGGGTACGGCGGCAGGTGCTGGGTCTCCGGGGCCTGGTCGGGCTGCGGAGCGCCGTACCCCGGCTGCGGAGCGCCGTACCCGGGCTGCGGAGCGCCCCACGGGGCCGGCTGGGCGGGCATGGCCTGGGTCGGCAGCGCGGGCCCGCCCTCACCGAGGTACTCCGGCTGCCCGGACGGCTGTCCCACCGGCGGCACGGCCGAGTGGCCCTGCGGCTGGCCCTGCTGCTGGCCTGGCTGCCCCTGCGGGCCGGCGGGCTCGGGGCGGAACAGGTCGTCCAGGTTGAAGTCACCGGAGTTCGGGTACGAGCGGCGCTGACTCAACGCGATTCCTCACCTGTGCAGGACCGCGCACTGACGGCGGACCACATCTCGTCGGTTCTTGGGAGCATCACAGTTCCTTGGACGTCGCGCCCACGCTACCGGTTCGCCTCGCCGGGTGACCACGTGGGCGGGACATCCGTCACGCTCCCTGCACAGACGATCCGCGGCCGCCCCGGGTCCTGGCCGGGCCCGGGCCGCCCCCGGACCTACGCCGCCTCGGCGTCCGCTCTGGCGTGGAACTCCCGGACCACCCGCTGCTCCCGGTACGGCTCCAGCCGGCGGCGGAACTCGTCCAGGTACTCCACGCCCCGGTTGGAGCGCAGCCCGCTCAGCAGCCGGACCGCCTGGGCGCCCGTCTCGCAGGCGCGTTCCAGGTCCCGCTGCTGGAGCTGGGCGGTGGCCAGCAGCACCAGGTCCACCGCGCGGCGCCGGACCCGGGTCGGCGGGTGCAGGTCGAGCGCCCGCCGGGCGTAGTGCTCGGCCTGGCCCGCCTGTTCCAGGTCCCGGTGGCAGTGGGCCAGCTCGTCCGCGAGGTAGGCGTCGTCGAAGTGGGCGATCCAGTCCGGGTCGTCCTCCGGGCGGCGCTTCTCCATCATCTCCAGGGCCCTGGCCGACACCGCCTCGCAGGAGCGGGCGTCGCCGAGCAGGGCGTGGCCGCGGGCCTCGGCGGCGTAGAACATCGCCATCGCCGTCGGGGTGGCCACCGACCGGGCGCCTTCCTGGGCGGCGCGGGCGAGTTGGGCGATCTCGCGCGGGTTGCCGAGGGTGGCGGCCAGGTGGCTCATCGAGGCGGCCAGCACGTAGCCGCCGTAGCCGCGGTCGTCGGCCGCCTGGGCGAGCCGCAGCGCCTGGATGTAGTAGCGCTGGGCGAGCCCCGGCTGCCCGGTGTCCACCGCCATGTAGCCGGCCAGTTCGGTCAACCTGGCCACCGCGGCGAAGAGTTGGCGGCCGGTCTCCTCCCGGTAGGCGCCGCCGAGCAGGCCGGAGACCACCGAGTTGAGGTAGTGCACCACCACCGGGCGCACATGGCCGCTGCCGAAGCGGTGGTCCAGGTCGACCAGCATCGCGGTGGTCGCCCTGATCGCGGCCACGTCGGTCGGACCGACCCTGGGGCCGCCGGCCCGCGCCACCACCGGGTCCGGCGGGGTGATCAGCCAGTCCCGGCTGGGCTCCACCAGCGCGGAGGCGGCGACCGTCGCCCCGGTCAGGAAGTCCCGCCGGCCGACGTCGCTGCGCCACAGCTCGCAGACCTGCTCCAGGGCGGCGCCGATGGTCGGCGCGAACTGGAGCCCGATGCCGGAGCTCAGGTTCTTGCCGTCCGCCATGCCGATCTCCTCGACCGACACGCTGCGGCCGAGCTTGCGGCCCAGGGCCTCGGCGATCACGGCCGGCGCCTGCCCGCGCGGCTGCTGCCCGCGCAGCCAGCGGGCCACCGAGGTCTTGTCGTACCGAAGGTCCAGCCCGTGCTCGGCGCCACAGAGGTTGACCCTCCTGGCCAGGCCGGCGTTGGAGCAGCTGGCCTCCTGGATCAGTTGCTGCAGACGCTCGTTGGGCTGTCGTGCGACGAGTGGTCTCGCGGCCATTGGGCTTCGCCTCCCCACACCCTCCGGCCCCGGCCGGCGGGCGACGATTCTGCTGATCTGTTGCCGACTGTCCGACCGTCCAAGGAATCTGACACCAGGTTAGCGATCAGCAACGCCAGCGGGATACCCACGGTGACGAACCGCACCCCCCTTGCGCCCTGGGAAATGCTCCCGTGCGCCCCCGCTGCGCCTGCCCTCGACCCCACCAACTCGGTCGACTAACCGGAACGGGTGACATCCCCCGGATACACCCGACCGGGCGTCATCGGGCCGTAACCAGCCTCACACACGGTAGTTGAGCACCCCGTGGAAAACATCCCCGAAGCCTCGGGCCGGAACGAGAAGGCCACCCCGCCCCCCTTACTCGCCGAAGCCGTCGGCTACGCCGCGCACCGCCACTGGGAGGTGGCGCCCGGCACCTGGCCGGTCGACGGCGACGGGGGCGTCCGCTGCTCCTGCGGCGACCCGCGCTGCACGCTGCCCGGCGCCCACCCGCTGGACCCGGACTGGGCGCGGCAGGCCAGCGCCGGCCCCGGTGCGGTGCGGCACTGGTGGACCGAGCGGCCGCAGGCGTCGATCCTGCTTCCCACCGGGCGGTCGTTCGACGTCCTGGACGTCCCGGAGGCGGCCGGCTGCCTGGCGCTCGCCCGGATGGAGCGGATGGACCTCCAGCTCGGCCCGGTGGCGGTCCAGCCCGCCGCGCCCGGGCGGATCGGGCGGCGGCTGCACTTCCTGGTGCTGCCCGGGGCCGCGGCCAGGCTCCCCGAGATGCTCCGCAGGCTCGGCCGGTCGGCCGGCCGGCTGGACCTGGTCGCCCGCGGCGAGGGGGACTGGACGGTCGCCCCGCCGTCCCGGATCGGCTCCCTGGGGTACGCCCAGTGGGCCCGCTCCCCCTCCGCGCTCAACCGCTGGCTGCCGGACGCCGCCGAACTGATCGGTCCGCTCGCGTACGCCTGCGGCCGCGAGGCGCCCTCGTTCCGGGCCGCCCGGCCGGCCCCGGTGGGCTGAGCCGGGCCGGCCCCGGCCGGCCCCCACAACGGCGCCCTCCGCCGATCGGGTGAGGGCGCGCTCCGCGCGACACCACGCGCGTGCGTGACGGGCCTTGTCCCCCACCGGAGACGGGGCCCGTCACACGCATGTCCGGATAAGGCCTCCGTGTACCCGCTGGTCAGACGGAGAAGCCCCTCGTACGAGTGACAGCACTCAAGGATTGCCATGATCGGCCGAGGGGAGGAATTGCGATGTGTGGGGACGCCGACAGGGACGCTCGGACGGGGAAGCCGGGCGGCGGCGACGGAGGGGAAGCGGGAGGGGCGGAGGGGAACGGGAGGGAACGGGGAGGACGAAGGGGCCCGCGCCACGGGGACGCGGGCCCCTTCGCCGTACCGGTTCGCCCTACCGGTTCGCCGTACCGGCGAGGTGCGGGCTCAGGCCTGGGCGACGAAGACGTGCTGGGCGATGTCCTTGCCCAGCTCCGCCGCGTTCTCCCCGGTGCCGACCAGCACGCCGCCGACCCCGGCGCTCACCTTGACCGTGGAGCCCGGCCGGACCCCGGCCCGGCGCAGGGTGCTCATCAGCGCGCTGTCGGTCTGGATCGGCTCGCCGATCCGGCGGACCACCACGTCGGCCCCGGCGTCGCCCGGCTTGACGGTGTCCAGCGGGACGAGCCCGGCATCGAAGCCCTCGCCCTCGGCCTTGGTGTCGCCCAGCTCGTCCAGGCCCGGGATCGGGTTGCCGTACGGCGACTGGGTGGGGTGGCCGAGCATGGCGAGCACCTTGCGCTCGACCGTCTCGCTCATCACGTGCTCCCAGCGGCAGGCCTCCTCGTGCACCTGCTCCCACTCCAGGCCGATCACGTCGACGAGCAGGCACTCGGCGATGCGGTGCTTGCGCATGACGCGCACCGCGAGCCGGCGGCCCTCCTCGGTCAGTTCGAGGTGGCGGTCCCCCGCGACCTGGAGCAGCCCGTCGCGTTCCATCCGGCCTACCGTCTGGCTGACCGTGGGACCGCTCTGTTCCAGGCGCTCCGCGATGCGGGCGCGCATCGGGACGATGCCTTCCTCCTCCAGCTCCAGGATGGTGCGGAGGTACATCTCAGTGGTGTCGATCAGCCCAGACATCGCCGCTGGCTCCGTTCTTCGGTGTACTCACCGCCAATTCTGACGTACCGGACCGACAATCGGGCGCGCCCCCGGTCCGAGGGGTCCCGATTTTGTTCCTGTTGACAACGATGCCGCCGGGGCGCGACCGTGCTCGCCGAAGCTTTCTCCACCGGCGGTCTGGACCACCCGGACCACCCCACCCGGCCGGATCCCCCACCGGCAGAGAGCGAAGGCACCAGATGAACGACCTGGTCGGCAGGTACTTCGACGCCGCGATCGCCCACCTCCAGCGGGTCCGCGAGGAGGAGGCCGACACCATCGAAGCCGCCGCCGCGCTGCTCGCGGAGGCGATGGCCGAGGGCCGCCGGGTCTTCACCTTCGGCGCCGGACACTCCGCGCTGCCGGCCCAGGACGTGGTCTACCGGGCCGGCGGGCTGGTCCCGGTGAACCTGCTGAACGTCCCCGGGGTGGCCGGGGTGACGGTGATGCCCGCGCCGCTGTCCAGCGCCCTGGAGCGGGTCTCCGGGCTGGCCACCGCGACCCTGGACCTGACCCCGGCGACCACCGGGGACCTGCTGTTCGTGATCTCGCTCTCCGGCCGCCAGGTGATGCCGGTCGAGCTGGCCAGGTACGCCAGGGACCGCGGCCTCAAGGTGGTCGGCGTGACCTCGCTGGCGTACCCGGAGGAGGTGTCCTCGGCGCACCCGACCGGCACCTACCTGAAGGACCACTGCGACGTGGTGCTGGACAGCAAGATCGCGGTCGGCGACGGCGAGCTGACCCACCCGGGCGCCGAGACCACCTTCGGCCCGGTCTCCACCATCGTGACCAGCGCGCTGATGCAGGCCGTGGTCGCCTCCGCGGTCGGCCGGCTGGCCGACCGGGCGGCCGCCGGGGAGTGCCCCGCGCCGCCGCTGTTCCGCTCCGGCAACGTCCCCGGCGGCACCGAGTGGAACGCCAAGCAGATGGCCGAGAACGCCGAGCGGGTCTTCTACACCCACTGACCCGCCCCGGCCGGGCCCGCCGGCCGCCCGCGCACACCCGCCGGCCGCCGCACGCCCCCCACCACCACTCCGCACGCTGGGTGCCGGACCGAACACGGGGAGTACCGGACAAACCACCGGGGCTTCCCGGCCACATCCGGCCGCCCCGGCCGTCCCCAGGCGTACCGGCGAGCCGCCGGGGGCAGGAGAGCGGTGCGACCGGAGCGACTGGTGGGGGCCGAACATGGCGTCTGTTGCGGGACGGACCGGGTGGGTGAACGAGCGGGCCCTGCTGCCCGAGTTCTTCTGGGCCGCCGACTCGGCCTCGCTGCGCGGACAGCGGCGTTCGGTCCTGCTCTCCGCCTGGGAGCTGGTCCTGCTGGTGGTCGCCGCCGCGACCGGCTCGGCCGACGGCGAGCCCTGGGCCTGGCCGGCGGCGGCGGCCTACCTCGGCGCGATCGCGCTGGCGGTGGTGGTCAGCCGGCAGAACCCGCAGGGCCTCTGGTACGAGGGCCGGGCGGCCGCCGAGTCGGTGAAGACGCTGGCCTGGAAGTACGCGGTCGGGGCCGACGCCTACCAGCCGCCGCCGCGCGCCCTGCCGGACGCCGAGGGCCTGTACCGCTTCCAGCTCGCCCGGGTGCTCGGCGCCTTCCGGGACAGCCCGGTGACCGTCCCCGAGGGCGGGGTGGAGATCACCCGGACCATGCGCGACCTGCGCGGGCAGCCGCTGGCGGTGCGCCGCGAGGTGTACCTGGCCGAGCGGATCCAGCTGCAGCACGACTGGTACCGCGCCAAGGCCCGCTACTGCGCCCGGGCCGGCCACTGGGCCGGGGTGCTGGGCGTGCTGCTGCCCGCGCTCGGCCTGGTGCTCGCCGTGCTGCGGGCGCTCGGCGCGTTCGGCTACGACGCGCTGGGCACGGTCTCGGCGGTGGCCGCCTCGGTCACCGCCTGGGCGCAGCTGCGCCAGTACCGGCCGCTGGCCGCCGCGTACGCCCTGGCCGCCGAGGAGCTGGCGCAGATCCAGCACCAGCTCGCCCGGCTGGACCTGGAGTCGCCGGAGGCCGAGGAGACCTGGGCCCGCCTGGCCCGGGACGCCGAGGACGCGATCTCCCGGGAGCACACCACCTGGCAGGCCCGCCGGGAGGTGCGCACCACCACCGACCGGGAGCACGCAACCGACCCGGAACCCTGAGGAGGCCGCAGGTGTCGTTACGGATGGTCAAAACGGCGGAGGACCGCACGCTCGCCGTCGAGTCCCTCGGCGACCCGCGCGGCCGGCCGGTGTTCCTGCTGCACGGCATGCCCGGCAGCCGGGTCGGCCCGCACCCGCGCAGCACCGTGCTGTACCGGCTGGGCGTCCGGCTGATCTCGTACGACCGGCCCGGTTACGGCGACTCGACCCGGCTGCTCGGCCGCCGGGTGAGCGCGGCCGCCGCGGACGTGCGGACCATCGCGGACGAGTTCGGGCTGGAGAGCTTCGCGGTGCTCGGCCGCTCCGGCGGCGGCCCGCACGCGCTGGCCTGCGCGGCGCTGCTGCCGGAGCGGGTCAGCCGGGCCGCGGTGCTGGTCGGCCTCGCGCCGCGCACCGCGGCCGGCCTGGACTGGTACGCGGGGATGACCCCGTCCAACGTCCGCGCGTACCGGGAGGCCGAGCGCGGGCACGGCCGGATCGCCGACGCGATGGAGTTCCGCTCCCGGCAGATCAAGGACGACCCGGTCCGGCTGCTGAACGGCCTGCGCACCGAACTCTCCGCCGCCGACCGGGAGGTGGTGGCCGACAGCGGGCTGCGGCGGATGCTCCAGAGCAACTACCGGGAGGCGTTCCGGCACGGCGCCGACGGCTGGATCGACGACGTGCTGGCCTTCACCGCCGACTGGGGGTTCGAGGTCGGCTCGGTCCGGGTGCCGACCTGGCTCTGGCACGGCGCGGACGACCAGTTCTCGCCGGTCGACCACTCCCGCTGGCTGGCCGACCACATCCCGGGCGCCGAGCTGTTCCTGGAGCCCGGCGCCGCGCACTTCGGGGCGTTCCGGGTGATGACCACCGCGCTGGCCTGGGCGGCGGGCTGAGCACGCCCCCGGGTCAGGGCTTCACCGGCGTCAGGGCTTCACCGGCGTCAGCGGCTCGCCGCCGTCCAGCACCGCCAGCACGTTGTCCACCGCCAGGCCGCCCATCGCCTGCCGGGTGCGGACGGTGGCGCTGCCCAGGTGCGGGGCGAGCACCGCGCGCTCCTGGGCGAGCAGCGCGGACGGGACGGCCGGCTCGTGCTCGAAGTTGTCCACGGCGGCGGCGAACAGCGCGCCGGACTCCAGCGCGGCGGCCAGCGCCTCCTCGTCCACCACGCCCGCGGTCATGCTGACCACCACCGCGCCGCGCGGCAGCAGGGCGAGCCTGCGGGCGTCCAGCAGGTGCCGGGTCTCCGCGCTGAACGGGCAGGTGACGACCAGCACGGTGGAGGTGGCGAGCAGTTCCTCCAGCGGCTTCCAGCCGGCGTCCCCGGCCTCCTCGGGCGGCAGCTCGCGGCGGTTGTGGTAGCTGACGGGCATGTCGAAGGCGCGGGCCCGGCGGGCCACCGCCTGCCCGATCCGGCCCATCCCGAGCACGCCCAGCGGGGTGCCGGCCAGCTCCAGGCCGAGCAGGAAGTTCGGCGCCCAGGTCCAGGGGGTGCCGGCGCGCAGCAGCCGCTCGCCCTCGCCGAGCCGGCGGGTGGCGGCCAGCAGCAGCGCCCAGGCCATGTCGGCGGTGGCGGTGGTGAGCACGCCGGGGGTGTTGGTGACCAGGACGCCGCGTTCGGCGCAGGCGGCCACGTCCACGTTGTGGTAGCCGACGGCGTGGTTGGCGACGACGGCCAGCCGCGGCCCGGCCGCGTCCAGGAACTCGGCGTCCACCCGGTCGTCCAGGGTGGTGATCACGGCCCGCCGGCCGCGGACGGCGGCCAGCAGCCCGGCCCGGTCCATCGCCAGGTCGGAGTCGTGACAGGTGACGGCGTGGTGCGCGGTGAGCCGTTCGACGACGCCGGGGGCGAGGCGCCGGGTGACCAGGACCGGGGGCGGGGGCGGGGTCTGCTCGATCATGGTTCCGCAGCGTACCTCCGCCCCTTCCCGGTCAGACCGGCTGCGGTTCCAGGTCCCGGTTGATCCGCTTCCAGCCGCGCGCGGAGACCGTGTTGGGGTGCTCCTCGCCGAACTGCCGGATCAGCTCGGAGATCGCCCTGGCCCGCAGTTCGGCGGCCTGGGTGTGCCGGCCCGCCGCCCGCAGGGTGATCGCCAGGTTGGCCTCGCAGGCCACCGCGTCCGGGTGCTCGGCGCTGTAGCGGCCGCACAGCCCCTGGTAGGCGGCCCGGCCGAGCCGTTCGGCGCGCTCCATCTGCCCGTCGTCCCCGTAGGCGTTGGCCAGGTTGATCATCGCGTTGAGGGTGTACGGGTGCTCCTGCCCGACCGAGCGGGTCAGCCCGTCGACGGTGAGCCGGCCGCGCTCGATGGCGCCCTGGACGTCGCCGCTGCCCCGCAGGTAGATGCCGAGGTTGTTGGCGCAGGCCAGGGTGAACGGGTGCTCGTCGCCGAACAGCCGCCGGTGGCCCTCGAACACGGTGGAGCAGAGGTCGCGGGCGGCCTCCTTGTCGCCGGAGGCGCTGTGGTCGGCGGCCAGGTTGAGCGCGCAGGCGAGCGCGTCGGGGGCGTCCGCGCCGTAGCGCTCCAGGTAGCGCTCGTAGGTCTCCTTGGTGATCCGGCGGGCCTCGGCGAGCTGGCCGATCCGGCGCAGCGAGACGGCGAGGGACTTGGCGTTGCGCAGGTTCTCGGGCAGGTCGGGGTCGAGGACGTCGCCGAGGTCGGAGGTGACTTCCTGGAGGAGGTTCACGGAGCCGCGGTAGTCGCCGAGTTCGCGCAGGTCGCGGGCGAGGTTGGACTTGGTGGAGAGGGTGTAGGGGTGTTTGGGGCCGAGGACGGCGGTGCGCCGGTCGAGGGTCTCCTGGTCGAGTTCGCGGGCGGCTTCGCTGTCGCCGACGAGCCGGTGGTCGATGGCCAGGTTGTTCGCCATGGAGAGGGTGCGCGGGTTGTCGTCGCCGAACAGTTCGCGGAACTGGTCGAGGATCTCGCGGTCGAGGTCGAGGGCGGCCTGGAAGCGGCCGAGCGCGCGGCGGTCGGCGCCGAGCGAGCCGGCCGTCATCAGGGTGTACGGGTGGTGCTCGCCGAGCAGTGCCCGCTGGCGTTCCAGGGTGTCCTCGTCCAGGGCCAGCGCCTCGCCGTAGTTGCCCTGGGAGCGCAGCACGTTGGCGAGCTGGAAGCGCAGCAGCAGGGTCTGCCGGTCGTCCTCGCCGAGCTTGCCGGTCCACTCCACGTCCAGGGCGTGGCCGAGGTCGCGGGCGCGGTCGAGTTCGCCGCGCTTCCACAGGTAGCGGACCCGGTCGATGAGCAGCTGGCGGGTGTCCGCCTCGTCGCAGTTGTGCGCCTTGGAGGGCGACAGGTGCGGCCAGATCTCGTCGAAGGCGGGCCAGTTGGCCGGGTCGTCGGTGTCGCCGAGGACGGGCCTGGCGCCGGTGAGGATGCGATGCACCTCGTGGACGGCGATCTCCTGCTCGTCGTCGCTCATCCCGGCCCGGATCACCGCCTGGACGAGCCGGTGCACCTGGAAGCTGTTGCTGCCGGCGTCGACCTTGGCCAGCGCGTACCGGCCGATCGCCTGGATCACCTTGCCCAGCATGAACTTGTCGCTGAGGTCGGCGTCGAACTTCACCAGCGCCCGGATCATCTGGTCGCTGTAGAACAGGTTCATCGAGATCGGCTCGGGGGCGAAGAACGCGCAGAGCTGGAGCAGCCGGACGGCCGCCGGGGACTGCTGGCGCAGCCGTCCGATCGACACGTTCCAGGTCGCGGCGACCGGGGTCGGGTAGTCGGCCGGGCGGCCGACGGCCAGCGCGCGGGCGGCCTCGGCGTGCAGCTGGGTGACGTAGGTCTCCACCGGGGTGCCGGTGGTGTCCAGCCAGGCGGCGGCCACCTCGACGGCCAGCGGCAGGTCGCCGACGGCCTCGGCGACCCGGTCGGCGTCCGGGCGGGAGAGGCTGCGGGCGCGCCGGCACAGGTGCTCGACGCTCTCGCCGCGGGTGAAGACGTCGACCTCCAGCGCCTCGGCGTGCCCGGTCCAGGCCTGGTTGCGGGAGGTCACCAGGATGTGGCCGGAGCCGCCGGGGAAGAACCGGCGGATCTCGGCGGGCTCGTCGGCGTTGTCGAAGATCAGCAGCCAGCGCGAGGTCGGCACGCCGCGCCGCAGCGCCTCCCTGGCCGCCTCGGCGGCCTCGGTGACCGAGTCGCCGACCCGCAGGCCCAGCCGGCGGGCGAGTTCGGCGAGCGCCGGGGCGACCAGTTCGATCTGCTCGGCGTCGATCCACCAGACCAGGTCGTAGTCGGACATGAAGCGGTGGGCGTACTCCAGCGCCACCTGGGTCTTGCCGACGCCGCCGAGCCCGTACAGCGTCTGCGGGGTGGGCAGCACGGCCGCCATGCCGCCGCGCAGCTGGTTGCGCAGCTGCTCCAGGACGGCGGCGCGGCCGGTGAAGGAGGGGTTGCGCGGCGGGACGTCCCACACCGAGGGCTTGCTGCCGGGGAAGCGCGGGCCACCGCTGGGCGCGTCGCCGAGCGCCACGTCGCCGCGGTCCAGCGCGCGCAGCAGGCTCTGGACCGACTGCGCCTCGTCGCGGCCGACCAGGTCGACCGGGTTGCGGTTGCTGAACGGCGCCGTCAGGCGCACGTCGCCGACCCGGATGGGCAGCAGCTGGCGCCGGGTGCCGGAGGGGTCGGAGCTGACCACCGACTCCCACAGTGCCCTCGCCTGCGGGGAGCGCTGGTAGGCGGGCGAGAGCACGGCGACCGTCCGGTACGCGGAGTCGATGCCGCGCTCGGTCTCCTCGCGCGGGTCGGTGCCGGCGCTGAGGTCGCGCGGCAGCACCCGGAAGCCGGCCCTGGTCAGGACGGACTCGATCCAGTCCGCCCACATCCGGTCCTCGGGGACGTAGGAGAGGTAGAGGTCGGCGGGCACGGAGGGGCGGCGGCGGGTGAAGGCGTCCACGTAGCGCAGCCGCAGCTCCTCGTCCAGCACCGGCAGCGAGCGGGCCCGGCCCTCGGTGATCTTCGAGGTGAGCCGCTCGCAGGCGGCCAGCATCGAGGTGGGCGTGCCGGTCTGGTCGCCGAAGGTCGCGAGGATCTCCTCGTAGGCGTAGAACGGCCGGTACGGGATCTCCACCTGGCCCCAGTACTGGGCGAGTTCCTCGCCGTTCAGGCCGGAGGGCAGGCCGTCGAAGCGGACCCGGGCGAGGGCCCGGCCGGCGTCCGCCTTCTCCTTCTCGCCCTCGTCGATGCGCATCGGCACGGGCAGGATGCGGATGCCGCGCTCGCGGTAGCGGTCGTGGATGTGCTGGGCGATCCGGGAGGCCCCGTCGATGGACTGGTCGCTGAGGGTGAAGCAGACCACCAGGTCGTCGGGCATCTGGACGGTGCAGATCTCGGCGATGTCGGACAGGCCGGTGCGCGAGTCGATCAGCACGTAGTCGTACCGCTTGGTCATGTCGGCCTTGAGGGCGTCGAAGAACTGCCCGCCGTCGAAGCGGTCGTAGAAGATGTCCCAGTCGAGGTGGGTGACGGCCTCGGAGTAGTCGCGGTTGAACTGGCCCGCGGAGAGGAAGTCCAGGCTGCCGCCGGCCGGGAAGTGCTGCCAGGTGAGCGAGAGCGCGTGCGGGTGCACCCGGGCGAAGTCCAGGTGCCAGCCCTCGGCGTGCTCGACCGGGCGCAGCGCCTCCTCGCGGTACTCGGCGATCAGGTCCATCATGCCGGTGGTGCCGGCCAGCGAGGCCGGGTCGAGGAACGGGTGGAAGAACTTGGCGAGGCCGGGCGCCTCCAGGTCCCAGTCCACGGTGAGCACCCGGAAGCCGTTGGCGGCCAGGATCCAGGCGGTGTTGGCCAGCGCCATGGTGCGGCCGGTGCCGCCCTTGTACGAGTAGAAGGTGATGATCCGGCCGTTGCGGTCCTGCTCCGCCGCGCGCCGCTCGGTCTCCCGCTGGGCGGCGAGGTCGGCGGGGGTGATGCCGCCGAGGCGGAGGTTCCTGGTGCGGTTGTCGCTCATGCGGACACCTCGCTGCGCTCGGCGGTCGGTTCGTGAGACGCGCGCCCTTCGATGATTCGCCGGCTTCGCTCGCTCATCGCGGTCCTCTTCCTCCCAGGGGCGCCATCCCGTCATCGGGTTCATCGCCGTCGTCGCGGTACGGGGTCTGCTCGCGGTACGGGTCGTGCTCTCGGTGCGGGGCCTGCTCTCGGTGCGGGGCCTGCTCTCGGTGCGGGGCCTGCTCTCCGTACGGGTCGTCGCCGTTGGTCCGGCTCCGGCGGGTGGTGCGGCCGTTGCCGTTCCCGTTGCCGCTTCCGTTGCCGTTGGTTCTGCCGCTTCCGTCGGCGTCCTGGTCCTCGTCGAAGGGATCCACCGGGGCCCCGTCCGGTCCGTACCCGCCCCCTGCCCGCCGGAACGCGTCCCGCAGGCTCGGCCGGGGCGGCGGCGGTTCCTCCGGTTCGGCCCTGGTGCGGCCCTCGAAGGCGTACTTGGCCTTCATCGCCGCCCTGGGCAGCGCGTCGTCGAAGTCCTCCAGCGTGTGCAGCCCGCCGGTCGGGCCGATGGCGCCGAGGAAGCTCGGCCGGCTCGCCCGCCGGGTGATGCGCAGCGTCTCGTCGCTCAACTCTCCCAGTTCGTCCGCGCGTTCGCCGCACTCCGGGTCGTCGCCGTTGAACGGCTCCAGGATGCTCACCCAGGTGGCGTCCGAGCGGTCGAAGCGCCGGACCAGCTCGCGCCGGCGCGGGTCGCGCAGCGCCCACCGGTCGAGCAGCAGCAGGCCGGGCGCCTCGGCGCTGCCTCCGATGATCGACTCGACCTCCTCGTCGAACTCGTGCACGGTCGGCTGGAACCCCAGCTGCCTGGCCAGCCGGGCCGCGTGCTGCGCGATCGGCGAGCCGACCGGCCGGTACGGATGCCAGTCGGTGCGCCGCTCGCCGTAGTAGTCGGGGCTGCGGTCGTCCGGCAACTCGCCCCGGTGGTAGGCGAGTACCGAGATCCGCAGCTGTTTGGTCGGGGCGGTGACGTTGAACGCGCTGGGGAGCGTGTTGAATTCGAGGCGGCGCCCGACCGGGATCACCGTCTCCTCCGCGACCTGCACGATCCGGGCCGCCAGCCGGTGCACGGCCAGCTCGTAGGCGGCGCGGAAGTAGCTGAGCTTCATCAGCGCGTACAGGCCCTCGGTGGCGTACTCGGGTCCGAAACTCGCGTGGTTGAACTGGAGTTCACCGGCCACGTTCGGCAGCCGGTAGCGGCTCATCGGCGCCCACAGCACCGGGACGATGCCGCTGGTGCGCTCGGAGTCGAGGTTCGCCGGGTAGACCGGGCGACGGGTGAAGGCGTGCCATTCCTGGCCGCACGGAACGCTGTTGAAGTACCTCGGGGAGTAGAGGGGTACGAATACCCGGCACGAGGCCAACTCGTCGGACAGTCGTTCGGCCCACAGTTCGCCCTGGTGCATGGACTCGTCCATGAAGCCGACCGCGACCCCGTCCGGGACGGTGGTGAGCTGGAGCACCGCCTCGCAGAGGTCCCGGTACAGCTGCCTGACCCAGTGGTTCGGATCGCTCGCGCCCCGCGCGCCGGCCTTGGGGGTGTGCGCGTAGGAGAGGAAGAAGTACGGCCGGGCGTCGTCCTCGTCCCAGCCCCGGTCAGTCACACGCGCCTCCCCCGGGCCCGTCGGCAACCTGCCTCCCGCAGCCCCCGTGCGGCGGGGCTTCAGTGTAGGAACGACTGACACCCCAATGGAATAGCACAACGTCTCGCACGAATTGACATGACCGAAACGATGCCGCCACCCGTGCACAGGGAGCAGTACCCTCGTTCCGGCCGCCGCGCACCCCCCCGGGAGGACATCCGTGAACCATCTCGACTGGCAGAGGTCCAGCACCAGCAGCGACAAGGACGACTGGATCGAGATCGCCTCCGAGGGCGATCACGTCTACATCCGCGAGTCCAACGACCCCACCCGCATCGTCACCACCACCCGGGTCAAGTTCAACGCCTGGGTCCTCGGGGCCAAGGCCGGCGAGTTCGACCACTTCGTCGCCTGAGGGTCACCCCGGGTAGCGGGCCGCCAGGGTCCGTACCGTCGCGGTGATGCGGTCACAGAGTTCGGCCGGTTCCAGCACCTCGACGTCGGCGCCGAGCCGCATGAACTCCCCGTGGGCGTGGTCGACCGACTCGATCGGCACCCGGGCCCGCGTCCAGCCGTCGCCCCCGGGTGCCAGACCTAGGCATCGGGCGCCCTCCGGGGTGAGCCGGACCAGTGCCTCCCCGGTGTGCGACCGGGCCCGGAAGCCGGCGAGGTGGCCCGTCCAGTACGTGCCCAGGTCGAAGCCGGCCGCCGGCTCGAACTCCTCGGCCAGGTCGCGCAGTCCGATGATCTGATCGATTCGGTACGTGCGCATCCCGGACGGACCGGCGGCCACCAGGTACCAGCGCCCGGCCTTGAGCACCAGCCCGTACGGGTCCACCCGCCGCTCGATCTCCTCCGGCGCCCGCCGGCGCCGGTACCGCAGGACCGCCGACCGCCGCTCCCACACCGCGGCGGCGACGGCGGCGAGGTGCGGGGTGCCGTCCGCGTCGGCGTACCAGCCGGGCGCGTCGAGCAGGAAGCGCTCCTGGATCCGCCCGGCGCGCTCGCGCAGCTCCGCCGGAAGGGCCGCCGTCAGCTTGAGCCGGGCTGCGGCGAGCGCCTCGCCGAGGCCCAGCTCGGCGGCGGCACCCGGGAGTGCGGCGAGGGAGACGGCCTGCGCCTCGTCGGCGGTCAGCCCGGTGAGCCGGGTCCGGTAGCCGTCGACCAGCCGGTACCCACCGGCGTGCCCGGTGTGGCGGGAGCACCGCGGCGCGGCCAACGCCACCATGCTCGACAGCGACGACGTCCTGCTGCTGCGCGGCCCGGGCTTCGCCCCGGAACCGGGTGCCCGCGAGGTGCTCGCCACCGTCTGCCACCCCACCGGGGCGGCCGCCTTCGACGTCCATGCCGGCCGCCACCTGGGCCCGGAGCACGCGGTGCACCGCACCGAGCACGCCGCGAACGACTTCCCCCGGCTGCCCGTCCGCACCGGCGAGGACGTCCGGGTCTGGTTCGGGCCCGCCGAGCCGCCGCCCTGGCCGTACCGGCGGCGGCGGCTTCAGCCGGTGACTGCGTGGGACGTCGGCTGAGCCGACTTCCCACGCAGCCGGGGTCCCGCGCAGTCGGCCTCCCCCGCAGCCGGCTTACGCGTCCACCCCGGCCAGCCAGGCGTCGACGGGCACCCCGCAGGAGTTGAGGATGCCCGCGATCGTCCCGTACGTCCCGACCAGGGCCAGGAGTTCCAGCACCTGCGCCTCGGAGTGCCGTTCGGCCAGGGACTGCCAGGTGTCCGGGGCGAGCGCGTGTCCGTCGTGCAGCTCGTCGACGGCCCGCAGCAGGGTGCGGTCGGCCTCGGTCCAGTCGGGGTGCTCCGGGCCGTCCGGCACCCGGGCGATCTCGGGCCCGGTCAGCCCGGCCGCGGCACCGAGGCGGACGTGGTGCTCCCACTCGTACGCCGAACCGGTGCGGTGCGCGGTGCGGAGGACGGCCAGTTCCCGCTCACGGAACGGCAGCAGGCCCTGGTTGAGCTGGGCGAGCAGGGGCGCCAGGGCGACCAGCAGGTCGGGGTGGTGGCCGATGGTGGCCAGGACGTTGAGCACCGGGCGGCCCGCCAGCGGACCGGCGCCGTCGGTGAACAGGGCGGCCGCGGGGCCCTCCAGCCGTCCGGCGAGGGCGGCGATCTCGGCCGCGGGCCGCGGTGCCAGCCGGGGCGCCGGCCGGGGCGCCGGCCGGGGCGCCGGCCGGGGCGCCGGCCGGGCCCCTGCGGTGAACTCGTCCAGCCCGAACAGCAGTTCCTCCTCGACCGGGGTTCCGTCACCGTTCAGTTCGCGGTACACGGCACCGACGTTGAGCAGCAGCCGCTCGCGGTCGTCCCAGTCCGCGAAGCCGTCCAGGTCCATCTCCCGCGCGGCCCGCAGCACCGGGGTGCCCGCCCGGTGCGCGCGCGTGGCGTGGTCGCGGACCCGCTCCAGGTAGCCGCGGAAGGTGCGGACCTCGGGCTTGCCGACGACCGGGCCGTGCCCGGGCACGATCGTCTCGACGTCCAGGCCGAGGATCAGGTCGCAGGCGGCGATCCAGCGCTCCACCGGGCCGCTGTGGATCACCGGGTGGCCGCCGACGAACAGGATGTCCCCGGCGAACAGCACGCCGGCGTCGGGCACGTGGACCAGGACGTCGCCCCGGGTGTGGGCGGGGCCGACCTCGATCAGCCGGACGGTGCGCAGCCCGACGGCGACCTCCAGTTCGCCGCTGAAGGTCCGGTTCGGCAGGGCCGGGGCGATGCCGGTGAAGTCGAAGGCCTGCCGCATGTCCCGGACGACGCGCGGGAGCGGCACGTCGCCCGGCGCCGCGAGCAGTTCGTGGAGGTGGTCGCGGCCCATGTCGGCCGCGGCGGCCTCGGAGGCGATCACGGTGGCGTGCGGGAGCAGCTGGTTGCCCCACCAGTGGTCGCCGTCGCTGTGGCTGTTGACCAGGGTGTCGACGGTGACGGCGGGCAGCGTCCGCGAGACGGCGGCGAGCAGGTCCCGGGTCTGCGGGACGGTGAACAGCGTGTCGACGAGCAGCGCCTCACCGCCGGAGACGATCAGCCCGGCGTTGCTGAGGCCCCAGGAGCCGTTCGGCTGAAGGTAGGCGTAGGTGTCGTCGGCGATCTCGTGCAGGCCGAGGGTGTACGGGACGGTCATGGGTGACCTCCTCGCTAGATGTACTGGAGGCTTAACATGTACTCCAGTACACCAGTGGATTCAAGTACACTTTTCTCGTGACCTCGCCGAACCGACACGACCAGCGCCGCACCGCGACCCGGGAACGGCTGCTCAGCGCGGCCCTGGAGCTGTTCGCCACCCAGGGATACGCGGCCACCACCTACGACCACATCGCCGAACGCGCGGACGTGGGACGACAGACGGCCTTCAACCACTTCCGCCGCAAGGAGGACTTCGTCACGGCCTGGGTCCGGCAGCGGCACGAGGCACTGGAGAGCGCGACCGGCGACGGCTCCGCCGTGGAGGCGCTCACGGACGCCCTGCGCACCCTCGCGCACCTCAACGAGCGGGAGTACGCGCTGGCGAAGGAGCTGCACGACAGCGGAGTGCTCCACGCCGCCTTCGCCCTCGGCGCCGCGACG
The DNA here is from genome assembly GCF_044757205.1 of Kitasatospora sp. NPDC091335. NCBI lineage: Bacteria > Bacillati > Actinomycetota > Actinomycetes > Kitasatosporales > Streptomycetaceae > Kitasatospora > Kitasatospora sp. NPDC091335. The sequence goes on along the minus strand of NZ_JBIVUM010000013.1, from coordinate 179,377 downwards.
CCCGCCGCGTTCACCACTGCTGCCCGCCGGGGCGGACTCCGCCTCGAAGTGGATCCCGAGGCGGTCGCCGACCTGCTGTTCGACACCTACATCACGACCCTGGGCCGCTGGCTCGCCGCCGACGCGGGCTACCCCCTCGCCGACGCCCTGCTCGCCCGGCTCGACCTGCTCGCCTCAGGCTTCAGCGCCTGAGCCTGTCACCGGTGGCGCTTGAACTCGCGCAGGAGTGCGAGGAGGTTGATCACGGTGCTGGCCGGAACATTGCCCAGGGAGACCAGGATCTGACCGTCCAGGATGGCCTCCCCGGACTGGGCGGAGGGCCACAGGAGGCCGAACTCGCGCCCTTCGGTGCGGAGTTCCACGATCAGCCCGCCGAGCTGCCGACTGGTGAGGTGACGGATCGCGGGATCGCCGGGCCGGATGGGGTAGAGCGCGTTCACGCGGCACCGTCCAACTCGAACCAGACCCGCTTCCCGAGCTTCTGGAGCTCCGCACCCCAGCGGTGGGTGAGACCCTCCACCAGCTGAAGGCCGCGACCCGACTCGGCGCGGAGGTCAGGCTTCTGACGCTGCGGCAGCTCGGAGCTGCGGTCCGCGACGGTGACGCGGAGGGTGTTGCCGGAGTAGACGACCGTGACGACGGGCGAGAGGGTCGCCCCGTGCCGCCAGGCGTTCACCACCAGCTCGATCATGGCGAGTTCGGCATCCCCGATGGAGGAGTCGGGGTACCCGGCGCGCGACATGGCGTCGCGCAACACCTCGCGGGACACGGTGAGGGAGGGGGAGTTGAGGCGGGGGTCACACATGGGGGATCTCCCATCAGCTCAAATGAGCTACGCACGGAGAGACCTGACGTCCCATCCGGCGAGCAGTGCAGTGAAACTTTAGTGGATTTCCATCAAAATTGGCAACACTCTCCGCGCATGCCTCTACACTTTCCGTAGGTGACGATCCGCGAGGAAGGTATGCCCATGGCATTCGGGAGTGGGATCAGCGAACGTCAGCGTCGTCTCGGCGAAGAGCTTCGCAGGACACGCGATGCCGCTGGACGCTCAGCGGTGGAGATCGGGCAGGCAATCGGCGTGAAGGGTCCCGCCGTCAGCCACATCGAGTCCGGCAGGATGGGCCTAAATCTTCCACGACTGAACATCTGGCTCGACCGGTGCGACATCACGGACCCCGACTACCGGGCCGGCCTCGCCGCCATGAGTGAGAGTTCAGGCAAGGGCTGGTGGACCGAGTTCAAGACCCACGTCACACGAAGCTCGCTCGACCTGGCCGAGGCGGAGGCTCGCGCAACAGGCTTGGACAACTATGAATCCCTGCTGATCCCGGGCCTCTTGCAGACCAAGGCCTACAGCGAGGTCATCCAGGGATACACCGAGAAGAAGGTCGAGTTCCGCCACGAACGTCACAAGGTCCTGGCGGGCAAGAACGCCCCACCGTACCGGGCCGTGATCCACGAAGCAGCCCTGCACATGATGTACGGAGGAGCAACGGTCATGTGGGACCAGCTGAATCATCTGATCGAGATGAGCAAGCTGCCCAACGTGACGATCCAGATCCTCCCGTTCGACTGCACCACATTCGCGTCGAACGACACGCCCTTCCTACTGATCCGCGGCGCTCACACCCGGCTTGGCACGGTGCTCCTCGAACATCCACATGGATCCAACTTCCTCGGCGACCCCGAGGTCGTGACAACATTTGACCGGAAGTTCGACCGACTCAGGGGCTTGGCTCTCCCACCCTTGTCTGCGGCGACATCCGCGTCGTCACCCGCCGATCGGGACTCGTTGGGTTTGATCCAGCACATTCGCTACAAGGTCCAGGGAAGATAGCCATGCACCAGCTCAACTGGCAGAAGTCCAGCTTCAGCAGCGACCAGGCCAACTGTGTCGAGATCGCTTCCGCCGGCGAGTTGGTCTACATCCGCGAGTCCGACGACCCCACCACCATCGTCACCACCACCCGCACCAAGCTCCACGCCTGGCTGCACGGCGCCAAGGCCGGCGAGTTCGACCACCTCATCGAACCCTGACCGACATCCTCCGCGTGCCCCGGTCGGGGCACGCGGAGCCCCGGCCATCTCACCCGCCCCCCCAAGTCTCGCGCAGAAAGTCGGCCCCACCGACCTTCCGTGCCTCGTGACAGGACAGGCAAGCATGACTCAACTCAACTGGCAGAAGTCGAGCTTCAGCGGCACCAACACCAACTGCCTTGAGATCGCCCCCTCCGCCGGCGAGCTGATCCACATCCGCGAGTCCGACGACCCCACCACCGTCGTCACCACCACCCGCGCCAAGCTCCACGCCTGGATCCGCGGCGCCAAGGCCGGCGAGTTCGACCACCTCACTGAAGCCTGACCTCGTCCCCCGTGCCCCGGGGGACGAGGTCTCCTCACGCCTCGGGGTGCGCGGGCAGGGCGAGCCAGTCCGACCAGGAGATCCCCCGGCCGAGGAAGCGCGGCTGCTCGAACGGCCAGTCGGCGGCGATCCACCGCGGCACCAGCGCGTCAAACGCCTGCTCGACCTCTCCACCCACCAGCTCGTCCACCACCCACCAGGCGATCTCACCGTCCGCGCCGGCCTTCGCGGGCGGGTCGATGTAGACGCAGCCGAGCAGGGCCGTCTCCGCCGCGTCGAACAGCGCGTAGTTGAACGACTGGTGGGCGGCGATCTCCTTCTCGTGCCGCAACAGGTCGGCCTGGTTGGCCTCGTAGGTCATGGTGGCCGCCGGCCAGCCCCACGCCGGGCCGAAGATGGTGAACAGCCGCTCGCGCGAGCCCGTCACGGCCGGATAGTCGAGCGACGCATCCGCCTCCCGGACCGGCCGCAGGTGATGGGCCCCGCCCGGCAGCGGTACCTGGACGGGATGGACGAAGTCATCGGGAAGCCAGCTCATGGCGCCCGACCGTAGCACCGCCCGGGCGCCCGCTCCCCGACAATTTCCCGCACCGACGCCGCCCCACAGCCCCGCCTCAAGGGCGGCTGCGCGCGTCGGGAGCTGCCCGATGCCGTGATCGGCATCGGGAGGCGTGGTGGATCCGGATTCGAGGCCAAAGGTGCCTCCCGCATCGAAGAACGGATCTACGTCCAATGGGACACTCGTTCGGCGCGACCGTCAACGCGAGCGGGCCGGTGATCACCGTTCGGGGACGATCCGCGCTGAAGGCCACGGAGGTGGTCGGCGAGGACATCCGGGCGGCGACCGCGCTCGTGATCGCCGCCCTGGCCGCCGAGGGCACCTCTACGATCCGAGGGATGTACCACCTGCGGCGCGGATACGGCGGCCTGCTGCCGAAGTTGGCCGCACTCGGTGCCGACCTGACGATCGACCAGGAGTAGCCGTGACCAACACCGTGCCGTGGACCTCGAACGCGCTCGCCGACCTGCGCGATTGCCTGGACCTGATGACCGTCGACGGCACGGTCCCCGGTGGTGTCATCGCCCACGGCACCTTCGACACCGAGCCCGGCTACCTGGCCTCCGGCGTCGTCGCCCCCGAGTGCGGCGACGCCCGGCCGGGGCCGGACACGGTGTACGACGTGGCGTCGCTGACCAAGGTCCTGGCCACCTGGCCGCTGGTCGGCACCTCGCTCATCGGTGACTTCACCCTGGACACCCCGGTCCGCGAGCTGCTGTCCGGCATCGCGGCCGACGCGCCCGGCGGCCGGGTCACGGTGCGCCAGATCCTGGCCCACACCTCCGGCCTGCGCGCCGACACCCGCCTCGACCGGTACCGGCACCGTCCCGAACCGCTCGCCCAACTGATCTGCGCAGAGCCGCTGATCGCCGAGCCCGGCGCCGGCCACCAGTACGTCAACCGAGGCTTCATCCTCCTCGGCCTGGCCCTCGCCCACTACCGCTGCCGACGCCTGGACGAACTCGCGGCCGAGCTCTGGCAGCACCTCGGCATGACCGACACGACATACGGGCCGGTGCCCCGCTCCGCCCGTGTCGCCCCGACCGAGCAGCGACTGCAAGGCGGCCCCCGGCTGTGGGGCCTGCCGCACGACGACAACGCCGCCCTGCTCGGCGGAGTCGCCGGCCACGCCGGGGTGTTCACCACCCCCGCCGACCTCGCCACCTTCGCCACCCACCTGCTGACCTCCCACGCCACCGGCGGGGCCCTGGGCCGATGGCTGACCGCCGGCATGCAGCCGCAGGCCGAGATCGAGCCGGGCCTCGACCGTGGCCTGGCCTGGATCCTCGCCGACGAAGGCAGGGTCGCCTACCACCACGGCTTCACCGGCACCAGCCTCTACCTCGCCCCGGCCACCGGTCGCTACCTGGCCATCTGCACCAACGCCGTCTACCACCACCAGGACAACCGCACCCGTCTGGCCCCGCTGCGGGCCCTGGCGCTAAAGGCCATCACAGCCGAACCCTAGGAGGCCCCGTGCCCCACTCCACGCTCGCGCCGCTCACCACCCCGGCCGCTGGACCATCCTCACCGCGACGTTCCACCTCACCCGCTCACCGGCTGCCCCGATCGCCTACCAGCCCCTCGCCGACGAACTCGGCGTCCGGCTGGGCGCCCGCCCACCCGTGGCCGAGGTGACCGCCGCCGTCCTCACCAACCGCTGCCGCCGGGGGCTCCTTCTCGACCCGCACGGACCCGACGCCCGCAGCCGGATCGGTCTTCCTCAACCCACCCGTCACCGCAGCCCAGGCCGCCGGATGCCCGGTCCACGCCGACAACGACGGACAGCCACGAGCGGGCGCCGGCTGGCTCCTGGAGCACATCGGCTACCGCCCCGGCTACAAGATCGCCGCCGGCATCCACTGCTCGAATCGCCGCACCCTCACCCTCACCGCCCACGACGGCGCCACCGCAACAGGTTTCGCCCAAGCCCTCACCGATCTCTCGGCCCACGTCGAGATCGTGACCGGCATCAGGCTCCGACCCGAGCCGGTGCTGGTCGGCACCTGGCCATAGGCCGGGCGGTCCGGCCCGATCCCCCGGTCGGGCCGGACCACCGAGCCCCGGCCCGGGTGTCCGGGCCGCCTGCGGAGGCGCCCGGACCCGAACCGCGCCGCTGTGGCCAGCCGCTGCGCGACGAGTTCCGAGAGTCCCACTCGGAACAGGGCAGGGACCACCGCGGGAACCTCGTCCTCGGGCAGTACAGCAGCCTCACGCCTTCGACGCTGCGGGTCGGTCCGGGCCCTGCGCCCCGGGTGTCCTGGGGCGCAGGCCGTCACTTCCTCCGTACACCAGGCGGGCGGTCTTCGTACGTGGGAAGCGGGCCATCGGGACGCCGAGCATCAGCACTCGGCCGTCCAGCCCGTCGGAGCCCGCCCCGTCCCCTGTGCCCCGGCCGACCTCCGGGGCACAGGGGACGACTACTTGAGAGCAGAGTCCAGGTACCTCTGCACCGGCTCGAAGAGCCCGTACGGCACGTATTCGGGGATCTCGGCGAGAGCTACCCACGCGAGCTGGTCCAGCTCCTCCGTGTCGACCACCTCGGCGGTACCGCTGACGACCTCGCAGGCCGTGTAGAACATCAGCCGACCGGTCTTCGGATGAACCCGCTCGCCCAGGAGCTTGACGGCGGCCACTTCCAGTCCGGTCTCCTCCGCGGTCTCGCGGACGGCCGCCTCCTCCGACGACTCACCGGCCTCGATCTCACCAGCCGGGAACTGCCAGGAGAGTTGGCCCTCGCTGACCCTTCGCCGGACCATCAGGACGCGGCCTTCATCGACCACGATCGCGGCGGCAATGCCCGGGCGTTCGTCCGCACTCTGCTGTGTCACGTCTGCTCCTCCAGGGCGGCCAGGACGGGTGGGGAGATCGTATCGGCGTCGATGAATCGGGTCACCGAGTTCCGAGGAACCCACATCACGTCGACGTTCTCGACGGCGTACGCCGTGGATGGCACGGAAGACCTCATCATCCAGGGATATGTCGTGAACGACGTCGCTGCGCTGACGGCCATCCAGCTCCCCGACGGGGAGAGCGCGGTCGCGTTCCGGCTTCGCTGATTCGGAGGATTGTTCCGTGACCATCTCGGGTGAGGACTTCGAGAACCTCTTCTCGACGTTCCGGCGGGAGGCCTTCCGGCTGGAGGCACTAGACGACTACAACGGACCGTCGAAGCAGCGGTCTCACCGATGTCCTGGGCTCCACCGGGCAGGGCCACTGGCCGGTGTCGCGGCGGCGCTGCAACAGGATGGCACCGGAGTCGTCGACGACGAGCAGGTTGCTGGCGGGGATGAGGGTGTTGGCCTTGGGAGCGTCAGGGTCGTTGTAGTACTCAGTCCTACCCGTGTGCGGCGGCTTCCTCCTGATCGAGCGTCCAGGGTCGCGCTTGGGCCCAGACCACTTCGAAGCTCTGAACGTAGTTGCCGAAACGGGAGGATCCCGTCATGGGAAGTCGGGTCGGCCGACTTCCCACGCACGCGAGGGGCCCGACCCTGCCCGTTGCCGCTCCGGCGGAGCCGGAGCGGCAACGGTCGGGCGGGGTGGGGCGGCGGGGCGGGGGGTGGGAGACGGCGGGAGGCGGAAGTACCGGTGGAAACCGGGGCGGGGTTCAGGGGCGGAGGCGCCGCAGGATGTGTTCGGCGAGGTCGACGGCCTCCCGGATCGGGACGAGGCGGCAGTCGGCGGTGCCGATCCGGCCGGTGGTGATGCCGCGGGCGGTGCGCAGGACCTCGGCGCCGAGCGGGCCGAAGTGGAGGTCGTCCAGGTCGGGGGCCCGGAAGGTGGTCCAGCCTTCGGGGCCGACGCAGCGGTACTCGCGCACCGGGACGTCGGGCATCCGCAGGTCGGCCAGGTGGAAGGCGGTCAAGCGGCTCATCGGGACGCCGAGCATCAGCACCCGGGCGTCCAGGTCGTAGAGCCGCCCCAGCGGCGACTCGGGGCCCAGGTGGGAGGTCAGCGGGTGCTGCTCGGTGACCTCCCGGGCGCGCCGGCCCACCGCTGCCCAGGAGGTCTGCGGGTGCCGGCTCCGCAGCGCCGCGGGGTGCGTGCGGACCGTTTCCGACAGCACCCCCACGGAGGGCGACGCCGGGGTGGTGGCCGGATCGAAGCGGGGCATCCCGGCCTGGTAGTCGGCCACCTCCGCCGGGGAGAGGCCGGCGGTGGCGGACTGGTGGACGCGGGAGGTGGCGGAGTTCTCGGGCGTGGCGGTGTAGGCGACCAGGGTGCCGTCGGGGCCCAGCACTTCGAGCAGGGCCCCGACCACGGCGGCCGCCCCGCCCGGCACCGGCCCGAGGGCGCGCAGGGACGCCTGGACGTGCAGCACCGTGCCCGGACGGACCCCGAGGCCGGCGAACGCGGGGACGAGCGGGTGGACAGCGGGGGCGACAGGTGCGACGGGGGTGGCGACGGGAATCACGGGGGCGGCGACGGCGACGCCGCCGGCGCGGGTTTCGGTGAGGATGGCGATCCTCCGGGGGGATCGGGAGCCCCGGGCGAGGGAGGACCCGGGGCGGCGCGAGTGGGGAAGGTCAGACCCCGGCCCGGTCCCGCCGTGCCCGGTCGGCCGCCTGCTCGGCGGCGGCGGGCAGCGGCAGGGCGAGCCAGGGTGTCACGGTGGCACGCATGCCGTCGGCGAAGCGCAGGCCGGTCCCGGTCAGGGCCCCGGTCGACGCCAGCCGCTCCACCGCCTCGGCGGTGTACCGCCGCCAGAGCGCGAACTGTGCCCGCGCCCGGTCGGCGGCCTCTCCCGGCAGTCCGTCGTACGCGAGGGTGCGGGTGCCCCAGTACTCGGTGACGGCCAGGTGGGCGTACGTGCCCTGGAACAGCCCTTCGAGCGGCCGGGGGTCGGGCCGCCAGGGCGCGAAGTACAGCTCGGTGTCGGCGCGGTCGTACAGGTCCGTCAGGTCCAGTACGGCGCCGAGCTTGACATGCTGGAACTCGTGGGCGAGCAGCAGTGCGAGGGTCGGCGCGGTGGCGGGCCTGGCGATGCCGACCGCGCCGTACGCCTGCCGGGCAGCCGAGCTGACGTCCCGGCCGACCGGTCCGGGACGCAACGGGGTGACCGTCGTCAGGCCGGCCCTGATGCCCTCCGCGTACCCGGGCAGGTCCCGCCCGAGCAGCTCCCAGGCCTCGCGCAACGCGCCCGTCCAGTCGAGCAGTTCGCTCTCGGAGAGGCGGTCGGCGACCGGGTGGTCGTGGCAGTCGCGCAGCGGATCGCCGTCCTCCAGGGCGACCGTCCAGCCGTCGGCCGGCCGGACCCGCCGCAGCGGTTCGTCGACACCGGTGCGCACCGAGCCGTCGGACGCCCGGACCTCGAAGCCGTCCGACCGTCCGGTGACCACGGCCTCGCCGTCGGGCACGGCGATCGTCCCGAGCGTCGGCAGGTGCAGCCGGCCGCCCCGGACGGGCACCGCCACCGCGTCGCCCCGGCCGGCCCGCACCGCGGCCGCCGCGGCGAGCGCGGCCAGCGGACCGAGCCCGACGGCGAGGTCCCCGGCGAGCCGGCGGGCCGCCCAGGCGCGGGCGTACGGGTGGGCGAGCACGGCGTCCACGGCGGCGGGGGCCGCCGTGTCGAGCTCCGCCAGCAGGGCCCACGCCTCGGCCCGCCCCTGTCCTGAGGCGTCCCAGGCGGCGGCCAGCATCGCCCGGGTGAGGGCGAGTTGGGAGCGGCCGAGCGCGGCGACGGTGTCCGCGCCCCCGTATCCGCGCGCGAGTTCGTCGATGTGCGACGGGCCGAGCGCGCCGGGCAGCAGCGGCCCGGCGCCCGGCACCGGGGCGGCGGCCCCCTGCGCCGGCACGGCGGCCGCCGGGTCCGCCGACCTCCCGCTCCCCGCAAGGCCGTTGATGAACGTCATGAGATCACCGCAGTAGACGGAGGGATGGTCGAAGCTGCCTCCTCCATCGTCGCTCCGATAGCGGTGGGCGTACAGACCGCCACCGCAGGAGCGGACCACGGAGCAGGCGCGGCAGGCCTCGCTCAGCCCGGCCAGGCCGGACTGCCGGGCGGCGATGCCGGGGTGGCGGGCGAGGTCGTCGAGGCTGTGCGCGAAGACGTTCATCCCCGTGACGGGCGCGCCGTCGTACGCGGTCTTCAGGCTGTCGGCCTGCTCGAAGGTCCCGTCCGTCTCCAGGACCGCAAGGTCGGAGGGCTCCAGCCCGAGCGACTCGGTGAGGCTGGAGAACCCCCGCAGGGTCCGGTGCACGGACTCGAAGGTCCGTACGGCGAACGGCCGCCCGTCCGCTTCCCACAGCCTGTGGACGGTCAGCAGCCAGTCGGCGTACGGGGTGGCACCCAGCGCGGCGGGGCGCCTGGGCGGCTCGTCCCAGGTGGCGTGCGGGAGCAGGAAGTCCACGGCGGGCGGGCGGAGTTCGGCCAGCGCCCGGTACACGGCCGCCGGGTCGTTCCCGACGTCCATCGTGCACAGCAGCCCGGCGAACAGGTGCCGGTACTCGGGCTCGTTCAGCAGCGCGACGGCCCGCAGCACCTGCGGATGGCTGCTGCGCCCGTCGGCGAACCGCCGGTGGCGGTCGTTGGCGGCCCTGTCGCCGTCCAGCGAGATGCCGACCTTGACGTCCTGCTCCGCGAACAGCGCGCAGAAGTCACGGCTCAGCAGCACACCGTTGGTGTGGATGCGCAGGTCGAGCGCGCAGCCGGGCGGGAGCGCCGCCCGGAGCGTCCGGGCGGCGCGCCGCAGGCGGTCCGGGCCGGCGAGCAGGGGTTCTCCCCCGTGCAGGACGACCCGGACGGCGGGCAGCCGGTGGGCGGCCGCGTGCTCGCCGATGCGTTCGGCGGCCTTGGCCAGGATCCCGTCCGCGATGACCTTCGGGCGGGTGCGCCAGCTGCTGTCCGCGTGCTCGTAGACGTAGCAGTGGTCGCAGGCAAGATCGCACCTGCTGTGCATCTTGACCACGAACTGCGTCAAAGGCAGCGGCATCGACGTCGTCATGGGGCTGTTCGGTTCGGCTCGTTCTGCTCGGTCCGGGTTCCGCTCGGAGGTCCGGGCGGGGTCAGATCGAGGAGTTGAAGGCGGCGACCGGTACGAGGCCGGAATCCGCGCTGGGCAGCGCGCGCTGGAGCCGGGAGGCGAGCTCCTCCGCGCCGAGCGCGGCGAGATCGGCGAGGGAGAGGTGTTCCGGCGTCTCCTGAGGGTCAGTGAGCTTGCCGGCCGGCCTGGTGCTGGTTACCGGAGTCATATTCGTTTCCTTAGGCGCGGTTAGGACCTGCCGAGGGTGGGTAAACCCACCCGGTTGCGACCAATGTAGTGCCCGCGAAGACTCCGCGCGGCACCTTGCGGACTCACGTTGGGCTCCCCGGGCGGCCGACGTCGCACGACAGCGCGTTGACCCCCCAGAAATCACCCGTTCAGCGGTCGCGCACTTCGCCGTGGCGCGCGCCGAAGCGTGTCGCCGGGACGGGCGGCAGGGCGGACAGCGGGACGAACCGCGGGACGGACACCGGAACGGGCCCGGAGACGAGAACCAGAGCCGGCCACTGAGCACACCCCGGGCGTGCCCCGCGAAGCACCCGGACAAGCGCGCCATCCGGCCAAGCATCCGGCGCCCCGGATTCATTCCCCCGGCGACCCCGGCACCCCCGGCACCCCCGAAGCACCCGGCGCACCCGACACCCCTCAAGCACCCGGCGCGCACACGGCACGCACCAGCTCCTCGGTGAACTCCACTCCGCCCGGAGTCAGTTCGCCACAGTCCAGGAGCGTCCGTGCCGCGGCCAGGGTGTGCTCCCGCCAGCGCACCGACTCCGCCCGCGCACGGGCGCCGTCGCCCGCCCCCGCGGCCGCCTCCGTCCGCCAGAAGTCCGCCACGCCCAGGTGCGCGTACGTCCCCTGGAGCAGCGCCCCGGCCGGGCGCGGATCGGGGCGCCAGGGGGCGTGGTAGACCGCCGCGCCGTTGGGGCGGTGCAGCGGCACCAGGTCCAGCAGGGCGCCGAGCTGGACGTGCAGGAACTCGTGCACCAGGGCCAGCGCCAGCAGCACCGGATCGCCCGGCAGCGAGGCCGCCACCGCGCCGTACGCCCGCCGGGCCGCGGCGCTGACCGCCTCCCCGCCGGGCGCGGGCCGCAGCGGCACGACGGTGGTCACACAGGCCGAGAGGGCAAGCGCGTGACGCCGGTGGCGGCGCACCAGGATGTTCCAGGCCTCGGCCAACCGCTCATCCCAGGCGGCGAGTTCGGGGGCCGTCAGCGGACCGGACGGCGGGCGCCCGTAGTCCACCCGGCGCGGCCCGGCGTGGTCCACCGACGGCGCCCAGCGCAGCCCGTCGCACTCCAGCGCGAGGGCCGGTCCAGGACCACCGCGCAGGAACTCGCCCAGTCCGTCCAGCGGAACGGCCGCCGCCGCCGCCGCGCCGCGCAGACAGTCGGCCGCCCAGGCGTCCAACTCGGGCCGCAGCAGCACCTCTTCCCACCGCGCCGGGTCGTCCCGTTGCAGCGCCCGCACCCGGGCGTACGCCTCCCGGTAGCCGCCGTGCTCCGGCGCCGCCCGGCGCAGTGCCAGCAGCAGCAGCGCCCGCTTGCTCAACTGCCCTGCACGCAGCAGCCGGACGGCCCCGGGGCCGCCGCGCGCGCCCGCGATCGCCAGGAACGTCTCCCGGTCCACGCCGTGCCGGGGAAACCCGTCCGCCCCGCGCGCTCCGGGCACCCCGGCCGCCACCACCTCGCCCGTTCCCGTCACCGGTCCTCCTCCTCGTCCGTCCGGCCGCCGGCCCGTCCGGCCGCCATCCCGTTCGGCCGGCCGGTCCATCGCCCGACCCGCCCGGTCCGCCCAACCCGCCCGGTCAACCTGCGGTCTTCCCGCACCGGGACGGATCAGCCGGACGGCGGCCGGGCATGACCCGGACGGGTGAGCCGACGGAGGCCGTCAACTCCCCGCACCCGCCCGCCCGGCTCCCGCCAGCCCCGTCACCCCCGACCGCAGGCGCCCCGCGATGTGCCGGATCAGCCGGTCCAGGTCCGCGCAGTACACCGACGGGTGCCCGAAGCCGTCCCCCGCGTACCGGTGCGCGTACAGTCCGCCGCCGCAGACCCGGGCCAGCGGGCAGCCGGCGCAGACCGGGCCGAGGCCGGCCAGGCCTCGCTGGCGGGCCCGGAAGGCCGGGTGCGCCGCCGCCTCCCCGAAGCCGTGCCGCCACACGTCCAGGCCCGTCCCCGGGGCGCCGTCGTAGGCCACCTTGAGGCTGTCCGCCTGCTCGATCGTCCCGTCCGCCTCGACCACCACCAGGTCGACGGGCGCCAGCCCGACCGCCTCGCTGGCCGCCCGGCCGCCGAGCAGCAGCACCGCCAGTTCCTCGAACAGCCGCACCCCGGTCTCCCGGCGCGGTGCGCCGTACCAGCGGTCGAAGGCGGCGATCAGCCACTCCCCGTACGGGGCGGGCGCCGAGCCCGACGGCGGCGCGTGCGGCACCGTCCGCGGCATGAGGCCCGGCATGAGGCCCGGCGGCGGCTCCCGCCAGGTGGCGTGCGGCAGCAGCAGGTCGATCCTGGGCGGTGCGAACTCCAGCAGCGCCTCGTAGGTGGCCACCGGGTCCGCGGCGAGGTCGACGACGCAGAGCAGGCCGGCGAACAGCTCCCGGTGCCGGTCCGAGCCGAGCAGCCGCACCGCCTCGGCGGTGCGCGCCCAGCTGCCCCCGCCGGAGGGCAGCAGGCGGTGCCGGTCGTGGTCGGCCCTGGTGCCGTCCAGCGAGACCCCGACCGCGACCCGGTGGCGGTGCAGCACGTCGAGCAGCTCAGGCTCGTCCGCCAGCCGCAGCCCGTTGGTCTGCACGGTGAACCGCACCCGGGGCCCGACCGCCGCCAACTCGCCCAGCAGCGCGTCCAGATGGGCCGCGCCGACGAGCAGCGGCTCACCGCCGTGCAGCACCACGGAGACCTCGTCCAGACCGTGCTCGGCCGCGTGCTCGTCGATCCGCCGGGCGGTGCGGCGGACGGTCGCGAGCTCCATCCGCCGCGGCCGCCCGCGCCAGCTCTGGTCCGCGCCCTGGTACACGTAGCAGTAGTCGCAGGCCAGGTTGCACCGACTGTGGATCTTCAGCAGGAACTGCCGGAACGCCACCATGGCGCGAGCCTAGGCCACCCGGCCGACTGACGGTCCGTCACACGTGCGGCGGCTCCACGTCCGAGTCCAGCCGTGTCCCGGCCCGCACCGCGACGGTCGTCGGGTGCTCCTCCCCCAGGGTGACCCGGGACCGCCGGATGCACTCCGCCCGCAGCTCGGCGGCCCGCTCGGTGTACCCGAGCGCGGCCAGCGACAGCGAGAGGTTGGAGTTGAGGCCGATGGAGTCGTAGTGGTCCTGGCCGAGGGCGGCGGTCATCAGCGGCTCGGCCTCCAGCTCCAGTTCGAGCGCGGCCCGGAGCTCCCCGGCCAGCGCCAGGTCGTTCGCGTGGTTCATCATCGCGATCGGGATGTAGAGGTGGTGCGCGCCGAGGACGGTGCGGAACTGCGCCAGCGTACGGCCGGACAGCTCGCGCGCCTCCGTCGCGCGCCCCGCCAGCCGCAGGTACACCGAGAGGTTGTTGGCGCCGGCCAGCGTCACCGGGTGGTCCTCGCCCAGGTAGTCGCGGTACCTCCCGAGCGCCCGCTCGGCGAGCGGGATGGCCCGCGTGGTGTCGCCGAGCGCGTTGAGGTCGCTGGCCAGGTTGGTGGCGGCGGCCAGGGTGTCGGGGTGCTCGGCGCCGTTGATGTCCAGGTAGCGCTGGTAGATGTCCTCGTCGATCTCCAGGGCCTCGTGGTACCGGCCGGCCCGGCGCAGCGCCACGGCCAGGTTCTTGCGGGCGCGCAGGGTGTCGGTGTGGCCGTCGCCGATGGTCTGCTGGTAGATCCGGACGGTCTCCTCCAGCAGGTCCAGGGCCTCCCGCAGCCGTCCGGTCTCGCGCAGGTCGCGGGCGTAGTTGGAGGCCGAGGACAGCGCGTACAGGCTGTGCGCGCCGAGCGCGTCGCGCTGCTGGAGGTAGTTGCTGCGGTGCCGTTCCAGGGCGGCCCTGCGGTCGCCGGCCAGGTAGTCGGAGACGGCGAGGTTGTTGGTGATCATCAGGGTGCGCGGGTGGTCGGGGCCCAGGGTGCGCCGGGCGGCGTCCAGGGTGCGGCGGTCGAGCGCCCTGGCCTCGTCGTAGCGGCCGAGGAAGCGCAGGTCGGCGCCGAGGCTGTTGGCGACGGCGAGGGTGTGGGAGTGCTCGGGGCCCAGGGTCGCGGTGAAGCGGTCCAGGATGTCCCGGTCCATCTCGTACGCCTCCTGGAGGGCGCCCTGGGAGCGGCGGATGTTGCTCAGCTGGGTGCGCAGCATGAGCGTCTGGGCGTCGTTGTCGACGTCGAAGCCGGGCCCGCCGTAGCCGTCCTGGCGCCAGTGCTCCAGGGTCCGTCCGGCCAGGTCCCGGCCGGACTCGTGCAGGCTGCGCTTCCACTGGTAGCGGACCGAGTCGATGATCCACTGCCGGACGTCCTCGTCGGCGCTGTCGAGCGCCCCGGACGGCCAGAGGTGGGGCAGGAGTTCGGCGTACTCGGCCCAGTTGGCGGGCACGTCCGGGTCGCCGGGGTTGGCGGTGGCGAGCGCGGCGTGGACGACGCCGCGCAGTTCGGCCCGCCGCTCCTCCTCGACCTGGTCCCGCAGCACGGCCTGGACCAGCCGGTGCACGGTGATGGTCTCGCTGCCCTGGTCGGTGCGGGCGAGCCCGAACCGGTTGATGGCGCGCAGGAACTCGCCGATCGCGAGCTTGTCGCGGGGCGCGCGCGGGGGCAGCCGCAGGGCGCGGGTGACGGCCCGGCTGTAGAGCAGCCGCATCGGGATGGCGTCCGGGCCGAAGAACGCGCAGATCTCCAGGATCTGGGCGGCCGGGGCGTTCATCCGGCGCAGTTCCTCGACCGAGATGCGCCAGGTCGCGGCGGCCGAGTGCGGGTAGTCGGCGGCGCGCAGCCGGGTGCGCTCCAGCATCTCGGTGAGCTCTTCGTCGAGCAGTTCGAGGTAGGTGGCGATCGGCATCGACGTCTCCTGGAGCCAGACGGCGGCCTGCCCTACGGCGAGCGGCAGGTCGCCCAGGCGGTGCGCGACCTGGTCGGCGTCCTCCGGGTTGAGGCCGCTGTTGAAGCGGCGCAGCAGCCGGACGCTCTCCTCGCGGAGGAAGACGTCGACCTCCACCAGGCCGGCGTGCCTGGCCCAGCCCTGGTTGCGGGAGGTGATCAGCACGTGTCCGCCGGAGGAGCCGGCCGGCTGCCAGGGGGCGAGTTCCTCGGGGGTGCCGGCGTTGTCGAAGACGAGCAGCCATCGGCGGTACGGCTGGCCGCGGCGCAGCGCGTCCAGCACCGCGGCGGCGGTGTGGGCGACGTCGTCGCTGGTGGGCACGCCGAGCCGGGGCGCGAGTTCGGCGATCTTCTGCGGGATGTTGGCGGGTTCCTCGGCGGGCACCCACCAGACCACGTCGTACGCGGCCTTGAAGCGGTGCGCGTACTCGGCGGCTATCTGGGACTTGCCGGCGCCGCCGAAGCCGTAGAGCACCTGGCTGAGCACGGCGGCGGGCCCGCCGGTGAAGCGGTTGCGGAGCAGTTCCAGCAGTTTGCCGCGGCCGATGAAGGCGGCGTTGCGCGAGGGCGCCTCCTGCACCTGCGGGGCGGTGCCGGGGAAGCGGGCGGGAGCCGCGAACTCCCCGCTGTCGGTGTCGGGTTGGCGGCTGCTGCCGGGCGGGGGGCCGAGTTCGGCGTAGAGCTGGGACTCGGCGCCGACCGCGGAGGAGCGGACCAGCTCGGTCACGGGCTGTCCGGCGAACGGGCGGGGCACCGGGTCGTCCGGGTCCTGGAGCCGGAAGGCGACCAGCGCCGGGGAGCCCGAGACCAGTTCGCGCCCCTGGAGGAGCTGCCAGACCTCGGCGGCGCGGGGCAGCGCGGTGTACTCGGGGGAGAGCAGCGCGAGCAGCCGGCCCTGGCCGTCGACCGGCCCCGTGACCTCCGGCGGCCTGGCCCCGGTGTACGGCTCGGCGGCGCTGTGCAGGGAGGTCTGGTAGCCGAAGCGGGTGAGCGTCCCGGCGGCCCACTCGGCCCACATCCGGTCCTCGGGCGCGTAGCTGACGAACACCTGGCGCGGCACCGCGCGGGCTGAGCGCAGGTAGGCGCCCTGGAGCCGGCGGCGGGTCTCGGCAGTGAGCGGGCGCAGGGTGGTGACCCGGCCGTCGGTGACCCAACCCGCAAGCCGCTCGAAGGCGTTGAGCAGGCTGCGGGCCTCCTGCGGCCGGTCGGCGACGGTGGCCGGCACCTCCTCGTAGGCGTAGAAGGGCTTGTACGGCACCTCGACGTCGGCCCAGTAGCCGGCCCTGCGGTCGGCGGCCAGCCAGCGGCCGAGGTAGGGGGCGAACGCCTCGCGGGCGTAGTCGCGGCCGGCCTCCAGCCGCTCCTGCTCGGCGTCCTCGACCCGCATCGGCACCGGCAGGACCCGGATCGCCCGTTCCTCGGTCTCGGCGATGGCGCGGGCGGCGTCGACGCCGCCGCGGATGTTCTGGGCGCTGAAGGTGAAGCAGTCCACGACGCTGTCGGGCATCAGGACGGTGCAGATGCCGGAGGTGTCGCTGACGCCGGTGCGGCTGTCGATGAGCACGTAGTCGTAGCCGCGGGCCCAGCGTTCGCGCAGCTCGCGCAGGAACTCGCCGCCGCGGATGTCCCTGCCGTGGTAGAAGCTGCGCCAGTTGAAGCTGGTGACGGCGGCGGCGTAGGCGGCGTTCTGGCGGCCGGCCGGCAGGAAGTCGAGCCGGCCGCCGGGCGGCAGGTCGAGGGCGAGGCCGCAGACGTAGCCGTCCAGGCGCCCCGGCTCGTCCAGCCAGGCGGCCGGGGACTGCCCGACCGGCCCGGCGGTGGAGGGCAGTGCCTGCTTGACGTAGGAGCGCAGCAGGTCGATCAGGCCGTCGGTGGAGTGCAGTTCCGGGTCGACCAGCAGCGGGTGGTAGTAGCGGTGGAGGCCGGGCGCCTCCAGGTCCCAGTCGACGACCAGGACGCGCAGGCCGCGGCTGGCGAGGATCCAGCCGACGTTGGCGAGCGCCATGGTGCGGCCGGTGCCGCCCTTGAAGGAGTAGAACGTGACGACCGATCCCGGTCCGCCGCGCTCCGGCTCCGCACCTGGCTCAGTGGTCATCGTCCTGGTCTCCCCTCTGCGGGACAGCGTCGTCCTGGCCCCGGCGCGGGCCGGGCAGTTCCTTCGGAGCGGGATCCGGGTGGTGCTGCGCGGGCGGCCGGCCCCGGCGCCGGCCCGGCGGACCCGGCTGACGGGGCGGACCGGCCGGGATGGTCAGCCCGGGCATGTCCGGGCCGTCGCCGAACCCGAAGGTGTCGCCCCCGGAACCGAAGCCGAAGGCGTCCCCGCCATCGTCTCCCCAATCGAGGTTGTCGTCCATGAGCTTGTTCTGGGCGACCGTCACCATGATGGTGAGGTCGCTGTCGAAGCTCTCCTGGTTCACGCGCACCCGGAACAAGTGCTCCAGGTCGCGCCGGCGCAACCAGTTGCGGCGGAGCACGCCGCGTACGCCGGTCCACGGCGCTTCGCGCTCCCCGTCCGGGTCGTTGCCGCCGATCGGGACCACCACGCCGGTGACCGGGTGGTTCTGGTCGTCGTACTCGCTCAGCGCGGCCCGGTAGCGGTCTCCGGCCGCCACCCACGGGTCGATCAGGAGCACGCTGACCTGGCTGTCCTCGCGGGCCTGGTCGAGCTTCTCGCCGAGTCCGGGGCCGATCTCCTCCAGCGTGGTGGTGTGCCCGGCCGCGGTGATCACCTGCTGGGCGCGCGCCGCCAGGGACGGCCGGTTGGGCGGGTAGTAGGGCGCCCAGTGCCAGGGCTTGGCCCCGTACCAGCCGCCCGCGTACGAGCCGCCCTCGGCGGCGGCCTCGGAGGCGCGCCCGGCCGCGATGAACAGCCGCACCATCCCGGGGCTGGGGGCGGGCTCCGGCGCCGCCGGGGGCGGGAAGTAGCCGCGGACCGCGCCCAGGTCGAACTCGGGCAGCTCGCCGAGCCGCCGCGCGGCCGCGTCCCTGACCCGCTCCGCGACCACGCGGACGACCTGCTCGTACGCCTCGCCCTGCGCGGTGCGCAGCAGCGCCCGCAGGCCGTGCCGGGTGTAGGCGTCGCCCATGTCCGGCTGGGCCCACTGCACCTTGGTCACCTCGGCGGCCAGTTCACCCGGCCCGACGGGCTCCCAGAGCACCGGGATCAGTGCCGGGACGAGCTCCCCGGTGTCCTCGTGGTGGCGCCGCACCCGGCCCCGGAAGGCGGTCCACTCCTTGCCGCAGTACAGGCTGGCGAAGTAGGCCGGCGAGTAGAGCGCGATCATGGTCCGGCTGCGGCCCAGCATCGTCGCCAGCCGTTCGGCCCAGTCGTCGCCGAGGCGCAGCTGCTCGGTGTCGCGGAAGGCGAGTTCCTCGGCCCGGACGGCCACCCCGACCAGCCGGCCGAGTTCGTCCCGCAGGTCGTTGAAGAACTGGTTGACGAACGCGTCCTCGGCCTCGAAGTCCCGGCGCGCGTAGCTGAAGAAGAAGTACGGCCGTTGCTGTTCCTGCTCCACCACTCGTTCCCCCCGTGCCCGACGGTCCGCGACGGCGCTGGTTTCATACCCCAGCATGTCGCGAACTCCCCTTGCCCCGCTGGCGAGTTGGGGGATTCGATACCTCGGGTGGTTTAGCCGGTGGTCAGGCGCACCCGGACAGCCGGGGGCACTCCGGCGCCCGGAGGCGCGCGGACGGGATCGCGGGGCGCGCCGACGGCCGCCACCGCTCGGACGCGCCGCGGAGTGCTACCGGTCGAGCGCCGACTGGAACGCCGCGAGCGGCTCCGCGCCCGGGGTCAGGGCGTCCGCGACCACCCGGCGCAGCAGGTCGCCGAGGACGGTGTCGGGCAGGGCGTCGAGTTCGTCGAGCGGCAGGGCGGCGACGTCGACCAGGTCAGAGCCGAGTCCAGCGGCGGTTTCCGCACCGGTGACGCCCATCAGTCCCTCACTCGATCGTGTC
This sequence comes from Kitasatospora sp. NPDC091335, assembly GCF_044757205.1. NCBI lineage: Bacteria > Bacillati > Actinomycetota > Actinomycetes > Kitasatosporales > Streptomycetaceae > Kitasatospora > Kitasatospora sp. NPDC091335. The sequence goes on along the minus strand of NZ_JBIVUM010000013.1, from coordinate 160,473 downwards.
GGCACAGCGGGCTGCCGGCCGGATGTGCATCGGCCCAGGTCCGCGACGGGCATCCTACACCCGCGAGATGACGGTCCATCAGTTCCGCGGCGGCGGCGCGCGGAACCGTGGGCCGAACGGATCACGGGCAGAGCCGCTCCACCCGCCACCCCGTCGGGGCGGACGGGTCGGCGACGTAGCGGAGCCGGTCGTGCAGCCGGTTCTCCCGCCCCTGCCAGAACTCGACGCTCTCCGGGACCACCCGGTACCCGCCCCAGAACGGCGGGACGGGCACGCCCTCGCCCTCCGGGTAGCGGCGCTCCAGCTCGGCGTAGCGCTGTTCGAGGACCGCCCGGCCGCCGACCGGGCTGGACTGCTCGCTGGCCCAGGCGCCCAGCTGGGAGCCGTGCGGGCGGGTGCGGAAGTAGGCGGCGGTCTCGTCCCGGCCGACCTTCTCCACCCGGCCCTGGACGATCACCTGGCGGGCCAGCGCGATCCACGGGAACAGGAGCCCCGCGTACGGGTTGACGGCGAGCTCGGAGCCCTTGCGGGAGCCGTAGTTGGTGAAGAACACGAAGCCGCGCGGGTCGTAGCCCTTGAGCAGGACGGTGCGCGAGCTGGGCCGCCCCCCGGCGTCGGCGGTGGAGAGCACCATCGCGTTGGGCTCCACCACCCCGGCGTCGTCCGCCTCGTGGAACCAGCGGGTGAACTGGCCGATCGGCTCGGGCGCGAGCTGCTCCTCGACCAGGCCCTCGTGGCTGTAGTGCTTGCGCATCACGGTGAGGTCCGGGCCGGGGCGGGCCTCGTCGGCCAGGGTCCGGTTGGCGGGGCTCGGGGGCGTCGACTGGGCGCGATCCGGGGTCTGCACGCCAACATCATCCCGTACGACAAGCAACCGGCACCGCTACCTCCGGACAAACCCCGGTGGGAGATCAGGTGACCCGCCACCGCTTGACTGCCCGCCCTGCGGGGAATTGTCCGGTACCAGGCGTTTGGTTCCAGGGATTCCGGGGTCTCCGGGGACTCCGCCGGGCACGGTCGGGCCCCCTGACGGGAGATCCGAGCGGGCCCGCGGGAAACATCACCACGGTGGTGTATGGCGCAATGCACCCCGTGCCTGTCACCCTGGCACCGAGTGCCAAACACCATTCGGTCACTGGTGCGCCGCCCCACCACGGCGGGGCGCCGATCGCAGAACACTGAAGGAGCCGTCGCATGTCCGATTTCGTACCCGGGCTTGAGGGAGTCGTCGCGTTCGAGAGTGAGATCGCCGAACCCGACCGTGAAGGCGGCGCCCTGCGGTACCGCGGTGTCGACATCGACGACCTGGTGGGCAGCGTCTCCTTCGGCCACGTCTGGGGCCTGCTGGTGGACGGCAAGTTCAACCCCGGCCTGCCGGCCGCCGAGCCGTTCCCGATCCCGGTGCACTCCGGCGACATCCGGGTCGACGTGCAGTCGGCGCTCGCCATGCTCGCCCCGGTCTGGGGCCTCAAGCCGCTGCTGGACATCGACGCCGACCAGGCCCGCGACGACCTCGCCAGGGCCGCCGTGATGGCACTGTCCTACGTCGCCCAGTCGGCCCGCGGCCAGGGCCTGCCGATGGTCCCGCAGAGCGAGATCGACAAGGCCGGGACGGTCGTCGAGCGGTTCATGATCCGCTGGCGCGGCGAGCCGGACCCGAAGCACGTCAAGGCCGTCGACGCCTACTGGACCTCGGCCGCCGAGCACGGCATGAACGCCTCCACCTTCACCGCCCGGGTCATCGCCTCCACCGGCGCCGACGTCGCGGCCGCGCTCTCCGGCGCGGTCGGCGCGATGTCCGGCCCGCTGCACGGCGGCGCGCCGTCCCGGGTGCTCGGCATGATCGAGGAGATCGAGCGCACCGGCGACGCGACCGCCTGGGTCAAGAACGCCCTGGACAAGGGCGAGCGCCTGATGGGCTTCGGCCACCGCGTCTACCGCGCCGAGGACCCGCGCGCCCGGGTGCTGCGCCGCACCGCCAAGGAGCTCGGCGCGCCGCGCTTCGAGGTCGCCGAGGCGCTGGAGAAGGCCGCGCTGGAGGAGCTGCACAACCGCCGCCCCGACCGCGTGCTGGCCACCAACGTCGAGTTCTGGGCCGCCATCATGCTGGACTTCGCCGAGGTCCCCGCGCACATGTTCACGTCGATGTTCACCTGCGCGCGCACCGCGGGCTGGTCGGCGCACATTCTGGAGCAGAAGCGCACGGGCCGGCTCGTGCGCCCCTCCGCGCGCTACATCGGCCCCGGTCCGCGCCGCCCCGAGGAGATCGAGGGCTGGGACGCCATCGCCCGCTGACGACGCGCCGGCGGATACCGGACGAGCGTCCGGTCAGTGCCCCTGAGCAGCGGGTCCGGCTCCGGCCGGGCCCGCTGCCGGGCGCCCGGGGGCGGCCTCCCTGCGGCCGCGATCACAGTCTCAGCGGGCGGACGACCGTACCCCCGCCGGGCCCCCGGCCGGTAGGCTGCCCGGGTGGCTCAGATCCAGATCCCCGCTGACATCAAGCCCGCAGACGGCCGTTTCGGCTGCGGACCTTCCAAGGTGCGCCCCGAGGCCCTGAGTGCCCTCGCCGCCACCCAGACCTCCCTGCTCGGCACCTCGCACCGCCAGGCCCCGGTGAAGAACCTGGTCAAGCGCGTGCGCGAGGGCGTGAGCAGCCTGTTCTCGCTGCCCGATGGCTACCAGGTGGTCCTCGGCAACGGCGGCTCCACCGCCTTCTGGGACATCGCCGCCTTCGGCCTGGTGCGGGAGAAGTCCCAGCACCTGGACTTCGGCGAGTTCTCCTCGAAGTTCGCCTCCTCGGTCAAGGCCGCGCCGTGGCTCGGCGAGCCGAGCGTGATCAAGACCGCCCCCGGCACCCACCCGCTGCCGGTCGCCGAGGCCGGCGTGGACGTCTACGGGCTCACCCACAACGAGACCTCGACCGGCGTCGCGATGCCGATCAGGCGCCCGGTGGGCGCGGACGAGGGCTCGCTGGTCCTGGTGGACGCCACCTCGGGCGCCGGCGGCCTGCCGGTGGACATCACCGAGACGGACGTCTACTACTTCGCCCCGCAGAAGTCCTTCGCCTCCGAGGGCGGCCTGTGGCTGGCCACCTTCTCCCCGGCCGCCCTGGAGCGCGCCGCCGAGATCGCCGGCTCCGGCCGCTACATCCCGCCGTTCTTCTCGCTTCCGACGGCCATCGACAACTCGTCGAAGGACCAGACGTACAACACCCCGTCGCTGTCCACCCTCTTCCTGCTGGCCGACCAGCTGGAGTGGCTGAACGGCAACGGCGGGCTGGACTGGGCCGTCGCCCGCACCGCCGACTCCTCGTCCCGGCTGTACTCCTGGGCCGAGAAGTCCTCCTTCGCCACCCCGTTCGTGGCGAACCCGGCCGAGCGCTCCCAGGTGGTCGGCACCATCGACTTCGACGAGTCGGTGGACGCCGCCGCGGTGGCCAAGGCACTGCGTGCCAACGGCATCGTGGACACCGAGCCGTACCGCAAGCTGGGCCGCAACCAGCTGCGCGTCGCGATGTTCCCGGCGATCGACCCGGCGGACGTCGAGGCGCTCACCCACTGCATCGACTACGTGGTCGAGCAGCTCTGACCACCGTCCCGAGGACACCGGACCCGGCCCCCTGAGGGCCCGGGGACCGGTTCTCCGCAGGACACGGCCGAGGGCCACCGCCGACCGGCGGTGGCCCTCTCGCCGTTCCGGGCCTACCGGCCGACCAGTGAGCTGATCAGCACGACGACCAGCAGCAGCACCAGGGTGCCGGAGACGATGCGCATACGAGTCTTGGGATCCACGGTCAACGAGCGTACCTCCGGCCCACCCAGGACCGAAGCGGAGCCCCCCTCCGACCCCGCCGCGACCGGCTGCTCCGGGCCCGAACTACCGTGTGCCGCACGGGAGTCAACCCCGTGGCCGCGGCCCGGGGCCCCCCACTACGATGTGCACAGCACGATCATATGATCGTCACAATCAGGGGGGAATTCTGATGCGCACGTCCCGCGCCGCGGCCCTCGCCGCGCTCGTCCTCACCGCCGGCACCGTGCTGCCGACCGCGCCGGCCGCCTTCGCCACCCCGAGCACCCCGGCCGCCGACCAGGTCGGCCCGGCCAGCGTCTGGTACTCGGCCTCGAACTGGCGCATCCTCGACACCCGGGTCGGCAACGGCGCGCCCAGCGGCAAGGTCGGCCCGGACGGTGTCGTCAGGCTCGACATCGCCAAGCTGCTCCAGGTCCCGGCCGACCGGCTGCCGAGCTCGGTGGTCATGAACGTCACCGCCGTCGACTCGACCGAGGACAGCTACATCACCGCCTACCCGGGCGGCGCCGCCCGCCCGGTGGTGTCCAACCTGAACGTCGACACCGAGCACAAGGTCACCAGCAACCGGGTGACCGTGCGGGTCGGCCCGGACGGCATCGTCAACCTGTACAACCACATCGGCCGGGTGCACCTGGTCGCCGACCTCCAGGGCTGGTACGTCCCCCGGAGCGCGGCCCCCGTGACGACTCCCGGCTTCACCTTCGAGCTCGGCGAGCCGCGGCGTCTCCTGGACACCCGCACGGACCTCGGCGGCCACCCCGGCAAGCTGCTCGGCGGCGCCGGGAACGTCTTCGACCTGGACATCTCCTCGGTCGGTTCGATCAGCGGCCTCCAGGTCGTCCAGGCGACCGTCACCGAGCCGACCGAGGACGCCCACCTGACCATGTACCCGGCGGGGCAGCAGCCCTGGTCGATCTCGGACGTCAACTTCTCGGCGGGCCAGACGGCCACCAACCTGTCGTACGCGTACACCGGACGGGAAGGGAAGCTCGCGCTCTACACCAACTCCGGCGCGGCCCACGTGGTGGTCGACTACCTCGGCAAGTTCGAGGGCAACGTGTCGGGCACCCCGGCCGGCCAGCACGGCCTGTTCGTCCCCGCCACCCCGACCCGGGTGCTCGACACCCGCGAGGGCCTGGGCGCCCCGCAGCACCAGGCCGGCCCGGGCTCCACCACCCGGGTGAAGGTCACCGGGCTGGGCGGCGTGCCGGACAACGTCGCGGCCGTCGTGCTCAACCTGACCGGCACCAACGCCGACCAGGCCGGCCACGTCACCGCGCACAAGGCCGGCACCCCGGTGCCCGCCACCTCCAACCTGAACTACACCGCCGGGCAGGACATCGCCTCCATGACGATCGTCCCGGTCAGCGCCGACGGCTTCATCGAGCTGTACAACCCGCACGGCAGCCTGGACCTGGTGGCCGACGTCCAGGGCTACTACACCAGCTGATCCACCGGGCCCGGGGAGCGGTCCGCCGTTCCCCGGGCTCCCCGGTCCCGGACTCCCGGGCCCGGGGCCGTCCTCAGCTCCAGTCCGCCAGCGCCCAGGAGCGCAGCGACTCGTAGTGCGCGAAGCCGCCGCCCAGGTCGCTGCGCACCAGGTGCAGCTCGGCGGCCTCCCACTCCGGCCCCCGGTAGTCGGCCAGCGCCGCCACCAGGACGTCCAGCTCGGCCGCGGCGACCCGCTGCACGGCCCGCCGTCGGCCTCGGTGGGAACCGGCCCTGGCGAGGGTGAGGTGCGGGTGGAAGGCGAAGCCGTCGGTGGCACCGGTCACGTCCGCGGTGGCCTCGGTGACGGCCTCGGCCAGCCGGCGCAGCGCCCGGCCCTGGCCCTCCACCCCGGCCCAGAGCACCCGGTCGCCGAACCGCCCGGCGCCCGCGATCCGCAGCCGGTGCACCGGGTGGACCCCGGCCACGGCGGCCAGGCCCTCCCCCAGTTCCGGCAGCCGCTCGGCCGGCACCTCGCCCAGGAAGGCCAGGGTCAGGTGCCAGCCCTCGACCCCGGTCCAGCGCAACCGGTCCGCCCCGGGCAGCCCGCGCACCGGCGCGACCGCGTCGGAGAGCCCCCGCAACGCCTCGGCCGGCGGGAGCACCGCCACGAACAACCTCATGCGCCCATCCTCCCGCGCGGGCGGACGCCTTCCCGCGCACCCCCGGTCCGGGATAGAACGGGTCCATGATCGATTCCAGCGGCGTGAAGATCCGCACCGGAGGCCCCGAGGACATCCCCGACGTCCTCGCCCTGCTCGACGGCGCCGTGGCCTGGCTGGCCGGGCAGGAGCGCACCGGCCAGTGGGGCGACCAGCCCTTCAGCACCGACCCGGCCAGGGTGGAGCACATCGGCAGGTACGGCGCCGAGCCGTTCCTGATCCGCCTCGCGGTGGACGGCCGGGGCCGTACGGTCGGCTCCTGCGTGCTGTCCGAGGAGCGCGGCACGTTCGTCCCCGCCGTGGACGAGCGCGAGCTGTTCGTCCGCAACCTGGTCACCGACCGCGGCCTCAAGGGCTCGGGCATCGGCGCCGCGCTGATCGCCGACGCGGTCGAGGAGGCCCGCCGGCGCGGCATCGGCCTGCTCCGGGTGGACTGCTACGCCGGCGCCGACCGCAGGCTGGTCGCCCAGTACCGGGCGCTCGGCTTCACCGAGACCGAGGGCTTCGAGGTCGAACGCCCGGACGGCGTCTGGCCCGGCCAGGTCCTCGCCATCCGGCTCTGACCCCACGGGTTTCCCCGAAGATCCCGTCGACCTCCAGGGAAACCGGACGGTCCGTCAGCAGGCCGTCGCCAGCTCCGACTTGCGCGCCGCACCGGTCCGCGGCACGAAGGCCACCACCCGGCCGCCGCGGCCCGGGTGCAGGTCGAAGCGCACCCGCAGGTCCGCGCTGCGGGCCAGCACCAGGCCGACCACACCGGCCGCCGCCGCGGACACCAGTCCACAGGCCAGCAGGCCGAGCCGGGGCCCGTACGAGGCGGTCACCCAGCCGACGATCGGGGCGCCGATCGGCGTGCCGCCGGTGAAGACCAGCACCAGCAGGCCCATCACCCGGCCGCGCATCGCGGGGTCGGTGGCCAGCTGCAACGAGGCGTTGACCGAGGTGTTGAAGCTCAGCCCGAAGACCCCGACCAGCATCAGCAGCAGCGCGAAGGTCCAGAAGTCGGGCGCGAACGCGGCGACCACCTCCAGCGCGCCGAAGGCCAGCGCCGCACCGACCAGCCGGCGCAGCCGCGGCACGCCCCGGCGGGCGGCGAGCAGCGCACCGGTCAGCGAGCCGACCGCCATCGCGGTGTTCAGCAGGCCGTACTGGCCGGCGCCCACCTTGAAGGTGTCGTACGCGAAACCGGCCAGCAGCGTCGGGAAGTTGAAGCCGAAGGTGCCGACGAACCCGGCCAGCACCATCGGCCAGAGCAGCTCGGGCCGCTCCCTGACGTACCGCAGCCCCTCACGCAGCTGCCCCTTCTCCCGGGCGATCGGCTCGGTCGGGCGCAGTTCGCTCTCCCGCATCGCGAGCAGCCCGCCGATCACGGCGACGAAGGACAGCGCGTTGACGGCGAACGCCCAGCCGCTGCCGACCGCGGCGATCAGCAGGCCCGCGACGGCGGGGCCGACCAGCCGGGCGGTCTGGAAGTTGGCCGCGTTCAGGCTGACGGCGTTGGCGAGGTCCTCGGGCCCGACCATCTCGGCGACGAAGGCCTGCCGGGCCGGGTTGTCCACCACGGTGACCAGGCCGAGCAGCAGCGCGAAGGCGTACACGTAGTACGGCGTCACCGCACCGCCGATGGTCAGCACCGCCAGGCCGACGGCCAGCAGGCCCATCGCGCCCTGGGTGTAGATCAGCAGCCGGCGCTTGGGCATCCGGTCGGCGAGCACGCCGCCGAACAGGCCGAGCAGCAGCATCGGCAGGAACTGCATGGCGGTGGTGATGCCGACCGCGAGCGGGCTGCCGGTGAGGCTCAGCACGAGCCAGTCCTGGGCGATCCGCTGCATCCAGGTACCGGTGTTGGACACCACCTGGCCGGCGAAGTAGTAGCGGTAGTTGCGAACGCGCAGAGAGGAGAACATCCCCCGGGGCCGGGTGAATTCGGCACCTGTGGGAGACGGGGCCGGCAGGTGGGCTCGGCCGGGAGCGGCGGGGTCCGCCGCGGTGCGTTCGTCGGGGTCGTCGTCGCCGTTGCCCGGCTGCCCCGTGGGGGCGGGTGCCTGGGCGTCGGCGGCCGCGGCACTGGCCGCGGCGGATTCGGTGGTCGGGTCGTCGGTGCGGATGGCGGCGGCGCTGGCTGCGGCCGGCGGTGTCACTGTGGTCTCCCCTCGCGGCGCGACGGCCATGGCGGTGGCCGTCGCGCTCCTGGTGTCCTTGGTCGGTCCTGCGGTGATGCGGTACTCCTTCTTCTCCCGGCGGCTCGCCGGATTCGGTGTGCCCAGGGCTTGTCTGACAATTCCAGTCGGGCTCGCGACGCGAATCGTCAGACGCGCCCTAGAGGTGTGCGAGCTTGTAGAGCACGGGCGCGGCCTCCCTGAGGACGGCCCACTCCTCCTCGTCGAGCCCCTGGGCGAGCTCGGCGAGCCAGGCGTTCCGGCGCCGGCGACTCTCCGCGAGGATCGTCTCGGCCTGCTCGGTGCTGCTGACGACCACCTGACGGCGGTCCTCGGGGTGCGGTTCGCGCCGCACCAGCCCCTTCTCCTCCAGCATCGCGACGATCCTGGTCATCGAAGGAGGCTGCACGTGCTCCTTCCGGGCGAGCTCACCCGGCGTCGCCTTCCCGCACCGGGCGAGGGTGCCCAGCACTCCCATCTCGGTGGGACTCAGCGACTCCTCCACCCGTTGGTGTTTGAGTCGTCGGGAGAGGCGCATCGTGGACGACCGCAGCTGACTGATCGCTGCGAAGTCCGGCTCGGACATCTCGGGCATCTCTTTAGCCTACGTCATTACTTACGCTAAGGAAAATGAGATCCGCCACCGTGCCGAGGGGTCACCCCGGTGCCATATTGGGTCTTGGGCCCCAGCTCTCGACTCCCAGAAGGGCCGACCAGTCATGTCCGACGTCGCCACCGAGCAGTCCCGGCAGTCCGAGCAGTCCGGACGGCCGCAGCCGTCCGAGCGGTCCGCGCAGGCGGGGTCCGGCGACACCGGCTTCGGCCGACTCGCCATGGTCACCATCGACTGCGCCGACCCGGTCGCGCTGGCGTCGTTCTACGGCGAGCTGCTGGGGTGGGAGACCAGGCACACCGACGAGAACTTCGCGATCCTGGACAACCCCGAGGGTGGCAGTCCGCTCGGCTTCGGGCGGGTGACCGGGTACCGGCCCGAGCCGTGGACGGAGCCGGACGGCAGCAAGCACTTCCACCTCGACTTCTACGTCGACGACCTGGACGAGGCCACCGCGAAGGCCCTCGCACTCGGCGCCACCGAGCCCGCCTACCAGCACGGCCGCACCCTGCGGGTGCTGATCGATCCGGCCGGGCATCCGTTCGGTCTAGCCCCCCTGGAGTGACCCCCGCGTCTCGCCGGATCTCCCCGACTCCCCGCTCCCGCCGGGTACTCTCTCCCGTCGACCCCTCCGGTCCCGCCCGGCCCCCGGTCCCGCCCGGCCCCCGGTCCTGCCCGACCCCCGGTTCCGTACGGCTCAGCGCGGGAACGCCCGGCGGGCCCGCCAGGTGGTGTGCTCCCGGGAGACCGCGTCCTCCGCCTCGGCGGCCAGCCTGGCCCAGCGGGCCTCGGCGTCCGGCACCTTGAGGTCCAGGTCGGACAGCTGGTTGCCGACGTTCTCCAGCTCCCGCGCGGCCAGCTGGTAGGCGGCGGCCAGCGGGCCGAGCTGCTTGAGCTGCGTCCAGGCGATGATCGCCGCGGCCGCGGCCGAGGTGGCGCCGAAGAGGTGCACCGACAGCGCGCCGGTGGCCTGGGCGATGGCCGCCGCCGCGCCGACGATGATCAGCACCGCGATGCCGAGCCCCCAGGAGACCGCCTGCGAGTCACAGGCCTCGGCCCTGGAGCGGTACCAGGTGCGCTGGCCCTCGACCCGGGTGCGCAGGTAGAGGGTGCGCCGGCTGGACAGGCTCTCGGCGCGCTGCCGCCGCATCTCCGGGGTGATCTCGGCGACGCTGTCGGGCGGCACGATCTCCGGATCCTCGAAGGCCCGCAGCACGTCCTCGACCTGGAGCAGGTAGCCGCGGTCGACGTCCGCGGACTCGGCCTCACCGTCGAACGGCCGGGCCCGGACGGTGTACTTCCAGGCCAGCGTCTTGACCGACTCGGCCGCCGCCCTGGCCTGGTACCAGCGCCCCTGCGGGTTGCTGCGGCGCAGCCGGGACCAGAAGTACCCGGCCACCAGGAAGGCGGCCACCGAGAGCATCGGCCACGGGTCGACGCCACTCCTGTCGTCGTCCGGGCCGGGGAACGACCCGATCACGGCGGCGACCACCAGCATCGCGATCAGCCCCCGGTACCAGCGCAGCGTCTCGCGCTGGCCGTCCAGCGAGGCCTTGTCCGTCGTCCGGAACAGCTCCGGCAGCAGCCGTGCCTCGACGCCCCCCGGCGGATCCTCTTGCACCATTGGTCGAGTCCCCTCCCCCTTCTCCGTCCAGCCAGTATTCCCTCCGCCAACTCGCCTACACGGGTGCCTTTTTGACAGCTTCCGACCGAGATCATTGCCCGGTGTCCGGGTAACCGATATAACCGGTTACATGCCGCTGCACTGGAAGCTCGTCATCGACTGCGCCGACCCGCACCGCCAGGCCGCCTTCTGGGCCGCCGCCCTGGAGTACGCGCCGGAGGACCACAGCACGCTGATCGCCCGGCTGCTCGCCGCCGGCGCCGTCGGCCCGGACGCCCTCACCGAGGTGGACGGCCACCCCGCCTGGCGGTCCCTGGCCGCCGTCCGCCACCCCGACGACCCGTTCGACCCGGCCTCCGACACCGGCCTCGGCCGGCGCGTCCTGTTCCAGGCCGTCCCCGAGCCCAAGCAGGGCAAGAACCGCCTGCACCTCGACGTCCACGCCGCCCCGGGCGAGCGGGAGGCCACCGTCACCCGCCTCGAATCCCTCGGCGCCACCGCGCTCCGGCACGTCGAGGAGCCCGGCGGCGCCTGGACGATCATGCAGGACCCGGAGGGCAACGAGTTCTGCGTCCACTGACCGGGCGGGCCCGCGGAGACGCCGACGGCCCCGCGCTCCGGGGAGCGCGGGGCCGTCGGGGGGCCGTACGGCGTCAGAGCAGGCCGAAGGCCGGCATCAGGTAGTAGAAGGCGAACACCGACGCCACCGCGTACATCGGGACCGGCACCTCGCGGCCGCGGCCGGCGGCGACGCGCAGGATGCAGAAGGCGACGAAGCCCAGGCCGATGCCGTTGGTGATGCTGTAGGTGAACGGCATCATCACGATGGTCAGGAAGGCCGGGATCGCGATCGTGTAGTCGGCCCAGTCGATCTCCTTGATCGAGTTGGCCAGGATCAGGAAGCCGACGGTGATCAGGGCCGGGGTGGCGGCCTGGGCCGGGACCATGGTGGCGAGCGGGGTGAGGAAGAGCGCCACCACGAAGAGCAGGCCGGTGACGATCGAGGCGAAGCCCGTCCGGGCGCCCTCGCCGACGCCGGCGGTCGACTCCACGAAGCAGGTGTTGGCGGAGGCCGAGGTGGCGCCGCCGGCCGCGGTGGCGATGCCGTCGACCATCAGCACCTTGTTGATGCCGGGCAGGTCGCCCTTCTCGTCCAGCAGGTGGGCCTCGTCGGCCACGCCGAGGATGGTGCCCATCGCGTCGAAGAAGCAGGACATCAGCACGGTGAAGACGAACAGCAGGCCGGTCAGCACGCCGACCTTCTCGAAGCCGCCGAACAGGCTGACCTTGCCGACCAGCCCGAAGTCCGGCGCGGAGACCGGGTTGCCCGGCCAGGTCGGGACGGTGAGGCCCCACTTGAGCGCCGGGATGTCGGCGACCTTGTCGATGATCGCGGCGAGCGCGGTGGAGACCGCGATGCTGATCAGGATGGCGCCGGGCACCTTGCGGATCAGCAGGATCAGGGTGAGCACCAGGCCGACCACGAAGATCAGCACCGGGAAGCCGAGCAGGTGCCCGTTGCCGCCGAGCTGGAGCGGGACGGTGGTGTGGGCGGCGTCCGGGATGCGGCTGACGAAGCCGGAGTCGACCAGGCCGACCAGGCTGATGAACAGACCGATGCCGATCGCGATGGCCTTGCGCAGGCCGAGCGGCACCGCGTTCATGACCCGCTCGCGCAGACCGGTGGCGACCAGCAGCATGATCGCGAAGCCGGCCAGCACGACCATGCCCATGGCGTCCGGCCAGGTCATCTTGGGGGCGAGCTGGAGCGCGACGATCGTGTTGACGCCGAGGCCGGCGGCCAGGCCGATCGGGACGTTGCCGATCACACCCATCAGCAGGGTGGTGAGGCCCGCGGTGAGGGCGGTGGCGGTGACCAGCTGGCCGCTGTCCAGGTGGGCCCCGGTGATGTCCGTACCGCTGGCCAGGATGATCGGGTTCAGCACCAGGATGTACGCCATGGTGAAGAAGGTGGCGACACCGCCGCGGATCTCGCGCGGCAGGGTGGAGCCTCGCTCGCTGATCCGGAAGAAGCGGTCGACGGCGCTCGTGGGGGGCTTCGGCGCGGCGTCGGCGGGTTCGGGCGACTCGGTGGTCGGCTGGACCACAGGCATGCGTGCGTCCTCTGTGGGGGAGCTGAGGAGAGGGAGGGGGACGCCCGGGGCGACGATGGCCGGGCGCAGATCTTTAAGTATGGTTTCCCGATCGCACACGCGCTATCTTCGCGCGTAGAGCCCGCACGGGGCCTCCGCGCCCGTCAAGGCGCCCCACCGCACCGTACGCTAGGCCCATGCCCAGGACGCCACTGCACCCCTCGCCCCCTCCGCTGGAGGCCAACGACGTCGCCATCGTCGGCGGCGGCACGGTGCTGTGGTTCGTCGCCTTCGTCGCCCTGCTGCCCTTCCAGGGCACCCTCTCGGACCACGGGCACGGCACCTGGCCCTGGATCTGCCTCTCCGGCGGCCTGCTCGGCCTGATCGGCCTCTGGTACTGCCGCGCCCGGCGGGACGCGATCGCCCGCGGCCGCGCCGCCGAGGCGGCCGCCGGCCCGGCCGGACACACCGTCGAACGCGCCGCCGAGGACGACGGCCAGGACCCTGCCACCCGGTCGGACTGAATAGTCCTTTAGTAGCACGCACCGGACATAAGGCACCCGTAGAGTCGGTGCCATGACGCAGCCTGCCCAGCCCGCGGAAGAGCAGCCGGCCGACGGGGACCACCCGGACGGAGCACACCCGCTCGGCCTGCTGCCCGGGCGGCGCGGCGGCCTGACCGCCGCCGAGGTCGCGGAGCGGGTCGCGAAGGGCCAGGTCAACGACGTTCCGGTGCGGTCCAGCCGGTCCACCAGGGAGATCGTCCGGGCCAACGTCTTCACCCGGTTCAACGCGATCATCGGCGTGATGTTCGGGATCATCCTGATCGTCGGTCCGCTCCAGGACGGCCTGTTCGGCCTGGTCATCGTGGCCAACACCGCGATCGGCATCATCCAGGAGCTGCGCGCCAAGAAGACCCTGGACAGCCTGGCCCTGATCGGCGAGGCCCGCCCGCAGGTCCGCCGGGACGGCACCGTCCAGCAGATCGGCGTCTCCGGGATCGTCCTCGACGACACGGTGCTGCTCGGCATCGGCGACAAGGTGATCGTGGACGGCGAGGTCACCGAGGCGGACGGCCTGGAGATCGACGAGTCGCTGCTCACCGGCGAACCCGACCCGGTCCTCAAGCAGCCCGGCGACCAGGTGATGTCCGGCAGCTTCGTGGTGGCGGGCGCCGGCACGTTCACCGCCACCAAGGTCGGCCGCGAGGCCTACGCGGCCCGGCTCGCCGAGGAGGCCAGCAAGTTCACCCTGGTCAAGTCGGAGCTGCGCACCGGCATCGACAGCATCCTGCGGTTCATCACCTACCTGCTGATCCCCACCGCCCTCGGCCTGATCATCAGCCAGCTGGCCGTCGAGGGCAGGGACTGGCGCGAGGCCGTGCGGCGGATGGTGGCCGGCATCGTGCCGATGGTCCCCGAGGGACTGGTGCTGCTGACCTCGGTCGCCTTCGCGATCGGCGTGGTCAGGCTCGGCCGCAAGCAGTGCCTGGTCCAGGAGCTCCCGGCGATCGAGGGCCTGGCCCGGGTGGACACCGTCTGCCTGGACAAGACCGGCACCCTCACCGAGGGCGGCATGGACGTGGTCGACCTGCGGGTGCTCTCGAACGGGGAGCCCGCCGCCGTCGCCCCGGAGACCGTCAAGCACGCGCTGGCCGTGATGGCCGGCGCCGACGCCCGCCCCAACGCGTCCATGCAGGCGGTCATCGACGCGTACGGGCGCGGCGACGCCTCCGACGGTGCTCCGGGACGCGACGGCTGGCGGGTGATCGAGGCGATGCCCTTCTCCTCCGCCCGCAAGTGGAGCGGCGTGCAGCTGCTGGAGCCGCAGGGCGGCGAGGCCAGCTGGCTGCTCGGCGCGCCGGACGTGCTGCTGCCCGCCGGGCACCCCGCGCTGGCCGAGGTGGACGAGCTGGGCGCCCAGGGCCTGCGGGTGCTGCTGCTGGGCCGCACGCCCGTCCCGCTGGACTCCCCCGACCCGGCGGCCGGCCTCACACCGCTCGCCCTGGTGGTGCTCCAGCAGCGGCTGCGCTCGGACGCCGCCGAGACCCTGCGGTACTTCGAGAGCCAGCGGGTCAGGGCCAAGGTCATCTCCGGCGACGCGGCGGTCTCGGTCGGCGCGGTGGCCGGCCACCTGGGCCTGCCGGGCGCCGACCACCCGCTGGACGCCCGCTCCCTGCCCGCCGACCCGGAGGAGCTCGCCGAGACCGCCGACCGGACCAGCGTCTTCGGCCGGGTCACCCCCCAGCAGAAGCGCCGGCTGGTCGGGGCGCTGCAGTCCCGCGGCCACACCGTGGCGATGACCGGCGACGGCGTCAACGACGTGCTCGCGCTCAAGGACGCCGACATCGGCGTGGCGATGGGCACCGGCTCCGACGCCACCAAGGCGGTCGCCCAGATCGTGCTGCTCAACGACTCCTTCGCCTCGCTGCCCTCGGTGGTGGCCGAGGGCCGCCGGGTGATCGGCAACATCGAGCGGGTCGCCTCACTCTTCCTGGTGAAGACCGTCTACTCCGTCCTGCTGGCGCTGCTGGTGATCTTCACCCACTCGCCGTACCCGTTCCTGCCCCGGCACTCCACCGTGCTGTCCTCGCTGACCATCGGCATCCCGGCCTTCTTCCTCGCGCTCGCCCCCAACAACGAGCGGGCCCGCACCGGCTTCGTGAAGCGGGTGCTGCGGCTGGCGATCCCCGGCGGCGCCATCGCCGGTGTCGGCACCTTCGTCGCCTACACGCTCGCCCGCACCGACCACGCGACCGACCTCAAGGCCGACACCAGCGTGGCCACCCTGACGCTCTTCCTGATCGCCATCTGGGTCCTCGCCATCGTCGCCCGCCCGTACAGCTGGTGGCGCCTGCTGCTGATCGGCACCATGGGCGGCGCCTTCGCGCTGGTCCTGCTGGTCCCGCCGCTGAAGAGGTTCTTCGACCTCTCCCTGGTCGGCTTCCGCGACCCGCTGACGGGCGTCGCCGTCGCGGTGGTCTGCGGCATCGCCCTGGAGGTCGCCTGGCGCGTCATGAAGCGCCGCGGCATGGAGTGACGGGCCAGGACCGCCACTGCGTGACAAGCTCCCGCGCGCACCCGATGATGACCCCGAAGGGGGTGCCGGATGGCGCGCAGGGGCGGGGACTTGGAGGCGTTCATCGCCTTCCTGGGCGGGTTGCCGGCCGTCGGCCTCACCGCCCTGGCGATGGCCGGCCTCGGCATGGCGGTCAGGCCGACGCCCGCGCTGCGGACCGCCGCGCTGGTGACGCTCGGCGCGGTCTGGCCGACCGTCACCGTCACGGTCTACCTGCGGCTGCGGGCGCGCCCCCGCTGAGACCGGGTGCGCGCCCGTCCGGGCTCAGCCCTCGAAGTCGCGGGCGGCCGAGAGCTCGTAGGCGCGGTCCGGCTCGCTGAGGGCGGCCAGCACCTCGAAGCGGCGGTGCCACTGCCCGACCGACCAGGCCAGGCCGGCGGCGAGGCCCTCCGGCGTGGCCGCGTGCAGCAGACCGGGCACCGGCGGGACCTCGAACTCGTCGTCCTCGTCGCCGGCCTCGGCCAGCTCCGGGTCGTACGGCGGCTCCGGGGTGTCCGCCCCGGTGTCCCAGCGCCAGTCCACCGCCGCCTCGCCGCCGTCGGGCCCGACGACCAGCAGGTCCTCGTGCTCCTCGTACGCGACCGGGCAGCCCGGCAGCAGTTCCCGCACCACCGCGGGGACCCGGTGCAGCACGCCCTCGGAGAGCACCCGGCCGCCCGCCACCTCGCTGGCCAGCGACACGTGCAGCCGCTCCGCGAGGTCCGCGGCCAGCGCCGGGGCGACCGGCAGCAGCGGGTACGGGTGCAGCAGCTGGACCAGGTCGGGGGCGTCCGCGACGACCGCCTCGGTGGCGTCCACCACCACCGTGTGGTCCGGCCGCCGACCGGTGGCCGGGTCCAGCGGCGGCAGCGCCCGCACCACGTCCAGCGGCTCGATCCGCCCGGTGTCCACCCGGGCCAGCGCGGTGTGGATGCCGTGCAGCTGGCGGTGGCCGACCTCGGCGGCCGGGTCGGTCATCCGGTCCAGCACCTCGTCCGGGCCGTGCGGCTCGGCGAGCAGCGCGGCCAGCGTGGTGCACACCCCGAGCGCGTGCAGGAACTGCTCGTCCAGGGTGGTGCGGGCCTCGTCGTACAGGCCGCGCAGCAGCGGGTCGGCCCCGGCGGACCGCAGACCGGCCGGCTCGCGGCCCTCCAGCACCGGGTGGTCACGCAGCCACCACGCGGTGTACGGCGGCAGGTCGGCGTACGAGCCGTCCGGCAGCAGGGTGCGCACCGGGGTGACCACGGCGTCCCGGTACGGCGGGCGGGCCAGCGCGGCGAGCGCCTCCGGCCAGGCGTCGTCGTCCACCAGGTCGAGGTCGCGCACGGCCAGCAGCTCGGCGGCCACCGGCGGGACGCCGACCGCCTCGTCGGCCTGGAGCGCCTCCAGCACGTCCTCGGCCCACTCGGCGAGCCCGTCCGGCGCCTCGTCCAGCAGGCCGGTGGGGTGGCCGCCGGCCGCGCGGTCGGCCGGGGCGGTGGGGTCGAGCCGCTCCAGGTCGTCCGGGTCGAGCACCACGTCCTCGGCCCGCACCAGCACGAAGTCCGCCGGCACGCCGACGGCGGCGAGCACCTCGGGGCCCCAGCGCTCCAGCAGCTCGTCGTCCACCCAGCCGGCGTCCTCCTCGCGGGCGAGCATGGCGAACGGGCTCCCGGGCAGCACGAGTTCACCCGCCCGGGCGGGCTCGCCCTCGTCGTCGAGCAGCGCCAGCCTGGCCAGCCACGGGTGGGCGCCCGGCTCCGGGGCGGCGGCCTTCACCAGCGCCAGGACGGCGTCGGCGAGTTCCAGCGCGGCGTCCGGGTCGTCCTCGGCCAGCTCGTAGGAGCGGGCGACGGCGGCCCGCACCTCGGGGGTGTCCAGCACCCCGGCCGGGGTGGCGGTGCCGGCGCCGAGCCTGGCCAGCAGCGGGTGGGCCGCCTCGGGGTGGGCCAGGCGCAGGTCGAGCGCGGCGAGCGCGTCCGCGAGCGACTCGGGGTAGCCGGGGAAGGCCGCCCAGTCTGCGTCCTCGGAGGGCAGCAGGACCCGCCGCGGCCCGGTGACCGTCCGCCCGTCGGCGAGCGGTACGGGCAGCGCGCCGAGCGCCTCCGGGTCGGCCGCGCCGAGCGCCGCGTACAGGTTGCGCCACCACGCGGGCTCGCGGTCCAGGCCGCCCAGCTGGTCCACCACCTCGGCCAGCGGCACCCGGCGCACGTTCAGCACCCGCAGCTCGGTGCGCCGCTCCAGACCGGCCGGCAGCAGCCCGGGGAAGATAGGCGAGAGCGCCTCGACCACCGAGCCGTCCGCGCCCTCCAGCAGCGTCGCGTCCCGGGGCCGCAGCGCCGGCGTGCCGTCCTCGACCGGCGCCGGGTGCGGCAGGAACGGCGTTTCGGGCAGCCGGGAGAGCACCGCGGCGCGCAGCGCGTTGTCCAGCGCCCCCTGGCCGAGCGGGGTGGGCACGAGGCCGAGCGAGCCGAGGTCTGCGCCGCGGGCGCGCAGCAGCTCGGCGTAGCTGTCGGCGGCCCGCTCGGTGAGGAAGTCGGCCAGCGGCCCCGGGGCGACGTGCCGGCGGGTGGAGTCCAGCGGGTAGGAGGCGATCAGCAGCGCGGGCAGGCCGACCGGCTCGTCGCTCGGCGTGGGCGCGTGCAGCACGGAGGCGATGGCGGGGCGCTGCGGGACGCCGTCGGGGCCGACCGGGACGGCCCAGGTCACCGTCCAGTACGGGCGGGCGCGCTCCTCGGTGGGCCGGTCGGTGAGCAGCTCGGCGTCGAGCCGGCCGGAGGTGCCGGCGGTCTGCCAGACCGTCTGCCGCGGCCGGCCGTCCGCGTCGTCGGTGACGGTGACCTCGGTGACGCCGTCGGGGCGGGTCTCGGCGGCCTCCCTGGTGAGCGTCCGGGTGCCGTCCGGGGTCTCCACCACGACCTCGCGCAGGCCGGGCAGGGTGAGCAGCAGCGCGTCGTCGATCCCGGCCAGCAGACGGCGGGTCAGGTCCTCGGCGGCGGCGTCCCGCAGCGGCAGCACGACCACCGTGTCGTAGCCCGCGGGGGCCGGGCCCTCGGCCGCGAACGGCAGCCGCAGCAGCGGCACGTGGCCGTCCCTGCGGCGCAGTTCGTCGGCCAGCTCGGGCTGCGCCCCGGCCAGCACCCCGGCCTCGCCGAGCGACCAGCGAACCCCGCCGGTGGCACTCAGCACGGCGGGCTCGTCGGTGACCGCGAGGACGGCGGCGAAGCCGACCCCGAACCGGCCGACGGCGGGCTCCTCGCCGCGCTTGGAGGAGGCGCGCAGGGTGGACAGCGACTCGACGGCGGCCGCGTCCAGCGGGGCGCCGGTGTTGGCGGCGGCGAGCACGCCGTCGGCGAGGGTCAGCCGCAGCCGGCCGGGGCCGTGGCCGGCCCGGACCGCGGCGTCGGCCGCGTTCTGCGCCAACTCCACGACCAGGCGGTCCCGGTAGCCGCCGAGCGCCAGCTCCTCCTCGGCGTTGGCGTCCTCCCGGAACCGGGCCGGCGAGGCGGCCCAGGCGTCCAGCACCCGCCGGCGCAGCGCGGCGCTCCCGAAGGGGTCCGCGGGGTGCTCGTCCGTGCCGCTGCCGATGATCCGAGGTTCCACTGGACCTGCCGCCTTCCGCCGCCCTGTACGTCGTAGGGCATTCTTCCCTGCCCCACCGACTGCTCCCGACCACGGCCCCGCCGCCCGCGGCCCGGGCGGGGCCACAGGGCGGCGCCGCGGGGCGCGCGGCGCCGGGACGGGTCCGGCGGTCCCGGGCCGGCCCCGGAGCGGCGTGCGCCGCCCTGAGGCGCCCGGAAAGCACCGCGGCCCGCGCCGGTCGGTGACCGGGCGGGCCGCGGAGGCGATCGGGCTCAGGAGTGGCCGAGCTCCTCGGCCGGGGCGTCGGGTTCGACGGAGCCCGAGGTGCGGTCGGCGTGGAGCGGGAGCGGCTCGACCACCAGCTCGTCCAGGATCAGCTCGGACGGCGCCGGCGGGGCCGGGATGACGGCCGCCTCGGAGTGCCCGCCGCAGCCGTACGCGAAGGAGACGATCTGGCCGTCGGCCGGGCCGAACTCGTTGCCGCACACGCCGAAGGCCTGCCCGATCGAGCCGCCGATCGGGACCAGGAAGCCACAGCTCGCGCACGAGGCCGGGGCGGCCTGCGCCATCGGGGTCTGCGGTCCGTGGGCCTTCTCCCAGCGCTCGGCGGCCAGGTGCAGGCCGAGCCGGGAGAGCACCCGGCTGCGGCCCATGCCGAGTTCCTCGGCGACGGCGTCGATCCGGGCACGGGCCGGGGCGGGCTGGACGTGCGGGTCGGTGACGACCAGGTCCTCGTCGTCCGCCAGGGCGACCACGGAGTTCGGCGCGGGTTCGTCCTCGCCGCTCCAGCCGGGCTCCAGCCGCACGTCGTCGGCGTCGGTGGGCAGCAGGTCGCCCGGGCCCATGTCACCGGGGCGCAGCCGCTCGCTCCACGGCACCCACTGGGGGGCGAGGACCGCGTCGGCTCCCGGGAGCAGCACGACCTCGTCCAGGGTGACGTTCTTGGCGCGCGGGGCGCGGGCGACGGTGACCGCCCAGTGCCAGCCCCGGTATGCCGCGTCCAGGCACTCGAAGGTGTGAGTGACGACGCGGTCGGCGTCCGCCTGGACGCCCAGGTGCGGCCCGACGGCCTCCGGCCCGACGGCCTCCTCGGCTGCCTGACGGGCGAGTTCGACGGCCTCGGCACAGAGCCGGTCGGGGGTACGGCTTCGCATCGCAGCACTCACGGCGTCGATTCTCTCCCAGTTCTTCTGTCGCCCACGGCGTGTTGCCTGTTCCGTCGCGGCTCGGTAGTCCCTCGTCCATTCTGCGCGACCGGAAGCCCCCTCGGGTACCGACCGCGCCGCTCGACCGGCCGACCGGCGCTGTGGCGACTCGGAGGGCGGACCTTGGGCAGGCTACCCGCCGCTCGGTGCCCCGGCACAGTCCGGGGCGGACGCGACCCTTCCGGGGCCGCGCCGAGCGGGGCCCGATCCCGCGTCGGCGCGGCGTTTCTGGGGCAGGATGGGCTTGTGGCGGACCACGACCCGTCGCAGCACGCACTGCGCGCCTCGCAGGCCGACGGACCCGACCGGACGGACGCCGTGCCGCGACAGCAGCCTCCGGTCCCCGGCGCGGGCGAACCGCGGCCGGCGGACCGCACCGAGGTGTCCGCCGCCCCGGTGGACCTGCGCAAGCCCGAGGACCCGAGCGGGCCCGAGGACGGCGCGGGCCCGGCCCCGGCGGAACCGGACGAGGGCGAGGTCCCCGAGCCGCGCCGCCCCTTCCTGCTGCGCACCGCCTCCGCGGCCGGCGCCCGCACCGGCAAGGTGGTGCACGGCACCGGCCGCCGGATCCGCCGGGCCACCTCGGCCGAGGGCGCGGGCGAGTCCGGCCTCGCGAAGCTGATCGAGCTGCACGCGCTCAACTCCTTCGGCGACATGCTGATCACCGTCGCGCTGGCCTCCACCATCTTCTTCTCGGTGCCCACCGGCGAGGCCCGCGGCCGGGTCGCGCTCTACCTGATGATCACGATGGCCCCGTTCGCCGTCCTGGCCCCGGTGATCGGCCCGCTGCTGGACCGCCTGCCGCACGGCCGCCGGGCCGCCATGGCGATGGCGATGCTGGCGAGGGCGGTGCTGGCCTGGACGATGGCCGGGGTGATCGTCGGCGGCGGCATCGCGCTCTACCCGGAGGCGCTGGGCGTCCTGGTGGCGTCCAAGGCGTACGGCGTGGTGCGCAGCGTGGTGGTGCCCCGGCTGCTGCCGAGCCGGCTGTCCCTGGTGAAGGCGAACTCCCGGGTCACCCTGGCCGGGCTGCTGGCCACCGGCGTGGCGGCCGGGGTGGGCGGGCTGCTGCACCTGGTCGGCCCCGGCTGGCCGCTGCGCGGCGCCTTCCTGGTGTTCGTGATCGGCACCCTGATGGCCTTCCACCTGCCGCCCGCGGTGGACTCGGCCAAGGGCGAGCAGCGCGCCGTCCTGCACGCCGAGGTGCACGGCGAGGGCTCGCACCTGATCCACCACAGGACGCCGCCGGTCCGGGCCTCGCTGCGCACGGTCGGCCCGTCGGTGATCCTGGCGCTGCGGGCGATGTCGGCGATGAAGTGGCTGGTCGGCTTCCTGGTGATGTTCCTGGCCTTCCTGCTGCGGCAGGAGCCGATCGGCGGCCTGCGGCCGACGGTGGCGCTGGGCGTGGTGGCGCTGGCGGCCGGGACGGGCAACGCGCTGGGCTCGGTGCTCGGCTCCTGGCTGCGCACCCGGGGCCAGGAGCCGACGGTCGCCGTGATGCTGCTGCTGGCGACCGGCGTGACGGCGGCGGCCGCGCTCTGGTACGGCGTGGTAACGGTGGTTCTGGTCGCCGGGATGGCCGGGATGGCGGCCTCGCTGGGCAAGCTGGCGCTGGACGCGCTGATCCAGCGGGACGTCCCCGAGGCGGTGCGGACCTCGGCGTTCGCCCGTTCGGAGACCCTGATGCAGCTGTCCTGGGTGGCCGGCGGCGCGGTCGGCATCCTGCTGCCGCTGAACGGGCGGCTGGGTCTGTCGATCGCCGCCGGTGTGGTCGGACTGGCGCTGCTGTGGACGATCCACTCGCTCTTCCGGGTGGGTCTGCGGCGCCACTCGACGGCCCCCCGGGTGGCCTGACGGGGCGGGCGGCAACACGCGGTGGCCGACCCCCGCGTCGCGTGATCGGCCGGGCCCGGTAGATTCTGACGCATGAGCCTCAATTCCCGTGCCATCGCCGCCCTCGGCGCCGTCGTCGTGGTCGGCGCCGCCACGGTGGGCACCTCCGTCGCCATCGCCGCCGGCCAGACCGCGCACGTCTCCCACCAGGCCACGCTCACGGTCGGCAACTCCTCGATCGTCGCGGAGCCGCTGTGCTGGAACGCCGGCAGCCCGCTGACCGAGGACATCCAGGAGGAGTGCCAGCGCAAGGCCACCGAGGCCCTCAAGAACGGCACGCTGCCCTCCTCGGACGTCGTGTCGAGCGACCGGGTCGGTGTCGGGGTCTCCCCGAACGTGGCCAAGACCGGCTGGTGGGCCTTCAC
This sequence comes from Kitasatospora sp. NPDC091335, assembly GCF_044757205.1. Taxonomy (NCBI): domain Bacteria; kingdom Bacillati; phylum Actinomycetota; class Actinomycetes; order Kitasatosporales; family Streptomycetaceae; genus Kitasatospora; species Kitasatospora sp. NPDC091335. The sequence continues at coordinate 137,940 of NZ_JBIVUM010000013.1, read as the reverse complement.
CAACGGCGGCTCGACCGGCCAGGGCGGGCGCTACAGCCTGTCCTCGTTCGCCCAGGGTTCGACCTGGTCGGGCGCCCAGCAGGCCAACAAGGTGCTGAACGCCAGCGGCAAGACCCTGGTCACCGTGGTCGAGGCCGAGAAGGACTCGGACAACCCGACCGCCGTCTGGTACTTCCAGCTGAACACCAAGGACAACAGCTGACGGTCCCGCGATGACCGCGCACGCCGTCACCGACGGCCGGGGCGAGCGGCCGGGCCCCGCACGGGCCCGGCTGCTCGTCGTCGTCGCGGTGCCCGCCGAGGCCGAGGCGGTGCTGCGCGGCCTGCCCGGCGGGTCCGCCGCGCTGCCGCTGCCCGGCGGCACGCTGCACCGGGCCGCCCGGGCGCCGGTGGACGTGCTGGCCGCCGGGGTCGGCCCGGCCGCCGCCGCTGCCGCCACCGCCACCGCGCTGGCGGCGCACCCGTACGCCCTGGCCGTCTCGGCCGGGATCGCCGGCGGCTTCGCCCCGGTCGCCCCGGTCGGCGCCACCGTGCTGGCCGACGCGATCGTGGCCGCGGACCTCGGTGCGCAGACCGCCGAGGGCTTCGCCGACGTCACCGAACTCGGCTTCGGCACCGTCCGGCACACCCCGCCCCCGGCCGCCGTCGCGCTGGCCGCGCGGGCGCTGGGCGGCCCGGACCTCGCCGTCGGCCCGGTGCTGACCGTCTCCACCGTCACCGGCAGCGCGGAGCGGGCCGCCGCGCTGGCCGCCCGTCACCCGGGGGCCGCCGCCGAGGCGATGGAGGGCTTCGGCGTGGCCGAGGCCGCCGCCCGGTACGGCGTGCCGGCCCTGGAACTGCGCACCGTGTCCAACCCGGTGGGCCCGCGCGACCGGGCCGCCTGGCGGATCGGCGAGGCGCTGGCCGCCCTGGAGCGGGCCTTCGCCGCGCTGCCCGTCCACGAACTGGCCACGGCCCACGAACCGGCCGCCGGCCACGAACCGATCGAGGAGGCCGGCCGTGGCTGAACGGCTGAGCATCGCGTACTCGCCCTGCCCGAACGACACCTTCGTCTTCCATGCCTGGGCGCACGGCCTGGTGCCGGGGGCGGACGCCCCCGAGGTGACCTTCGCCGACATCGACGTCACCAACGGCCTGGCCGAGCGCGGCGAGCTGGACGTGCTGAAGATCAGTTACGGCGCGCTGCCCTGGGTCCTGGACGAGTACGTCCTGCTGCCCTGCGGCGGCGCGCTGGGCCGCGGCTGCGGCCCGCTGGTGCTCACCCTGCCGGGCGTGGACTCCCCCGCCGACCTGGCGGGGAAGACCGTCGCGGTGCCCTCCGAGCGCTCCACCGCCTACCTGCTGTTCCGGCTCTGGGCCGCGAAGGCGGTGCCCGGCGGCTTCGGCGAGATCGTCGTCCTGCCGTTCCACGAGATCATGCCCGCCGTCAGGGACGGCCGGGTGGACGCCGGCCTGGTGATCCACGAGGCCCGCTTCACCTACCGGCAGTACGGACTGCACAGCCTGGCCGACATGGGCGAGGCCTGGGAGCGGGAGACCGGCCTGCCGATCCCGCTGGGCGCGATCGTCGCCAGGCGCTCGCTCGGCGCCGAGCGGCTGCGGGCGATCGGCGACGCGATCCGCGCCTCCGTCCGGCAGGCCTGGGCGGACCCGGCGGCGAGCCGCGGGTACGTGCTGGCGCACGCCCAGGAGATGGACCTGGGCGTGGCCGAGCAGCACATCGGGCTGTACGTCACCGAGTTCACCGAGGACCTCGGCGAGGAGGGCTACGCGGCCGTCCGCGCGCTGCTCACCCGGGCCGCCGCGGAGGGGCTGGTGCCCCCGCTCGACCCGGGTGCGCTCGCGTTCTAGCCGCTCGTCCCCGCGGTCAGACGTCGAACTGGTCGGCCACCGCGCGCAGCAGGCCGGCCAGCTTCTGGCCGGTCGGCTTGGCCGGGTAGCGCCCGCGCTGGAGACCGGGCAGCACCGCGTCCAGCGTGGTGATCAGGTCCTGGACGATCGGCGCCATGTCGTCGGCGCTGCGGCGCTGGGCGGCGGCCACCGAGGGCAGCGCGTCCAGCAGCTGCACGGCCATCGCCTGGTCCCCGCGGTGGCCGGCGACCACGCCGAACTCGACCCGCTGGCCCGGCTTCAGCGACGTGACACCGTCGGGCAGCGCCTTGGTGTGGACGAAGACGTCGCCGCCGTCGTCGCGCGACAGGAAGCCGAAGCCCTTCGTCTCGTTGAACCACTTGACCTGGCCGGTGGGCATCTCGAACAGTCCTCGAATGGGTGTGAGGGATCCCGGCCCTGGCCGGGGATCACTGGGTGGTGGGGAGAAGCGGCCGACCGCGGCTCGGCGCCGGTGGGCGCTCGTGGTCGGCACGCTGTCAGGAGCAGACTAACGGTCCGTCACTGCCTCGTCCGCGTTCCGCGAGGGATACGCGCTCCGAGGCCCGTACGGGGCGGCGGGAACGCGGGATCTCGAGGTCGGGGGCAACCCGGCCGTGGCACGGCCGCGGCGCGGCTCCGCGCGGTCCATCGGCTCACACCCCCGGGTCTGAGGACTCGGGACGCGCCTGCAGCGCCCCTCGGCACCCCGTGCATACCCCCGCTCAGCAGGGATCAAAACGTTCAGCTGCCGGAAAACTGCGCAACGTGACCGGCCCGCTCCGGTGGGCACCCCCGGCGGCCGCTCTGCCAGACTGGGGGCAGTTCCGACCGGCCCGTAGGAGTGAGCAGACGTGAACAGCCAGAGCACCGACCCCGGCGACGTGTACGTCAAGGCCGGGGCGATCGTCTTCGGTCTCGGCGCGCTCGCCACCCTGGTCACCTTCGTCCCGCTGTTCCTGCACCTGACGCCGCTGCCGACGGTCGCGTACTGGCTGAGCATGCTGATGCCGGCCGGCTTCCTGGCGGCGCTGACCGGGCTGCTGCTGAACGCGCGGGCCCAGCGCCGCCGGATCGGGCCCGTCGAGTCCTGAGCGCCGCCGGGGGCCAGGGCCGGTACCGCGACGGCGCTTGCGGCGCTAGTGCCCGGCCAGGTGCCGGGCGAGCCAGTCCGGGAAGCCGGTGAGGTCGTCCAGGACGACGTCCGCGCCCGCCGCGCGCAGCTCGTCCGCGCCGTACGGCCCGGTGGCCACGGCGACCGCGACCGCGTCGGCGTGCCGGGCGCCCCTGATGTCGCCGAGGTGGTCGCCGACGTAGACGCTCGCGCCGTGCTCGCGCAGCGCCTCGCCCTTGGTCTCCGCCCACAGGTCGCCGATCACGGCGTCAGCGGCCATCCCGGCGTGCTCCAGGTGGAGGCGGGCGTTCGGCTCGTACTTGCCGGTGATCACCGCGACCCGGCCGCCGTGGGCGCGGACCGCCTCGACGGCGGCGTACGCGCCGGGCAGGGCCACGGTCGGGGCGAAGGCGTGGTCGCGGTAGAGCTCCCGGTAGCGGGTGGCCACCCGTTCCACCTCGGCCTCCGGGAACCAGTTGCGGATCTCATCCAGCAGCGGCGGGCCGAGCCGGGTGACCGCCAGGTCCGCGTCGATGTGGGTGCCGGTCTCGGCGGAGAGCGCCAGGTAGGTGGCGCGGATACCCGGCCGGGTGTCCAGCAGCGTCATGTCGAGGTCGAAGCCGACGGTCAGCGGAGCAGATGAGGTCGCGGGCATGCCGCCAGGCTACCCAACGGGCGCCGCGGCCCACGAGGCGATTTGCCCCGGCTTCGCGGTGGAACTTAGGTTTGCCTGAGTTGTCTGCGGAGAGGGCCCATGACCGACACCAGCGCACCGCCCGGTGCGCCCCGCGCGCCGTACCGCGCGCCGCGGCGCCGAATACTGTGGCTCGCCGCCGCACTCGCCGTCCTGGCCGCCGCGGTGCTGCTGAGCCTGGCGGTCGGCAGCAGGACCGTCCCGTTCGGCGAGACCCTCGACGCCCTGCTGCACGGCGGCGACACCGCCAACGCCGTGGTGATCCGCGAGCTGCGGGTGCCGCGCACGGTCGTCGGACTGGCCGTCGGCGCGGCGCTCGGCCTGGCCGGGGCCGTCATGCAGGGCCTGACCCGCAACCCGATCGCCGACCCCGGCATCCTCGGCGTCTCGCAGGGCGCGGCGGCCGGCGTGGTGGTCGCCATCTCCGGCTTCGGCGTCTCCACCCTCACCGGGTACGTCTGGTTCGGCTTCGCGGGCGCGGTGATCGCCACCGTGCTGGTGTACGGGCTCGCCGGGCGCGGCCGGGGCGGCGCGACGCCGATCAAGCTGGCGCTGGCCGGCTCGGCGATGTCCGCCTTCATCGCCTCGCTCAACACCCTGGTGCTGACCACGGACGCGGCCACCATGGACCAGTTCCGCTTCTGGCACGTCGGCTCGCTCTCCGGGCGGACCTCCGACGTGGCCTGGCAGCTGCTGCCGTTCCTGGCGGTCGGCACGGTGCTGGTGGTCGCGGTGGCACGCGGACTGGACGCGCTGGCGCTCGGCGACGACACCGCGAAGGGCCTGGGCGCCAAGACCGGCCTGGTCCGGGTGGTCGGCGCGCTCGGCGCGACCGTCCTGACCGGCTCCGCGGTCGCGGCGGCGGGCCCGATCGCCTTCGTCGGCCTCGCCGTCCCGCACGCCGCCCGCGCGGTGGCCGGCGCCGACCACCGCTGGATCCTCGCCTTCTCCGCCGTCCTCGGCCCGGCGCTGCTGCTGCTCGCCGACACCCTCGGCCGGGTCCTGTTCCCGCCGTCCGAGGTCCCGGCGGGCGTGATGACCGCCCTGGTCGGCGTCCCGGTGCTGGTCGCCCTGGTGCGCCGCAGGAAGGTGGTGGCGGCATGAGCGGGCTCACGGCTCCGGTCTCCCTGCGCGGCTACGGCGTCGTCCGGGCCGGGCGGGCGTCCTTCCTGGTGCACCGGCGCTCGGTGGCCGTCGCCGCCGGGCTGCTGGTAGCGCTGGCGGTGACCGTGGTGGCCTCGCTCTGCCTCGGCGAGTCCACCGTGCCGCCGGGCGAGGTGGTCAAGGTGGTGCTCGGGCAGCCGAGCCCGCACGAGCTGGTGGTCGGCGAGTTCCGGCTGCCCCGGGTGGTGGTCGGGCTGCTGGTCGGCCTGGCGCTCGGACTGGCCGGGGCGCTGATCCAGACCGTCGCCCGCAATCCGCTGGCCAGCCCCGACGTGGTCGGCGTGACCTGGGGCGCGACCGCGACCGTGGTCGGCCTGATGGCGTACGGCGTGGTCGGCTCGACCGGCGAGGCCCCGTACGCGGCGGTGGCCGGCGGCCTGGTGGCCGGGCTGCTGGTGTACGCGCTGGCCTGGCGGCGCGGCCTGCACGCGCAGCGCTTCGTGCTGATCGGCATCGGGATCAGCGTCGCGCTCTCCTCGCTGACCTCCGTCTTCCTCACCAAGGGCGACGGCTTCCAGGCCCAGGCCGCCAAGGTCTGGATGACCGGCAGCCTGAACGGCTCCGGCTACGACCAGGCCGGGTGGCTGGCCTGGGTGCTGCTCGCCGCCCTGCCGGTCGCGCTGTGGGCGGCCCGCGCCCAGCGGTCGATCTCCTTCGACGACGCCACCGCCGTCGGCCTCGGCCTGCGCCTGGACCGGATCCGCCTGGGCATGGCGCTGCTGGGCATCGTGATGGCCTCCTGCGCGGCCGGGGCCGCCGGGCCGGTCGACTTCGTCGCGCTGATGGCCCCGCAGATCGCGCTGCGGCTGGCCCGCTCGGCGCAGGTCCCGCTGTTCTGCTCGGCGCTGACCGGCGCGCTGGTGGTGGTCCTCGCCGACCTGATCGCCCGGCGGCTGCTGGCGCCGACCGAGCTGCCGGTGGGCGTGGTGACCGGCATGGTCGGCGCGCCGTACCTGATGTGGCTGCTGATCCGATCCCGCCGTGGAGGTTCCTGATGTCCGCCCACCCGCCGTCCGGACACCAGCCGTCCGCGCACCCGCCGTCCGGACACCGTCTGGAGGCCAGGGGCCTCACCCTGGCCTACGACGCGCGCACGGTCGTCGAGGACCTGGACGTCACCGTCCCGGACGGACGGGTGACGGTGATCGTCGGCCCGAACGCCTGCGGCAAGTCGACGCTGCTGCGGGCCCTCGGCCGGCTGCTGAAGCCGGTCCGGGGCGCGGTGCTGCTGGACGGCGAGGAGCTGGCGCGGATCCCGACCAAGCGGATCGCCCAGCGGCTCGGCCTGCTGCCGCAGTCGCCGACCGCCCCGGAGGGCATCTCGGTGGCCGACCTGGTCGCGCGCGGCCGCCAGCCGCACCAGAGCTGGTGGCAGCAGTGGTCGCCGGAGGACGAGACGGCGGTCGCCGAGGCGCTGGAGCGCACCTCCACCGCCGAGCTGGCCGAACGGAGCATGGACGAACTCTCCGGCGGCCAGCGCCAGCGCGCCTGGATCGCGATGGCGCTCGCCCAGGGCACCGACATCCTGCTGCTGGACGAGCCGACCACCTACCTGGACATCGCGCACCAGGTCGAGGTGCTGGACCTGGTCCGCCGGCTGAACGTCGAACGCGGCCGGACCGTCGTCGCCGTGCTGCACGACCTCAACCAGGCCGCCCGGTACGCGGACCACCTGGTGGCGATGCGGGACGGCCGGGTGGTGGCGCAGGGCGCGCCCGGGGACGTGGTGACGGCCGAGCTGGTGCGGGAGGTGTTCGGGCTGGACTCGGTGGTGGTGCCCGACCCGGTGACCGGCACCCCGCTGGTCGTGCCGGGCGCCCCGTGGGCGACGAAGGCGGCGGCCGTGGAGGCCTGAGGGGAAGGGGGCGCACTCGGCGGCTCCCGCGCCCGGCCACGCCCGCACTTAACGGCACTTTAGCCTCCATTTCGGACATAATTCGACGGCGCCCCGATCCCGCCTCTCCGCCCGAGGACCGCCGATGCCCCGGATCTCCCGCCGCACCTTCCTCACCGGCCTCGGCGGAGCCGCGCTCGCGGGGACCGCGGGCTGCACCGCCCGGCCGCCGGCCCCGGGGGCCTCGGACGGCCTGGGCACCGGCGCCTCGCCGTCCCCCTCCCCGGTGCCCCCGGTGACGGTGAACGCCGCCACCGGCCCGGTGGTGGTGCCGGGCGCGCCGATGCGGGTGGTCGTGCTGGACACCGACGTGCTCGACTCCGCGCTGACCCTCGGCATCACCCCGGTCGGCGCCGCGCTCCCGGGCCGCGACACCCGCTACCCCGCGTACTGGCCGGACTCCAGGACGGCCGGGATCCGGCTGGTCGGCCCGGCCGGCGCGCCCGACCTGCCGACCGTACGGGCCCTGCGGCCCGACCTGATCCTGTCCAGCCAGACCCGCGACGGCGACCGCTACGAACAGCTGCGGGAGATCGCCCCGACGGTGCTCACCCAGACCACCGGGGCGCCGTGGAAGGCGAACGTCCAGCTGCACGCCCAGGCGCTGAGCCGGGAGGCCGCCGCGGCGGCCTTCGCCGGGTCGTACCAGAAGCACGCCGGGCAGGTGGCCCAGACGCTGGCGGCGGCGAAGCTGTCGGGGCGCAGGGTGAGCCTGGTGCGGTTCGTGGAAGGCGGCGGCATCCGGATGTTCGGCCGGCAGAGCTTCCCCGGGACGGTGCTCGCCGACGCCCAGGTGGGCCGACCGGACGCGCAGAACGTCGACCAGCCGGACGTCGAGGTCCCGCCGGACCAGCTCGCCAGGGTGGACGGCGACCTGCTGCTGTACGCGACGTACGGCGATCCGGACCTGTCGGGTGCCAACGCGACGCTGGCGAGCCCGGGCTGGCGGGCGCTGGGGGCGGTCAAGGGGCACCGGGCGTTCCCGGTGGACGACCAGCTGTGGTTCCAGGGCATCGGGTACACCGGGGCCAACTACCTGCTGGACGAGTTGCAGCGCTTCCTGGGGTTCTAGGGCGTGCGGCTCCCCGCCGGGGCCGCGTAGCGGGCCGGGGAGACACCGGCGGCTGCGGTGAAGTCCCTGGTCAGGTGCGCCTGGTCGGCGTAGCCCAGTTCGGCGGCGAGCGCGGCCAGGTCCAGCCCGCCGTCCGCGCCGGCCCGTTCGGCGGCCTCGTGGAGGCGGGCGCGGCGCAGCACCCACTTCGGGGAGGCGCCGACGTACTCGGCGAACAGGCGCTGGAGGCGGCGGACGGTCAGGCCCAGCTCGGCGGCCAGCGCGTCGACCCGGCAGAGGTCGGGCCTGCCGGTGATCCGGTCCACCACGGCGGCGACCTCGGCGGCGACCGGGTCGGGGGCGGGCAGCCGGGGGCCGAGGAATGCGTCGGCGAGGGCGGCGGGGCTGCCGGGCGCCGCCAGGATCTCCGCGGTGAACCGGTCGGCCCCGGCTCCGAAGTACTCGGCGGCGGGCACCGAGCGGTCGGCCAGCCGGCTCACCGGGTGCCCGGCCAGCGGGCGGAACGCACCGGGGCGGAACCGCACGCCCAGCACGTGCCCCGCGCCCTCCAGCCGGCGGACGAAGAGCGAGCGGTCCACCCCGTACACGCGCGCCCCCGGAGCCTCGAAGACCAGGTGGACGTTGGGGTGGGCGAGCACCTTCTGCTCGTACGGCGGCAGGCCGTGCAGGTCCCAGCGGACCAGCCAGTAGTACTCGACGAACCGCGCCACGGCCGGGTCGGGCGCGAGCCGGTCCACGGTGATCAGCTCGGCCGCCCTGGCCGGGTGGAGCACGCCGCGGCCGAGGTCGGGAGAGTCCGGGGAGTCCATGGCGGCCAGGCTAGCCGTCGCGTTTCTTCAAGACCGGCGGGTGCGGGCCGGTGCAGGATCGACGCCATGAACGCCCACCCGATGCACCCGTTCCTGGCCCGTGCCGCCTCCGCGGCGGCCGGCGTCGCCGCCGCCGTCCCGGCCGGCCGGCCGCTGGACGCACCGACGCCCTGCACGGAGTTCGACACCCGTGCGCTGATCAACCACTGGGTGCTGTACACCTCGCACGGCCTGGAGCACCGGGCCCGGCGGACCGAGCTGCCCGAGGAGCTGGTCTCGCGGGACTTCACCGCCGACGCCGACTGGCGCTCCGCCTACGCGGCCCGGCTGGAGCGCGCGGTCGCGGCCTGGGCCGACCCGGCCGTCTGGGAGGGGGACGTCGACCTCGGCGGCGCCCCGGTACCGGCCGTCGGGATCGCCCGGATGCTGTCCCTGGAGCTGCTGCTGCACGGCTGGGACGTCGCTCTGGCGACCGGCGGGCGGATCGAGGTCGACGAGGAACTCGCCCTGCTGGCCGGGGAGATCGTGGCGGAGAACGCCGAGCTGTACCGGCAGTACGCGGGCTTCGCCGAGTCGGTGGCCCTGCCGGAGGACGCCTCCGCGTGGGACCGCGCGCTGGCCGCCTCGGGGCGCGATCCGCGCTGGAAGGCCTGAGCCCGACCCGGTACGCGGGGCCGGCGGGCAGCGGTCAGCCGTCACCCGCCGCTCGTCACCCGCCGCCCGTCACCCGCCGCCCGTCACCCGGAGCGGAGCGCCGCCCTGAGCCTGGCCCGCAACAGCCGTACGGCCGGGGACTGCTGGTCGAGGCGGGCGACGAGACCGAGCCGGGCGTACGTGGCGGCGTCGGACAGCGGGACGGCCCGCAGCCCGGCGCCCGCCGCGGAGGAGGCGCTGAGGACGGCCACGCCCGCGCCGCGCTCGGCCAGCCGGAGCAGGGCGGCCGGCGAGCTGGCCTCGATGTCCACCCGCGGGTCGAGGCCGAGCCGGCGGCAGGAGTCCCGGTAGGCGGCGCGGATGCCGGTGCCGGAGGAGAGGCAGAGGATCTTCTCGCCCCGCAGGTCGGCGAGCCGCAGCCGGGCCCGGTCGAGCGGGTGCCCGGCGGGCACCACGGCGGCGATCGGCTCGTCGACGGCGACGGTGGCCTCCAGCCCGGCGCAGACCTCGCCCGCGTAGCCGATCAGGGCCAGGTCGAGGGAGCCGGCCAGCACCTGGGCCTGGAGGTCCTCGGACGGCCCCTCGTGCAGGCTGAGTTCGATGCCGGGGTGGCTGCGGCCGAGGTCGGCCACGGTGTCCAGGAAGGGCGGGATCGAGCAGCCCGTGATCATGCCGAGCCGGACCCGGCCGCGGACGGCGTCGGCGAACTCGGCGGCGGCGTGCCGGATCGCGTCGAGGGTGGCCAGGGCGTTCTTCGCCAGCGGGAGGACCGCCTCCCCGGCCGGGGTGAGGCGCACCTGCCGGCCCGCCCGTTCCAGCAGCTGCTGGCCCAACTCGCGCTCCAGCTTGGCCACCTGGGTGCTGATGCCGGACTGGCTGACGTGCAGCCGGGCGGCCGCGGCGGTGAACGTCCCCTCGTCGACCACGGCGGCGAAGTAGCGCAGCTGGTGCATCTCCATGACCGGTGACGATATTCGACCGGGGGCTCCGCCGGCCGGACGGACGGGCCGCGACCGCGACCGCGCGAGGCGGTCACGGCCCGCGGGTGTCACGGCCCACCGGTGTCACGGCCCGGGGGCGTCACCGGCCGGGGGGCGTCACCGACGGCGGTCCTTGCCCAGGATCTCCGTGCCCTGTGCCTGCCCCATGGTCGTGCCGGCCTTCTTCCCGTCGGGCAGCTCGGCCTCGATGCGCTCCTTGCGCACCTGACCGGTGACGGTCCGCTCCTCGACGCGTTCCTCCGTCACCAGCCGCACGCGCTCGACCGGGACGGCCTCGGTGCGCACGACCGGCCGCTCCGCGTGCAGGGTGACCTCGTACTCGGCCTCCGAGATGAGCTCACCGGACATCGCGGCGCCCCGGTTGGCGTCGGTGATGGGCTCGTGCTCGACGTGGACCTCCTCGTGCCGCACCGGCACGGTCTGCCGCTCCTCCTCGGTGACGACGTACTTGCGCAGCTTCGCGTGGCCGGCCTCGTACCGCTCGACGCCGACGCTCATCCGCTCCTCGGAGCGGGTCATCGCCTCGTCCTTCCCGTGGTGGACACCGGCCCGCCCTGCGGCGGAGCCGACGGCACCCGGAGCGGCGGCGGCACGGGTGGTGGCACTCGGCGGCATCGCGGTGTGGCCGATCCCGGTGGCGGCGGCCCCGGTGGCGGCGGCCCCGGTCGCGCCCGCGGCACCGGCCGTGCCGGTGCGGCCGGCGGCGGTCCCGGCGGTGGCGCCCCCGGCAGCGGCGGCAGCGCCCGCGGCGGCCCCACCGCCCGCGCCGGGCCGGTTGGCGGCCTTCCAGGCCTCGTCCAGGTCGATGCCGTAGTACTGGTAGAGCCGCCGTTCCTCCCGCTCGGAGAGGTGCCCGCCGCGGTCCACGTCCACCAGCGGCGCGTCCTTGACCTTCTCCTTGGGGTACGGCACCTCCAGGTGGTCCCCGACGACCCGGGCGTCGCGGATCGGGACGAACGACTCGCTCGCGCCGAACCACCCGGTCTTGACGCTGACCCACTCGGGCCTGCCGGTGGTGTCGTCGAGGAACATGTGGTCCGCTTTGCCGATCTTGTTGCCCTGTGCGTCGTGGACGGGGTGGTGCAGCATCGAACGGGCCTGCTGTTCAGTGATCACGGTTCACGCCTCCTTCACGTTCCAGCGCTGAGCGCCTTACCAGGCACCGGAGTCCGAAACCACCTCAGCTGACATTCACTCATCGTGATGACGGTGAGCCGACGATCACGCACCGCGCACATCATTCATAACCAGGGGCGATGGATTCCATCCGATCCATCTGTTGGACGGATGAGTAAGACGGCCGGGAGGATGAAGACATGACGACGAAGACCGCACGTGAGCTCGCCGAGACCTACTTCACCGCCTGGGAGGCGGGCGACTTCGAGACCGTCCGGGGGCTGCTGGCCGACGATGTCGACTTCGTCGGCGCGCTGGGGACCGCCTCGGGAGTGGAGGAGGCGCTGGCCGGGCTGAAGGGGCTCGGGCGGGTGCTGGAGAGGATCGACGTGAAGGTCCGGGTGGCCGAGGGCGACGAGGTGATCACCTGGTTCGAGCTGTGCACGAGCATCGCGCCGCCGGCCCCGACCGCGAACTGGATGCACGTCGAGGACGGGAGGATCACCCGGATCCGGGTGACCTTCGACCCGCGCGGGCTGCTGGCCGGCTTCGGCGGGTGAGACGGCCCCGGGCCCGTCCTCGACTCCGGAGACGGGCCCCGCGGCCCGGCCACTCACCGGGCCGCTCCGGCCGGCCACTCACCCGAGCGGTCATTCCCGCAGGCGACGCACGGCGGGGCGCGCTACGACTGGGGTAGAGGTCCCACTCATTCCACTCCCCTCCGGGAGCCCCACCATGAACGAACGGACGCCCCCGCGCCCCGCCGTCGGCGCCACCGTGCACCAGGTCCAGTCGGACGGGAGCACCGGTCCTGCCCTCGCCCACGGCTTCCTCCTCGGCCCTCGGACGGTCCTGGTGCCCGAACCGCCGAGAACCGTCGGCGACCCGTGGCAGAGCCTCGCCGTCCGCATCACCGTCGACCCCGACCCCGGCGACGGCCCGGAGGCCCTGCGTGTGGCCGGCATCGGCCTCTCCCCCCTCGACACCGACGACGTCCGGACCGCGGCGGCCTTCCTGGCCCTGCTCACGCCGTCCCGGCACGCGACCGGCATCCCCGAGGTCACCCGGGAGCAGCTCGTCGAAGCCCTCCGGCAGCACCACGGCGACCTGTGGGCCGCACACGTCGCACTCGGCTATCCGATCCGCCCGCCGGAGCACGCCGCGGCACCGGAACCGTGGTGGTCCGACGTCCAGACCGCCGGAGTCCCGCCGTTCACCGAGGCCTGGTGCTGCCTCGGCTCGAACCACTCGTGCTGCCGGGAACTCCGGTTGTGACGGACGGCGCCCGCCGCCGGAGGTCACCGGCCGGCACGGCACCGGACACCACGGCACCGGCCGGCGCGGCGCAGACCGGCACGGTGCAGGCCGGCACGGTGCAGGACGTCGCGCTGGCGCTGGCGATCACCGTCCCCGACGTCTTCTTCTACGCGGCCCCGCTCGCGCCGGGAGTGACCGCGCGCGACCAGCTGCTGGTGGCCGTCTTCGCGCTCCCGGAGGCCGCCGCCCTGGCCTTCCGCCGACGGTGGCCGGTGGCGGTGTTCGCCGTCGTCTGGGCCGCCGCCGTCGGCGCGGCGCTGCTCTCCCTGAACGCCGACTTCGGCTTCACGCCCTTCTTCGGCCTGCTGACCGCGCTGTACACGGTGGCCCGGCAGAGCGACCGGCCCACCGCCCTCACCACCCTCGTGGTGACGGGCCTCCCCGTCGCCCTGGGCATCTGGAACCCGATCGCCACGGGGGCGGTGCGCCCCGGCTACCAGACGGCGACGATCATCAGCGGCATCGCCTTCTACCTGCCGGTCACCGCCGTGGCCTGGGGCGCCGGCCGCTGGGTCCTGGCCGCCGCCCTCGCCGCCGAGCACGACCAGCGCGAACTCGCGCGGGCCCGGCAGGCCGTCCTCAGCGAACGCGTCCAGATCGCCCGCGAGTTGCACGACATCGTGGCCAACGCGGTGGCCGTCATCGTGCTCCAGGCCGACACGGCCCGCAGCACGGCGCCCGCCGACCCGGACCGGCTGGCCGGCGCCCTCGGCGACATCGAGGCGCTGGGCCGCAACGCGATGGCCGAACTGCGCCGCATGCTCCGGCTGTTGCGGACCGCCGACGTACCCGTGGCGGACAGCGCCGTACGACGCGGACTCGCCGACCTCGGCCCGCTCCTGGAGGACGCCCGCCGGGCCGGCGTCCTGATCGACCTGGAGGTGCGCGGCACTCCGGCCCACCTCGACGACAGCGTCGACCTGACGGCCTACCGGCTGATCCAGGAAGCCGTCACCAACATCATCAAGCACTCCGGCCCGGGCAGCCACGCCGCGGTGCGGATCGACTGGTCCGAGGTGCTGACCCTCGACGTGGTCGACGACGGCGCGGGCCGCCGCCCCGAGGCCCGTCGGGAGCTGTCCACCGGCCACGGCCTGCTCGGACTCGCCGAGCGCATCGCGCTGTTCGGCGGCGAGCTGACCGCCTCGCCCTACCGCTCGGGCTTCCGGGTCACCGCCACCCTGCCGCTCTCCCCGCCCCTCGGAACTCCTGGCTGACCGTCACCGGCGACCGGTCACAGCACCGCGGGCTCCCCCAGGTACCTGGTCGTGAAACCGAGGAGCAGCACGTAGCGGCCCTCGGCCGGCCGCGTCACCTCGCTCGGCCGCAGGGGCTCCCAGGTCAGGTACTCGGCCCGCTGCCCCTCGTCGTTCCGGTAGCGCCGGCTGCCGTGCCGCTCGTACCAGGAGTCCTCGCCGGACCTGAGGAGTTCGGGATCCGGCGCCGGGGCGACGCTCACGGCCAGTTCCGCCCCGGCCTCCGCCTCCGCCGACGGCGTGAGCGTCACGGACGGGGTGATCGGCCTGGCCGCCGCCGCTTCCACCTCCCCCGGCGCCGGGTCGGCGGGCGGCCGGTGCGCGTCCTCGTCGGCGGCGACCAGACCCTGCCACGACTGGTGGTTCTGCCAGCCCTCGGCACCCAGGTACCGGTCCACCTCGGCCAGCCGCGACCGGACGTCGCCGTCGTCGAAGGCCAGGTACACGTTCACGGTCCGTTCGCAGGCCGTCGGCAGCCACCGGCCTCCGGACCACATGTCGCTGCGGTAGTCCGTCCGGCACACGTCGACCGTCGACCTCCCCAACGCCTGGGCCCACGGCAGCAGTTCGGGCAACCGGTCGATCCGGCCGTCCATCCGCTGCGCCGCCGCCCGGCGGGCCTCCCCGGTCTCCGGGGCCTGGGCCAGACCCGGGACGTCCGGCGCGGCCGGAATGGCCGTGGCGAGGTAGGACCGCCACCCCAGCGAACCGGCGCCCACGACCGCCACCCCCAGGACCACGGTCAGCACCGCTCGCAGCCAGAACCGATCCACGCCCACTCCGCCCTCCGACCACCCTGCCCTGGCATGGTACGGGCACGAACGCGGAAACGACCCGGGCGGTGCCGGCGGAAGGCGGTCGCGCGCGGGGAGGACGGGGCCGGGCCGTCCTCCCGCGCGGACCCGCGGTCAGTCCTTCCCGCCACCCTGCCAGGCCGCCCGCTGACGCAGCGCGATCCGGTTGCCGTCCGGGTCGACCGCCTCGATCCGGACGCCGAAACCGTAGTCCTCCGGCTCCTCCTGCTCGAAGAGCACCCCGCGCCCGCGCAGCACCTCGAAGTCCGCCCGCAGGTCGTCGGATTCCAGGAAGACCGGCCCCGGCGTGCCCACCCCGGGCTTCCGCCCGGCCGGCAGCCCGGCCGACGCCGGGTGCGGCCAGAGGACGATCTCCAGCGCGCCGCCCGGGGCGGCCACGGTGAGGAACCGCCCGTCCGGGCCCGGGTGGTCGACGCGCTTCTCCAGGCCGAGCCCGTCGACGTAGAACCCCAGGGAGCGCTCCTGGTCGGTCACGTAGACCGTCACGTACATGATGTCCGTCAGCATCGTGCTGTTCCTCCGTACCCTCGGTGTCGCCCTGTCGCTCCACCGACGGATCCCGGCGGCCGGATGTGACGGTCACCCGCCGGAGACGACCCCGGAGCCGGAACCGGAGCGGAGGGGCTCACCCGTCCGGTGCAGGTGGACGAAGATCTCCCGGTAGGAGCGGAACAGACCCGTCTCGCAGTACGGGACGCCCTTCTCGGCGCAGAACTCCCGGGTGATCCGGGCCGCCCGCCCGAGCGCCGGGGTCGGCATGCTGGGGAAGAGGTGGTGCTCCACCTGGTAGTTGAGACCGCCCATCACCGCGTCGATGACCGCTCCGCCGCGGACGTTGCGCGAGGTGAGCACCTGGCGGCGCAGGAAGTCGAGCTTCATCTCCGGCGTCACCATCAGCATGCCCTTGTGGTTCGGGGCGAAGACGCAGCCCAGGTAGACGCCGAGCAGCGCCTGGTGCACGGCGAGGAAGGCGACCGCCTTGCCCGCGGGGAGAGCGGCGAACACCAGGCCGAAGTAGGCCGCGAAGTGGACGACCAGCAGCACGCCCTCCAGCAGCGGGCGCTTCATCATGGGGCTGCGCAGCGCGCGGAAGCTGTTGAAGCTGAGGTTGAGGCCCTCCAGCAGGAGCAGCGGGAGGAACAGGTACGCCTGCCGGCGGCCGATGAACCGGGCGAGGCCGCTCGCCTGCCGGGCCTGCCGCCTGGACCACACCAGGAGTTCGGGGGCGACGTCCGGGTCCCGCTCCTCGTGGTTCGGGTTGGCGTGGTGGCGGGTGTGCTTGTTCATCCACCAGCCGTAGCTCATGCCCATCAGCAGGTTGGCGACGATCCGCCCGCCCGCCTCGCTCGGCAGCCGCCGGTCGAAGACCTGACGGTGCGCCAGATCGTGGGAGAGCAGGCCGAGCTGGGCGAAGACGACGGACATCGCCGCCGCCAGGACGAGCTGCCACCAGGTGTCGCCCAGCGCGAACAGGGCGCACCAGCCGCCGAGGAAGGCGGCGAGCACCAGGCCCGCGCGCACGGCGTAGTAGCCGTGGCGCCGGCCGAGCAGGCCCTCGGCGGCTATCCGGCGGGTCAACTGGGCGAAGTCGCTGCCGCCGCTCCCCGGCCGGGGAAGGAGGGCTTCGGGCGCTTCGGGCGTCATCACGGGCTGCGCAGGCATGCCCCGATTCTGCTGCGGCCGCCCGGGCCGGGGAACGGGGAAAGCACCCGTCCCGTAGGGGTGTTAACCCCCTTGCCCGCGCCGGGGCCCACCCGGGCGCGATCCCCGGCGCGGGCACCGCACGGCCCCGGCCGGACGGCCGGGCGCACCCCCCCCCGGGGGCCGTCCGGCCCGGATGCGGCGCTACCCGGCCGCGGGCCCGCCGAGCGCGGCGCGGACCAGGCGCAGGACGGCCGGGGTGGCCGCGGTCAGGTCACCGCCGTCACCGCCGTCACCGCCGGCGGCCCGGCCGCCCGCCCGCTCCACCTCCGCCGCCAGCCCGTCGAAGGTCTCGAAGGCGGTGAGGACGAAGAGCAGGCCCACGGCGTCCGGCGGCGCGGCGGGCAGCCGGCCGCACAGGACGGCGGCGCCCTCCCGGCGGCGGGCGTCACGGTCGGCGATGACCCGGCCCACCTCCTCGTCGAGCGCGGCGAGCGCCCGCAGCCTGCGGGTGCAGACCCGGTCGACCGCCCAGAAGCCGCCCAGCACCTCGACGAAGCGGTCCACCGCCGCCCAGGGGTCGGCCAGTGAGAAGGCCTCGCCGAGCCCGGCCATGCCGCCCTGCGCGGCGAGGGCGTCGCACACCGCCTCCAGCAGGCCCGCCTTGGAGCCGAACTGGTAGTAGACGGTCGCCCTGGCGACATCCGCTCGGCGGGCGACCGCGTCCAGCGACACCCCGCCGGTCTCCGTCAGGTGCGCGCGGGCGGCCGCGACGATCCGGGCTCGGGTCTCGTCGACCTCCGCCTGCCGCTGTCCCATCCGGTAGGACCGGGGGCTCATCCCGCTCGCCTCCACTCGTTCCGCGTGAACTGGCAGTATCGCCGATCGGTTCACCCGGGCCCGGGCCGCCCCGCCCCCCGCCGGGGCGGCCCGGGCGCTCAGAGCATGACCCGCCCACCGCTGACGTCCAGGGTCTGCCCGGTGATCCAGGAGGACGCGTCGGAGGCCAGGAACAGCGTGGCCGAGGCGATGTCCGCCGCTTCGCCGAGGCGCCCCAGCGGGTGCGCGGCGGCGACCGTGGCCCGGACCTCCGGCGGCATCTGCGCGGCGGTCCGCTCGGTGCGGACGGCGCCCGGCGCGATGGCGTTGACCCGGACGCCGTCGCCGGCCACCTCCAGGGCGAGGTGCCGGGTGAACATCAGCACGCCCGCCTTGGCGGTGGCGTACGCCGCGGAGGCGCCGCTGGGCAGTCGGCCCGCGGTGGAGGCCATGGTGACGATCGAGCCGCTGCCGCGCGCCGTCATGCCGGGCAGGAAGGCCCGGACGGTGAGGTAGGTGGCGGTGAGGTTGCCGTCCAGGACGGCCCGCCAGTGCTCCTCGGTCTCGCGGACGGTCGGGACGGGGTAGCCGTCGCCGCCGGCGAAGGCGGCCAGGACGTCGACCGGTCCGAGCTCGCGCTCGATCCGTTCGGCGGCGGAGCCGAGTGCCGCCGCGTCCGTGCAGTCGGCGACCAGGCCGACGGCCCTGGCGCCGTCCGCCCGCAGCTCCCCGGCCACCTCCGCCAGCGCCGCCTCGTCGCGGCCGAGGACGGCGACGGCCGCGCCCTGCATGGCGAAGGCGCGGGCGGTCTCCGCGCCGATGCCTCGACTGCCGCCGGTGATCACGACCACCCGGCCGTCCAGATCCGGGTATCCGGCCTGTCGAACTCCCATGTGCCATCGCTCCTTTGGGCTTGCGTTCGCGGTGTGCTGTGGTTCACTTGGTTTCATTCATACAGTCCGTCTGAATGAATCGCAAGACGCACACCCAACAGGACGCACACCCCGCAGGACGCGCACCAAGCGAGCCCGCACCGGGCCCGCCCGAGTCCACCGGGACCGCCTGAGTCCCGGACATCCCGAGGAGGAACCGATGAGGATCGCCGTCGTGGGCGCCACCGGACGCACCGGCCGGCTGGTGGTCGAACTCGCGCTGGCGGCCGGGCACACCGTCACCGCCGTCGCCCGCGACCCCGCCCGGCTGCCCGGGTTCAGCCACGGCACCGTGCTCACCGCCCGCGCCGACGTCGGCCGCCCCGGCTCCCTGTACGAACCGCTGAACGGCCAGGACGCCGTGGTCGCCGCCCTCGGCACCACCGGCCGCCGGGCCACCACCGTCTTCTCCGACGGCGCGAGGGAGTTGACCGCCGCGGTCCGGGACGGCGGCGCCGGGCACCTGGTGACGATGAGCTCGGCGGGCCTGGACACCAGCCGGCTCCCGCTCGCCCAGCGAGTGGTGAGCAGACTGGTGGTCGACCGGCTGTACCGGGAGATCCACCACGACCTGGCCCGGATGGAGGCGGTGCTCGCCGGCTCCGACACCCCCTGGACGGTCGTCCGGGTGCCGATGCTCAAGGACGGACCGCCGGCCGTCGGCCCCCAGGTCTCGTACGACCGGCCGCTCCCCCGGGCCGGCACCGTCACCCGCGCCACCGTCGCCCGCTGGATCACCGACCACCTCGGCGACCCGGAGGCCTTCCGCCGCGTCGTCCACCTCGCCGACGACTGATGCTCCGTCAGCACCGCGAGGAGCGGCGGCCTACCGGCAGCCGGCCGTCAGCCGACGGTGACTCTGCCGACAGGCGTCGACTCGGGCCGCGTGCACGTCATCTCCGACGTCTTCGGCCACCACGGCCCGAGCGGCGGGGACGGCACCGTCAGCCTCCACGGCCACAACGGCGGCACCCCCGCCGTCCTGGACAGCTCCGGCCACTTCATCCACAAGCAGCCGACCCGGCACGGCCGTCGGAACGGCGGCCGGGCCGGCCCCCGCCCCCGCGGAGACCGGCCCGGCCGCGTTCGGCAGGCGTGCGGCCGCTCAGCCCTGCTCGCCCTGCTGCGGCGGGCGGCGGCGCAGGGCGAGCAGCAGCAGGACCACCGCCGACAGCCCGGCGGCCAGCCGCAGCACGCCCGGGGCGGACGTCCAGCTGATCTCGCCCAGCGGGGAGCCCGACTGGAGGCCGCCGACCTGTCCTCCCCCGCCCTGCCGGGCCTGCCGCATGGAGTAGAACGTGGACCCGCTGATCGTGATCAGCGGAATGCCGAGGACCACGAACTTGCGCATCAGCTCGGAGATCTGGCGGGACAGGTAGCCCAGGCCCCAGCCGGCCAGCATGACCGGGAAGACGCCGGAGACCGCCCCGCCGGCCAGCAGGCCGCAGGAGAGCAGGACCAGCGGGGAGGGCCTGCGGGCGGGCGCGGCCTGCTCCTGCTCCTTCCTCCCCTTCCTCCCCTTGGCCTTGTCCTTGCCCTTGGTCTTCCCTGCGGGCGGAGCGGGCTCGGGCGCCGTCCGCCCGAACAGGCCCCGGCGCGGCTTCTTCTTCAGCTCGGCGGGCTCGGCGGGTTCCGCCGCCGTCCCGGGCCCGGCCGCCGCCTCGTCCCCCTCGGCGGCGCGCTGCTCGGGGATCGGCTTCGGCGCGGGCCGCGGCCCGTCCGAGAAGTCGAACATCGTCATGGTCCACGGGCCGGTGCTCGACACCGTCGGCGGCGGGATCGCGTCCGCCCGCTCCTCGGTGACGGCCGTGTCCGGCAGGTCCAGCGACACGGACGGGAAGCCGGCCACACTCGGCGCCGGCGGGTCGTACACGCTGTCGGGGTCGAAGTCGGGCCCGGGGTCAGGCGCGGCCGCGGGCGGGACGTCGGCGGCCCCGCCGGACGCGGCCTCCGCCGGGCCGCCGCCCGAACGCTCGCTCCACGGCCCGCTCTTGCGCCACCACTCGCCGTCCGTCATCACCGACCACCCGCCTCGCCCGTACCGGCCACCCACGAACCGCCCTCGGCGAGACGCTACCCACCCCGCCCCCGACCGCGCGAGTCCGTCCGCCCCGCTCGTCACCGCCGTACCGCGGTACGGCGAGCGGTACGACGCGGTACGACGAACGGCGCGATGGGCGGCACGGCGAACGGCACGGCGAGCAGTACGGCGATACGGCGCCGTGCGGGACACCTCGCCGTCCCCGCACCCGACTAACCTAGGTCGAATGACCACACAGCAGGGCCCTCAACGCCGGGGCAGGTCCGCCACCGGCCCACGCACCCTCGCCGAGGAACTGCGCGCCCGTCCCGACGACGCGCTCGCCGCCCTGCTCCGCACCCGCCCCGACCTGCTGAACCCCGTCCCCGGCGACCTCACCCAGCTGTCCGCCCGGCTCTCCTCGCGCGCCTCCGCGCTGCGCGCCCTGGAACGGCTGGACCGGTTCACCCTCCAGGTCGCCGAGGCCCTGGCCACCGCCCAGGACGGCGCCTCGCTGGCCACCGTCCGCACCCTGCTGACCGGCCCGGCCAAGGTCAGGCCGCACCCCGGCGCCACCCCGCTCACCCCGGCCGACCGGTCCGCCGTCGCCGACGCCCTGCCCCGGGCCATCGCCACCCTGCGCGACCGGGCGCTGCTCTGGGGCCCGGACAACGGCCTGCGACTGGTCCTCGCCGTCCGCGATGCGCTCGCCCCGACCGCCAACAACCCGGGCCGCACCGGCCTCGGCCCCACCCTCGCCGACGCCACCACCGGCATGTCCCCGGCCAGGCTCCAGCAACTGCTCGCCTCGGCCGGGCAGCCCCCCACCCCGGACCCGGTCACCGCCGTCGCCGCGCTCACCGGCCTGCTCACCGACCGCACCCGCTGCGCCGCGCTGCTCGACACCGCGCCCGAGGCCGCCCTGCGGCTGCTGGAGCGGCTGGTCTGGGGCCCGCCCACCGGCACCGTCCCGGACGCCACCCGCGCGGTCACCGCCGAGGACGCCCAGAGCCCGGTCGAGTGGCTGCTCGCCCGCGGCCTGCTGCTGCCCACCAGCCCCGGCAGCGTCGTGCTGCCCCGCGAGCTCGCCCTGCACCTGCGCGGCGGCCGCACCCACCGCACCGTCGAACCCGTCCAGCCCGAACCCGAGCCCGCCGCCGCCCCGCGCGACCCCCAGGCCGTGGACGGCGCCGCGGCCGGCCAGGCGCACACCGCGGTCAAGACCGTCGAGGAACTGCTCGACCACCTCGGCCTCACCCCGCCGCCCACCCTGCGCGCCGGCGGCCTCGGCGTCCGCGACCTCAAGCGCACCGCCCAGTCCCTGGAGAGCACCGAGCAGCAGACCGCTTTCTGGCTCGAACTCGCCTACACCTCAGGGCTGCTGGCCCCCGACGGCGAGGCGGACGAACGCTGGGCCCCGACCCCCGGGTACGACACCTGGCTGCACCTGGACACCGCCGAGCGCTGGTCCGTCCTCGCCACCGCCTGGCTCGCCGCCACCCGCGTCCCCGCCCTCACCGGCACCCCGGACGGCAAGGGCAGGCCGCGCGCCGCCCTCGGCCCCGAACTGGACCGCACCCTGGCCCCGTCCGTCCGCCGCGCCGCCCTCGCCCTGCTCGCCGAACTCCCGCCCGGCACCCCGGCCACCGCCGGGGAACTGCTCCCCGCCCTGCGCTGGCAGCGCCCGCTGCGCGGCGGCCCCACCGGCCAGGACGGCCGCGAGCTGCGCGACGACCTCACCGCCTGGACCCTCGACGAGGCCGAACTCCTCGGCATCACCGGCCGCGGCGCCCTGGCCTCCCCCGCCCGCGCCCTGCTCACCGCCGAGGCCGACCCGGCCGAGGTGCTCGCCCCGCTGCTCCCGCAGCCCCTGGACCACGTGATCCTCCAGCCGGACCTCACCGCGATCGCCCCCGGCCCGCTGCTCACCCCGCTCGCCCACGCCCTCGCGCTCTGCGCCGACATCGAGTCCAAGGGCGGCGCCACCGTCTACCGCTTCACCCCGGCCTCGGTCCGCCGCGCCCTCGACGCCGGCCGCACCGCCACCGACCTGCGGGCCTTCCTGGAGCAGCACAGCCGCACGCCCGTCCCGCAGCCGCTCGCCTACCTGATCGACGACGTCGCCCGCCGGCACGGCATCCTGCGCGTCGGCGCCGCCTCCTCCTACCTGCGCTGCGACGACCCGTCCCTGCTGGGCGAGGTGCTCGCCGACCGCCGCTCCGCCGAACTGCGGCTGCGCCTGCTCGCCCCCACCGTCCTGGCCTCCCAGGCCGCCCCGGACGTCCTGCTCGCCGCCCTGCGCGCCATGGGCTACGCCCCGGCCGCCGAGTCCGCCGAGGGCGACGTGCTGATCACCCGCCCGGACAGCCACCGCACCCCGCCCCGCACGGCGCCCGTCCCGGTCCCCGACGGCCCGCCGACCCCCGACGACGTCCTGCTCGCCGCGGCCGTCAAGGCCGTCCGGGCCGGCGACCGCGCCGCCACCGCCAACCGCCGCGAACCCGCCCCCGACCCGCGCCACCTCCCCCGCACCGCCGCCGCCGAGACCCTGGCCACCCTCCAGACGGCCGTCCTGCTCGGCGAGCGGGTGTGGATCGGCTACCTCAACGCCGAGGGCATCGCCAGCCAGCGGATCATCGACCCGGTCAAGGTCGAAGGCGGCTTCGTCACCGCCTTCGACCACCACGCCGACGAACTCCGCACCTTCGCCCTGCACCGCATCACCGGCGTCGCGGAACTCGACGAGTGACCCGCGGGCCTCAGTGCCCCTGCTGCGCCTCCTTCATCTTCTCCTGCACGGCCTTGTCCGCCAGGCTGCCGATCTGCCCCTGCCCGACCGGCACCGCACCCCCGGTGACGGTGTCCGCGAGCAGGAACCCGGGCGCCGCGATCAGGCCGCCGGGCCCCTCGCCGATGCCCGCGAGGGCGTGGGCCGAACCGGCCGAACCGGCGGTGGCCGCGAAGGCCGAGCCCATCAGGGCGAGGGCGGTGAGAACACGCTTCGACTTCTTCATGGCCAGCCCAACGAGCGACCACACACCGTGGTCACTCCGGGACACCCTCCCGCGCACCACCCGCGATGCGCGACACTGGAGGGTCTGCGTCAAACCACCCTGTCAGCCAGTGGAGGGCTTCCCCGCGTGAACGACGGACCGCTCATCGTCCAAACGATTGAGTGGGATACACATCCTATGGCTGCGTAACCGCACCGGCCAGCCCCACGTCCCTTCGCACCCGGACCGGCGGAGGAACTGGGCGCTCTCCGCGACAGGGACGCCCAAACAGTGCGCCCCGCCCGCGACCTCACGTCACGGGCGGGGCACCTGTCTCACAATTAGCTTGCGGCGACGGCAGGGAGCTCCTCACCGGCGATGTAATACTTTCGCGCACTCTTGGAATGCAATTCCTTTTGATACATCACGACATATCCAGGAAGTGCCATTATCTGCCAGGAATCGGGAAGCCTTGCGCTCACGAACCGAAAGAACTCATTCGCCGTCATCTCAGGCCAGCCAATATCAACCTGGAACTGCTCGTAGTAGCTCTCCCTCTTGGTTCGATGGTGCGCAAACCTGAAAGTGTAGGGGAGAGCATCCTTGGCGAACTTCAGGATAGAGCGCAGACTTTGATCCCCCTGAGGGAGATCACGTATCACCCAGTCAAGATTGGCAGGGTACAACTGATCGAAGTGATCACCAGAGAAAACCGTGGTATCGCGCTCGGCTCCAGGATCATTGATGCCGAAACCATTAAAATTCCAAGGCGCCCGACCATCGCCCTGAAACCTGTCAATGAGAAGCTTCTCCGGTGCGACTGCAGCGAAATCCTCATCCACGGACAAGGCTTTGAAGCTCATCCAGTCCAGGTGAATATTTTCGCGCCCACTCAGCTTATTGAGATGCTTCCTCAGCCTTTGACCGAGGGTGACATCAGCCTTCCCGATGTACACGGGGTCACCGTGCCGGTAGAGCTGATACACCCCCTTGTGATTCGGAAGGAGGTCGATGTTCTCATCGGTCAGAGGCGCTGGCTCCAGCCCTCTAAGTGCCGCAGCCAACTGATCGCCGAGCGCCTGAGTGATGCTCAGCTTGAACTCGGCGTGGTTCTCCAGTGACACGGCCTGGCTCCCTTCGGGCGAGTGATCGACATCACCTTAACTGGTGAACGAGAGGCGCAAGTTGCGCACATCTCTGAAATGTGCTTGATGATCGCCAACTCCGCGGTACACTTTGGACATGCCTGAGCTGCGAGAAGAACGCCAAGATGTGGGGACCTGCGTCGAGCTGTTTGCCGGCGGCGGCGGACTCGCCATGGCTGTGCACGCCGCGGGCTTCCGCCCGCTCCTGGTGAACGAGTACGCCCCACGAGCCTGCGAGTCGCTGCGGAACAACCCGCCGGACCCCAAGGAGCCAGAGAAGCGCTGGCCGCTCATCCCCGGCGATGTGCGCGAGATCATCAACTTCACTGACCACGTCAAGGACGAGGTCGACGTCCTCGCCGGCGGACCGCCGTGCCAGCCCTTCAGCCTGGGGGGCGCCCACAAGGGCATGGAGGACGAGCGGAACATGTTCCCCGAGATGTTCCGCGCCATCCGTGAGCTGAAGCCGAAGGCGGTCATCTGCGAGAACGTGCGTGGCCTGCTCCGACCGTCTTTCAGGCCCTACTTCGAATACATCTTGAACGAGATGCGCCTGCCGTTCGTCAAGCGCGAAAAGGACGCGACATGGGAAGAGCACAACGACGTCCTTGAAAAGCTGATCGCTAACGACTCCGTCGAGCTGTCGCAGCGATATGTGGTAAAGGAGATGGAGGTCAACGCGGCTGACTACGGCGTTCCTCAGATCCGGAACCGAGTCATCATCGTCGCGTTCCGCGCTGACCTCGGAATCGACTGGGCCAAGTTCATGCCCAAGCCGACACACTCCGAGGAGTCGATGATCCACTCCATGCGTGAGGGCGGGCCCTACTGGGCCCGGCATAAGGTGGACGCCGCCGCTCGCAAGCGCGTCATCGACAACCTTCCAGAACTCGATCTTGAGAACGAGAAGGTCAAGGAGAAGCTAAAGCTCGATCCGTGGCGTACTCTGCGTGACGCGATCGCGGGCATCGACGAGAACGAGGGAAAGCCTCTTCCTCCGGTTTCCGAGGAAGAGGTTAAGAACAAGGTCATCGTTGGGGGCATCCCGGACCACATCGGCTGGCCTGGCGCGCGCATGTACGCCGGACACACTCCGAACCTCCTGGACCGGCCGGCGAAGACCGTGAAGGCGGGCGTGCACGGTGTCCCGGGCGGGGAATCCGTCATGAAGCTTGACGACGTCGACTTCGCCAACTTCGGCGGCGGGACTGGCTACCGATACATGACCGTACGTGAGACTGCGCGGGTCATGACGTTCCCGGACCGTTGGATTCTCGACGGGCCGCGGGGAGAGAAGATGCGGCAGCTGGGGAACGCTGTGCCCGTCAAGCTCGGGATGGCCTTCTCCAAGGCTGTCGCTGAAGCCCTCAAGTCGGTCCCGGAGAAGCGGAAGTGACCGAAGCCGCGAGCGGTCGGCAGGGGCGCTGGAACGATCAGATGCCTCCCGATCGGGCGTGGAAGCCCAGAGTGGGGATGACCAGGGATGCCCGGGCCGCTGAGCAGGACCGAGCCGCCGGCAGCCGCCTCACACGCGCGGTCGAAATCGGCGAGGGCCGATACGCACGTGCGTCCATCGCTCTGCGCGTGTACCGCAGGACGCGTCGCATCCGTGCCTACCTACGGTGGTCACAAGAAGGCGACACACGGGAGCAGTACGTCGGCGAGGTAGACGCCGGCACCCGCGCCGCGAACCTCGCAAAAGCATGGGAGATGGCTCACGCCGCCGGTTATGTGACAACCGAGCCCCTTCCGCCCGGCTCGTGGGCGTCCTCTCCCGCTTCCCGCGCAGTAATGTCCGCCAACAAGGGACGGGACACGAAGCCCGAGATTCTCTTGCGGTCCGCACTCCACAGACGTGGTCTGCGGTATCGCGTCGGGGTAAGGCCCCTGTCAGACCTCCGCCGTACAGCCGACGTGGTGTTCACCAAAGCACGCGTCGCCGTCTTCGTCGATGGTTGCTACTGGCATGGCTGCCCGGAGCACCTTCGCCCCGCTAAAAAGGGCGCGGCGTTCTGGCATGACAAGATCGCGGGAAACCAAGCCCGTGATGCTGAGACCAACGAGGCACTACGGGCAGCAGGATGGCTTGTCATCCGGGTGTGGGAGCACGAAGATCCCGAACTAGCCGCACAGAATGTAGCGGAGGTAGTGCTGTCGAGGCAGCACACACCACCGAGGGCCAACGCCCTGGGCTGACCTTGCTTCGATGAGAAGGCGGAGGACGCATCCGCTGACGACAAAATCTCGCCTGGCGCGCGGACCACTCGGCGATCCGCGCGCCTACGAGCGTGTCCGCCTCAGCAAGCGCGGCAGACCCATTGGAAGACCACACTGTGTTCCAGACCGGAGACCCTGCAAGCTAGCCCCGACATTTCGTCAGACTGACGCAAATTTGCCGGAACTGCGCCGCTAAGCTCCACGGTCTGACATGCTGAAGTTCCAGCGAGAGGGGCCGCAGCGATGCAGTGGAAGATCCACGGGGAACGTCCGATCTACGAGAACCCCTGGGTGAACTTGTGGCTGACAGACGTCGAGCAGCCTGACGGGCGCCGCTGGGAGTACCACGTGGTCAAGCTGCGGCACCTGGCCGTGGCCGCCATCGTGAACAGCCAGAAGCAGGTACTCATGATGTGGCGGCACCGCTTCATCACCGACACCTGGGCCTGGGAACTCCCGATGGGGCTCATCGAGCCGGACGAGACCCCGGCAGATGCGGCAGCCCGCGAGGCACTGGAGGAGAGCGGCTGGAAGGTCGGCGAGATGAAGCCGCTGATCTACGCCCAGCCAGCGAACGGGATCACCGACTCCGAGCACTTCGTCTTCCGGGCCGATGCCATCGAGTACGTGGGCCCACCGACCGAGCGCAACGAGTCCGACCGGATCGAGTGGGTTCCGCTGTCCGAGCTGCGCGGCATGATCGACCGCCGCGAGATCGTCAGCAGCGGCACGCTCGTGGGCGTGCTCTACCTGCTGCTGGATGAGGCCGGCCTTTGATCAGCTGGCCGCGCTGGTGATCCGGTCGGCCAACGTCGCTACTGAGGCATTGGCCCGGTAGGGCTTGAGCAGGTGGCGGAACTCCTGGAGGTGGGCGACCACTCGGGGTGACTCGATCACTGCCGCGAGGTCGAGGGCTTCCGTGGCGGTAGCGCACGCCAACTCGACCTGCCGTCGCTGGAGCTGGGTCCGTGCGAGCCAAAAGCTGTGGAACGCGCGGCCCCGGAGGTTCGTCGTCGGTTCGGCCCGTAAGGCTTCGGCGATGAGGGGTTCGGCGGCGGTCGCGTCCCCCAGCTGACCGAGGGCGATTCCGGTGTCCACGGTGAGCTTGGTGTGGTCGAAGTACTCGACCCATGCGGGGTCCTCGTCCCCCTCGCGGATGCGCTCGAAGTGCTGTTGCGCCTCGGTGATCGCTCGATGGGTCGGCTCCTGGTCGTGTGCGCTCGCGTGGCCGAATGCTTCGCGCATCGACAACATGGCCATCAGCCTCGGCGTACCGCCGACAAGGCGCGCGCTGTCCTGCGCGGCTCGGGCGAGCGTGATCGCGTCCTGTGCCCTGTCCTGGTAGGTCGACTGGAGGCTGAGACAGGCCAGCACGTTGGCGATGAACGGACGGTCGTCGATCTCCCGTGCGAACCGAAGCGACTCGGTGAAGTAGCCCTGCGCCGTGTTGTACTGCCGTGCGTCGAAGTACGTCCACCCGGTGAGGCGTGCAAGCTCAGCAGCGATGCCGTGGAGACTGCGCCGGTAGTTGGGATCGGCGGTGTCGCGCATTATGCCCGTGACGTATCTGAGCTGACCGATCACCGCCGGCCGGAGCGCTTCGCCGCCGTGCTGGTCATCGCGCCGCCAGTAGTCCTCGATGGACGCTTGGAGGGACCGCAGGACGTTGGGCGTGACCCGCGTGCCCGCCGCGATGGCGAGGATGTTGTCGAGATCGCTGCCTGAACGCGAATCCACGACCGGCAACGGGGCACGGGCAGGCCCGACCGCCGGTGTCGGGCCTTGGCGCGGGATCGGCGACGGTTCCCAACTGCGGTCCGCCAGACCGAGCATCCGCCCCGGAATCCGTAGGCCATCCGCAATGCGTTCGATGACGGCCATGTTGGTGATCTTCGGTCGACCCTTCATCACCTCGCCGACCCTGCTGGGCGTCAACTCGCATGCACGGGCGATGCGCGACGGGTGAAACCCGCCTTTGCGCTTGGCGAGTTGGAAGATCAACGCGAAGTCTCTCTCCGCGCATGCCGCCACCATCTCGGGGTCCGCGAGCAGTCGACGCGGAAGCCCTGGTGACGGTGTGGACTCGCTCATGGCCAGCTACCCCCAGGGCAAGGAAGATCATCGCTCAGTGTCACGCGAGATAACCGACCGCGAGTTTACCCATCGTGGGTACACGCGCTGGCCTTATTTCGATACCGCCTGCCCCGGGATTCTGAGATCGCCTCCGGGGGGACACCCGGAGCCCGACTGATGGAGGGGGCGGTCCTACCGATGAGCCTGATCAAGACCGCCGGCCCATCAGGCACCGAGCACATCGAGATCCCGGTAGTACGACCTGGCGATCTTGGGTGTCTGCTCCATCTGCGCTGCCACCCCGAATCCGCGGGGACCGCACGCAAGTTGGTGGCTACCGCTCTGACGGCCTGGTCCCTTGAGCACCTCGCGGACGTGGCTGAGCTGCTGGTGACCGAGCTGGTTGCCAACGCGGCCAAGCACACGGGGTGTTCGCGGATCTCCGTCTCGGTGGACCGGCAGGAGGCGTCGGTGTGGGTGGGGGTCCGGGACTCGTCCCGCGCGCTGCCGTGCCGCACGGAGCCCGAGGATCAGGCGGAGTCCGGTTATGGCCTCGGCCTGGTGGAATCCCTTTCGTTCCGCTGGGGGGTGGACTGGGCCCCGTTCGGCAAGTGGGTCTGGTTCGCGCTGAGGACGGTGACGCCATGACCTCGAACGGGACTGGCGCTCGCGGTCAACACCGTGGCGAGCATCGTGATCCCGTTGGCACGGTGCTGACGGGGGTCTGGGCGCTCGGGCACGTGATCACGGTGCTCCTCCTCGGAACCGCCGTGGTGAACCAACTGGACGCCGACCACCACGGCCTGGCGCACACCGCGCTGTCGGCGCCGGACCACGAACCGCCGGCCTGAGCATCGGCTCACCTCAAGACTCCCCCCGGCCTCGACGACGACACCGGGGCGGGGGGCGCACCACCGTGACGGGACTGGACCCGCCACGCCCTACGGCAACGAAGGGAGGTGATCAGCATGGAGGACTTCGCTCGGCTCGACCCCGAGCCGGAGGAGGAGGTCGTCGTCCTGGGTGACGCGGCGCTCCTGACGAAGGGCAGCAACAGCCAGAGTGTGGAGGGCAAGCGCTCGCCCTACGACGCCTAACGGCAGTACTGCGGCGGTACCCCAGGACCCCCGGTGGGGTGCCGCCGCACCACTCTCGCGCTCAGTTCACGGAGGTGATCACATGAGCTTGTTCGGTGGGTCGATTTCCCGTTCTGCTCCGTCCCGGGTGCCGGTCGGTGCACGGGTTGTGTGGCGCGGGCCGTTGGCCTGGTCGGCGGGTGCTCCTGTGCGCTCGGCGAAGGGTGCGGGTGGGCGGCGCCTGGCTGTGTTCGGCCCGTGCGGGGCGACGGACGCCGAGCTGATCCGCCTTGTCCATTCTGCGGACCTGCGCGCCCTGGACGTGGCGGCTACGGCCTGGGCGGGCGCGTACACCCTGGTCTTCGATGACGGGTACGGCGTGTGCACGGTGTGGGCCGATCCGGCGGGCGCCGCCCCCGTCTATACGGCCCGCATGGACGGGGCTCCGGTGTGGGCGTCGAGTTCGCTCGCGCTGGCCTCCCTGCTCGGCGCCGAGCCCGATACCGCCTGGCTGGCCGCGCACCTGGCCGACCCGACCGAGTGGGTTCCCGGCCGGTCGGCCTGGACGGGAGTGGAACAGGTACCGCCGGGGCACCGCTGGTCGGCTACCGCGTCGGGCACGTCCGGCTTCACCCCGTTCTGGCGGGTGCCGGATATCGCCTGGGCCGATGCCGTGCGGCGGCTGCGCGCTGACCTGGCGGACGGCGTCCTGATCCGCGTCTCTGGTCGTGCGGCCTCCTCGGATCTGTCGGGCGGTCTGGACTCCAGCACCCTCGCGGCCCTCGCCGCCCAGTGTGGTCCGGTCACCGGCCTGACCTACCACCCCAAGGGCAGGGAGAGCGGTGGAGACATCGACCACGCCCGTGCCGTCGCCCGCGCGTTTCCCTCGATCCGCCACCGCTTCATGGCCCTGGGCCCGGAGCACCTGCCGTTCACCGGCCTCGGTTCCCTCCCACTGACGGACGAGCCAGCGCCGTCCGCCATGGTTCACGCCCAACTGGGCGCACAGCTCGACATGTTGGGTTCGGAGGGCGTCGATGTCCATCTGACGGGCGACGGTGGCGACTCGTTGTTCATGCCACCGCCCGTGCACATGGCCGATCTGGCCCGATCGGGCCGCTTCCTACGCTTGGCCAGCGACGCACAGGCATGGGCGCGCCTCTACCGGTCAAGCCCCTGGACGGCGGTGGCCGCCGCTTGCAATGCCCCGGGCAAGCTCGGCGGGGCATCGGCGCCAAGGCCGTGGCTCACCCGCTACTCGCTCGACCTGGCCGACGCCGTCACCGCTCCGTACCCGGAGGTGAACGGTCTCGGGCACGCGGACCGCCACCTCCTGGAGGAAGCCCGCTACGTCGGCCGGAGCGCTGCGACGGAGAACCAGCTCGCCGCCGCGCACGGCATCGAGATGCACAACCCCTTCACGGACACCCGCATCGTGGAAGCCGTCCTCGCCACACCCGCGCCCGAGCGGTGGTCCGCGCACCGGTACAAGCCCCTGCTGACCGATGTCGTGGCTCGTCTCCTGCCTCCCGGTGTCCTCCAGCGCGGGGCCAAGGGGGTGTTCGCGGCCGACCATCACCACGGGTTGCGCGCGAACAAGGCGGGTGTCCTGGATCTCACGGGCGGCTACCTCGCGGACCTCGGCCTCGTCCACCCGGCGGCCCTGCGCTCGCTGCTGGGCAATGCCGTGCTCGGCGTGGACATCCCGTGGGGGCTGATCGAACCCGTCCTCGGCACGGAGCTATGGCTCCGGTCCTCGACGGCTGTCGGACAGGCGATTCAGTGGGAGGAGACAGCGTGACCACACCCGTGCCGACTTCGTACACGCGCACCGCCCTGACCGGCAGGGCGGGCGTCGTCGTCAACTACCGGACCGGCGAGACGATCGTCCTCACGGGTGGCGCACTCGCTCGCTGGCTCGGTGCCCTGGGGCAGAGCCCGGCTCCGGCCCCAGTGACGGTCCGGGACTCGGAGGTGTCCTGGGGCACGAGTGAGGCCCCCGCCCGCCTGGAAGCGCTCGTCTCACCGCCGTTGGCCTGGCGCCTGGCTGCTGCTGCCGTGCTGGCGGCGACCCTTGCCGTGCGCACCGCCGGCCGCCCGGGATCGAAGTTCGGCCGCCTGCGCCACCTCGCCGAACTGGGCGGGGACCTCCCGTTGCCGACAACGGCCCACGCCCGCCTGGCGATACGCTCGGTCCGCTGGGCCGCTCGCGCTTTCCCGGCCCGCGTCGCGTGTCTGGAGGAGTCCACCGCGGCTTCGCTCCTGCTCGCTCTCGGCGGCCGTGGGGGCGCCTGGCGGCACGGGGTAGCCACCGACCCGATACGGCTGCACGCCTGGATCTGTGACGTTCACGGCCTGCCGGTCGAAGAACCCGAGCACACTGGCGACTACACGCCGATCAACGCACCAACCGACCTGGAACGAGGCCCCGATGCCCACTCCGAACATCCTGCTGCCCGGCAAGCGCGTCAGCTTGGCGATGACCAACCGTGACCACCTGACCGACTACCACCGCTGGGAGAACGACCCCGGCACGATCCTCGGCTTCGGCACGCAGGTCGCCCAGTCCT
Organism: Kitasatospora sp. NPDC091335; assembly: GCF_044757205.1. Lineage (NCBI taxonomy): Bacteria > Bacillati > Actinomycetota > Actinomycetes > Kitasatosporales > Streptomycetaceae > Kitasatospora > Kitasatospora sp. NPDC091335. The sequence goes on along the minus strand of NZ_JBIVUM010000013.1, from coordinate 105,679 downwards.
GGGAGGTCCGCGCCGGAGGCTGGGAGGCCCAGGGCCGCAACCGCGACTACCCCCAGTTCGAGGTGGTCACCGCCGACGACCACACCCCGGTGGGCATCACGACGCTCCAGATCGATCCGGCCGTGCGGACCGCCGAGTACGTGATCCTCCTGGCCCCCGAGGCGCGCGGGAAGGGCTTCGCCGCTGAGGCCACTGAGCTGACGCTCCGCTGGGCCTTCGAGTACACGGCCCTGCGCATGGTGTGGCTCAAGGTCCTGGAACCGAACGCGGCGGGCATCTCGGCCTACCAGAAGGCCGGGTTCCAGCCCGCCGGCCGACTGCGGCAGTCGGGTTACTGGCTGGGTCGTCCCTGCGACGAACTGCTGATGGACGCCGTCGCCGACGACTTCCTTCTCACCGCCGAGTCGGCCTGAACCACAGGCGCAACCCCGACAACCTCATAAGCGCGCCGGACCACCCCTGACCTTGGCGGGGAGGGTGGTCCGGCGGCGAGCTGACCTCGCTGACCAGCCCTGGTGCCGCATGGTACCGGGGCCGGAGGCATGTTCAGAGCGAATTTCTGACTGAGGGTCAGCGTGATGGATGGGGCATGTGCGGGACTCGGCCGGTGTGGTGGTGGCATGCGGGGCGCCATTCCGGTCGGGCCCCCCGATAGCTGCCGAGTTGTAGGGGCGGGCGGGTTCGGTCAAGCCCGCATGTACGGGCCTGTGCGTGGCGACGGTGGCGAGCGGTGCGGGCTTGACGGGTTCCGTTCGCCCCGGAGAATCGGGCGGCGGGGGGCCCGAACGAACGGCGGGCAACCATCGGCCGTGACCTGGCCACGCCGGGCCGGACAGCCTGTCCGGGGTCCAACCTGCTCTGCCGACCGCCACCCCGTTCCTTGCGCCGCCAGCGGGGCCGGCCATAGCGGGGCGGAGACAGGAGCGGCGGGCGGCAACGCGGCGGCGCGGGGGCCCCCCCAGGGGGGGCCCGCGTGTTTCCCGAAATAAAAAATTTAAAAACAACCCCCCCCCCCCCGCGGAACCCGGGTTTTGGCCCCCAAATGCGGCCCGGACGCATTGATGCAAAAAGAGCCCAGGAAAAAC